>NZ_CP127294.1:320000-985000 GCF_030285625.1 Amycolatopsis sp. 2-15
CGCGGTCGGTGAGCCACCCCGACAGGACGGTCCCCACCACGTCGAACACCCCGACGAGCGCGAGCAGGCTCGCCGCGGTGGACTGCGGCATGCCGTGGTCGTGCGCGGCGGGCACGAAGTGGGTGCCGACCAGGCCATTGGTGGTCGCCCCACAGATCGCGAAGCCGATGGCCAGCAGCCAGAACGAGCGTGAGCGCATGGCCTGGAACAGCACGCTGATCGCCCGGCCCGCCGAACCGCGTTTGACCTCCGGGCGGGCCACCTCCGTGCCCGCCGGCGCGCCGAACGCGACCACCCCGTGGTCGGCCGGATGGTCGCGCACCACGAGCAGCACGACGGGGACCACGGCGAGCGCCGCGATGGCGATGACCAGCGACGCCGTGCGCCAGCCGTCGTTCACGGCCAGCGTGGCGACTACGGGCAGGAACACGAGCTGACCCGTCGAGCCGGCCGCGGTGAGGATGCCGGTCACGGCGCCGCGGTGGCGCACGAACCAGCGCGTGGTGACGGTGGCGGCGAAGCTCATGGCCATCGAGCCGGTGCCGGCGCCGACGAGCACGCCCCAGCACAGGATGAGCTCCCAGCTCGTGCTCATGAACACCGTGCCGCCCGCGCCGAGCGCCACGACGAACAAGGCGGTCGCGGCAACGCGCCGGATACCGAAACGTTCCATGAGCGCCGCGGCGAAGGGGGCGAAGAGGCCGTAGAGCACGAGGTTGACGGAGACGGCGAGGCCGATGGTCGCGCGTGACCAGCCGAACTCCTCGTGCAGCGGATCGATCAGCACGCTCGGCGCGGCGCGGAACCCGGCCGCGGCCAGCAGAGCGATGAACGCGGCCGCGGCCACGAACCAGGCTCGGTGGACGCGGGGCGCGGGACGAGTCTCGACGGTCACGGGTGATGAGTCTGATTCGTCTTCGGCGTCCTGGACAGTGGCTTGAAGGACACCGTCCGAAAGGATCGGGCCACGGGTAGTCTCATCGCCATGCGCTGCCGACGCTTCCTGCCGGCGCTGCTGCTCCTCGGACTCGTCGGCGGGTGCACAGCGCCCTCGCTGCCCCCGGCCGGTGACCTGCTCGGTGCGACCGGAGCGAACTTCGCCGGTGTGCGCAGCCTGCACTTCTCCGTGGTCGTCAACGGCGTGCTGCCCGGCCTGCCGCTGAGCACCGTCGACGGCGACGCGACACTCGACGAGGGCGGCCACGCGGCCGGCACCGCCGAGCTGGAGAACGCCACGAGCGACCGGAAGCTCTCCTTCGTCCTCGACGGCACCCACGCCACCACCCACGACAGCACCGGCGCGACCTGGTCGGGCCCGGCGACGTTCACCGTCGGAGACTTCCTCGGCCCCGACAGCGGGCTGGCGCACCTGCTGAGCTCACTCGGCAACCCGCGGACCGAGACGCGCGAGCCCGTGCACGGCCTCGACACGTACCGCGTCGGCGGGGTCCTGCCCGCGAAGGTGGCCACGCGGCTACTCCCTCAGATTCACTCGGACGTGAACGTGAAGGTGTGGGTCACGGCCGCCGAGCCGCGGCGGTTCACCCGGTTCTGGCTGCAGGTCCCGCCCCCGACGGAGCGGGACAGCCCGGTGATGTTCGAGGTCGAGCTCTCGAACGAGAACCAGCCCGTCCCGACGCCGCTCGGCTGATCACGACCCCGCGCAGCGCGTCCCGTCGGCCGGCGCCGTGCCGTCCACGAGGTACGCGATACCGGCCTTGTCGACGCACGCGTTGCCTTGCAGGAACGCCGTGTGCTGCGTTCCCTCGAAGGTGAGCAACGCGCCCTTCAACGCCTTCGCGAGGTTCACGCCCGCCTGGTACGGCGTGGCCGGGTCGTTGGTCGTGGAGATGGTGAGCGTCTTCGGCAGCCCTTCGACCTGCGGTTCGTGCGGCGTCATGGTGTTCGGCACGGGCCAGAAGGCGCACGCGTCGCGTGCGGAGCTGGCCGGGCGGCCGTCGTCGAGGAACGGCGCCACCTGCTCGTACTTCTGCTGCGCGTCGAGGATCGCCTTCGGGTCGGTGACGCGTGGGTCGTCGACGCAGCGGATCGCGGTGAAGGCGTCCTGCGTGGTGTCGTAACGCCCGTCGGGGCCGCGCTCGTTGTAGATGTCGGCCAGCTTCTCGAGCGTTGCGCCGCGCTGGTTGCGCAGCTCGTTGAGGCCCGTGTTGAGGTACTCCCAGAGGTTCTGCTGGTAGAGCGCCTGGATGGCGCCGGTGGTGGCGTCCTCGTACGACAGCTTGCGCCCGTCGCCCACCGGCACCGGGAAGTCGATCAGCGGCCGGGTGAGGTCCTGGAACGCTTTCGTCGCCGCGGCCGGGTTGGTGCCCAGCGCGCAGTCCTGCTGAGCGGCGCACCACTTCGCGAACTCACCGAACGCGACGCCGAAGCCCTGGCCCTGCGCGACGAGTGAGTCTTCCGGGTCCTGCGTCGGGTCGACGGCGCCGTCGAGGACGAGCGCGCGGACGTTGCGCGGGAAGTCCTCGGCGTAGGTCGAGCCGAGGAGGGTGCCGTAGGAGTAGCCGAGGTAGGTCAGTTTTTCGTCGCCGAGCACGGACCGCAGCACGTCCAGGTCCTTCGCCGCGTCGCGCGTGCCGACGTGTTCGAGCATGTCGTCGCCGAGTTTCGTGCGCTGGGCGCACTTCGCGGCGAAGTCCTTTTCCTGCGTCTCCTGCTTCGCGATGCCGGCGGGCGTGCCGTCGGTTTCGCTGTCGTCGGCGCGGTCCGCGTCGCGCTCGCTGTCGGTGAGGCAGCGGATCTGCGGTTCGCTCGCCCCGATGCCGCGCGGGTCGAAGCCGACGAGGTCGAAGCGTTTGCCGAGATCGTTGTTCTTGACCTGGTCGATCAAGCCCGCCGCGGCGACCATGCCGGACGCGCCGGGACCGCCCGGGTTGACCACCAGGGAGCCGACGCGGTCGTCCGGTTCGCTCGCCTTGTGCCGCAGGACGCCGAGCGTGATGGTCTGTCCGCCCGGTTTGTCATAGTCCAGCGGGACGGTCAGCCGAGCGCACTGGATGTCGGACCGACGAAAGGCGGACTGCGCGTCGTCCGAGGTCGCGTAGGGTGCGCATTCGGCCCAGGTCATGCTCTGGCCGTAGAAGCGCGCGAGCCCCGTGGGCACCGGCCCGACGGGCGGGTGCGATTCGGTCGTCGGCGAGGGCACGGTCTGGCCGGTGTTCGACGAGCACGCGGCGAGCGTGCCGCCGAGCAGGCCGGCCACCGCGAGAGCGGCGATCCGGTGGGCGCGAGAGCTGGCGCTGGCATGTGGAGGCACGGTTTGATCGTGCCATCCGGCGGCGGAACTCCGACGCACCACCGGCGCGTTGGGCAGTTCAGCAGGTGGCGGTCGGAGACACACGCGCAAGACAGGACGGGAGACCAGGGGTGGCACTGATCAGCCGGGTGGGCAAGCGGCTCCGCCGGATCATCCAGCGGCCGGGCAGCGTCGAGCTGACCCGCTACGAAGCGCTGCTGCCCGCAGTCGCGAAGCTCGAACCCGAGCTCGAGAAGCTCTCGGACGCCGAGCTCACCGAACGCGCCGAAAAGCTGCGTGAAGACCTCGGCGGCGCGAAGGTGTTCAACGACGACCAGCTGGTGGAGACCTGTGCGCTGGGCCGGGAGGCCGCCCGGCGCGCGCTCGGCGAGCGCGCGTTCGACGTGCAGATCCTCGGCACGATGGGTCTGCTCACCGGGCACGTGGTGCAGATGGAGACCGGTGAGGGCAAGACGCTCGCCGGAGCGCTGGCGGCCGCCGGATACGCCCTGCGCGGCAACCGCGCGCACGTCGTCACCGTCAACGACTACCTCGCCCGACGCGACGCCGAATGGATGAAACCCGTCTACGACCTGCTCGCGGTCACCGTCGGCTGGGTCGAGCCCGCACACTCGCGCGACGAGCGCAAGGACGCCTACGGCAAGCAGGTCACCTACGGCGCCGTCGCCGAGATCGGCTTCGACGTGCTGCGCGACCGGCTCGTGACGAACGTCGACGACCTGGTGCAGCCCGCGCCCGAGGTGGCGATCGTCGACGAGGCCGACTCCGTGCTGGTCGACGAGGCCCGCGTGCCGCTCGTGATGGCCGGCTCGATCGACCACAACGACGCCGACGAAGAGGTCGCCACGGTCGTGCGCCGGCTGCGGCTCGGCTTGCACTACGAGACCGACACCGACGGCCGCAACGCGTGGCTCACCACCGCCGGCGCGTCCGTGGTCGAGAAGTCGCTCGGCGGCATCGACCTCTACGGCGACACGGGCTCCGACCGCCTGGCCGCCGTGAACGTCGCCCTGCACGCCCACGCGCTGCTCACCCGCGACGTCGACTACCTCGTGCGCGACGGCAAGGTGCAGCTCATCAACGCCGCCCGCGGCCGCGTCGCCGAGCTGCAGCGCTGGCCGGACGGCCTGCAGGCCGCCGTCGAAGCGAAGGAGCAGGTGGCGGCGACCGACCGCGGCGAGATCCTCGACTCGATCACGGTGCAGGCGCTGCTCGCGCGTTACCCGTCGGTGGCGGGCATGACCGGTACGGCCGTGGCCGTGGCCGAGCAGCTGCGCGAGTTCTACCAGCTCGAGGTCGCGGTGATCCCGCCGAACACCCCCAACGTCCGCGAGGACCAGCCGGACCGGATCTTCGGGTCGCCGTCGCAGAAGCTGCGTGCGATCGAGGAGGAGATCCGGAAGGTGCACGAGACCGGTCGGCCCATCCTCGTCGGCACCCAGGACGTGGCCGAGTCCGAGGAGCTGGCCGACAAGCTCGCGAAGGTCGACCTGCCGTGCGTGGTGCTCAACGCGCGCAACGACGCCGAAGAGGCCGCGATCATCGCCGAGGCCGGCAAGAAGGGCGCGGTCACCGTGTCCACGCAGATGGCCGGGCGCGGTACCGACATCCGCCTCGGCGGCACCGAAGGCGCGAGCCGCGAAGAGGTCGCCGAGCTGGGCGGCCTGCACGTGATCGGCACCGCGCGGTACCCGTCGAGCCGGCTCGACGGCCAGCTGCGCGGCCGGTCCGGCCGCCAAGGCGACCCGGGCAGCGCGATCTTCTTCGCCAGCCTCAACGACGACTTGGTGCTCTCCAACGCCCCCGACATCCCCGAGGGCATCGACGCCGACACCGAGACCGGGGAGATCACCGACCCGGCGGCGCTGCGGCAGATCAACCACGCCCAGCGCGTGGCCGAAGGCGTCGACCTGGAGATCCACCGCAACACCTGGCGCTACACGCGGCTGATCGAGCGGCAGCGCACGGAGCTGCTGGAGCACCGCGACAAGGTGCTGCACACGGCGTTCGCGGCCGAGGAGCTGGAGAAGGCGCAGCCGGAGAAGTTCGCCGAGGTGAAGGAGAAGCTCGACGACACCGAGCGGCTCGAGCAGCTCTCCCGCGAGGTCGTGCTGTTCCACCTCGACCAGCTCTGGTCCGACCACCTCGCGTACCTGACCGACGTGCGCGAGAGCATCCACCTGCGGGCGCTGGCCCGCGAGACGCCGCTCGACGAGTTCCACCGCGCGGCGATCCCGGAGTTCCACAAGATCATCCCGGAGTCGGCGGCGCGCGCGTCGAAGACGCTCGAGGAAGCCGAGATCACCGACGACGGCATCGATCTCGCCGACGCCGGCGTGCGGCGGGCGAACACGACGTGGACCTACCTGGTGCACGACAACCCGTTCGACTCGGACTTCGAGCAGACGGTGAAGAAGGTGCGCAGCATGATGCGGATGAAGAAGTCCTGATCTTGTCGTCGTGAGGAGCCCGGTCACCCACGTCGGGGGCCGGGCTTCTTTTTTGCCCACATTCGCTCGGCACGGCTGCGGCGGCGGGTCAGAATGACCGCATGCCGCAGCTGCGCATCGCCTTGGCCCAGGTCAACCCCACCGTCGGCGACATCGACGGCAACACCGCGCGCACGGTCGAGTGGACCCGTCGGGCCGCCGAGGCCGGCGCCCACGTGGTCGTGTTCCCGGAGATGTCCCAGACGGGTTATCCCGTGGAGGACCTGGCATTCCGGGCCACTTTCGCGCAGGCGTCGCGCAATTCGCTCGACGAGCTGGCCCGCCGGCTGGCCGACGCGGGCTGCGGCGAGGTGCTCACCTACGTCGGCTACCTCGACCACGACGAGGCCGGCCCGCGCGACGCGGCCGCCGCGTTGTTCCGCGGCGAGGTCGTGGCGAAGCAGTACAAGCACCACCTGCCCAACTACGGCGTGTTCGACGAGCACCGCTACTTCAAGCCGGGCACGGAGCTGCAGGTCGTGCGGCTGCACGGCATCGACATCGGCATGGTGATCTGCGAGGACATCTGGCAGGACGGCGGCCCGATCTCCGCGCTCGGCAAGGCCGGCGTCGATCTGGTCGTGGCGCCCAACGCGTCGCCCTACGAGCGGTCGAAGGACGAGCAGCGCCTGCCGCTCGTGGTCCGGCGCGCGGCCGAGGCGGGCGCGCCGCTGGTCTACACGAACCAGGTCGGCGGCCAGGACGACCTCGTGTTCGACGGCGACTCGCTCGTGGTGGGCGCCGACGGCAAGTTGCTCGCGCGGGCGCCGCAGTTCGTGGAGCACCTGCTGGTGGTGGACATGGACCTCACCTCGGGCGGCCACGCCGGCGACGGCGCACTGGCGGGCCTGCACGTCCACCGGCGGGTGCTGAGCGCCGAGCTGCTGCCCGCGTACCCGCCGTTGACGGACCCGGTGATCAGCGAGCCGCTGTCCGACGAGGCCGAGGTGTGGTCGGCGCTCGTGGTGGGGCTGCGCGACTACGTGCACAAGAACGGCTTCTCGTCGGTGATCTTCGGCTTCTCCGGCGGCATCGACTCCGCGGTCTGCGCGGCTTTGGCGGCCGACGCCCTCGGTGGCGACAACGTGTACGGCGTCTCGATGCCGTCGAGGTACTCGTCTTCGCACTCGAAGGACGACGCCGCCGACCTCGCGCGGCGCATCGGCGCGCACTACCGCGAGGAGCCGGTGGAGGACATGGTGAAGGTCTACGTCGAGCAGTTGGCGTTGACCGGGCTGGCCGAGGAGAACATCCAGGCCCGCACCCGCGGCATGCTCCTCATGGCACTGTCCAACCTGGACGGTCACCTCGTGCTCGCCACCGGCAACAAGACCGAGCTGGCCGTGGGCTACTCCACGATCTACGGCGACGCGGTGGGCGGGTTCGCGCCGATCAAGGACGTGTTCAAAACACACGTCTGGCAGCTCGCGCGCTGGCGCAACGACGAGGCGGCCAAGCGCGGCGAAACCCCGCCGATCCCCGAGAACTCGATCACCAAACCGCCCTCGGCCGAGCTCGCGCCCGGCCAGGTGGACGCCGACTCGCTGCCGGACTACGCGCTGCTCGACGACATCCTCGACGACTACGTGGAGGGCGACCGCGGCTACGCCGACCTCGTGGCCGCCGGGTTCGAGCCGGAGACCATCGACCGGGTCGTGCGGATGGTCGACCGCGCGGAGTACAAGCGCCGGCAGTACCCGCCGGGCACGAAGATCACGTTCAAGGCGTTCGGCCGCGACCGGCGGCTGCCGATCACGAACGCGTGGCGCGAGCGGAAAGCTTGAGCCCCTCAGACCAGCCCGCCCTTCAGAACAACGTCGGCTCGTCGGGCAGCGCGCCCTCGATGACGAGCATGCGGCGCTTCGTCTCGACACCGCCCGGCGCCGAGAAGCCACCGTGTTTGCCGCCGGCCGCGAGGACGCGGTGGCACGGCACGACGATCGGGAACGGGTTGTTGCCCATCGCCTGGCCCACGGCCTGCGCGGCGCCGGGCATGCCCAGCTCGTGGGCGATGTCGCCGTAGGTCTTGGTCTTGCCCGGCGGGATGGCGCGCGCGATCTCGTAAGCGCGGCGGTTGAACTCCGGCACGGAGTCCAGGTCGAGCGGGACGTCGCGAAGGTCGTGGTGCGCTCCCGAGAGCAGCGCGGTGATCTTCTCCACCGCGCCTTCCAGCTCGGGCGGCGGCAGCGCTTCCACCGCGTCCGGGAAGCGCTTCAGGAACCAGGCCCGGGTACGCGCGGCAGTGCTTTCGGGCAGGGCGGTGCCGATGACCGTGCCATCGCGCCAGGCCAGGCCGCACGGGCCGATCGGGGTGTCGAAGACAGCGAACTCAACGGACATCTCGTCAGCGTACGAGCGGGCACCGACAAAAATCAGCCCCGACAAAATCAGTGGTTACCGCGGGGCGCGAAGCGCGGCACGGGCATCACGACCACGTACGCGATGCCCACGATCAGCAGCACCGCGCGCACCGCGAGCTGCACCCGGCTGAACACGCCGGCGTAGTGCCCCGGCCCGAGCTGCGACGCGATGAACGCCAGCGCCCATGTGATCAGCACCAGCGCGCACCCGGCCACGGCCCACTCGCGCCAGCCCGGCGGCCACCACAACGCGAGGCTGACCGAACCGGACACGAACGCGAGGTTCGTCAGCAGCTCCACCACCGAGGCGCCGGGCACCAGCGAGTCGGCGATCAGCACGAGCCCGAGGAACGCCACCGAGCTCGCGGTGAGCCGGCCCGTCCAGTGCACCGGCGCGAGCCGCATCAACGGCGGCCCGGCGAGCACGAAGGCAAGTCCCGCGATCCCGACTGTGACGCGGAACAGCGGCACGGCCAGCAGCAGGTCCCCGGCCGGCTGCTGGCTCGGCGAGACCCCCGTGGGCAGCAAGAACTCGAGTAACCAGGCGGAATACACCACCACACCGAGCCCGACGAGGACGACCGCAACGAGTCGTGCAGTACGCACTCGCACACCCTAAGCGAAAGTGTGCGACGTTGCGCGCGGTGGTGTCACAGCTGTGACTTCCCCCGCGCCCCAAAGAAATAACGGTCTGCGACCGGAGTGTTACTCAGACGTGCGAGCGGACGAACGGGAACAGCACCGTCTGCCGGATCGACGCACCGCTGAGCATCATCAGCAGGCGGTCGACGCCGAGACCCAGCCCGCCCGTCGGCGGCATGCCGTGTTCGAGCGCGAGCAGGAAGTCTTCGTCGAGCTCCATCGCCTCGACGTCCCCGCTCGCGGCGCGCAGCGACTGGGCTTCGAGGCGTCGGCGCTGTTCGATCGGGTCCGTGAGCTCGGTGTACGCGGTGCCGACCTCCGAGCCGAACGCGATGAGGTCCCAGCGCTCGGCCAGCAGCGGGTCTCGCCGATGCTGGCGAGTGAGAGGCGAGACGTCCGTGGGGTAGTCGGTGTAGAAGGTCGGCAGCACCGTCGAGCCTTCGACGAGGTGCTCGTGGGCCTTGAGCACCAGGTCACCGTGGCCGGCGTCCTCCCCCACCGGCACGCCGGCCGCGACGCAGAGCCGCCGCAGGGTGGCCACGGACGTACCCGAGTCGATCGCCTCCCCCAGCGCCGCCGACACGGCCTCGTGTACCGGGATCACCGGCCAGTCGCCGGAGATGTCGTACTCGGTCACCTGGCCGTCGGCGTCGTGACGGCGAACGATCTGGGCGCCGAAGGCCGCTTCGGCCGCGTGCTGCACCAGCTCGCGGGTGAGGTTGCGCATCGAGTTGTAGTCGGCGTAGGCCTGGTACGCCTCGAGCATCGTGAACTCGGGGTTGTGCGTGGCGTCCACGCCCTCGTTGCGGAAGTTGCGGGTGAGCTCGAAGACGCGCTCGACGCCGGCGACGCAGAGGCGCTTGAGGTAGAGCTCCGGCGCGATGCGCAGGTACATCCGCATGTCGTAGGCGTTGATGTGCGTGACGAACGGCCGCGCGTTGGCTCCACCGTGGACGGTCTGCAGCATCGGCGTCTCGACCTCGAGGTAGTCGCCCTGGTGCAGTCGCTCGCGCACCGCGCGGACCACCGTGGACCGCAGCCTTAGCATCTGCGCCGACTCCGGGTTCACGGCGAGGTCGAGGTAGCGCTGGCGCACGCGCGTCTCGGGGTCGGTGAGGCCCTTTCGCTTGTCCGGCAACGGGTGCAGGCACTTCGCGGTGACCGTCCACTCGTCGACGAGCACGGACAGCTCGCCGCGGCGCGAGGTGATCACCTCGCCGCTCACGCCCACGTGGTCACCGAGGTCCACCCCGGTGCGCCAGCCCGAGAGGTCGAGCACGCCCGCGTCGAGCATCAGCTGCACTTCGCCCGAAAAGTCCTTGATGCGCGCGAAACACAGCCCGCCGAGCGTCCGCAGCGCGAGCACCCGGCCGGCCACGCGCACGCGGTGTCCCGTCCGCGAATCCGCAGGCAGCTCGGCGAACTTGCTCACGACGTCGCCTAGCAGGTCTTCGCGGCTGAAGCCGACGGGGTACGGGTCCACGCCGAGATCGCGCAGCTTGTCCAGCTTCGCGACGCGCACGCGCACCTGCTCCGGACGTCGGGCGGCCTTCGGGACGACGCGCGCGGCGCCCTCCTCGATGCGCCGGACCTGGGCCACGAACTCGTCGCTCACCGTCTCGAGCCGCAGCACGCGCGAGCGGCCCGTGGGCACGAACCCCTCGAGCGCGCCGGCGACGATGCTGACGCGCGGCAGGCGGCGGGCCGAGGAGTAGCAGAGGAAACGCGGCTCCCAGTCCGGGCCGTACTTCGCATTGGACCGGTACAGCGACTCCAGCTGGAAGAACCGCGACGCCAGGCCCAGCACCGACCGCCACAGGCGCAGCACTGGACCGGCGCCGATGCGCTCGCCCTCGGCGAAGACCGCGCGGAACATGGCGAAGTTGAGGGAGATCCGCTGCGCGCCGAGGTGCTGCGCGGCCGCGACGACCTCGGCGACCATGAACTCGTTGAGGCCGTTTTCCGCGGCACGGTCGCGGCGCATGAGGTCGAGTGAGAGGCCCCGCCGGCCCCACGGCACGAAGGACAGCAGGCCGCGCAGCTCACCTTCGCCGTCGTAGGCCTCAACCATCACGCTGCGGGCGTCGCTGGCGTCGCCGAGGCGGCCCAGCGCCATCGAGAAGCCGCGCTCGGACTCCGCGCCGCGCCACTGCTGCGCCCGCGCGAGCAGGCCCCGCATCTCGTCGTCGGGGATCTCGCCGTGGCGGCGCACGCGTGCGGTGTAGCCCGCGCGTTCGATCCGCTTCACGGCCTGGCGCACGGACTTGCGCTCGGGCCCGGTCAGCGAGAACTCGCGGACGTCGAGCACGGCTTCGTCGCCGATCTCCAGCGCGCGCAGGCCCGCGGCCGCGTACGCCTTCGCGCCGCGCTCGCTCGCGCCGAGGACGCCGGGAATCCAGCCGTACGAACGGGTTTCGTCGAGCCAGGCACGCACCGCGTCGGGCCACGCGTCCGGGTCGCCGATCGGGTCGGCGCTGGCCACGCTGGTGCCGCCGAGCACGCGGTAGGTCACGGCCGCACGGCCGTTGGGCGAGAACACCACGCTCTTGTCCCGGCGCGTGGCGAAGTAGCCGAGGGAGTCGTCGTCGCCGAACTCGGCGAGCAGGCGCCGCAGCTCCAGCTCCTCGTCGTCGGTGCGCCGGCGGCGGTGCCGGACGCCGCGGAAGAGCGTGTACAGCGCACCGGTGGCCACGAAGGTCGCGCCGAAGTCGAGCACCACGTCGATCCACGCCGGACCCTCGCCGACGCCGATCTTGCGCAGCTGCAGGTTCTCACCGGTGGCGTGGTTGACCACCCAGACCAGGCGCTCCCACGAGTCGCCGAGCGTGCCGGGGAACGCCTCGGTGAGCGCCCAGCCGAGCGCGACCACCACGAGCAGGCCGCCGAAGAGCACCGCCAGCCCGTCGCGCCAGGCACCGGGCGCGAGCCGCGCGGGGAACGCCGGGCGCAGGGCCAGCAGCAGCCAGATCAGCAGCACCGACAGGACGTCGGCGATCGTCAGCACGCCGACCTGCATCGGGATGTGCCGGATCTGGCGCGGGCCGAGGGTGAGCAGGTCGGGTGCCCACAGCAGCACCGCCTGCAGCGCCAGCGTGATGGCCAGGCCGGCGAGCTGGAAGAGCAGCAGCGTGTAGAGCGCGGCTTTCTTCCGCCGGCGCAGGGCGGCGCCGAGGACGACGAGCAGCAGCACGATCACCAGGCTCGCGCTGGTCGGCACGCTCAGGGCGGAAAACGCCATGTCGATGCCGTTGAGCAGGTGCCCGTGGGTACCGCCGGCGATGAGCAACACCACCGAGAAGACGGCGGCGAGCTGCACAACAGTCGCGACGATGCCGCCCGCCCTGGCCTTCCAGGCGGGGATGCGCCTGCGCGCGCTCGCTGGGGTTCCCATCGGTGCCCTTCTCACATGATCATCACGACTGGTGCAAAGACGTCAGTGAACAGCGAATGGTTGTCTGAGGACAAACACAGGCAGCACCCGAGAGGCTGAGAGTGATCCTGCTGACGGAGCACACCACGCGCGTGTGAAGCTCATCGCACGACCTTGGGGCCGCCCGGCGGGCATGTCAGGCTTTGACGTGTTCTGACTCCACGACCCGGGGACCTCACCGAGGCCTCGAGGGAAGGACGGTCGACGACGATGTCTGCCAACCCGAACGGATCCGACGAGGTAGCCGCCCCGTACGGAACAGGCGCCACGCCCGCGCAACCCGCGGCGACCGGGCGCAAGGTTCGCGTGCACCACCTGCGTGAGCTGAAGGAACGCGGCGAGCCGTGGCCCATGCTCACCGCCTACGACATGTACACGGCGCAGATCTTCGACGAGGCCGGCATCCCCGTGCTGCTCGTGGGCGACTCCGCGGCCAACAACGTGTTCGGCTACGACACCTCGCTGCCGGTGACGGTCGACGAACTGCTGCCCCTGGTCCGCGCCGTGACGCGGTCGGTGAAGCGGGCACTCGTGGTGGCCGACCTGCCGTTCGGCTCCTACCAGCTCTCGCCCGAGCAGGCGCTGGCCACTTCGGTGCGGTTCATGAAGGAAGGCCGCGCGCACGCGGTGAAGCTCGAAGGCGGGCGCCGGTTCGCCGCGCACGTCGAGGCGCTGACATCGGCCGGCATCCCCGTGATGGGGCACATCGGATTCACCCCGCAGAGTGAACACAACCTCGGCGGCTACCGGGTGCAGGGGCGCGGTGAAGCGGCGGACGTGCTGCTCGCCGACGCGCTGGCGCTGCAGGAGGCCGGCGCGTTCGCCGTGGTGATGGAGATGGTGCCCGCCGAAGCCGCGAAGCGCGTCACCCACGAGCTGAAGATCCCGACGGTCGGCATCGGCGCCGGGCCCGACTGCGACGCGCAGGTGCTGGTGTGGCAGGACATGGCCGGCCTGCGCCGGGGCAAGGCACCGCGGTTCGTGAAGCGCTACGCCGAGCTCGCCGACGTGCTGCAGGGTGCGGCCTCGGCGTTCGCCGAGGACGTGCGGCGCGGGGAGTTCCCCGCTCCGGAGCACGCGTTCCACTGAGATTTCCCGGGCCCGGGGCTCACCGGCGGCGCAACCGCTCGGCGAGCTCCGGGTCGTTCTGCCACCAGAGACCACCCGTAGGGGCCTCGCCGGAATCGGCTTCCTCGTCGAGCCGCTCGTCGACCTGCTTCGCGCGCTTCTCGTCGTCGCGGACCCAGCGCACGAACAGCGCGCCGACGAACGGCAGGCCCGCCACGTCGCCGCCGATCCACAGCACGCCGGCGCCGATGACTTGGTCGGTGCGCGGGTCCGGGCCCCAGCCGGGGTGCGCGGTGGCATAGTGCGCGGGCGCGAGCAGCGGACCGAGCCACAGCACGAGGCCGAGCGCGCCGTCGAACACGACCTCGGTGAACGAGATCCACATCGACACCAGGTGTGAGCCGCCGCGCGGGGTCGGGTCGAGCCCGACGCGGCTGTAGAAGTAGAGGAATCCCGCCACCACGACCAACACACGCACGACGCCGGCGACCACCGCGTGGTCCAGTGCCAACGCGTAGAGCGGGGTCAGGTAGATGATCAGGAACGGCGCGATCAGCACGACCGTGACGGTGAGCGGGAACGTGAGGAACCTCGCGAACGGGCTGCGACCGTGGTGGCGCAGCCACGAGGCGAGCCCGGGCGGCGCGGTGCGCATCAGCAGCGTGATCGGCGCGCCGAGGGCGAGCAGCAGCGGCGTGACCATGAGCAGCACGGTGTTCTGCGTGGCGCGGATCCAGAACAGCGTGGTGTCGTAGACGCCGAGGAACGAGCACGTGACGAGCACGATCGTGGCGAGCCCGGCGAGGAACGCCGTCGTCCGGCCCGGCGCCCAGGTCTCCTGCTTCCGCGCGGCGACGACGTAGGCCGCGCCGAGAGCGAGCACGACGACGAGGGCCGGGACGTCGGGAGTCCAGGCCGTGAAGAGCGTGGTGCCGGTCAGCGGGGTTTCGATAGCGCCAGTGTCCCCTTCCGGAAATCGGGCCGGGACACCGCCCTCAGAAACTGAAGACGAGCAGGCTGGCGATTCCGGCGAGGACGCAGTAGATGGCGAACGGCGTCAAGGTGCGCGTTTCGAAGTATTTCGTGAGAAAACGGACAGAAATGTAGGACGCAATACCGGCCACCAGACTTCCGGCGAGCGCCGGACCGAGCGACGGGCTGTTCTCCGGCGTGAACAGCGACGGGAGTTTCAGCACGCCCGCGGCGAGGATCACCGGGGTGGCCAACAGCCACGCGAAGCGCGCCGAATCCTGGTGGCCGAGCCCGCGGCGCAGGCCCGCGACCATCGTGATGCCGGAGCGGCTGATGCCCGGCAGGAGCGCGAGGATCTGGGCCGAGCCGATGAGCACGGCCTCCTTCACGCTGAGCTTGGACAGGCGGGCGTCGGTGGCTTCCTCGACCGTGATCGCGCGCATGACGAGGGTGTCTTCGGCGCTGAAGTCGACGGTGTCTTCCGTTGTCCTGCCGGAGATTCCGGTCTTCGGCGCGGCGCGGGAGAAGCGTTCGGCCGCGTACAGCACGCCGCCGTTGAGGATGAGGAAGATGGCCGACGGCACGGGCTTGCCGAGGAAGTCGCGCAGCACGCTTTCGAGCAACAGCCCGGCGATGCCGACGGGGATCGTCGCGAGGATCAGCAGCCACGCGAGGCGCTGGTCGGCCGTGCGGACCTCGCGGTGGCGGATCGAGGAGATCAAGCCGCCGATGATGCGCACCCAGTCGCGCCAGAAGAACAGCACGAGGGCGAGCGCCGTGGCCACGTGCATCGCCACGAGCACCGCGAGATAAGGCGAATCCTCGCCGATGCTCAGATCACGCTGCCACGATCCGCCGATCACCGCGGGCAGCAGGATGCTGTGCCCGAGGCTGGACACGGGAAACAATTCCGACACGCCTTGCAGCGCACCGACGACGATCGACTCGACATACGTGACCGCGGACATTCTCGAGCCTTTCTCGCGTCGGTTCGGCCTTTCCTCGCGCAAGCTACCCACTGCCGGGTAAACGCGGGGCAAGGGGGCGAAAGAACCTCGTCGACAACCTTGTGCTTGTTCACATCCATGAATACGAATCATGTCCTTGACTGGTGTTCGGGCGGTGGCTTAGCGTGGTCCCCACCACGAAGGTGTGAACCTCAGCTCAGCGAGGAGGACGGGATGCCGGAAGCAGCCGGAGCTTCACGTGCGACCCGCCGCCCGAGGTCCGCACCACGGTGAAGGAAATCGCCGACGCGGCCACGTCTCTCGTGCGCCACCGACGCGACACGGACGGGGGCCCGCTCAGCCCGGCGGCGGGGGCGGGCCTCCACCTTCTCTCTCGATGCGGCTGCCGACGCGCTCGGGGAGACGCCGGCCGACACCCGGACGGCTCGCGGCCTTTCGGCTGAACGTCGCGGGGAAGGCGGGTCCATCCCCCGCGCGACGGCCGCCGGTCCGGCAGAGTGATCGGCATGGACGACCTCTACCCGCCGCTGCAGCCGCTGGCCGATGGGATGCTCGACGTGGGCGACGGGCACCGGATCTACTGCCAGGAAGCGGGAAACCCGCAGGGCAAGCCGGTGGTCGTGCTGCACGGTGGACCGGGCAGCGGGATCGCGCCGATGGCGCGCCGGCACTTCGACGCCGCCGCGTACCGGATCATCCTGTTCGACCAGCGCGGGGCGGGGCGGAGCACGCCGAGTGTCGAGGATCCGGACGCGGACCTGAGCACGAACACGTTGTGGCACCTCGTCGCGGACATGGAGCTACTGCGGGAACGGCTGAACATCCGGCGCTGGCAGGTGTTCGGAGGGTCGTGGGGGTCGACGCTCGCGCTGGCATACGCGCAGACTTACCCCGATCAGGTGACGGAACTGGTGCTGCGCGGAATCTTCACGGCGCGGCGGCGCGAGCTCGACTGGATCTACCGCGGCGGCGCGGCGAACCTCTTCCCCGCGGAGTGGGAGGACTTCCTGGCGCCGCTGCCGGAGGAGCACCACAAGGATCCGCTCGCCGGGTACGCCGAGCTGCTCGACGACCCCGACCGCGGCGTGCGGGAGCGGGCCGCGATCGCGTGGAGCGTCTGGGAAGGCGCGACGGTAGCCCTGCTGCCGCAGCAGGCGTTCCTGAACCGGTACGCCGATCCGTCGTTCGCGCTGACGTTCGCGCGGCTGGCCGTGCACTACTTCAGCCACGACGCGTGGCTCGAGGACGAGCAGCTCATCCGCGACGCCGGCAAGCTCGCCGGCGTGCCGGGCGTACTCGTGCAGGGCCGCTACGACGCCGTCTGCCCGCCGATCACGGCGTATGAGCTGCACCGCGCGTGGCCCGGCTCGATCCTGCGCATCACGGAAGGCGCGGGGCACGCCGTGAACGACCCGGGCACGCTGGCCGCGCTGCGCCAGGCGACCGACGACTTCCGCTAGACGTCCAGCAGCAGCCGGAACAGCCCCTCCAACGTCGAGGCCAACGTGGCCTCGTCGGTCTCGTTCAACGCCGTGCTGCCGATCACCTTGCGCATCAACCAGAACCCCGAGATCAGCGACAGCGCCACGGCCGCGCGATCGGTCCCGCGCACGCCGGGGACGACGTCGAGAATGTGCGCCTCGACGTGCTTTTCGATGCCCGCGCGCAGGATCTCGGCGGCGCGCGGGTTGGCAGCCGAGCGAAGCATCAGCAGGAACGGGTCGAGACTGTCGGCGTCCGGCGAAGTCCGCGACACCAGTGAGGCCGCGACGTCCCGCGCGAGCGTGGCCGGGTCGCCTGTCAGCACGGTCCGCTCGGTCATCGACACCTCCGCCACCTCGGCGAAGAGCCCCTCCTTTGAGCCGAAGTAGCGGTTCACGAGCATTGCCGTGACGCCGGCGGTCTGCGCGATTTCCCGCACGCCGACGCCGTCGTAGCCGAAGCGCGTGAACGCCTCGACGCCCGCGCGCAGGATCGCTTCCCGGGTCGCGGCGGCGTCGCGACGACGTGGTGCAGTCATGTATACGAGTGTAGACTACACTAAATCTACACTAGTAGACCTGAACGGAGAACCATGGAACTCAACCTGACCGGCCGCCGCGCGCTCGTCACGGGCTCGAGCTCCGGCCTCGGCGAAGCGATCGCGCGGCTGCTCGCCCAGGAGGGCGCCGACGTCGTCGTCCACGGCCGCGACGAAGCCCGAACCCGTGCGGTGGCGGACAAAATCGGCGCGAAAGCCGTCGCGATCGGCGACCTCGCCACCGACGACGGTGCGGCGAAAGTGGCCGAAGAAGCCGGCGAGGTCGACGTGCTCGTGAACAACGCCGGCGCCTACGCACACCGCGGCTGGGCCGACGCGACACCCGAGGACTGGGCGTGGACGTACGAGGTGAACGTCGTCTCGGCGGTGCGGATGATCCGCCTGCTCGTGCCCGGCATGCGCGAGCGCGGCTGGGGCCGGGTGATCCAGATCGGCGGTGGCCTCTCCGGCCAGCCCACCGCCACGCTCCCCCAGTACAACGCGACCCTCGCCGCCCGGCACAACCTCGCGGTTTCCCTTGCGCGGGAATTAAAGGACACCGGCGTGACGTCCAATGTGGTCGCTCCCGGCGCCATCCTCGTCGACGCGGTGCAGCGCTACCTCACCGACCTCGCCCCGGAGCGCGGCTGGGGCGAGAACTGGGAGACCATCGAACTCAACGCCGCGCAGGACTTCGTGCCCAACGACATCGGCCGCTTCGGGCGGCCCGAGGAGATCGCGGGCGCCGTGGCGTATCTGTCGAGCCCGTACGGCGACTACGTCAGCGGGGCCACCCTCCGCGTGGACGGTGGCACCATCCGCTCCGTGATCTAGGCACCCGCTAGATCCGGCCACCCGAAGAACTGTCGCCGCCGGAGAGCTTCTGCGCGAAGTACACCGGCACCGTCGAGACGATGATCAGCACCGCCGCCACCACGTTGACCACCGGGGCCTGGTTGGGGCGGAACAGGTTGTCGTAGATCCAGATCGGCAAGGTCTCCATGCCGGTGCCCAGCGTGAACGTCGTCACGATGATCTCGTCGAACGACAGCGCGAACGCCAGCAGCCCGCCCGCCAGCAGCGCCGAGCGCAGCATCGGGAACGTCACCAGCCGGAACGTGGTGATGCCGTCGGCGCCGAGGTCCATCGACGCTTCCTCGAGATTGCCGCCCATGCGCCGCAGGCGGGCCACGACGTTGTTGAACACCACGACGATGCAGAAGGTCGCGTGGGCGATGATCGCCGTGAGCAGTCCGAGGTCGATGCCGAGGATCGTGCGGAACGCGTTGTTCAGCGCGATGCCGGTGACGATGCCGGGCAGCGCGATCGGCAGGATGATGAGCAGCGAGATCGAGTCCCGGCCGAAGAACCGGTAGCGCTGCAAGGCAAACGCGGCCATCGTGCCGAGCACGAGCGCGATCGCCGTGGCGGCCACGCCGGCCTCGATGCTGGTCCACAACGCGTGCAGCGCGCCGGCGTTGGTGACCGCGCGGCCCCACCACTCGAGGGTGAAGCTCTTCGGCGGCCAGCCGAACGTGGTGTCCGAGTTCACGGAGTTGAGCAGCACCACCAGAAGCGGGAAGTAGATCACCGCGAACCCGACCCCGAGTGCCGTCCACAGCACCACCCGGCCGGTCTTCGACATGCGCACGGCGGTCTCCTAGAGGTTGTTCAGCGCGCCGGTGCGACGCACGACGGCCAAGTACACGAGCATGATCACGACCGGCACGATGGCCACGGTCGCCGCGAACGGCAGGTTGTTGGCCGCGCCGATGTTGTCGTAGACGACGTTGCCGAGCATCTGCGACGTGCCGCCCACGATCTTCACGGCGATGTAGTCGCCCAGGGACAAGGAGAACGTGAAGATCGAACCCGCCACGATCGCCGGGAAGGCGAGCGGCAGGATCACCGAGCGGAACGTGCGGAACGACCGCGCACCGAGGTCACCGGACGCGTCGACCAGCGAGTCGGGCAGCCGCTCCAGGCCGGCGTAGATCGGAAGGATCATGTACGGCAGCCACAGGTATGACAGCGTGATCACAGTGGCCGCGACGCCGTAACCGGGGCCGGAGAGGCCGAACGGGCTCAGCAGCCAGCTGATCGCGCCGTTGCCGGAAAGCAAGGTCCGCCACGCGTAGGCCTTCACCAGGTAGCTCGCCCACAGCGGCGTCATCACGGCGATCACGAGGATCCGTTGCGCCTTCGGGGAAGCGAGCTTGGCCATCGCGAAGGCCATGGGGAACGCGATCACCGCGTCGATCACCGTCACCAGCAGCGCGATGCCGACGGTCCGCAAGGTGATCGTGCGGTAGACCGAATCGGTGAACAGGGTGACGAAGTTGTCGAACGACCAGTCCGTGACCACCTTGCCGGTGAACACGTCGGTGGACCAGAAGGCCGTGATGAACAGGGCGGCGAGCGCGCCGAGGTAGGCCAGGCCGAGCCACAACAGTGGAGCCGAAAGCAGAATGCCCAGGCGCAGCTTGGGTTTACGGAAGAAGAAAGCCGAAGCGCGGCGGCTCGGCGGGCTCACGGCGGTCATGCGGGCACCTTCGGGGCACGGTCGGGAGGAGGGGTCCGGGGGCGGCGGACGAGGGGGAGGGTGCCCGCCGCCCCCGGAGCTACCGGGGGATTCCCGTGAGGGCCGGCGCCGGTTTCAAGCGGCGCCGGCCCTCACGAGCACGTCAACCCTTGATCTCGGTCCAGGCCTTGGTCCAGTCGCCGTAGTCCTTGCACTTGACGTCCGTGCGGCCGTCGAGGCACTGCTGGATCGGCGTGGTCCAGTACTGGATCTTGGCGGCGTAGGCGGCGTCGTTGGCGTGGTAGGTGTCGCACAGGGTCTTGTCGGTCATCTCGGCGCAGGCCTTGGAGTTGGCCGGGGCCTCACCGAAGTACTCGGCGACCTGAGCGTTGACCTTCGGGCTGATGATGTAGTCCATCCACTTGTACGCGCACGTCTTGTGCTGCGACTTCGCGGACACCATCCACGTGTCCGACCAACCGGTGGCACCCTCGCTCGGCACGGTCGCGCCCAGCGGAGCGCCCTCGCTCTTGGCCAGGTTCACCGTGACCTGCCACGCGGTGCCGATCACTGCGTCCGCGTTCTTGAGCGACTGGGTTTCCTTGAGGTAGTCCGACCAGTACTCGCTGACGTTCGGGCGCTGCTTCTTCAGCAGGTCCACCGCTGCGTTGAACTGCTTGTCGTCCAAGGCGTACGGGTTCTTGATGCCGAGGTCGGGCTGGTGCGCCATGAGGTACAGCGCGGCGTCGGCGATGTAGATCGGCGAGTCGTAGGCGATGATCTTGCCCTTGTAGGGCGAGTTCACGTCGAACATCGGCGACCACGACGTCGGCTCCGGGCTCACCTTGTCGGTGCGGTACGTCAGCACGTTGGCGCCCCAGCCGTGCGGGATGCCGTAGGCGACGTTGTTGACGCTGTTCCACGCCTTGTTCTTCAGGAACGGGTAGACGTCGTTGTAGTTCGGCACGAGCGCGGTGTTGACCGGCTCGACGTCACCCGAGGCGACCAGGCGCAGCGAGGCGTCGCCCGAGGCGGACACCACGTCGTACTGGCCCGTCTTCATCAGCGTCACGGCCTCGTCGGACGTGCCGAACGGCTTGACGGTGACCTTGCAGCCGGTCTGGTCCTCGAACGGCTTGACCCAGTTGATCTTCGAGTCGTTGGAGCCGTTCTCGGCGTAACCGGGCCACGCGAGCACGTTCAGCTGGCCTTCCGGCTGGCCGAGCTGGGTGAGTGCGGCCAGCTTGGGCGGGGTGAACCCCTGGGCGCCAGGCGCGGACCCCGTGCTTGAGTCGGAGCCCGACGTCCCGCAGGCCGCGAGCAGCAGGCTCACGCCGCACAGACCTGCGAGCAGCGTCTTCCTGTTCTTCATGTCGAGAGAAACCTTCCCGTGAGAACTAGCCGGCTTCGGGGACCCGGAAACTGTGTTCGTGGCGCCACCGCAAGCGGACCCGGCCGTCGGCGAACTCGGTCGGTTCACTGGTGTTCTGGCGGACCACGGACAACTGACCCCCCGCATCGAGCGCGACAGCGTAGCGCACTGTGGATCCGGCGTATACGACATCCGTGACGATTCCGGTCGCGGAAGTCTCGCCCGGACCGGCCGGCGACGCAAGATCACCATCGATGCGAATTTTCTCCGGCCGGATGCTGTACACGCCGGGCTTGCCGATCACCGCTTCGGCCCCACGCCCGCTGAGCAGGTTGGACGTGCCGACGAAGCCGGCGACGAACGCGCTCGCCGGTCTCTCGTACACCTCCACCGGGGTGCCGACCTGTTCGATCCGCCCGGCGTTGAACACCGCGATGCGGTCGCTCATGGTCAGCGCCTCGTCCTGGTCGTGCGTCACGAACACGAAGGTGATCCCGACCTCGCGCTGGATCTGCTTGAGCTCGATCTGCATCGCCTGCCGCAGCTTGAGGTCGAGCGCTCCCAGCGGTTCGTCGAGCAGCAGCACCTTCGGGCGGTTCACGAGCGCCCGCGCGAGAGCGACGCGCTGGCGCTGACCACCCGAGAGCTGCGAAGGCTTGCGGTCGCCGTACTCCCCGAGCCGCACGGTCTCGAGGGCTTCCGCGGCGCGTTGCCTGCGCTCGGCCTTGGCGACCCGTTTGACCTTGAGGCCGTACTCCACGTTCTGCCGCACGGACATGTGCGGGAAGAGCGCGTAGTCCTGGAACACGGTGTTCACGTCGCGCTCGAACGGCGCCAGCTGGCTGACGTCGCGGCCGGCCAGGTGGATGGTGCCGGCCGTCGGCAGCTCGAAGCCGGCGATCATGCGCAGCACCGTGGTCTTCCCCGAGCCCGACGGACCGAGCATGGAGAAGAACTCACCGGGCGGGATGTCGAGGTCGACGCCGTCGACGGCGCGGACCTTGTCGAAGTGCTTCTGCAGCCCGGTGAGCCGGATCGCCGGCTCACCGCCGGCGCGCGGCCGTTCGGGCCGGCGGGCGGTCGTCGGGGCTTGGTGGGGCATGGCGGGCCTTCCCGTGGATCTCGTCACCGGTACCTACAGCGCGCTCATCACGTGTTTGACGCGGGTGTAGTCCTCGAGGCCGTACAGCGAGAGATCCTTGCCGTAACCCGACTTCTTGAACCCGCCGTGGGGCATCTCGGCGACGAGCGGGATGTGGGTGTTGATCCACACGCACCCGAAGTCGAGCTTGGCGGACACACGCATGGCGCGCTGGTGGTCCTTGGTCCAGATCGAGGACGCGAGGCCGTAGGGCACGCCGTTGGCCGCCTTCACCGCGTCGGCCTCGTCGGAGAAGCGCTGCACGGTGATCACGGGGCCGAAGATCTCGTTCTGGGTGATTTCGTCGTCCTGCGTGACGCCCGAGACCACGGTGGCCTCGTAGAAGAAGCCCTCGTCGCCGACGCGCCGCCCTCCACAGTGGACGGTGGCGTGGCCGGGCAGGCGGTCGATGAAGCCGGACACCTTCTCCAGCTGCGCGGCGTTGTTGAGCGGGCCGAAGGCGACGGTGTCGTCGTCGGGCTTGCCGGTCTTGTTCGCCTCGGCCTGGCGCGAGAGCGCAGCCACGAATGAGTCGTGCACGTCGTCGGCCACCAGCACGCGCGTGGCGGCGGTGCAGTCCTGGCCGGCGTTGAAGTAGCCCGCCATCGCGATGGTCTCGGCTGCGACCTCGAGGTCGGCGTCGGAGAACACGATCACCGGCGCCTTGCCGCCCAGCTCGAGGTGCACGCGCTTGACGTCGCGGGCCGCGGCCCCGGCCACCTCGATGCCGGCCCGCACGGAGCCGGTGATCGACACCATCGCCGGGATCGGGTGCTCCACCAGCGCGCGGCCGGAGTCGCGGTCGCCGGTCACGACGTTGAACACGCCCGGCGGCAGGAACTCGCCGCAGATCTCGGCCAGCAGCAGCGTGGACGCCGGCGTGGTGTCCGAGGGCTTGAGCACCACGGTGTTGCCCGCCGCGAGCGCGGGCGCGATCTTCCAGATCGCCATGAGCAGCGGGTAGTTCCACGGCGTCACCTGCGCGCAGACACCCACGGGCTCACGGCGGACGAAGGACGTGTGGCCTTCCATGTACTCGGCCGCCGCGCGGCCTTCGAGCACGCGCGCGGCGCCGGCGAAGAAGCGCAGCTGGTCGACGATCATCGGCAGCTCTTCGGACATCGTGAGCGCCACCGGTTTGCCGGTGTTGCGCGACTCCACGGCGATGAGCTCCTCGCCGCGGGCCTCCACGGCGTCGGCGATCTTCAGCAGCGCGAGCTGGCGCTGGGCCGGCGTGGTCTCTTTCCAGCTCTCGAACGCCTCGGCCGCAGTCTTGAGCGCGCGGTCGACGTCCTCGGCACCCGCCACCGGCGCGGTGCAGTACGCGCGCCCCGTGACCGGGTCGACGATCTCGAGAACCTTCCCTGACAGCGAGTCGACGAACTTCCCGCCGACGTAGTGCTTCAGTTCCTGCACGCGTGCGCCTCCTGACTCTCCGTGGCAGGATGAAACATATAACTCCATATTTCACATGACAAGGTCCTGGGGCACTATTGGCCCCAATCGCACGCCGAGACGGGTGGACCCACGATGCGCAAGGAGATGTCGAACAGCGCACGACTGGCGATGTTCGCTCCGCTGGACCAGCTCGGCCGCGCCGAGGCGGTCGCGGCCCGGCTGCTCGACGCCATCACCCTGGGTCTGCTCGACGACGCCGAGCAGCTGCCGAGCGAGGTCGAGCTCGCCGCGCAGTTCCGCGTGTCCACCGTGACGGTCCGTGAAGCGCTCGCCGTGCTGCGGCAGCAGGGGCTGGTCGAGACCAGGCGCGGCCGCGGCGGCGGCAGCTTCGTGCGCACGCCCGCGTGGCCGGCGCCAAGCTCGTGGGCGCAGCGCCTGCGGCTCGTCTCGCTCGCGGACCTGCGCGACTTCGGCGACCACTACCTCGCCGTGGCCGGGTCGGCGGCCAAGCTCGCGTCGGAGCGCACCTCACCCGAGGACCTCGAACGACTGCGCCTGACCAGCGAAGACCTCCTCGGAGCGACCGGTCCCGAGGCGACGCGCGCCGAACGCCACTTCCACCTCGAGGTCGCGGCGGCCGCGCAGTCGCCGCGCCTCACCAACCAGGAGGTCCAACTGCAGGGCGAACACGGCGGGTTGCTCTGGGTGCCCCTCGACGGCGAGGACACCTGCCGCCAGTCCTACGCTGAGCACCACGCGATCGTCACCGCGATCGCGGCAGCCGACGGCGACCGGGCCCGCAAGCTGACCGAGGAGCACATCCTGAGCGCGCTCGACCGGCTCGTGGATCTGCACTTAAGCCTCGAAACGCCGTAAGCTTCGATGACCCCGCGATCGAGGTGAGCATCGTGACCGACACCCGCACGTTGACCGGCGACGAGGTCGTCGCGCAGGTATCCGCGCTGGTCGAGGAGATCTTCGAGCGGCTCAAGCCCGTATTGGCCGCGGCCGAGACCCTGCTGGCCGAGCCCGGCGGCGCCGGTTCCGGCACGCTCCGCGGCATCCGGCCGCAGGTGCTGGAGGCCCTCGGTGGCCTCGTGATCGGCGCCGGGTTCGTCAGCGCACCCCACGTGTTGTCGGACCAGGAGTTCGGCTTCGAGTGGTGGACCACCACCGGTTCGGACCAGGTGCCGGAGCAGCTGTTCATCAGCCTCGATCCGGAGAGCCCCAACTTCCTCGACTACACGCGCCAGTCGTGGTTCACCGTGCCGCGCGACAGCGGGCGGCGCCACATCAACGGGCCGTACGTCGACTACCTCTGCACCGACGAGTACACGCTCACGTTCACGCTGCCTGTGTACCGCGACGGTTCGTTTGCCGGTGTGGTGGGCGCGGACGTCTACGTGCGCGAGTTCGAGCGGACGGTGAGCCGGCGGCTGCGTTCGCTGGGCCGGCACGCCGCTCTGCTCAACGCGCAAGGGCGCGTGATCGTGTCGAACAGCGTCCGGCAGGCGACGGGTTCGCTGGTGCGCGACGTCGACGTGCCGGCATGGTGGACCGCCGGGGCGGAACCGCTGACGATGTCGGGCGGCGCGACTTTGCGGCGGTGCGGGGATTCGCCGATCGCGTTGCTCGTGAGTGTGTGATCTTCGGCGGATGACCTTCAGCGGTTGACCTGGAGGGCGAGCCAGAGTTCGGCCCTGGTGCCGGGTGAGTCGAGGTCCTGACCGAGGAGCTCGGCCGCCTTGGTGATGCGGTTGCGCAGGGTGTGGCGGTGGATGTGCAGCCGGGTGGCGGCGCGGTCCCAATGGCCGTGGTTTTCCAGCCAGCAGCGCAGGGACTCCTCCAGCTCGCCGCGGCCGGACTCGTCGTGGGTGCGCAGCGGGTTCAGCAGCTCGTGCGCGAAGGCTTGGGCGGCAAGGGGATCCAGGAGGTTGAGCAGTCCGCGGCCGGCGTGGTCGGCGTAGCGCAGGAGCGGGAGGTCCTGGCTGCGTGCGGTTTCGGCTGCCTGCTTGGCCTGACGCAGGGCTGCCGGGAACTCGCTCGCATCGCCGACGCCGACGTGGCAGCCGCCGACTTCGGCGGCCGCGGTGAGCACGCGGTCGGCGTCGTCGGTCGCGGCGACGAGGAGCGAGTCGGAGTGGGCGAAGAACACTTGTGCCGCAACGGGTTCCAGGCGGTCGTACAGCGTGGTCCGCGCGGCCGGCGGGCCCGCGACGGCGAGCACGGCCCACGGTGACGGCGGAGCGCCTTGCACCGTGCGCAGCACGTCGAGCGCGAGGGCTTCCTGACCGTCGGTGAACAGGTCGAGCAGGCCGGTGCGCAGCCGGGACAGTGCGCCGCGCTGGGCGCGGTCCTGCTCCAGCGCAAGGGAAAGCAGTGAGACCGCGGTGTTCACGATGTGGCGGCCGGCCGAGTCGAGTGGCTGGGTGGTGCCGACCGCGAGGGCGCCGCGCGTGTGCAAGGTCTGGAGCACGACCTCCTGCTCCCCCAGCGTGACAACCCGCGTGCCGGCGCGCAGGTCCTTAACGTCGAGCTGTTCCCCGTATGCGCGAGCGGACACGGAGGAGACTTCGCGGATGCGGCCGGCGGCGTCGAACAGCACGACCCAACCGTCGACGAGCCGGGCGAGGCGGCGCACGACGCCCGGCGCGCCCGTCTTCCCGACAGCAGTGCGGGTGAGCTCCTGCTGGGCTCGGCCGATGCGGACGGTCGCGGCGTACTCGTCGGCTGCGACCGCGCGGGAGACGGCGCGGGTGATGGCGATGAAGGGCGTCTTGCGGGGCACTTCGAGCACCGGGAGGCCGACCTCGTCGGCGATCGCCTTCAACGTGGCCGGCACGTGCTCGTGGCTGAGCCCGACGCCGAAGCCGAGCCCGGCGGTGCCCGCTTCGACGAGGCGGCGGACGTAGGCCTCGGACGTCGTCTCGTCGAGGGCCAGGCCCGTGGTGAGCAGGAGCTCGCCGCCTTCCAGGAAGGCGTGGGGGTCGGTGAGCTCGGTCGGGTGCACCCAGCCGATCGGGCGGTCGAGCCCAGCCTCTCCGGCGACCACGCTAAGAGCGAGCGGCCGCTGTTCGGTGAGTGCGCGCAGGGTGAGTGCCATAGTGGCCAAGTTTACGCGCGGTCTTGGACATCTTGGCCAGCTGACTCGGGCCTGGAGCCGCCTCATCCTGGGAGGTGACCCAGCCCGTTTCCCAGGAGTTGAGCCCATGACCACGACCACCGAGACCCTGGTGGCCCCGGCGCCCCGTCAGCGCCAGTTGCGCACCGAGATCCCCGGCCCGGCGTCGCGCGCGCTGCAGGAGCGGCGGACGGCCGCGGTCGCGGCGGGGGTGAGCTCGACGCTGCCCGCGTACATCACGTCGGCCAGCGGCGGCCTGCTCACCGACGCCGACGGCAACGTGCTCATCGACTTCGGCTCCGGCATCGCCGTGACGAACGTGGGGCACTCCGCGCCCGAGGTGGTCGACCGCGTGCGCAAGCAGGCGTGCTGGTTCACGCACACGTGTTTCATGGTCACGCCGTACGAGGGTTACGTCGAGGTGTGCGAGGCGCTGGCCGAGCTGACGCCGGGTGACCACGCGAAGAAGTCGGTGCTGTTCAATTCCGGCGCGGAGGCCGTGGAGAACGCGGTGAAGATCGCGCGCGCCGCGACCGGGCGGCAGGCCGTGGTGGTGTTCGATCACGCGTACCACGGGCGGACGAACCTGACGATGGCGTTGACCGCGAAGTCGGTGCCCTACAAGCACGGCTTCGGGCCGTTCGCGCCCGAGGTGTACCGCGTGCCGGGGTCGTACCCGTACCGCGACGGGCTTTCGGGTCCGGAGGCCGCGCGGATCGCGATCGACCGGATCGAGAAGCAGATCGGCGGCGACCAGGTGGCGGCCGTCGTGATCGAGCCGATCCAGGGCGAGGGCGGGTTCATCGAGCCGGCGCCCGGGTTCCTGCCGGCCCTTTCCGCGTGGTGCACCGCGAACGGCGTGGTGTTCATGGCCGACGAGGTGCAGACCGGCTTCTGCCGCACGGGCGACTGGTTCGCGTCGTCGCGCGAGGGCGTGGTGCCGGATCTGATCGCGACGGCCAAGGGCATCGCGGCCGGGCTGCCGCTCTCGGCCGTGACCGGGCGTGCGGAGCTGCTCGACGCGGTCGGCCCCGGCGGGCTCGGCGGGACCTACGGCGGCAACCCGATCGCATGTGCCGCGGCGCTGGGTTCGATCGAGACGATGCGTACTTCGGATCTCGCGTCTTCGGCGCAGCGCGTGGAGTCCTTTGTGCTGCCTCGGCTGCGCGCGCTGGCCGCCGAGACGGGCGTGATCGGCGACGTGCGCGGGCGCGGCGCGATGCTGGCCGCGGAGTTCGTTCGCGCCGGCACTTCCGAGCCGGACGCCGACCTGACCAAGCGCGTCGCGGCCGCGTGCCACGCACTCGGCGTGGTGGTGCTGACCTGCGGCACCTACGGCAACGTCATCCGGCTGCTGCCGCCGCTTTCCCTGTCCAACGAGCTGCTCGACGAGGGCCTGTCCGTCCTCGAGCACGCGGTCCGCACGGAGGTGCGCAAGTGACTGTTCCCTTTTGGATCGCCGGCAAGCCGGTGACCAGTTCTTCGACCGCGGTCGTCCGCCATTCCTACGACGGGAGCGAAGCCGGTTCGCACTACGTGCCGACCGCGTCGGACGTCGAGGCGGCGGTCGCCGCGGCGGCTTCGGGCGCCGACGAGTTCGCCACTACGCCCGCGCACGTGCGGGCGGGGGCGTTGGACCACGTGTCCCGTTCGTTGAGTCAGCGGGCCGACGAGATCGCGCAGCTCATCACGGCCGAGTCGGGCAAGCCGTTGAAGTGGTCTCGGGGCGAGGTGGGGCGCGCGGTGTCGACGTTCCGCTGGGCCGCCGAGGAAGCCCGCCGGTTCTCGGGCGAGCTCCAGCGCCTCGACACGGACCCTGGCGGCACCGGCCGGTTGGCCTTGGTGCGGCGCGTGCCTCGCGGACCGGTGCTCGGCATCACGCCGTTCAACTTCCCGCTGAACCTGGTGGCGCACAAGGTCGCGCCGGCCATCGCGGTCGGTGCGCCGATCGTGCTGAAGCCGGCGCCGGCGACGCCGTTGACGTCGTTGCTGCTGGGGGAAATCCTGACGGAGACGGCGTTGCCGCCGGGGAGCTGGTCGATCTTGCCGCTGGGCAATGGCGAGACGGCTTCGCTGGTGCAGGATCCTCGGCTGCCGGTCGTGTCGTTCACGGGGTCGGTGCCCGTCGGCTGGTCGATTCGGGACAGTGTGCCACGCAAGCACGTCGCCCTGGAGCTCGGTGGAAACGGCGCCGTACTGGTCTGTCCCGATTGGCCGGACCTCGACTTCGCGGCGCAGCGGATCGCGACGTTCTCGATGTACCAGGCGGGCCAGTCGTGCATCTCGGTGCAGCGGGTCTACGTGCACACGGACGTTTACGACGAGCTGGAGTCGCGGGTCTTGGCGCAGGTCGCGGCCCTGCACACGGGCGACCCTGCTTCGGACGGTGTCGACGTCGGACCGCTGATCAACGAGGCCGCGGCTTCGCGCGTCGCTTCGTGGGTGTCGGACGCGGTGTCGGCCGGCGCTTCCCTGCTGACCGGTGGCGGTCGTTCCGGCGCGACGGTGGAGCCCACGGTGCTGTCCGGGGTGCCGGAAGACGCGGCAGTGATGGCCGAGGAGGTGTTCGGGCCGGTGGTTTCGCTGATCCGGGTGTCCTCTGTGGACGAGGGCGTCTCGCGGATCAACGCTTCGCGCTTCGGCCTCCAGGCCGGCGTCTTCACGCGCGACCTGCCCACCGCGTTCGACATCTCCGCGCGGCTGAAGGTCGGCGGCGTCCTCATCGGCGACGTCCCCAGCTTCCGCGCCGACCAGATGCCCTACGGGGGCGTCAAGGACTCCGGCGTCGGCCGCGAAGGCCCGGCGGCGGCGATGGCGGACTTCACTGAGGAACGGGTGACGGTACTGACGGGGTTGACGCTGTAGGAATCAGAGGTCGACGGGCCGCTCAGCTTCTGGGCGGCCCGTGGTCCCTACTCGTCGTCGACGTAGTGGTCCCAGAACGCGATCCGCGGGGGCGGCCACGGTCCGGACAAGGGTTCGGCGAACTCGCGGACGATGTAGTTCAGCAGATCCCTGCCGTAGTAGATGATGTCGAAGCCGCGCATGGAGAGGACCGGGCGCCCGGAGGTGCCATGTCCTCCGGGGAGGTAGCGGTGAGCATAGATCGGCACCATCGGGGCCGCCGCGCGGAGGCGGCGGCGGAAGGCGCCCACGGCGTCGTGCGGGGTGATCGGGCGGTTGCCCCAGCGGGGCTCCCAGTAGCCGTCGCGGACGAGGTCGGTGACGTAGTCCGTCTCCCAGTCGAGGTGGGCGCGAAGGGCGGCCGAGTCGCCGTTGCGCCAGTCGGGCCACGGTTGTTTCCAGGTTTGACCCTCTTCGTGCGGAGACTCGACGGGCAGGCCCGTGGCGAGGAACGCGCGGTGGTCGTCGGCGAATTCGATCCCGTACTGGGCCTCGATCCGATCGAATTCCGCGTCGGTGAGGCCGGGCTCGATGCGGCAGCAGTCCAGCGATGCGAGCAACCGCGCGGCTCGTACGCCGAGTGTCACGACAGATCCTCCAGCGCTGCTGTCAAGGCGGCATGCGCTTCGACGAGTGAAGGCCCGTACCAGGTCAGATAGCGACCCGAGACCAGAACCGGGCGCAGGTCCGGGAAGAAGCCCGGGCCGTCGTCGGCGGTGAACTCGTACGGTTCGTCCGGCAGCACGACGATGTCGGCGGCAGCTGCCTGCAACTCGGCCAGTGGCGGGCGCGGGTAGCGATCATCTGCGTCGGCGTACGCGTTCGCCACGCCGACGCGGCGCAGGACATCGCCGGCGAAGGTGTCGCGCCCCAGCACGATCCACGGTTTGCGCCAGACCGGGATGACGGCGTGGAAGCTGATCGGGGCCGTCGTGCGCCAGAGTTCTTCGGCGGTGACCAGCCACTCGGGTTCGTCGAGGGCGTAGACCTGCGTCAGCAAGCGGCGCAGAGAGCCCAGAGCCGCAGGCACCGAGGCGGCTGCCGCCATGACGAACACGGGGATTCCATTGGCGCGCAGCCGTTCTACGTCCTCCGGGCGGTTCTCCTCCGAGTTCGCCAGCACCAGGTCCGGTGCCAAGTCCAGCACGCGGTCGATCTTCGGGTACTTCGACCCGCCCACGCGCGGAACGTCCAAATCGGACGGATGCGTGCAGTAGTCCGTGGCACCGACGAGCCGGCCGGGCGCGCTGACCGCCACGGCTTCCGTCAGCGAGGGCACCAGGGACACCACCCGCACCGGCGGGCCGGAGAGCGGGACCGGTTCGCCCAGGTCGTCGACCAGTGTCCTCATACGCGTTCGAACGACACCTTCCGCTTGTCGACGTCCACGGCGGTCAGGCGGACGCCGATCCGTTCGCCTTCAGGAAAATTCGAGCCGGTGCACTTGGCCATCACCGGCGGGTTCTCCACGAGGATCTCGGCTCGCGTCTCCTCCGCGCGCAGCACCACGGCGGTGAACTCGCGCCCGACGCGTTCCGCCAGGACCCACGCCTCCACCTGGTCGATGCAGGCGCGTTCGACGCGCGCGGCGAGACTGTCCGAAGCGGACATCTGCAGCGGCACCTCCGCGAGTGCCTCGCGGACCCACGACGGCACCTCCCGTCCGGCCGTCACGGCCAAGCAGACCTCCGTGCCGAAGCGGTCGACCAGGCGGCGGATGGGTGCGGTGACGTGGGCGTACGCACCGCCGATGCCCGCGTGGGTCGTCAGCGCGGGCATCGAGCCGTCGAAGGACGTGTAGCCCGCGCCGCGCAAAAGCCTGGTGGTGTCGGCGAAGATGGCCATCGACGAGGGCTGTTCAGGGTCCAAAGAGGACAGGAACTCCGACACCCCGAGCCCCGCCGGCCACGCGACGCCCACGACCGAGGCCGAGCGGCGCAGCCACTCCACGGCGTCCGGCTCGGGTGGCGGCAGCGTCCGCAGCACGCCGACGCGGGCTTCGATCATGATCTGCGCCGCCGCCATTCCGGTGAGCAGCGAGATCTCGGCGTTCCACGCGTCGACGGCGGTGCGCGGGCGGCGGGCCAGCGCCCAGCCGCCGTCGGGGTTGCCGCTGATCTCCTGCTCCGGCAGCTGCAGCTCCACGGCCCCGCGCTGCACCGCCAGCTCGCGCCGCAGCCGGCCGAGCTCCGGTAACGCGGCGACGGATGGGTGCGGGGTGCCGGCGTCGAGCGAGGCCTGCACGCTCTCGTAGTCGAGCTGCTCGGTCGAACGCACCAGGGCGCGGCGCACGTGGGTGGCGACGGGCTCGCCGGCGGCGTCGACGTCGATGGTCCAGAGCACGGCCGCCCGGATCTCGCCGGGCAGCAAGCTCGCGGCGCCTTCGGACAGGACGGTGGGGTGGAGCGGGACGTTGCCGTCGGGCAGGTAGAGCGTCTGGCCGCGGCGGCGGGCCTCGTGGTCGAGCGCGCCGCCGGGCGGGACGAACGCGGCGAGGTCGGCGATGGCGTAGTGCACGCGGAAGCCGCCCGCGGTGCGTTCGACGACCATCGCCTGGTCGAGATCCTTGGCGCCGGGCGGGTCGATCGTCACGAACGGCAGGTCCGTGGCGTCCTCGCGGCCCTCGGCGCGCGCGGAGAGCACAGCGGCCTCCGCCTCGGCCAGCACCTCGGGGCCGAAAGACTCCGGCAACGCGAACTCCGTCCGGAGCCGACCGAAGTCCCCTCCCGACGCGGGTGTCCTGATCACGAGTGGCACCACACAACAGTATCTCGCGAGACGGCCCCCGATCGCCCGTTCGGGCGCGAGCCGCGCGGGTGTACGTTCATCCGTGCTGTAATGAAAACCATCTTCATTTTGTGAAAGGGTTTCGCCGTGAAGATCGCGTTCGTCGGCAAGGGCGGCAGCGGGAAGACCACGCTCTCGTCGCTGTTCGTCTCGTATCTGGCCGACGCCGGCAAACCGGTGCTGGCCATCGACGCCGACATCAACCAGCACCTCGCCGTCGCCCTCGGCGCGACCGAGGAGGAAGCGCTCGCGTGGCCCACGCTGGGCGACAACATGGGCCTGATCAAGGACTACCTGCGCGGTGACAACCCGCGGATCCCGTCCGCGTCGGCGATGATCAAGACCACGCCGCCGGGCCGCGGATCGCGCCTGGTCACGCCGTTCGAGGACAACCCCGTCACCGACGCGTGCTTCCGGTTCTTGGGCGACGTGCGCTTGGGTGTCACGGGCCAGTTCGACGAGGACGACCTCGGCGTGGCCTGCTACCACTCGAAGGTCGGGGCCGCGGAGCTGCTGCTCAACCACCTGGTCGACAGCCCGGGCGAGTACGTGGTGATGGACATGACCGCCGGCGCCGACGCCTTCGCGTCCGGCCTGTTCACGCGCTTCGACGTGACGTTCCTGGTCTGCGAGCCGACGCTGCGCAGCGTCGGCGTGTACCGCCAGTACGCCGACCACGCGCGCGACTTCGGCGTGCACCTGGTGGCGGTGGGGAACAAGGTGACGGACGCGGAGGACGTGGCTTTCCTGCAGTCTTCGCTGGGCCCGGCGTTGCTGGGCTGGCTGGAGTCTTCGGGCCACGTCCGGGCCGGCGAGCGCGGCGCTTCGCGTCCCATCGGGGAGCTGGAACCGCACAACTTGGAGACGCTCGCGTCAATGCTGTCAACGGTCGACGGCGTGACCCGCGACTGGGCTCGCTACCAACGCCAGGCAGTGGACTTCCACCTGCGCAACGCTCGGGCCTGGGGCAACGGCCGGGTCGGCGAGGACCTCGAAGCGCAGGTGGACCCGGTGTTCGTGTTGGGGCCGGGGGTTTCGACGTCTTTGTGAGGTTTGTCGGTGCCCGGCTCGGGTGCCGGTGCGCCCGTCGAGCCTCGGCGTGCTGGGCCCGACCCGGGCGGCGACGTGCGCCCCGCAGGACGACAGCGCACGCCGCACCTCAGCGCGCTAGGCCGGACCGGACGGCGACATGCGCCCCGCAGAGCGACAGCCAGGCCGCACCTCAGCGCGCTGAGCCGGGCCGGGCAACGACGACATGCGCCCCGCAGGACGACAGCTCAGACCGCGCCTCGGTGCGCTCAGCCGGGCCGAGCAGCGACATGCGCTCCTCGGGGCGACGGCTCAGGCCGCGCCTCAGCGTGCTAGGCCCGACCGGACGGCGACATGCGCCCCGCAGAGCGACAGCGCAGACCGCACCTCAGCGTGCTAGGCCCGACCGGACGGCGACATGCGCCCCGCAGAGCGACAGCGCAGACCGCACCTCAGCGCGCTCAGCCGGGCCGGGCCACGACGTGTCCGGCCGTGCTTGCGATAACCAGCCCATGTCTCAGGTCGGCGTCGATTCCAGCACATCGCGCCGGCCCAGCCCGGGCGGCGACGTGCCGGCCGGGGCGATCTGACGACTGCGCTATCAGCCCCGGTTTCGGCGGCGATTCCAGCGGTTTGAGCTGACCTGCCCCGGGCGGCAGGCTGCAGGCCGGGACGGACTGAAGACTGCGGCGTCACCGGTTTCGACTGCGATTCCGGCGCTTTGAGCTGACCTGCACTAGGCGGCGAGGCGGCGAGGTGCCGACTGTGGCGGGCCACGCCTACCTTCGCGGGTCACTATCGGGCGTGCCCGATAGCGCGCGGCCGCCCGCGGGCCGGGCCGGATGGACGCGGCCCGGCGCGGCGGGTGGTCAGTCGCCGTCCCATTCGCGGTCGGCGGCGTCGGCCTGCCGGTTGCGCTCGCGGGCGATGTCGAGGGCGCGGCGGGCGGTGGCCTCGTCGGGGTAGGGCCCGAGGAGGTCGATGCTCCGGCTGCGTTCCAGGTGTTCCACCTCGTGGGTGCGGGTGTTGTAGTACCAGCCGGGGTCCGGGTTGGGGTCGTCAGCCATGCGTCCAGCCTGACATCCGGCAGGTCACTTGCGCCAGCGGAACGGGATCTCGGTCGGGTCGCCGGTGGGGCCGAACTCGCCGCCGTCCGGGTCGTCGCCGTTGGGGGGCGTGGCGGATTGCGGTGGGGTGTTGGGGTTGTCGGGGTGCTGGTCGAACCAACCGCGCACCTGCGGGATGCCACGTGGTGGGGTAGGGGTGTCGTCGGCGCTGTGATTTTGGGGTGCGCTGGGGCTTTGGGGTACGCCGGGTTGTTGGAGTGCGTTGTGACTTTGGGGTGCGCTGGGTTGTTGCCCGTGGGCCGCCTGCTCCGAGAACCCCAACGGCACCTCCCTCACCTGCGCGCCCTCCGCCTGCCCCTGCTGACCGGCCAACTTCCTCTCCATCGACGACGGCTGCGGCAACCCCGGCTTCTCCTGAACGGGCTCGTTCACCTCAGGCACCACCGGCACCACCGGCTCCTTCCCTGGAAACACCGGCGGCGCGGCGCGATACACCCGCGCCGCCGCGGGCGGCGGTGCCACGGGCCCGGTCTCCTGGCCGGGAAACACCGGCAGGGGCCGGCCATCCGGTCCTAGCGCCGGTCGCGTTTGGGGTTGGGGCAGCTCGGGCTTTGGGGCTCGCAATTCCTGCTGACCCCAGCCTGGCTGCACACCTGGTTGCGGCAATCCGCTCGGTGGGGGAACCGGCTGCTGCCCCTCTGCCTGTGCGCCCGGTAGCGGCAAGCCGCTCGCCGAGGCCGCCGGCCGCGCCACCTCCGGCTGTGCGCCCGCCTGCGGCAAGCCGCTCGGCGGGACCGCCGGCTGCTGCCCCTCTGCCTGTGCGCCCGGTAGCGGCAAGCCGCTCGCCGAGGCCGCGGGCTGTGCCACGTCCGGCTGCGGCAAGCCGCTCGGCGGGGCCGCCGGCTGCTGCCCCTCCGGCTGCGGCAAGCCGCTTCCTGGAACCGATGGGTGCGCACCCGGTTGGGGCGAGCCACTCACCGGGGCTGCCGGCCGCACCACCTCCGGCTGTGCGCCCGGCTGTGGCAAGCCACTCGCCGGGTCACCCGACTGTTGCCCGCCGGGTCCTTGCACTTCGCTCGGCTGGGGAAACCCGCTCATCGGGGCATCGGGCTGCGCGCCAGCCGGCTGCTGCACACCCGGCTGGGGCGACCCACCCGCGACGCCCGAAGCCTGCGCACCTCCCGGCACAGGCCCACCCGGCTGCGGCTGGCTCCACTGGCCGCTCGGCTGCTGCTCGTTTCCCGACTGCGGCAGGGCCCAACCAGGCTGCGGCTGCGCGGCAGTCGGCTGTCCGGGCGCCTGCAGCTCTGCCTCGCCCGGAGGCTGCGGCGCACCAGCCGCCGATTGGGTCGGCTGGGACCCGGAAGGTTGCTGTGCCTGGCTCGGCTGCGCACTGCCAACCGGCCCGGCGCCGCCCGTCTGCTGGCCGTGTTGCGGATGACCGGCAACCTGCTCCGACTGCGTAGCCGGAGGCTGAACCTGCGGGACCTGTGCCGGTGCGGAGGCCTGCTGCACCGGCGGGAACTCCCCTTGCGGCCGCTCGATCTGTTGCTCCGCCGACCCTGCGCTCTCGCCGGACGGCTGGTGCTCTGCGTTCGGAACCTGCTGTTCCGACGCGGCGATATGCGATGTCGACTGATCGACCGCTGCGGGCGGCTCCGGCTCAGTCGTGGAAGGCACCAGCCTCGACTCGGCCTGGGCATCCGCCGGTTGCTCGGAGCCTCCGGCATGCGGCGTCGGCTCGTGCGCGGGCGGTTCGGTGCTTTCGCCCTGACCAGCCACGACGCCAGAAGACTCCTCATCCGACTGCGGCACCGCAACCTGCGGCGAAGCCTGCTCAATCGCAGACTGCGGCCCGATCGCGGCGGCGTCGGGGGCACCTTGATCAGGTGACTGCGGCGAAGGCTCACTCACCGAAGACGCCGGCGGCTGCTCTTCCACCAGCGGCGATCGGTCCAGCGGCTGCGGCTCCGCGTGTGCAATCGGCGACTGCGCCGAAGACTCGGGCGCCGGCGAGGCCTGCGGTTCCTCGTCAGACGTCGGAGGCTGATCAGGCGATTGGAGGGCCGCCTGCGCGGCCGAGGGCTGCTCCGAAAGCTCGGTCGCCGGTGGCACTGGCGACTGCTCATCGACGCGCGGCGACCGGTCCGACGATTGCGGCTCGGTGGGCGCGTTTTGTGACTGCGGTGAGGACTCCGTCGCCGAAGGCATCCCCGGCTCGTTATCCGATGGCCGATGGTCGGGCGATTGCAGGTACTCGGGCGCGGGTGTTGGCTCCGGCTGTTCGGCCGGTCGCGGCGGTTGCTCGGGAGCATTCGGCTGCGGCGAAGCGGCCGTGGGGGCCTGCGGTGGCTCGGGAATCTGTGCCACAGGTTCGCTGGGGTCCGGTGCGCCGGCGTTGGGGGCCTCGGAGGGCTCGGGCGACCCGGCCGCGAAGGCCGGCTCCGGAAAGGAAGCAGTGCCGGCCGGATCTTCTACTGGCGCCAGAGGCTCGGTCGCTCGGGCGTCGCCCAGGTCCGCAGGCTTCGCCGAGGGCTCGGCAGGGGTCGTCGGAGCCTCAGGGGTCGGCTGCTTTGGGGCTTCCGCGGTGGGCACCGGGGCAGTAGGCGCGGGCTCCGCTGATGGAGGGGCTGAAGGAACGGCGACGGTAGGCGAGTCGGCCAGGTCGGGAGCTGAAGTCCGGGCCGGCTCGGGTTCGGTGGGCGCAGCCGGAGTCCGGGCAGGCTCGCGATCCGTACTCGCAGCCGAAATCCGGACAGCCTCGGGATCCGCGGGCGCAGCCGAACTCGAGGCAGCCTCGGGGTCCGTGGGCGCAGCCGGAGTCTGGACAGGCTCTGGTTCCGTGGGCGGAGGCGGCGGCTGAAGGGGCTCGGGATGTGTGACCGGTTCCACGGCAGGCGCGGTCTCGGGTGGGAGCAGGCCGGGTTCGGGCGTCTTGGCGATCGGGGGCTGAAGGGCCGCAGGAGTCGGTGGTGGCTGTGGAGTCGAGGCCCACTGCGGTGGGGTGGAGACTGGGATCTGAGCCGGAACGACAGGCACCGACGCCGAGGGCGTCTGAGCAGTCTGGGGTGCCGCGGGTGGAGCTCCAGGTCCTGCGGCGAAACTCGGAGCGCCGGGGCCGCCGATGTTGGGAAAGCCCGTGCCGAAGGTGGTTGTGTTCGGGTCGGCGGCGCCGGTGGCGAAGGTTGAACCGCCAGGGTGACCTGCGGTGGAGTGTTGCCAGCCGGCTGTTTCGGACGACGGTGCGGTGTGTGCGGTCGGGTCGAAACCGGGGTGTGGTGGTGCGGCGGTTGGGGAATGGAAGCCGGGATCTGCCGGAGCTGTGCCGGCGGTTGAGGTAGCAGGGCCTGAAGCGGCGCGATGGCCCGGACCAGCAGGACCCGAAGCCCCAGGACCCGGAGCCCCAGGAACGCCAGTGCCAGGACCGGAAACGCCAGGAACCTCACCCTCACCAGGATGCGGCACCGTCCGCCACACCGGCGCCGGGCCGATGTTCATCGGCGCAGGCGCCCGCAGTGGTTGAGAAGGAGCAGGAGCGACAGGCCGAGCGTTGGGCTTCGGAATCGGATCCAGGCAGGACACCAGAACCGTCGTGTTCAGCGGGTCGTCGACTTTCCGGCCGCTGCGCTCGCGGTAGATCATCTCGCCTTCGGTGTCGATTTCGACGAGGTAGCCGGCCTCGGCCAGCTGCTCCTCGTCGAGGTCGACGAGCTTTTCGTAGCGCGACGGGACGACGCGGTAGATCGGCCAGGCCAGCGCGGCGTGTTCGGCGTGGAACTGGGCCAGCAGCGCCGCCATTTGTTGTTGCCAGGGCAGCGACATGCCTTCGGCCAAGGACCGGGGCACCACGACGTACCCGGGGTCGACGCCGGGCCAGCCGTGGGCCAGGTAGTCGGCCAGAGGCGTGCTCGACGCGGGGTGCGCGGCCTGCCGCGGGGGCTGGGGCGCACCGAACAACGTCGCCGGGTCCTGGGGCTCGCCCTGGCCGGGCTTGCCTCGTTTGCCGAATTTCCGTGCCACGTGTGTCATCCTCTGCCAGCGCGCGGCCGCGTGCTCGTGGACAGGCCGCGACTTCGGGTGAATCCGCGGCGCCGGTCAAGCGCCTTAGCGGTCACCCCGGTCCATGTCAAGAGCCGGTGACTCCCGAACTCCATGCTAGACGCCGGGGCGCACCGCCTGCGGCACCACTTCGGCCTCGTCGAAGGAGAAGGGGCGCACGTGCACGGGCACGCCCGTCTGCTGGGCCTCGACGATCTTGCCGTCGCCCAGGTACATCGCCACGTGGTGGATGGTGGACGGGTCGGCGGGGTCCGTCGCGAGGAAGATCAGGTCACCGGGCTGCGCCTCGCGCACCGGGAGCATCGCGCCGGCCTTGTACTGGTCCTGGGAGACGCGCGGCAGGATCACACCGGCAGACTCGTAAGCGCGCAGCATGAGACCCGAGCAGTCGTACGAGTCGGGACCGGTCGCACCCCACACGTAGGGCTTGCCCTGCTCCCCCAGCGCGAACTTGATGGCCTGCGCCGCCGCCTGGCTGGGCGGGAGCGCGGCGCCGAGGCCCTGGCCGCAGCCGGACGCGTCGACGACCTGGCCCAGGTTCTCGATCAGCACGGAAGCCATGGCTTCCCACTGGTGGTAGCGGTCGGGAAAACCGGAGCGTTCAACGGCCTGCGCGGCTTCGCCCGGGCGTTCGTTCTGCCAGTCGGGGACGGCGAGGAGCACGTCGTAGAACTTGTTGATCGCGTAGTTCGGGTCGGTGACCTGCGCGACGCTGCCCCAGTTCATCGACGGGCGCATCTGGAAGATTCCGAGCGAGTCGCGGTCGCCGTAGCTCAAGTTGTGCAGGTGCGATTCGGTCATGCCGGCCTGGATCGCCACCTGCCACGCGCGCGGGGCAAGGCTGCGCTGCTTGCCGATGGAGATGATGAGCGAGACGATGCCGCGCTGCTCGTTGTCGAGGTCCTGCGCCTGCCCCGCACCGGTCTCCGGCTGGCCGGGCTGAGTGGGGCCGATCGCGGCGTCGCAGGAGGTGTTGAGGATCCCGCCCGCGGCGGCTTCCTGCTGGTCCACCACGACTTTCGTCACGGTGCTCGCGGTGAGCACCGTCGCGAAGACAGCGGCGACCAGCACCGCGACGAGGATCGCGATCTTCACCGCGTCAGCTCGCCTGGTCGTAGTCCGAAACCCGCCATCCCGCGCCCGTGTTGACCACGGTGATGGACAGCTTCGGACCGTCAGTGGGGACGAGGACTACGACGGAGCTGGTGTAGGAGGACTGGACGGTCGCGTCGCCGGTCACGCGGGTGGCCGTGATGTTCGCGGGGTCCACAGTGGTCATCTGGGGCAGGAACTCGTCGGTGGTCAGGGCACGCATGCCGTTGAGCCAGTCGGCGTTGGTGATGCCCGCCGGGTGGTTGACCCACGCCGTGGCCCACTGCTTGGCGACGTTGATTGCCTCGGGGTTCGGCGCCGCGGACGTGGGGGTGAGCAGCGGGCTCGACAGCCGCGTCGGGAGCGTCGCGGTGGTCGGCACGGGTGCCGCGATGCCCGGCGGCTGCGACGTGGTCGTGGCGACCGAAGTGCTGCCCGGCGCGCCCGGCGTGGCGGTGGCCGGCTTCCCCATCACCTTCGGCAGCACGATGCCGAGCGCGGTGACCACGATCGCCAGGAACACGATCGTGCCCACGAGGTGGCGCGGCGAGCGGAGCGGGTAACCCCACAGGCGGCGGTAGACCGCGGTCCGGCCGCGGTTGGTGCGGATCGGCACGCGTCACCGCCCCATGAGCTGGTCGGTGTCGCGGACCTCGATGCCGCGGGAGGGCCGGTACAGCACGAAAACGGGCTTGCCCGCGACCACCTCCGGGTCGACCCGGCGCGGCTGCGCGCGGATGCCCGGTGGCGTGTAAACGCCTGCCTGCTCGGGAATCGACTCCGGCGAGGCGTAACCGCGGTCCGTCGAGCTCATCCGCGACGGGACGACGACGGGTTCCTGCTCGTCGCTCCAACGCCGATCAGCCACCGGTGATGTGTCGACGCGCCGGCTCTCCCGCGTCGGCACGCGACGGCCGCCGACGACGTAGTCGCCCGGCTCGCCCGTGACCGGGTTGTACTGCGAGAACACCGGCGCGCCACCGCCGCCCGTCGTCAGCGCGGCGCGCTCGCCGGCCGAGCCCACAGCGCCGGGCCACGGCGCACCCGACCACGCGGCGGCCGGCCGCGCGGAGCGAGACCCGTTGTCGAGCCGCTGCGCGCTGGCGAAGACCGCGGCCTCGGGCCGGTAGCGCCCGCCGCCGACGGTCGCGCCCATCGGGCCGCGCGCCTCGCCGTCGACCACGTCGTCGGTCTCGCGCACGTTCTGCCAGAACTCGTCCTGCGGCGAGGGCCCGGTCTTCTTGCGGAAGCGGGAGAAAATGCCGCCGTTGGGCGAAGGCACGGCCGCGCCCACCACGTTGACCGACATCTCGACCATCTGCCACAGCCGCCGCACGGGCCGCCCGACGAGGAACAGCAGCACCGTGATCAGGCCGGCCAGCACCATCTGCGTGAGCAGGTTGAGCGAATTGCCGGCGTCGAAGATCGCCTGAAGCAGCAGCGCGTGCACACCCGCGAGCACCGACAGCACCACCAGGTTGAACGCGATCCCGCCGGCCACCTTCAGCACGCGCCGCAGGATGTCCGGGTGCAGCAACGCGACGAGGCCGATCAGCGGCGCGGTGAGCGTGAACAGGCGGATCAGGACCTGTGCGAGGAGCACGGAAGCCTTGGCCAGCAACTGGAACAGCGAGTAGACGACACTCTGGCCCAGCGCCAGGAACCCGGCACCGGTGCGGCCGCCGGACTCGCCGGTGAAGTAGCCGGTGGCGGGGCCGAGCTTGCCGGAGATGTCTTTGAAGGCGGCCTTTTTGGCGTCGACGACGTTTTGTTTGCCGTCGTCGCCGTTCACGAGCTGGTCGCGGGTGAACGCCTGCGCGTCGAGCAGCGGTTTGCCGAACTGGTCGGCCTGCGGCGCGGTCGGTGAACCGAACTCCCCGCGCAGCCAGTTGTCGTAGACGATCTGCGTGTGCAGGTTCGTCGGCAGGATGTCGCGCACGATCCGGTCGGAGCTCTCGTCGACGAAGCCCGCCTGGATGTTCGTGGTGGTCTGGACGATCGCTTTGTCGATCGGGTCGAAGTACCGCAGCATCGCCAGCGACGACGCCGCGAGCCACACCCCCGCCAGCGCGTACAGCGCCCGTTTGCTCACCGCCGCGAGGTCACCCCGCCAGATCTGGCGGAACAACATGATCGACAAGATCAGCGCGACGAGCCCGAACAGCTGCGCGTAGATGTTGTTGTAGACCTTCTCCGCACCCGATTTCACCGCGCTGTAGATCGGGTTCAGGAGCCCGCCCTCGAGCACGGTGTAGTGCAGCGAGTTGGTGGCGCCGACGATGTTCTTGCCGATGTTGAACAGCTGGTTGCCCGCCCACGTGTCGATCGTGGAGCTGGGCGAGGCGATGGCGGACAGCGCCGTGCAGTTGGTCTGGTAGGTGTTCCAGACCATGCCCGCGTAGCTGTAGTCGATGTACGCGCTGCCCGGCTCACCGTGGCCTTCCGGCGGGTCGATCGCGCCGACCATGCCGGAGCCGGGCCGCTCGGGGTTCGGCGACTCACCACAGGCCGCGGCGTTGGCAGACGGTGCCATGAGCACCGTCTGCAGCCCGAGGATCGTGATGACGGCGAGCATCGCGGCCCGCCGGCTCGGCTGCCTGCGGCCGCCTGGCTTGGGGCCTTCCTTGATGCGCCGCTTCAGGGCGTGCCAGCCGGCGGCGAACGACAGGACGAACGCCAGCGTCCAGACTGTGTTCACGCGGCATCCCTGCCGGTACCACCCTTGCCGCCGGCCCGGGCGTGCCGGTCCGGGGAGTGTCCGTTGGCAGGTTGTCCGTTTCCGTTGTGCACCGCACCCTCCACCTCGCCGGTCTCGGACGCGAGCGGGTCCGGCGAGCCGAGGAGCTGCTCGTCGGTGAGGCCGACTTCGAGCTCGGCCTGGAGCTCGAAGTCGTGTTCCAGCTCGTCGTCCTCCGGTGGGGTGGGGACGTACGGGGCGGGCGCTTCCTCGTGGGGTAGCACGAGGGCGGCGCCCGGCTTGGTGTGCGCGTCGGGGGAACCCGGGGTGGTGTCCATGACCGAGCGCAGCTGGTCGAGGTGGGGGCCGGAGAAGTCGACGCGGATGCGTTCCACGCCGCCGGCGCCGTCGCCGAAGATGAACTGGCGGGGTTCCACGTCGCGTTCCGTGCCGCGTTGCGCGCCGGGGCGGCGGCCGAGCGCGGCGACGACCTGTTCGTAGCCCACGCCGACCGGAACCTTCAGCAGGCGCAACGCATCCGCTTGGGCATCGTCGTCGTCGAGGCGGCCGACGAAGACCGAGTCCAGCAACGCCACGAAGCCCTGGATCTTCAGGAAGTCCGCCGGGATCTGCGACGACAGCAGCACGCGGACGTTCCACTTTCGCGAGTCACGCGCGAAGCGGTTCATCAGCACGCGGCCGGTCGGGACTTCGGAGAGGAAGAACGCTTCGTCGATCCAGACGCCCTTGCGCTGTTCCTTCGGCTTCTCGTAGACCGACCGTTGCGTGAGCCACGCCGCGAGGTTCAGCATCTCGACGCCGAGCGACTCCGCGTCGGTCCAGTACTCGCGCGGCACGCCGTCCTTGGGCAGGGTCAGGCCCGCCATGGTGAGCACGGTCATGCGGTCGTCGCGTGTCTCGGAGTACGGGTCGGCGTCGCGCTCCGGGATGAGCAGCGCCATGCGTTCGCGCATCTCGTCGAGGAAGTCGGCGACCACGACGGCGTGCTCGTGATGCTCGCTGGAGTCGCGGCGCAGCGCGTCGATGACCTGGCCCGGGTCGGCGTCGAAGCGGCCGCCGACGGCGCGCACGGCCCGCAGCAGCACGATCCGCGTCTGCGCCATGCGCGACACCTCGTACGGCAGCACACCCGAAAGCACGTCGAGCACCAGGCGACGCCGGGTCGCGCCGGCCAGCGCCTTTTCGCGCCGCCACGAGCGTTCCGGGTCGTCCTCGTCCATGAAGTGCTCGATCAGCGGATCGGCGACCACCCGGTACGGGTTGAGGATGCCGGGCTGCGCGTTGAGCAGGTTGATCGGCCGCGCGTACGGCCGCAGCTCCGGCAGGTCGCACAGCCGCGCCAGCGGGCCCGACGGGTCGAGGATCGTCCAGTGCGCCCCGGCGCGCAGCGTCTTGTAGACGATGCCGCCGCCGAGGAACGACTTGCCGCCACCCAGGCCGGCCACCATCGCGGTGAGGCCCGAGCCGTCGCGGATCTCCTGCGCCATCCACGGGTCCCACGCCACCGGCCGCCGGGTCGCGGTCACCGTCTCGCCGAGGAGGATGCCGCGCCGGTCGCCGACCTCGGCGGTCGCCGTGGGCACGGACGACGCCGTCCACACCACCGAGCCGCGGCGCATGTACGCCGCCGACGCCAGCGGCTCGCCCGGGATGAACTCCCGCGCCATCGCGTACTGGGCCTCGGGATGCTCGATCGCGACCTTCGGCTTGTACAGGTCGAGCAGCTGCTGGGCCAGGCGCAACGCGTCGCGCTCCGTCGGACCGGACACGGCCAGGCGCCACCACGAGCGCACGCGAGTGGCCAGCGCGGTGAAGCCCGACGTCATCTCGTCGTCGATCTCCAGCACGCGCCCGGCCTGGCGCGCAAGCGATTGCGGCGGCTCCAGCTCGTGCTCGTCGGTGTAGTGCTTGACCTGCGAGCGCACCTTGTTCATCTGGCGCTGCAGCTCACCCGCGACCTCTTCGGGCCGGCGCACGTAGATGCGCGCGGACACCTCGACGGCGGCGGGCAGGCGGTCGGCGTGCTGGATCCACGGGTCGTCGACCTCGGGGATCTGCAGGCCGTGCATCTGGCCGACGGTGAGCACGGCGAGGTGCCGCGACACGCCCGCGTTGGACCCCGTGCGGCCGCGGACGGTGACCGTGGGCGCGTACGGGTCGGCGTGGAAGTCGGCTGCGTCGGTGAAGCTGGCGAGGTCTTCGGGCTCCCAGGCGGCGCCCGGCACGGCCGGCATGTTGCGCGGCGCGGGCAGGCCCAGCGAGCACGAGCGGTGCATCAGCCAGGACATCTCCTCGGCGTGCACCGGGCGGCCTTCCAGCCCGGCGGTGCCGATGACCTGGTCGAGGTGTTCGACCTCGGAGTCGAGCGCCACCAGTTCCGCGTCGACGGCTTCGGGCAGGATCTTGCGCAGCACGGGAGCGGCGCGTTCGACGGCGCGGTCGACCATGCGCCGGGTCTGCACCTGGACGCCGAGGTAGACCTCTTTTTCGGCCATCGAACGGCCCATCAGCTGCTGCTGCTCGCCGATGAGGTAGTCGTCGAAGGAAAGCGCGCCCGGCACGTCCTGCGGCCGGCCGACGGCGTTGTGCACGTGGGCCTCGGCCCACATGCGGATCGGGTACGGCCGGTTGGTCACACGCAGGTGCAGCCAGCGGCCCTGCAGCTCGGCGTACTGGCCCGCGATGGCCGCGATCAGGTCGCGGCGCTGCGAGTCGGAGCGGAACGACCACCGTTGCGGCGCGAGCCGGTACCAGGCGTACACCTCGTGTCCGGTGCGCAGCAGGTGCCCGTCGATGCTGCGCGCCGCGATCGACGGCGTGTATGCGGGTATGGCCTGCTCACCGGGCAGCCTCTTGCCCGCCGAGGAGTTGTTCCTCGGCGAGGGTTGCCGGACCTGCTGCGGGGTCTCCCAGGCGCCCGTGGGCACGTTTCGATCCCGCTTCCCTCGGCTTCCGCCGCGACCGAACAACGACTACCTCCCGGCCCGAGCCGCGTTGCGGCTCCGGCGCGCTCGTGGTGCTCCCTGTGCTCCGGCCGTAACCCCGGCGCCTTGGCCGTAGCCGTGGTGCCGGTACTGCCGCCTCCTCTTGTGCTTCGGCAGCGGGCGCTCGGCCCGCACGCGGATGCGGCTGGCGCTGACGGCGCCGCCCGTGCCCGCGGGCTTCTCACGCGGTGTGTTGAGCTCGCGGCCTGCCATCGCGATCACCGCGCCCAGCGGGCGCTCGTGGCTGATCTTGGCGGTGATCACCCGGGTGATCAGGATCGTGGCCACGAACGCCCACGCCGTGGAGAAGAACCCGAAGCTCCAGCCGGCCCACCGCTCGACGGTGAGCACGACCAGGAAGATGGGTATGCCGATGAGCCACGCTACGTAGCGGGCCCTCCAGGGAAAAGTCGCCTTCGGCGGGCCGAGCCAGACGGCGTCGACCCGGTAGACCTCGTCATCCGTCCTGATACGCACGCCTGCTCCGCCTCAGCCCGTGAAGAGGCCGGCGATCCACTGGCCCACATTGACGCCGGCGCCGCTGACCGCGAGTCCGATGATGGCGAGCGCGATGACGACACCCGCGAGCCGGCGCATGACACCGGCGTTGTCACCCTTGCCGCCACCGAGCCAGAGCAACAGGAGCGCGACGGCCAGCAACACCAGGGGGACGATGTTGTCGAGCAACCAGTTTCGGACGTTGCCGGTGCCGAGTTCGCCGGCAGCCAGCGTCTCGAGGGTGGTCATGGTCATCATCGCGATACTCCCGGTGCGCGGACGGTCCCGCGCGGTTCTGGCTTCGGCGAAGCCTCGAACAACATCATGGCGTCACAAGGGGTAGTGGTCAAAGCGCGCTGTGTGAATGTCGACTTGTGGACATGGACGGGGCTGGGGTCGTCTGGTCGGAATTCCTCGCCCTCCATCATGGGGGCAAGGGTGCTTGCGATTAACCCCGGCCACCCGGATTTCGCAGTGGACCCACGAACTCACCCTGCTGGGAGTGCTTTGCTCACTCTCGGTACTTCCCAAGTGGTCGGGATCCGGCCGGAACCAGTGTGACATGCCCCGGATGGCCTCCCCGCCCGAGTCCGCTGAGTGAGTACGAGTGAGCGCCACGCTGCCCCAGGGTCGCCGGGAGCAGTGAGGCGCTTGTCACGATACGCGCAAGTCGTGCCGCGATTTTCACTACATAGCGTGATGCCGGACATCGGGCACGAGAGGTGCCTTATCGGGACGCGGTCATCGCCCGGGGGAACGCGCCGGCCTTCACGACAGCGCGGCTCAGCGGCCGGCACAACTCGGCGAGGCGGGTGGATTTTTCCTCACCCAGGTGCCGCCAGGGGCCTTCGGAAGCGGCGTTCGTGGCCGCCTCGACGCGCTCGCGGAGGTCGGTGCCTTTGTCCGTGAGGTCGCCGTCGGGGCCGATGACACCCTGGTTCGCCAGGCGGGCGACCTCGGCGTCCCACTGCTCGTCGCTCCAGCCGCGCGTGCTCTTGGCCATGTCGGGCGTGAAGCCGGCACCGCTCGCGACGTGGGTGACGAGGGCGGCCAGGCCGTCGAGGCCGTGGAGCATGAGGGCGGCGACGTGGGCGTCGCCGCGGTGCTCGCGCATGAGCGTGAGGGCGTGCCAGAGGACGAGGTGGGGCTTTTCGGGCCAGGCGAGGCTCGCGTGGCCGGCGTAGAGGGCTCGGCCTTCCGGGCGGCAGCCGTCCGTGGCTTCGCGCGCGAGCTCGGCGGCTTCGGCGGTGGTTTCGGCGTGGATCTCGTCGCCGAGGAGCCGGCTGAGAGCGGCGTCTACCGCGTTGAAGCGGGCTTCGGTGATTTGTTCGGGCGTGGCGAGCGTCCACGCGCACGGGATGTGCCGCTCGATGATCTCGGGGTTGAAGTTGTAGAACGTCGCGGCCACCACGTCGGCTTTTACCGCTCCCATCGGCGCCGAACGGCTGGCGAAGTAGGTCATACGCCCGGGCCGCAACCCCGCGGCGGTGAGGTGCTCTTCGGCTTCGGGGACGAAGTAGATCAGGGAGTGGAGGGTGTCGAAGGTGCCCTTGAACTTCTTCGCCGCTTCGGCTGCTTCGCCCATGAACGGGATGCTACCGGGCGGTAGGTTCTTTGTCTGCGGGGTAGCTGGTGGGTTTTCGGCGGTCGCCCCGAAGCAGGGCGGACGAGTTGGCGTGTAAGCCGGATCCTGTGCCCGGCGCGGCCTCTCGGCCGGTCGGGCGACGGTCATCCATCTCGGCCTGCCGTTGCCGGCAGGCTCCAGCGGCCTACCCGCAGGCATCGGACGGGCCGTCCTCAAGCGCCTGCGCAGGAGCGGCAGCTCCCTCTTGGCCTTGCTCCGGGTGGGGTTTACCGAGCCACCCCGGTCACCCGGGGTGCTGGTGGTCTCTTACACCACCGTTTCACCCTTACCCCCGTCGACGCGAACGCTGACGGAGGCGGTCTGTTTTCTGTGGCACTGTCCCGCGGGTCGCCCCGGGTTGCCGTTAGCAACCACCCTGCCCTGCGGAGTCCGGACTTTCCTCGGACCGGGTCACCCCGATTCGCGACCGTCCAGCCAACTCGTCCGCCCGGGAATCGTACCTTTGTACCGCCGGGCGGGCGCGCGGCGGGGCGAGCAGTTCGACGACGCCGAGCGTCACGATCACCGCCAGCGCCACGAGCTCCACGGCGTTGATCAGGTCCACGGCCACCAGCTCCCTTCGCAACGGGGAGTACGGACCCCGCCCAAAACCGGTTCAAGTCGATCAGCGCAAGGTCCTTTGTGGATGATCCCACGCCGTGGACGTGCGTTGACGCTACTCAGGGCCACTGTTTCACTCGCGCCATGTCCGTCCCAGACCTGCACGAGCCCCTGAAGTTCGCCTACTGGGTCCCGAACGTGAGCGGCGGCCTGGTCACCAGCGACATCGAGCAGCGCACCGACTGGGGGTACGAGTACAACAAGCAGCTCGCCGTCCTGGCCGAGAACAACGGCTTCGAGTACGCGCTCACCCAAGTCCGCTACACCGCCAGCTACGGCGCCGCCTACCAGCACGAATCCACCGGCTTCAGCCTCGCGCTGCTGCTGGCCACGCAGCGGCTCAAGGTGATCGCCGCGATCCACCCCGGGCTGTGGCACCCCGGCGTGCTCGCGAAGTTCGTCGCGAGCGCCGACGTGATCTCCGGCGGGCGCGCGGCGATCAACGTCGTCAGCGGCTGGTTCAAGGACGAGTTCACCAAGCTGGGCGAACCGTGGCTCGAACACGACGAGCGCTACCGCCGCACGGAGGAGTTCATCACCGCCGTGCGCGAGCTCTGGACGAACGACCACGCCGAGTTCGGCGGCGACTTCTACCGCATCCACGACTTCGACATCAAGCCCAAACCTGAGGTCTCCCCCGGCCGGCCGCACCCGGAGATCTTCCAGGGCGGCAACTCCACGGCCGCGCGCAAGGTCGCCGGCCGCGTGTCCGACTGGTACTTCAGCAACGGCAAGGACTACGACGGGTTCACCGAACAGGTCGAAGACGTCCGCGCCATCGCGAACGGCCGCACTGTCCGCTTCGGACTCAACGGGTTCGTCATCGCGCGCGAATCGGCCGCCGAGGCCGAAGCCGTATTTCGCGAGATCATCGAGAAGGCCGACCGGCCCGCCGTCGAAGGCTTCCGTTCCGCGGTCGCGCAGGCCGGGAAGTCCACGGCGGACAACAAGGGCATGTGGGCCGACTCCGAGTTCAAGGACCTCGTGCAGTACAACGACGGTTTCCGCACCCAGCTCATCGGCACGCCGGAACACATCGCCGACCGCGCCATCGAATACAAGAAGCGCGGCGCGAACCTGCTGCTGCTCGGTTTCCTGCACTACCTCGAGGACGTCGAGTACTTCGGGAAGAACGTGCTGCCTGTGATCCGCGAGAAGGAACGAGAACTCGCTGAATTGTCTGCCTAGGCTCCGCCGAGGCGGGCGAGATCGCCGCAAGCCGGCTTCTTCCCTCCCGGTTTTCGCGCGGGCAAGGGGCCGCACGAAAACCGCTCAGTCCGGAAGCCGGCGCGATCTCGCGGTGCGTACCCGCGAAGGCAAGGAAAGCCCGAGGCGGTCGTGTAGTTGCCGAGGCGCGCCGGATTGCGGGATTGCTGGCGGGTGGGTCGGACCGAGGCGGCACGAGGGAGCGGCCGAGCGTCGGTCGCCGGTGGGCCGAATAGCGTTCCTCGCGAGCCCGCCGGCGCGTCAGTCAGGCCGCGGCAGCACAGGGAACCGCCGAGCGTCGGTCGCCGGTGGGCCGAATAGCGTTCCTCGCGAGCCCGCCGGCGCGTCAGCGCGAGCCCGCCGGCGCGTCAGTCAGGCCGCGGCAGCACAGGGAACCGCCGAGCGTCGGTCGCCGGTGGGCCGAATAGCGTTCCTCGCGAGCCCGCCGGCGCGTCAGCGCGAGCCCGCCGGCGCGTCAGTCAGGCCGCGGCAGCACAGGGAACCGCCGAGCGTCGGTCGCCGGGTGGGCCGAATAGCGTTCCTCGCGAGCCCGCCGGCGCGTCAGTCAGGCCGCGAGAGCACGGGGAACGGCCGCTCACGGGTCGGCGGGTGGGCTCGATTAGCGTTCTCGCGTGCCCGAACCCCTCGCCGCGGTCGTCTCGCTCGTGCTCCTGGCCGTGACACTGGGGTTCGCGATGGTGCGCCCGCGCGGGCTGCCCGAGGCGGTCGCCGCGGTGCCCGTCGCGGGGGTGGTGCTCGCGATCGGGCTCACGACGCCGCAAGCCGCGTGGGACCGGGTCGTCGAGATCCTGCCGACGATGGGGTTCCTGGCCGCGATCCTGCTCGTCAGCCACCTCGCCGCGATCGATGGCGTGTTCATCTGGCTGGGCAGCCGGCTGGCCGAGGTGTGCCGGGGTGAGCCCAAACGGCTGCTCGTGCTCACCTTCGTCGCGGCGGCCGGGGTGACGGCGGTGCTGAGCCTCGACGCCACCGTCGTCCTGCTCACGCCCGTCGTGCTGGCCACGGCGGAGGGGCTCAGGCTCGAGTCGAAGCCCCACGTCTACGCGTGCGCCCACCTCGCCAACTCGGCCTCGACGCTGCTGCCCGTCTCCAACCTGACCAACCTGCTCGCCTTCGCGGCGTCCGGGCTCACGTTCGCCGGATTCACCGCGCTGATGGCGCTGCCCTGGCTGGTCATGATCCTGATCGAGCTGGCCATCTTTTCGAGGTTTTTCAACCGCGACCTGGCCGGCCCCTGCAGCACCGAAAAGCCGCAGCACCGCGAGCCGCCGGTGTTCGCGCTCGTCGTGCTCGGCGTGATGCTCGTCGGTTTCGGTGTGGGCCAGCTCGTGCACGTGGAACCGGTCTGGGTCGCCGCGCTGGCGGCGCTCGTGCTCAGCGCGCGAGCGCTGGCCGAGCGCAAGATCAAGCCGTGGCAAGTGGTCACGGAAGCGTCGCCGATGCTGGTGCTGTTCGTGCTCGGCCTGGCCATCACGGTGGAAGCCGTCGACGAACACGGGCTCGGCGGCGCCCTCAAGGCCTTCCTGCCGACGACGGCGGCGCTCCCCGAGCTGCTGCTCACCACCGCCATCGCGGCCGTGCTGGCGAACCTCGTCAACAACCTGCCCGCGACGTTGATCCTGCTGTCCGTGCTGGGCGACCACCCGAACACGGGCGTACTGCTAGCTGTGCTGATCGGCGTGAACGTCGGGCCGAACGCGACCTACCTCGGCTCCCTGGCGACCCTGCTGTGGCGGCGCGTGCTGGCCCGCCACGGGCACACGCCGCGCGCGCGGGAGTTCACGGCGCTGGGCGCGTTGACCACACCCGTCTCCCTCGCCGCGGCGACCACCGCGTTGTGGCTGGTGCTGCCGTGACGGATCAGAGCGCGGCCACGGCTAGGGCCGCGGTGGGATCGTCTGACCCGGTTCCAGCGTGGGGCCGCAGTCGTCGAGGCCGTTGCCGAAGCGGTAGGCCTCGACGTCCATCATCGTGGTCGCCGCGTAGTGCTGGACGGCCTGGAGCTTCGCCGGGTCCTTGACCGCGTCCTTGCGGACCCAGTCGCCGTTGCGCAGGCCGGGGCCCGGGTAGATGAAGATCGGGTAGTAGTCGCGGTCGATGCGCGGGTCGAGGGAGATGCCGTTGCCGCCGGCCCACGGGCCCCACGAGTGGATGAAGGTGGGCTTGACCGTGTCGAACACGTAGTCGCGCAGGCCCACCATGTTCTCGTCGTGCGTGAGGTCCGCGATGGGCGCGTTGACCAGGCCCGCCATGTCCACGAGCTGCAGCCGGCTGGTCATCGACGAGCCGCCGAGGTCCGGCAGCAGCAGCGACGCCTGCTGCAGGCCCAGCATGTCGGCGTAGGTGTTGAAGCCGCGGCCGAAGCGGTCGGCGATCAGGCACGCCGGCACGGTGGGGCTCTTGATGAACTCGTCGGACTGCTGCACGAACCCGACCAGCGACGGGATCGCCGCGGCCACCACGACCACCGACGCGACGGCGCGCCAGCGCACCTTCACCGTGCGCAGCAGCTCACCGAACGACAGGGTGCCCGCGAGCACGCCCAGCACCCACACCGGCGTCGCGAAGCGGAACTGCGCCATCCAGTCGGGCACCATCACGCCGAAGGCGATCACGCCGAGCGCGAACGGCGTGATCAACGCGGCAAGCGGACGCCGCCACGGCGCCTTGCGCAGTGCCCAGATCACCACGATCGCGAGCACGACCACGGCGGCGACACCGGCGTAGAGGATCAGGGTTCCGGGCCGGACCAACGACATCAGGTCGGGCAGGCCCTGTTTCTTCGCCACCGACGGGTTCGCGAGGAACCGGCCGCCGAACTCGCTGTGGCGCCAAGCCACGTACACGCCGAACGGCACCGCGAAGGCCACAACGGACAGCACGGCGTAACGGAAGCTGACCCAGAACCCCTCGCGCCGCACGCCGTACAACAGGACGAGCGGGAACGCGGCGGCGTAGATCAAGCCTTCCGGACGCGTCAGCGCGGCGAACGCCACGATCACGCCCGCGCCCACCGCGACCTTCCACGTGAGCGTGCGTTCCTTGCGCACCGCGGTGAACAGCAGCACCGCGAGGCCGAGCACCGCGAACGCGAACAGCGAGTTCTCGAGGCCCGAGACCACCCAGATCACGAACGACGGGATGGTCGCCAGCGTGAGGCCCACGGCCAGCGTGACCGCCCACGCGTGGCGCGGGAAGATCTGCCGCGCCACGACGTGACACAGCGTGAGAATGCCGGCGGTGAACAGCAGGCCGAGCAGCTTCGGGAACAGCACGTAGTCGGGGATGCCGAACAGCAGACCGTGGTCGAACAGGCCCACGAGCTTCCCGCCCGCGAGCAGCACCATCCACGTCGGGTCGGAGAAGCCCTCGACGGGCGGCGCGCCCGGCTGCAGGACCGGGCCGAGGCCGTCGGCGAGGCTGCGCGAGTAGGAGAACGTGATGGCCGCGTCGTCCACGATCCAGTGGCCGTAGCGGGTGGCGTGCCAGGCGACCGCGGCGACACCGGCCAGTACCGCCAGCACGGAGGCGATCCAGCCGTGGCGCAGGCCGACGGCGGTCACGGGCGCGTTCTCGCCGGGGAGATCGCGTTCGGATGCTTCGGTGAGTGCGCTAGCGGTCATTACCTCGTCACTGTTTCTACTCGCAGAGCTTGCCGAGAAACGCACGAGCCTGCGCCCCCCTGATGAGGATCCCGGGTGGAACCCGCGCCGCGGCGCCGCGGTCGACACAGCACTCTAGCCAATACCGGATCGGCGCCCGCTCACGCGTCGTCCCTGGGCGTGATCCGCCCCACAATTTCGCCGGTGAGGGCGGTCTTCCCCGGTGAGGACCGGTCACGAACAGTCAGGAGAGGTGCGAGATGTCGTTGGCGAGGTGCACAGAGGAGTTGCCATCCGGGTAGAACTCCACGATCGAGAGCGACGCCAGGTCCAGGTGCAGGCGGAACAGCAGGCTCGGACCCGCGTCCAGGCCGATCCGCAGCAGCGTCTTGATGGGCGTGACGTGGCTGACGACGATGATCGTCCTCCCCTCGTACTGCTCGATCAGGTCGCGACGGGCCTGGTCGACGCGCTCGTGGACGGCGTCGAAGCTCTCGCCCCCGGGCGGCGCGCACGACGAGTCGCGCAACCAGCAGCCGTGCAGCTCGGGGTCGCGTTCGGCGGCCTCCTTGAAGGTGAGGCCCTCCCACTGGCCGAAGTCGGTCTCGATGAGGCCCGGGTGCGTGACGAAGCGGGAGCCCAGCGCGTCGGCCACGGCCTGCGCTGTCTGCTTCGTCCTGGTCAGGGGCGAGGAGACGATCGGGGCGGCCTCGCCGTCTTCGGAAACGAGTCCGGGCCACGCGCCGAGCCGCTTCGCCGCCGCGGCCGCCTGGCCCCGGCCGCGCTCGGTGAGCGGCACGTCGCCGCGGCCGGAGTAGCGGCGGTCGACCGACATCTCGGTCTGGCCGTGGCGCAGGAGCAGCAGGCGCGTGGGCGTGCCGCGCGCGCCCGTCCAGCCGGCCTTGGCGCCACGGTCGGCCTCACCGGTACCGGAGGTGGTCTTGACCTGCGGTTTACTCTGAGCTGGGGTCTTGCCGGTGCCGCTGTCCATCGCGACGTTGGCGAGGTGGTCGGCGTGGGAGTTCTCTGCGCGCGGAATCCACATGTAGGTGACACGATCGAACCCGTCCGCGAGTTCACGCGCCCGCGCGGCGAGCGGCTGCAGCGCGGCGTGCTTGATCTTCCAGCGGCCGGACATCTGCTCCACGACCAGCTTGGAGTCCATTCGCACGTCCACAATGGACGCGCCGGTCTCCGCCGCCGCGGTCAGCGCCGCGATGAGCCCCGAGTACTCCGCGACGTTGTTGGTCACCACGCCGAGGTACTCGTGGCGCTCGGCCAGCACCTCGCCGGTGGCGGCGTCCTTCACGACCGCGCCGTAGCCGGCCGGGCCCGGGTTGCCCCGGGACCCCCCGTCGGCCTCGACGACGACCCGGTCGGTCACAGGCCCGACTCCACCGTACGAACCAGGATCGCCCCGCAGTTCTCGCACTGGACGATGGTGTCCTCGGGCGTCGCCTTGATCTCGGCGATGGTGTTGCGGTCCAGCTCCAGCTGACAGGCGCCGCAGCGGCGGGCGCGCAGCAGGGCCGCGCCGATGCCCTTGTGGTCCAGCACGCGCGAGTACAGCTTGAGCACCGGCTCCGGGAAGCGCGGCAGCAGCTTCGCGCGGTCTTCGTCGCGGCGGGCGCGCGTGGTGTCGAGGTCCTTGAACTGCTCGTCACGGCGCTCGATCGCGGCCGCGACACCCGCCTCGGCCTTGTCTACCTCGGCGCCGGTGCGCTGCGCGTCGAGCTCCAGGGCCTCGCGCTGCTCCATGAGCTCCAGCAGGTCGTCTTCGAGCGCGCTCTGGCGGCGGCCGAGCGTCTGCAGCTCGTGCTCGATGTCGGTCATCTGCTTGGCGTTGACCGAGCCCGACTCCAGCAGCTTGCGGTCGCGGTCCTCGCGGGCCCGCACCGACTCGACCTCTTTCTCCTGGCGGGCGATCTCGCGGTCGAGGTCCGAAGCGGCGGTCTGCACGGACACCAGCGCGTCGCGCTTCTCGCGCACGGTCTTCTCACCCGCATCGATCTCGGCGAGCTCGGGCAGGGTGCGCCGGCGGTGCGCGGTGCGCGAAAGCTCGGCGTCCACCTTCGCGAGTTCGAGCAGCTGGCGCTGGACGGCGGGGTCGGCCTTCACGGTGCTCCTTGTTGAATTGGACTCGGTGGCATTGGGGACTTGCGGTGAGTCAGCTGGCGGGGGTCGCGCGGACGGTCCACGGGTCGGTGCACCGCGTGGAGACGTGACTGTCGACGTTACCCGCAAAGGCCACGTCGACAAGGGCCGAGGCCTGCCCGCACCAGGGCCATTCGCTGGCCCAGTGCGTGAGCCCGACCAGCGCGGGCCCCGAGGCGGCGAGGTGCTCGCCGGCGGGGTGATGGCGCAGGTCCGCCGTCACGTACGCGTCGACGCCCTCGGCCGCGGCGCGCGCGAGGTAGGAGTCGCCCGCACCGCCCGACACCGCGACGGTGCGGATCGGCAGATCCGGGTCCCCCGCGCCCAGCACGCCCGGCACGGTGGCCGGCAACGCCTCGGCGACGCGTTGGATGAACACAGCGAACGGCTCCGCCTCCGCCAAGTGCCCGATCCGCCCGATGCCGGTGCGGCCACCGGGTTCCTGCGGGTCGAGCGGCCGGTCGACGGTGAGGCCGATGGCGTTCGCGAGCGCGTCGGACACGCCGGGATCGGCCGAGTCGGCGTTGGTGTGCGCGCAGTAGAGCGCGCGGCCGCCCCGGATGAGGCGGTGCACGAGGCCGCCCTTGACCGTGTCGGCGGGCACGCCGTGCACCCCGCGCAGCAGCAGCGGGTGGTGCGCCACGATCAGCTGCGCGCCCAGGTCCTCGGCCTCGGCCACCGTCTCCTCGACGGGGTCGACGCAGAACAGCACCCGCGTGACCTCGTCGGCCGGGTCTCCGCACACGAGCCCGACGGCATCCCACTTCTCGGCGAGGCGCGGCGGGTAGTGGCGTTCGAGGACGTCGAGGATCTCGGCTAGGGCAGGCACCACCGGATCTTCCCACGACCGTTGGGGCAGACTGGGGACCCGTGACTTCAGTGGTGTTCGTGTGTTCAGGCAACATCTGCCGCTCGCCGATGGCCGAGCTGGTGTTCCGGGCGAAGCTCGCCGAAGCCGGGCTCGACGGCGCGGTGACGGTATCGAGTGCCGGCACTGGGCCGTGGCACGCGGGTGAGCCCGCGGACCGGCGCGCGCAGGCGACGCTGCGCGCCCACGGCTATCCGACGCAGCACGTCGCGTCGGAGGTGAATGACGAGGATCTCGAGGCCGATCTGCTGCTGGCGGCGGACGAGGGGCACCTCGACTTCCTGCGCGGGCGCGTCGAGGATCCGGCGAAGGTGCGGCTGCTGCGGGAGTTCGACCCGGCCGCGAAGGTCGGCGCGGAGGTGCCGGACCCGTACTACGGCGGTGACGACGGCTTCGAGGACGTGCTGGCGATGATCGAGCGCGCGATGCCCGGCCTGATCGAGTGGGTGCGCGCGCACGGTTAGGACCGGTTTGTCCCGGGCGAAATCACAGGTGGGAGAGGTCGCCGCGCGCTCGGTGGGGGCGACGGCCTACCGTGGAGGGGTGCGGTTGCGGTTTCTGCTCCGGCCCGGCTGGCTGGCACTGACGGTGGTGGTGTTCACCTTCGCCGTCTGCTGCTACACCCTTCTCGCGCCCTGGCAGTTCCGGCGCGATGCCGAGCAGGAGGCCCAGAACAACGCGCTCACCGCGTCGTTCACGGCCCAGCCGGCGCCGGTCGCCCAGCTGATGCCGGCCGGCACGACGCCCGACCAGCAGACGGAATGGCACCTCGTGTCGATCACAGGCACCTACCTCCCGTCGGCGGAGGTCGTCGCGCGGTTGCGGACCGTGCAGGGTGAGGCCGCGTTCGAGGTGCTCACGCCGTTGCGCGCGGCGGACGGCACCGTGTACCTGATCGACCGCGGTTACGTGCGGCTCGACGACCAGTCCGGCGTGCTCCCCTACGCCGCCGCGCCCGGGGGCCAGGTCACCGTGGTCGCGCGCGTGCGCAGCGACGAGGTGGACCCGAAGCACCGCGACGCGTTCTCCGATGCGTCGACGAAGGGGAAGCTGCAGAGCTACACCGTCGACTCGCAGGTCGTGGCACGCTCGTCGGGCCTGAAGATCCGGACCGGCTACTTCCAGCTCGACCAGAACCAGCCCGGCGTGCTCGGCGCGCTGCCGCTGCCGCAGCTGGACTCGGGGCCGTTCTTCTCCTACGCGTTGCAGTGGCTGGCGTTCGGCAGCATGGCGATCCTGGGCTGGCTGTACTTCACGATCCGGGAGCTCAAACCCGGTGGCGCGCTGACCACGGAGAAGCCGGAGCGCACACGCCGCAAGTCCGTGGCGGAGATGCTGGCCGAGGACGAGGAAGAGTTCACGCCCTCGGCGTAGGCCAAGTGGTCTCCTGTTCCAGCCCGGCACTGGCCCTTTTTCGGGGCCACTTCCCAGCGCAATACTCGGTGTCATGCTGATCCACCCTTGGGATGCCGGGGACGACGCGGAATGGCGGCAGTGGCTCGAGAGCCACGATTTCGGCCAGCTCGTGGCCGGTGGCCGCGGCCGTGACCTCCCGGTGGTCGTCCCGACGCATTTCACCTTCGACGGCGAAGCCACCGTGTGGCTGCACCTCGCGCGGCCCAATCCGGTGTGGCCGCTGCTGGAGGAACACCCGCGTGCGCTGCTGACAGTGATCGGCGAGTACACGTTCATCCCGTCGGACTGGAACACCGCGGACGACCCGGCGGTGGGTGTGCCGACCTCGTACTACGCCACCGCGCAGCTCGCCTGCGACGTCCGGATCGTCGACGACCCGGCCGAGAAGGCGGAGGTGCTCAACCGGCAGCTCGGGCACTTCGAGCCGGGTAGCGGCCGGACGCCGGTGTCCTCGGTCGACGCCCCGGACCGGCGACTCCTGCCGGGGATCCGCGGGATCGAGCTGACCGTGACGTCGGTGCAGGCGAAGTTCAAGTACGGCGGCAACAAGACGCCGGCCGACCGGGGGCGGATCTCGGGGAAGCTGGCGGCTCGGGACGGGCCGTTGGACGCGGCCGCGCTGGAGCACCTTCAGCGGCGCAGCTGACTCACCTGCGACGGCGGCGGCGCGCGCCGGCGAGGACGGCCACCGTCACCGAGGTCGCGCCCGCCAGCCAGCCGACGACCCGCGACAGCTCCACCGCGCGCGTGACGTGACCGGCGTCCGGGTTGCGGCCCACACCCAGCACGGGCAGCTCCACCACCCCGTGCGGGTACACCGTGCGCCCGCCGACGCGGATCTCCAGCGCACCGGCGAACGCGGCTTCCACGCGGCCCGCGTTGGGGCTCGGGTGGGCGATCGTGTCGCGGCGCCAAGCCCGCCAGGCGCCGCCCGCGGAACCACCGACGACAGGGGCGGCCAGCACCGTGAGGGCGGCCGCGATCCGCGTCGGTACGAGGTGGACGAGTTCGTCGAGCCGGGCGACCAGCCAGTGGCCCGCCGAGCCGCGCGCGAGGACACTGATCGTCCGGGACGCGAGCAAGCCCGGCACGCCGGCCAGCGCTCCCCACAGCAGCGGCGCGACGACCACTTCGGACGTGTTCTCGGCCAGAGTCTCCACGGACGCACGGGAAAGCGCGATCATGCCGAGGCCGTCGGCCACGCGCGGGTCCAGTTCGGACAGTGTGCCGCGCGCGGGTTCGAGGCGGCCTTCTTCAAGGTCGCGCGCGAGCTCCGTGCCCTGCGTCGCGAGGCCGGCGGCGCCGACGACGGCCCAGGTCGCGACCGCCGTGACCATGGCCTGCGCCACGGGCCGGTCGCGCGCGGCACGTTCGGCGAACAGCCCGACCGCGACGGCGGCACCCGCCAGGCCGAGGCCGGTGGCGGCGGCGCGGGCGGAGATCGTGGCGGCGGGCGCACCGGCGGCCTGCGCGACAGCCGATTCCCCAGGCGCCCCAACAACAACACCAGCCCCCGCGCGCAGCGCCGCGGCGGAATCCCTGCCCTGCCCGGCGCCGGAGCCCAGCGTCGCCACGCGGCGGAACGCCGTGACGGGCGGGCGGTGCCGGGCGTTGCCGAGGACGCCGTCGGCCGCCAGGCCGAGCATCAAGCCGATCGCGCGTGCCGCGCTCACCAGTAGCCCCCCGGGAACGTGGTTCGATGCCGCCGGGACGAAGGCCCGGCGAGGTCAGTGCCGCTGATTACTGCCCGCCGAGATTACTCGACACCGCGGCGGCGATTTCGTCCCGTGCCTGGTCCACGATGTCGCGCACCGCGCGCTCGGCTCGATCCGCGTCACCGGCGTCCACGGCCACGGCCACTTCCACGTGCAGCGCGACGGCCTCGGGCTGCGGTTCCTCGGGCATCAGGCCGTGGGAGGTGCGGCCCGCGAGCACCTCGGCGACCACCGAGGACAGCTGCGCGAACATCGGGTTTCCCGACGCGGTGAGCAGCAGGTCGTGGAACGCGATGTCGTGGCCGAGGAACGTCGTCAGATCGCGGGCCCGAGCCGTCTCCTCCAGGCGGTGACCCAGTGCGCGCAGCCGACCGCGGTCCTCCGGCGTCGCGCGCAACGCCGCGAACCGCGCGGCCGACGGTTCGACGCCCGAGCGCAGCTCCGTCAACGTCCGCAGCGCCGCCGCGCGCCCGGAACCGTCGAGCTGCCAGCGGATCAGACGCGGGTCGTAGTGGTTCCACCCGGCCGGATCGCTCACGATCACTCCGACGCGGCGGCGGCTCGTGGTGAGCCCCATAGTCTCCAGCACACGCACGACTTCGCGTGCCACCGTGCGCGAGGCGCCGAAGCGTTCCTGCAGCTCGTCGGAGCGCAGCACGGCGCCCGGCGCCAGCTCGCCGTTGGCGATCGCCGCGCCCAGCACGTCGAGGACTTCCTCGTGCCGATCGCTCCCCATCCGGACAACTTACCGCGCTGATTCGATTAAGTACTACTTCTTCTTGAATAAGTACTACTTTTGAGTTTGACTCTTCCGGACACAAGGAGGTGCGGATGACCGTCATCGTCGTGATGGGCGTATCCGGCTCGGGGAAGACGACTGTCGGCGAGGCGCTGGCCGAGCGCCTGGGCGTGGAGTACGCCGAGGCCGACGCCTTCCACCCGAAGGCCAACATCGAGAAGATGACCGCCGGCCACGCGCTGACGGACGCCGACCGCGAGCCCTGGCTGCAAGCGATCGCGCACTGGATCACGTCGCACCAGGAGTCCGGCGGGGTCGTGTCGTCGTCCGCGCTGAAACGCCGCTACCGCGACGAGCTGAGAGCCGGCGGGAAAGTCTGGTTCCTCCACCTCCACGGCGAGCGCGCCGTGCTCGCCGAGCGCATGCAGACCCGCAAGGGCCACTTCATGCCCGTTTCACTGCTCGACTCCCAGCTCGCGGACCTCGAACCGCTGCAGCCGGACGAGCCGGGCCGAGTCTTCGAGATCACCGAAAGCCCCGCCGCCCTCGTCGAGGCGGCGCTTCACGCGTTCCGGGAGCGTGCATGACCACCCTCGCCGCCGGCTGGACCGGCCACGACACCCGCCTGATCCTGGCGACGGTGCTCGCCATCGCCGTGATCGTGGTGCTGATCAGCAGGCTGAAGCTGCACCCCTTGCTGGCGTTGACGATCGGCTCCGGGGTGCTCGGCCTCGTGGCCGGCATGCCCGTGGACAAGCTGTTGAAGAGCTTCGAAAGCGGGGTCGGCAGCACGGTCGCTTCGGTCGGGTTGCTGATCGCGTTCGGCGCGATGCTCGGCAAGCTGCTGGCCGATTCCGGTGGTGCGGACCGGATCGTGGACACGATCCTCGGGCGGGTTCACGGCAAGGGGTTGCCGTGGGCGATGGCGCTGGTGGCCGCACTGATCGGGCTGCCGATGTTCTTCGAGATCGGCCTCGTGATGCTGATCCCGGTGGTGCTGCTGGTCGCCAAGCGCAGCGGGAAACCCGTGCTGCTGCTGGGAATCCCGGCGCTCGCGGGCCTGTCCGTGCTCCACGGGCTGATCCCGCCGCACCCCGGGCCGCTGGCCGCGGCGGGCGCGCTCGGTGCCAACGTGGGCATCACGCTCGCGCTCGGCCTGCTCGTCGGTATCCCGACGGTGGTCATCGCCGGTCCGCTGTTCGGCCGCGTCGCCGCGCGGTGGGTGCCCGACGCCACGCCGCCGCCGCGCCTGGTGCCCGAGTCCGAGAGCACCGAGGTCGACAAGCGGCCCAGCTTCGGCGCGACGCTGACCACGGTCCTGCTGCCCGTGGTGCTGATGTTGCTGAAGGCGCTCTCGGACATCACCCTGGGCAAGGAAAACGCCGTGCGCCGCGTGCTCGACTTCGTCGGCGACCCGCTGGTGGCGCTGCTGCTCGCGGTGCTCGTCGGCATGGTCACGCTGGGCCGCCCGGCGGGCCTGCACCGCGCGAAGCTGTCGTCGATCATCAGCGACTCCCTCGCCCCGATCGCCGGCATCATGCTGATCGTCGCCGCGGGCGGCGGGTTCAAGCAGACGCTGGTGGACGCCGGCGTCGGCGACGTGATCACCAACCTGTCCACCGGCGCCCACCTGTCGCCGCTGCTGCTCGGCTGGCTGGTCGCCGTGGCGATCCGCCTGGCGACCGGCTCCGCGACCGTCGCCACCGTGTCCGCCGCCGGCATCGTCGCGCCGCTCGCCGCCACCCTCGACCCGACCCACAACGCGCTGCTGGTCCTGGCCATCGGCGCCGGTTCGCTGTTCTTCTCGCACGTGAACGACGCCGGGTTCTGGTTGGTCAAGGAGTACTTCGGCATGTCCGTCGGGCAGACGCTGAAGACCTGGTCGGTGATGGAGACGGTGATCTCGGTGGTGTCGATCGCGTTGATCCTGCCGCTGGGGGCGCTGCTCTAGGGCGTTCGCGACGGGTAGGCGCCGTTGAGGGTCCAGGCGGGGTACTCCGGCTGCAGCGCGCTGACGGCGTCCAGTTCGGCGAGGTCCTGCGCGTCAAGCTGGACCTCGCCGGCGGCCAGGTTGTCGCGCAGCTGGTCAGGCCGCTTCGCGCCGACGATCACGCTGGTCACGCCGCGCTGCGCCAGCACCCAGGCCAGCGCCACGCGGGCGACGGTCGACTCGTGCTTCGCCGCGACCTTGCGCAGCGCGTCGACGATGTCGTAGCCGCGTTCGCGGTCGATCGGCGGGTTGTCGGCCTGGGCGCGGCGGCCGGAGGCGTCGTGGCTATCGCGGGTGAACTTGCCGGAGAGGAACCCGCCGGCCAGCGGGCTGTAGACGAGCAGGCCGAGCTTCTCCTCGTTCACCAGCGGCAGCAGCTCGCGCTCGAGATCGCGCCCGACGAGCGAGTAGTACGCCTGCAGCGACACGAACCGCGGGTAGCCGCGCAGGTCGGCGACGCCGAGGGCCTTGGCGAGCTGCCAGGCGAAGGTGTTCGACGTGCCGATGTAGCTGATCTTGCCCTGGTGCACGGCGTCGTCGAGGGCGGACAGCGTCTCCTCGATCGGGGTCAGGTGGTCGTGGGCGTGGATCTGGTACAGGTCGATGTGGTCGGTGCCGAGCCGGCGGAGGCTGTCCTCGATCGCGTGGCGCAGGTGCACGCGGGAGAGGCCCACCTCGTTGGGACCGGCGCCCATGCGCGAGTACGCCTTGGTGGCGAGCACCACGTCACGGCGGCGGCCCTTGAGGATCTTGCCCAGCAGTTCCTCGGTCTCGCCGCCGGCGTACATGTCGGCCGTGTCGATGAGGTTCACGCCCTGGTCCAGTGCGATGCCGACCAGTTCGTCGGCCGCTTCGAGGTCCAGCCCGCCGATCACGTCCCACGGCTTCCGGCCGGAGCCACCGAACGTCATGGTGCCCAGTGCGATCCTGGACACGAAAGTTCCGGTGGCGCCGAGTTGTTGGTACTGCACGGAGGTTCCTTTCTTCGGTGCTTTCCACGCTAGGCAGAGCGGAGGGTGCGGACCATGAGTGAGCGTTCGGAGCTCGTGCTGGATCGTCCGGATCCCCTCGCCGGCGTCCTGTCGATGGCCGACGTCCGCCCGGCGCTCCCGGCCCGGCTCACGGCGGGCGGCGAGTGGGCGGTTCGGTTCGGCGGCTCGCACCCCAAGGTGATCACCGTGACGGCCGGCTCGTGCTGGGTGCTGCCCGAAGACGGCTTACCGGTCTCGTTGTCGGCGGGTTCTTGCTACCTCATAGGCCGCGACGCCGCGTACGTCACGGCCAGCACGCCGGACGTCGCACCGGTCGAGGCCCGCAGCGTGTTCACCGGCGCCGACGGGCAGGCCGGTTCCGCCGCCGACGTCGCCCTGGTCGGCGCCACCCTGGACTTCGCCGACCCCGCGGTGGCGGTGCTGCTGGAGGACCTCGGTTCCTCGGTCCACATCACCGACCCGGACACCGCCGAGGTCCTGAACTCGACGCTGCGGCTGCTGGCGTTCGAAACCGCCGGCCGGCCCGGCGGCGGCGTGATGCGTGAGCACCTCACGCAGATCCTCTCCCTGCACGTGTTGCGCAGCCTCCTCGGCGCCGACGCGCGCCCCGCCTGGCTGGTCGGCCTCCGCGACCCCGCCATCGGCGCCGCGCTGGCGGCGATGCACCGGCGCCCCGCGTTCGGCTGGACGGTGGCCCGCCTGGCGAGCGAGGCGGGCCTGTCGCGCACGGTGTTCGCCATGCGGTTCAAGGCACTGGTGGGGTCGTCGCCGATGGACTACCTGCTGCACCGGCGGATCTCCGGCGCCACGCGGGAGCTCGCCGAGGGCAGGACGGTCGCTTCCGTGGCTTCGCGGTGGGGGTACGGCTCGGAGAGCGCCTTCAGCGCGGCGTTCAAGCGGGTGACGGGCCGGTCGCCGGCGGGCCGCCGAACTCGCTGATCAGCACAAACACCACGCCCCGGTTCGAGCATGGGTTGACATGTGACCTTTTGGTCACCTATTCTCGTCGTGTGCCTGACGACGACCTGGTGTTCAAGGCGCTGGCGGATCCGACCCGCCGGGGCCTGCTGGACCGGCTGTTCGAGCGTGACGGCCGCACGCTCACGGAGCTGGAGTCCGAAGTGGACATGACGCGGTTCGGGGTGATGAAGCACCTGAAACTGCTCGAGGAAGCCGGGCTCGTCGTCACGCGCAAGGAGGGGCGGGAGAAGCTCCACTTTCTGAACCCCGTGCCGATCCGGGAGATCCACGACCGGTGGATCGACAAGTACACCGAGCGCCACGTGTCGGCGCTGCTGGAGCTCAAGACCGATCTGGAGAGGGAGCCACCGAAATGACCGAGACCAAGACCGTGCAGGTCAACCGCGTGTACATCAAGGCGACGCCGCAGGCGATCTGGGACGCGATCACCAAGCCGGAGTGGACGCAGAAGTACGGCTACTCCGGGCTGGCCGAGTTCGACCTCAAGAGGGGCGGCAAGCACCGCACCAAGCCGACGCAGGAGTTCATCGACGCGGGGTTCACGAGCGACCTGCTCGACGGCGAGGTGCTCGAGTCCGACCCGCCGCGCAAGCTCGTGATCACGTGGAAGCTACTGATGGACCCGAGCCTCGTCGCGGAGCCCTACACCACGCTCACGTATGACATCGAGGAAACCAAGACCGCCGGCACCAGACTGACCGTGACCCACGACGTCACGGACGCGCCCGGGCACGCGGCGCTCGTGTCGGGTGCGATGGAGAACGTCGACGCCGGTCCGGGTGAGAACGCCGGTGGCGGCTGGGCCTGGGTGCTTTCCGACCTCAAGTCCGTGCTGGAGACCGGGAAGAACATCGTGGGCTGAGGCTTCCACCGCCCCGATGTGGCGTTCGGTGCGCTCAACGCACCGAACGCCACATTGGGGTGCGTTGTGTGGCGGCCTTCAGCGCCGCCTTGGCCGAGGAGGAAGCACCCAGCTCGTCGAGGCCGAACAGAGCCGCGCCGACGACGGGGTTCACGTCGACCACCCGCACCACCGCGCGCGGCGCCACCTTCAGGCACCGTCGCTCGATCTCCGAGATCACCGACGGGCCGACGCCCGTCAGCACTCCCCCGCCGAGCACGACCTCCGGCGCCGCGTGGGTCAGGTCCAGGCGCCGCAGGATCACGGCGGCGAACACGCTCACCTCTTCCACGAACCGCGTCACGACCTGCTGCGCGACCTCGTCGCCGGCGGCGGCGACGTCGAACAGCAGTGGACACAGGCCGTGGATCCGCGCGGAGTCGATCTCCTTGAAGTGCAGGCCCTGCACCACGTCGAACACTCTCGAAACACCGAAGAAGCCCGAAACCGCCGCCTTCAGCGCCGTGGAAGGCCCGCGGCCGTCTTCCGCGCGCACAGCCCACCACAGCGCTTCCTCACCGAGGCGGTAGCCGCCGCCCCAGTCGCCGGAGACCTTGCCCAGCGCGGGAAAACGGTGGATGCGCCCGTCCGGGCCGACGCCGGCGCCGTTGATCCCGGCACCGCACACCACGGCCACGCCCGTGCCGTCGGAGCTGCCCGCGCGCAGCAGGGCGAGCACGTCGTTGCCCACGTGCAAGGTGGAGCTCCAGCCGCGCGCGAACAACGCCGCGTGCAACGCCTCTTCCTCACGCGGGAAATCCAGCCCCGCGAGGTAGGCCGAGGTGTGCACGCCGAACGGCCGTGTCGTCGGCAGACCCGCCGACGTCAAGGCAGACAGCACCAACGTCTCCAGCGCCGCAACGCACCCGTCGACGCCGACGTTCTGCGGTGAGGCACCGGGGCCGCGCGACTCGGCGAGCACGCCGCCCTCGCGCGACACCACGAGCACCTCGGTCTTGCTGTTCCCCCCGTCGATCGCGACGACCGCGGGCCTGACTTCGCTCATCCGCGCGCCCACGGCAGGAAGTCGCGGTTGATCGACACGAGGGAGTCGGCCAGCTGGTCGGCCTTGGTGTACTGACCGATGAGCGGGTGGGCCAGCAGTGCGTCGGCCACGCGGTCGCGCCCGCCCTTCACGGCGGCTTCGAGCGCGAGGTGCTCGTAGGCCGTCACCGCGGCGATGAGGCCGGCGAAGCGCGGCTCCACCTTCTGCTGGGGAATCGCCCGTGCACCGGAAGAATCCACAGTGGACGAGACCTCGATCACCGCGTCGTCGGGCAGGAAGGAGAACGTGCCGTCGTTGCGCACGTTCACCACGTGCTCCTCCGCCGGCCCGCCCGCCGTCAGCGCGTGCACGAGCTGCACGGCGGCCTCCGAGTAGTACGCGCCGCCGCGCTTCTCCAGCGAATCCGGCTTGGTGACCTGCTCCGGGTCGAGGTAGATCTTCAGCAGCTCCTCCTCGACGTCGCTCACCACCTCGGCACGCGGGCGCTCGGTGAGCTGCTTGGCCACCTGCGCGTCGTGCGAGTAGTAGTACTTCAGGTAGTACGACGGCACGGCGTTCATCCGGCGCATCCACTCGACGGGCGCGGTCACCTCTTCGCCCAGGAATTCCGCGTGCTTCTCCAGCAGCTCGGGCAGCCGGTCGACGCCGTCGACGAGCACACCACGTTCCCAGCTCAGGTGATTGAGTCCAGTGTGGACGAGCCGCACGTCACCGGTCGACGCGCCCAGCAGCTTGGCGAACTTCCGCTGCAGGTTGATCGCGACGTTGCACAGCCCCACCGCGCGGTGACCCTCCTGCAGCAGCGCCCGCGTGACGATGCCGACGGGGTTCGTGAAGTTCACGATCCACGTGTCGTCACCCGCGACCTCGCGCACGCGCTCGGCGATGTCGAGGACCACCGGCACCGTGCGCAGGGCCTTGGCGAGGCCGCCCGCGCCCGTCGTCTCCTGGCCGACGCAGCCGCACGCGTGCGGGAACGTCTCGTCCGAGGCCCGCGCCTTCTGACCGCCCACCCGCAGCTGGATGAGCACGGCCGAAGCGCCCTCGACGCCTTCCTCCAGGTTCGCCGTGGTGCGCACCCGCGCCGGGTGCCCGGCGTGGTCGAGCAGCCGCTGGCTGAACCCGCCGACGGTCTCCACGCGGTAGGCGTCCGGGTCGATCAGCACGATCTCGTCGACGTCCAACGTGGACCTACGGCCCGCGATGCCGTCGACCAGCTCCGGCGTGTAGGTCGACCCGCCACCGACGACTGCCAGCTTCATCCCTTGACTCCCGTGAACGTGATGCCCTTGACGAACGACTTCTGCGCGAACACGAACAGCACGATCACCGGCGCCATGATCAGCGCGGTCGCGGCCATCGTGAGGTTCCACTCCACGTGGTGCATGCCGCGGAACGAGGCGATGGCCAGCGAAAGCGGCCAGTTGTCCTGGTTCTCGCCGGTGTAGAGCAGCGGTCCGAAGTAGTCGTTCCAGGTGAACAGGAAACAGAACATCGCGGTGGCCGCGATCCCGGGGCGAGCCATGGGCAGCAGCACCCGGGTCATCGCGCGAAACTCGTTGCAGCCGTCGATCTTCGCCGCTTCCAGGTAATCCTTGGGGATGGTAAGGAAAAACTGGCGGAGCAGGAAGATCGAGAACGCGTCGAAGAAGAAATACGGCACGATCAGCGGAACGAGAGTGCCCGTGAGACCCATCCGCACCCACAGGTCGTACAGCGGCACGACCGTGACCTGCGGAGGCAGCATCATCGCGGCCACCGTGAGCATGAAGAACAGGTTCTGCCCGCGCCACTTGAGCTTGGCCAGCCCGTACGCCGCCGGGATGGCGGACACGAGCGCGCCGATCGTCGCGAGGGCCGAGTAGAGCAGGCTGTTACCGAAGTACTCCAGCAGCGGCGCTTTCCGGAACACCTCGACGAAGTTCTCGAAGTGCCATTCCGTGGGCCACAGGCTTGACGTCATCGCCTGGTCGCTCTTCATCACCGCGGTGAGGAACACGAACAGCAGCGGCAGCACGAAGATCACGCCGAGCGCGATGCCGATGGCGTGGGTCGCGATGAAGCCCAGCCGCCTGTCCCACCGGCGCCGGAACTGCACGCGCGGCGGGACCGGCGCGGGTTTGGTGGCGGGTGCCGAAATCGTCGTCATGCCCCCTCCTCCTGGTGCTGGGATTTACGCAACTGCCGCACCAACACCCATGTGAAGGCCGCGGACACGATGAACAGCAGCACGGCCATCGCCGCCGCGTAACCCATGTTGAAGTAGCGGAAACCCTGCACGTACAGCCAGATCGGATACGTCAGCGTCGAGTTCTCGGGCGCGCCGATCAGCTTCGAGTTCCCGGCGACGTCGGCTGTGCCCGCCGAGGCGGACGCGGCCACGATGGCTTGGGTGAAGAACTGCAGCGCGTAGATCATCGAGTTGACCACACCGAACAGCAGCACCGGTGAGATCGAAGGCAGCGTCACGTGCCAGAACCGGCGGACCGGACCGGCGCCGTCGAGCTCGGCCGCCTCGTACTGCTCGGCCGGCACGTCGAGCAACGCGGCCAGGATGATGATCATCAGCTCGCCAGAACCCCACAGCGCGAGCAGGGTGAGCGACGGCTTCGACATCACGGGACTGTTGAACCACAGCCCGCCGTCGATGCCCACGAGGTGCAGGAACCGGTTCACCGGGCCGAACTGCGGGTTGAACACGAAGACGAACGCGAGCGTCGCCGCGGCCGGCGGCGCCAGCGCGGGCAAGTAGCACAGCGTGCGCACCAGGCCGACGCCCGACTTCAGCCGCGAGATCACCGACGCGACGCCGAGCGAGAACAGCACCCGGCAGATCGTCAGGATGATCACGAGCCACAACGTGTTGTACGCGGCGGTTTTCACCAGCGGCTCGCTGGTGAACATGCGCACGTAGTTGTCGAACCCGATCCACTGTGGAGGGTTGATCAGGTCGTAGCGGGTGAAGGAGTAGTAGATCGTGGCGATGAGCGGGTACCCGAAGAAGATCAGGAACCCCAGCGTCGCCGGTGCCATGAAGTAGAACACCGTGCGACGGCGCTTGGCCCTGCGGGACCCCGCCCGCACCTTGGCGGGTGCGGACGAGGTGGCCGTCTCAGCGGGTAGAACCGACGTCATCCGCCGGCGCCCTTCTGCGCGAGTTCGTCATTCACCTGGGCGTCGACCTGCTTCAGCCCGGCGTCGAGGTCGGGCACTGAACCGGCCTGCCACTTCTCGGCGAAGTCGTTGACCGCCTTGAGGAAGGCGTCACCGATCGGCGTCGACGGGTTCGCGACCAGCTTGCCGCTGCCGTAGATGTCGAGGAATGTCTTGAACTGCGGCGGCGCGTCGAGCTTCGGCGAGGACAGCGAAGCCGTGGTGCTGGGCACGTTCTTGAGGCCGTTGGCCATGTCCACGAGCGTGTCGGTGTCGAGCGTGACCTGCTTGATCAGCTCCCACGCGGCGCCGGGGTTCTTGGCGCCCTTGGGGATCGCGATGATCGTGCCGGTCGCGAAGCCGGCCCCGTAGTGGTCGGCCATGCTGTCGAGCACCGGCGCCGGCGCGGTGGCGTAGTTCAGCGCCGGGGTCTGGTCCTTGATGAACGCGGTGCGGAACTCACCGTCGTACATCATCGCCAGCTTGCCCTTCTGGAAGCCGTTGTCGGCGGAGTACTCGTCGCCCAGGCCGGCCTTGAACGTCTCGACCTTGTCGTGGCCGCCGTAGAAGTCGATGAGCTTCTTCTGGAACTCGAACATCGCCTTCCAGCCGGGGCTGGACGAGATCGACGACTTGCCGTCCGGGCCGATGAACTGCGCACCGAAGTTCGGGGCCCAGTACTGCGCCTGGTTGGCGTAGAACGGCATCGACGGGATGAAGCCCATCGTCTTGATCGAGCCGTCGGCGTTGAACTCGGTGAGCTTCTTCGCGTCCTCGAACAGCTCGGTCGTGGTCTTCGGCGGCGAGGAGATGCCGTGCGCCGCGAACATGTCCTTGTTGTAGTACAGGCCGTAGACGTCGGCGAGCATCGGCATGGCGCAGCGCTTGCCCTGGTACGACGTGTAGTCGCGCACCGCTTGGGGGATCTGGTTCACGTCGATCTTGTCGCGGTCCAGGTACGGCTTGAGGTCCTGGAAGCTGCCGGTGGAGCACCACGCGCCGAGGTTGTCGGTGTAGAAGGAGATGGCCACGTCGGGCGGGTTGCCGCCGCGGATCGACTGCGTGAGCTTGTCGTCGTCCTGGTTGCCCTCGTGGTTGATGGTGATGTTGGGGTACTTGGCCTTCAGCTTGTTCAACGCGGCCGTGACCACGCCGTACTCGCGGTCGGTGAACTTGCTGTAGACGGTGAGGGTGAGCTTGTCGTCCTTGTTCGGCGGCGCGGCGGCGTCACCCGAGCCGCTCGGCGCGGCCGCGCCGCACGCGGCGGTCGCCAGCAGCGTGGCGGCGGCCGCGGCGGACAGCAGCAGAGAACCACGCCTTCGCGCGATCCTCCGGATGCGGGTCGTGGGGGCCATGACCCTCCTCCTCATGGTGGTTATTCGGTCGGGGACGGGGCAGAGCTCGGGAGTGCCGTGCGAGGCGCTCCCGCTGTGTTCTCCGAGGGTCGGCTCGGCCCGCGGAGCGTGGGGGTGACGACGCCGAAGACGTCCTCACGGGCGGTCGCGAGCGCGGACTGCAACGCGCCCGCGCGCACGGCGTTGCCCTGCACCGAAGCGAGCGCGACGGGGGTGCGGGGCAGGACCAGTTCGTGCAGCTTGTCGGCGACTCTCGCCGCGAAATCCTCGCCGCCGGCTCGGCTCGTGTCGCCCGAGAGCAGGATGAGCTGCGGGTCGGCCACGGCCACGAGGCTCGCGAGGCCACCGGCGACGCGACGGGCCAGGTCGTCGAGAAAGCGTTCATTGCCTTGGGTTTTGGCTTCAGTGACAGCGTCCCAGCTCTTGTTCGCGGTGAGACCGTGGGCCTTCGCCAGGCGCGTGATGCCGGGTGAGTCCACGAGGTTGCCGAAGCGCGCGCCGGCCTCGGGCCAACGGTCGCCAGTGTCCACAGTGGCCGGATCGGGCACGCGCATCCAGTCGATCTCGCCGCCACCGCCGGTCGCGCCGCGCAACAGCCGCCGCCCGATGACCACGGCGCCACCGACGCCTTCGGAGAGCCACACCATCACGAAGTCGTCGACGTCCTGGGCTTTCCCGACCGTCATCTCCTCGACGGCCACCAGGTTCACGTCGTTCTCAATGGTCACGGCGATGCCGAGCTCTTCGCTGAGCCTTGCCGGGACGTCGAACCCGAGCCAGCCGGGGATGTGCGGCGCGGAGGAGAGCAGACCCGTGCGCGGGTCGAACGCCCCCTGCGCGCCGATAACGACGTTGGCCAGGTCGTCGAGGTTCTTGCCGGCTTTCCGGGTGACGTGCTTGAGCGCCTTGCCGAACGTGCCGATCACGTCGGCGCCCTCGTGCACGGGCAGCTCGACCTGATACTCGGCTCCGACGGTCCCCGCGACATCCGCGATCACGAAATCGGCGAGGTGCGGCGTGAGGTCCACCGCCGCGACGTGGGCGAGGCTGCCGTTGACAGCCCACAGCTGCGCCCGCGGCCCACGCCCGCCACCCGCGCGTTCACCGGCTTTACCCACGAGGTTGTCCTGCTCCAGCCGCGTGAGCAGCTGCGCCGTGGCCGGCTTCGACAGCCCGATCACGACCTCGAGCTCCGCCCTAGTCAGCGGCCCACCACGCAGCAACGCCTCGATCGCCGCGCGATCGTTGATCTCGCGCAACATCCGCGGGCTTCCGGCGCGCACTCGTGGCCCCTTAATTAGGATACTTTACAGACGGTTTCGGGCGACTGTAGTGATCGGGACCACATCGCGTCAATGGTCATCCGGAACGAGCGGGTAACACTTCGAGTCCGGGAGGTTTCGGCGGACGCCGAAGGTGACTGATCCACTGCTCAGCGTGCGCACCGTCGCGATTCGCAACGCCACTGAGGGGTCCTGCGGGCCGTCTGCGGTGGGCTCTTGACGTAACAACCCCCGAGACACAGTGTCGAATCACCCTTGACGTCGAACGACGAAGGCCCTCCCCAGCTCTGCCGGGAAGGGCCCTGTCACAACAAACCGAAGGTCACTCCTCCGCGTCAGCCCACGCCTTCAGCATCACGCGGGCGATCGACGAGTTGCCCGGCAGGATGATCTCCGAAGCGCCGCCCGCGATGGGCGTCGGAGTGGACCTGCCGCTGTTGCGGAAGGCCGCGCGGACCTCGTCGCGCGAGACCCACAGGGCCTCTTCGATCTCGCCGTCCGCGGGGACGAGCGGGGCGGAGCGGTCGGCGCGGGCGGTGAAGCCCAGCATGATCGAGCGGGGGAAGGGCCAGGGCTGGCTGCCCAGATAGCGGATGTCCGTGACGGAAGCGCCCACCTCTTCGCGGATTTCCCGCGAGACGCAGCCTTCCAGCGACTCGCCGGCCTCGACGAAGCCGGCCAGCACCGAGTAGCGCCCGGCGGGCCATACGGGCTGGCGGGCGAGCAGCACGTGGGAGCCGTTGACGCCGTCCTGGTCGTGCACGAGGCAGATCACGGCCGGGTCGGTGCGCGGATACTCCTCGTGGCCCTTGGCTTCGCACTTGCTGGCCCAGCCGAACTGGATCAGGTTCGTGGGCGAGCCGTCGCGGGTGCAGAAGCGGGCCTGGCGCCGCCAGTGGCGCAGGGCCTGCGCGGTGGTGAACAGGCCGGCCGACGTGTCGTCCAGCTGGTCGCCGTAGCCGCGCAGCTCGACCCAGATCTCGCCGTCGACGCGCGGTACCTCTTCGACCACGCCCCAGCTGCCGGACATCTGCACGGTGTCGACGTCGCCCTCGGGGCGGCCGGGCAGCGACCAGTAGTCGGTGTCCTCCCACTCGCCGAGGAACACCGCGTCGGCCGGGGGTTCCGTGCCGAAGTCGATGGCCTTGCGGGCGGCCAGCGAGGAGCTGCCCTCGGCCACCGGCGTGCGGCCGGTGTCGTCGAGCAGCACCACGCGGGCTTCGGACCACTTGGAGATCAGGCGTTCCGGGTTGGTGCGCAACGTCTCCTGACGGTCCACAGTGGACCGCGACAGGGTCGGCAGCGACTCCAGGGTGAACGGTACGGTCATCAGTCGGCCGTCTCCGAACCCACCGTCACGTCGCCCAGCGCGGTCAGCTTCGGCGCGAGCAGCTCCGCGTCGCCGACCACCACGCCCGTGAACCGCTTGGGCGCGAAGTACTCCAGCGCCGCCTCGGCCACCTGCTCCCCCGTCACGGCCGCGAGCCGCGCCGGGTGCTCCTGCAGCCATTCGGCGCCGAGACCCGTGGTCGCCAGCGCCATCAGCTGCCCGGCCAGGCCCGACTGCGACGACGTGGAGGTGAGCAGCGAACCGATCGCGTACTGGCGCACCGACTCCACCTCCTCGGCCGTCGGCGGCACGAGCCCGAGGCGCGCCAGCTCGTAGCGCGTTTCGAGCAGCGCGGCGGCGGTGACCTCGTTGGCCGTGTCGGCGTCGACGTTCACCACCGCGTTCTCGCCGGTGAACTCGAACCCGGAGTGGGCACCGTAGGTGTAACCCTTGTCCTCACGGATGTTCTCGACCAGACGCGAGGAGAAGTACCCGCCGAAGGCCAGGTTCGCCAGCTGCAGCGCCGGGTACGACGGGTGCGTGCGGGCCACCGTCTGCGCCGAGAGCCGGATCTGCGACTGCACGGCGCCGGCGCGCGGAACCAGCAGCACGTTGCCGCCGGTCAGCTCCGGCAGCGGGGGCAGCACGAGGGCCGAGCGATCCGAGGCCCAGCCGCCGAGCGCGCGTTCGAGCTCGGCCGGCACGGTGTCGGGGTCGATGTCGCCCACGATGACCAGCACGGAACCGCGCGGCAGCACCGAAGCCGCGTGCAGCGCCCGCACCTGCTCGGGCGTCACCACGGCGACATCCTCGGCCTGCGGGACCTCCCGCGTGACGGGGTGGTCGCCGTAGCGCTGCTTCTGCAACGCTTCCCGCGCGATCGTGCGCGGCTGCGTGCGCGACACCGCGATGCGCTCGATCAGCCGCTCGCGCTCGCGGGTCACCTCGGGCTCGCCGTAGGTGGCGCCGGTGAGCACGTCGCCGAGCACGTCGAGCAGCGTCGGCAGGCCATCGGAGAGCGCGGAACCGTTGAGGTACAAGCGTTCCGGGTCCACACCCGCGCCGAGGTCGCCGCCGATCAGCGCCAGCTCGGCGTCGATCTCCACGCGGTCGCGCTTCGCGGTCCCGGTGATCAGCGTCTCGGCCAGCACCTCCGCGGTGGCCGAGTGCAGCGCGTCCTCACCCGCGAACGGGATCCACAGCCGCACCTCGACCAGTGGCACCGAAGCCTTGCGCACGGCCAGCACCCGCAGGCCGTTGCTCAGCGTGGTGTCCACGTGGGACAGCTCGGTGGCGGCTCGCTGGTCGCCCAGCTCGGGCAGCGGGCGCGGACCGCTCGACGTACGGCCGATTTCCTGCGCGCTGCGGTGGGTAGCCGAAGTCACTGCTCGTCCATCCCTTCGGAGTTGGCGGGCTTCACGACGAGCACGGCGCGCGCGTCGGGGCGCAGCGCCTTCGCCGCGGCCGACACGGCTTCGCCGGTGACCGCCGACATGCGGTCGGCCAGCCGGTGCACCAACGACGCGTCGCCGTAGAGCAGCTCGAACGCGCCCAGCGCCAGCGTGCGCGACACCAGCCGGTCGTGTTCCGAGTGCAGGCTCGCGGCCCAGCGCGCGGTCACCTTCTTGAGCTCCTGCTCGTCGGGCGGCGTCGTCGCGAGCTCTTCCAGCACCTCGTCGAGGGCGGCCAGCACGCGCTCGCGCTCCACGTCCGGCGGGTGGATCGCGGTGATCGTGAACGTGTCGGGGTCGCGCGCCTCGAACGGGCCGAACAGCCCGGCGCCGGCGCCGATGTCGACGACCAGCGGCTCGCGGTGCACCAGACGCTGCTGCAGGCGGGAGCCGTCACCGTCGGTGAGGACGCCGGCCAGCACGAGATACGCGAGGTAACCGTCGAGGTCGTTGATCGGGTCGGGCATGCGGTAGCCCACGGCGATCGCGGGCAGCGGCGCGTGCGCGTCCTCGTGCTCGCCGTGCAGCTCCGTGGTGGGCAGCGGCTCGGCGAACGACGGACGGACCGGCGCGGGCCGGTGCGGCACGTCGCCGAAGTGCTTCTGGATGAGCGTCTTCGCGTTGACCACTTCGAAATCGCCGGCGACGGTGAGCACCGCGTTGGCCGGCGAGTAGTAGGTGTCGAAGAAGGCGGCGCAGTCGTCGAGCGTCGCGCCTTCGAGGTCCTCGAACGCGCCGTAGCCGTCGTGGGCGTTGGCGAACGTCGAGTACAGCACCGGCGGCAGGAGGATCCAGGGGAACCCGCCGTACGGGCGGTTGCGCACGTTGAGGCGGATCTCCTCCTTGACGACCTCGATCTGGTTCGCCAGGTTCTCCGCGGTCAGCTTCGGCGCGCGCATACGGTCGGCTTCGAGGAACAGCGCGCGCTCGAGGGCCGCCGAAGGCAGCACCTCGTAGTAGTCGGTGTAGTCGGGGTGCGTGGACCCGTTGAAGGTCCCGCCGCTCGACTGCACGTGGCGGAAGTGGGCCAGCTTCTCCAGGCTTTCACTGCCCTGGAACATCAAGTGCTCGAAGAGGTGCGCGAAACCCGTCAACCCCTCCGGCTCGGAACGGAAGCCCACGTCGTAGTGCACGCTGACCCCGACAACAGGCGCGGTCGGGTCCGGGGCGAGCACCACGCGCAGACCGTTGTCAATCGTGAAACGGACGAGCTCGGGATCGGCCATGCCCCCCACCCTACGCAGAGGACCCGACCCTCGGCTCGGCTGGTGGCACCGCTCCCAGCGCGTGGCGCGCGCTCGTGGTCGCGGCGCCGAGCGCGGCCAGGAAAGCGCTGCTCCGGGCGGGTGTGGCGGGGGCGCCGAACCAGTACGCCTGAAGCGAACAATCGGGTGCCGCGAGTGTCCCGAGCCAACGGTCGGTTTCGCCGAGCGCGAGGGCGTACGGGAGGGCACGGGAGAAAATCAGTTCGGTGACTTCGGCCGGGTTGGCCAGTTCGGTGCGCAGGCCCAGGAGTTGGTCGCGCAGGAGGCTGCCGTCCCGGGTGCGCGGAGGCAGCCACTGGGTGAAGAGGGCGAGTGCGGCACCGGTGGCGACGACGACCAGGCCGAGCTGCGCGTAGCCGGCGGTGAAGGCCAGCAGAGCAGTGAGAAACACGCCGTAGAAGCAGAGGCGGACGGCGATCCTGGCGAGCAGGGCCGGCCGTCGGGTGAGCCAGCCGCGGCGGACGACGGCCGTGCGCAGTTCGTCCTCGATGTCCGGCGTGATCGTGGTCAGCGGCGCCGAGTCGCCGGGGACGGCGGTTTCGTAGACCGCCCGTTCGAAGGCCGTGAGGTACTCGTCGGGTGGGTTGCGGCGGTGGAGGGTCCAGCCGGGCCCGTCTTCGCTGACCCACAGGTAGTTGCGCACACAGAGGTCGAGCACGGTGGCGGCGACGTCGAGGTCGTCGGTGCGGCCGGTGAGCAGGAAACCGACGTGGCCGGGCAGCACGCCCTGGGGTGAGGAGAACTGGCCGCCGGCTTCGAGGCGGACCGGGAGCACGGCGGCCCGGTCGCGTCGGCGCAGGACCAGCAGCGTGCCGAGGCCGGCGAGGACGAGCACCGCCAAGGTGAGCCACGCCGCCAGGACCGGGGCGGTGACGAGGAAGGCGCCGGCCACTGACTTCGCGGGCACCAGCTGTTCGGTCGCGGGCACCGTGCCGGCGGGCAGCTCCGCGGTGAGCTCCACCCGGTCGCCCGGCGCCAGCTTCGACACCGACACCCGCGTGAGCCCGGAGTGGTCGAGCTGCGCGGCGCCGCACGGGATGACGGAGCCGGGCGGGCCCGCGAAGCAGGTCACGGCGTCGGGCAGGTTCGGCGCGGCGAAGGTCGCACGCAGCAGCTCCAGGCGGGTGTCCCAGCCGCCGGCGACGTCCCAGGTCAGGTGCTCGACGCCCAGCGTCCGGCCGACAGCGCCGACAACGCCGACAACGGTGTAGCGGACCACCGAAGCGCCACCGCGCAGGTCGACGACGACCTGGTCGTCGGTGGTCTGCGCACTGCCGGCGCCCTCGATGCTGAGGTCACGGACGGTGAGCACACGGTCGTGGCCCGCGTCGGCGGACGTGCGCAGCGGGAGGGTGCGCGTCATCGTGGTGCCGGCCGGGACGGAGACGGCCTCGGTGACCGACAGGGTGCCGTCGCGCTGGAGTTTGAGGGTGACCTCGGCGCTTTGCGGCAGGGCGGGCAGATCCTGGGCAACGGCCGGCGTGGCGACGAGGACCAGGGCCGGGATCGCCAGGGCGACGGCGAAGCCGCGGAGGCTAACCACGGCTGAGCACCTCGAAGCGGTTCTTGCCGCGGCGGCGGTGCAGCCACGTCGGGACGGCGGCGATCAGCAGCAGGACCAGCGCGAGCACGGGAATCCCCGGGCCTTCGAAGAAGTCGGCCACCGGGGAGACCGCGACGAACCGGGCGTTGACGGGCAGCGCGCCGGGCGGGATCGCGACCGCGAGGTCCACGCGCTCGCCGGGGCGCAGGCCGTCCTGTTCGACGCGGGCGATGCCGCCGGCGCCGAGCTCGGAGAACGTGCAGTGGCGCGCCGAGCCGATCGCGCCGGCGAAGCAGTCCACAGTGGAGATCCCGGGGGCGCTGAACGCGGTGGTGAGGCGGGTGAGGTCGGCGTCCCAGCCGCCGGTGACCTGCCAGCGCAGCTGCCCGCCGTCGGCGACGGCACCGTCCACTGTGTACGACAGGGTGGCGGGGCCGGTGTAGGTCGCGACGAGGCCGTCGGAGTCCTCGTCGAGATGGCCGAAGCCGGTGACGCGGGCGTCACGGATGGTGTAGACGCGGTCCTCGTCGTCGGTGGTGGCCACGCGTAGGGCGATGCGGTGGGTGGCGGGAGTGGCTGTGGTGACCTGTTCGGTGACCGTGACGGAGCCGTCGGGGTGGGCCGTGGCGGTGACGTCGGCAGTGAGCCCGGCGAGTGCCGTGGCCAGTTCGAGGAACACGGGTCAGCTCGGTGGGGTGAACGGGTTCTCCGGCTCCGGCGCGGGCTGCGGTGCCGTCGGCTGGGGCTCTCGGGGCTGCTGGGACTGCTCGGCCGTTGGCGGGTAGTGCTGGGACTGCTCGGCCGTTGGCGACGGGTACTGCTGAGACTGGGGCTGGGCGGCCGACTGAAGCTGCTGGGCCGGCGGCTGGGTCTGCTGGGCCACCGGCTGAAACTGCTGGGCCGGCGGCTGCTGCTGGAACAGCTGCGGCTGATGAGCCTGCTGCTGGAACGGCTGCGGCTGATACGCCTGCTGCTGCGGCCCTGCGTAAGCCGGCCGCGGCCCCGCGTGCACCTGCTGCGCCAGCCGCGCCTGGTCGCGGTTGCGCCGTTCCGCCAGCACCGCCGAGAGGAACACCCACGCCGGCATCCCGTACGGCACCGCCACCCCCACCGCGTGGGCCGTCTGGTCGGCAAGCCCCTGTCCGAGCGCGTGGGCGGCGTCGGGGCGCAGGTCGTGGAAGCGGTTCAGGTACTGGCGCGCGGCGAGCGCCAGATCGTCGGGCAGCCGGCTGAGGTCGAGCTGCGCGGCCCAGCCTTCGAGGCCCGGCGGCATCATGACGTAGGTCTGCGCGCTCTGCGGCACGCGTTCGCGGATCACCAGCGTGCCGGCGAGGTAGTCGCCGACGCGGCGGCCGTTCGACGAGCTCAGCGACACGATCACGGCTACCGCGCCCAGGAACCCGAGCGCCCAGAAGTCGACGAAGAAGCCGGCGAGCGCGCGGGTGAGGGCGTGGCGGAAGCGGATGGGGCCGCCGTCGAGCCGGACCACGCGCAGGCCGAGCGCCATCTTGCCGAGCGACCGGCCGCGGGTGAGCGTCTCGAACAGCACCGGGTAGCCGATCACGATCAGCACGAACACCGACAGCAGCAGCGCGATCGTGAGCGCCGGGTCGAGGTCGGATGAGGTCGCGGCCACGGTGATCACGACGATCAGCAGGAGCGCGCCCTGCACCAGCACGTCGAGCAGCATCGCGACGCCGCGGCTGGCGAGCTTGGCCACCCGGAGGTCGAGGACCACGGCCTCACCGGTGACGAGATCGGACTCTTCCTGCACCGGGCAAGCCTAGTTGCCGGTCCGGCCAAAAGGAGGCGGACACCCAACCGAGCGCCGCCTGCATGTCGCGACGTTTCCGCCGTGGCTGTGGCCGGATCGGCAACAGACGCGTAGTGAGCCCTAGGCTGGGGTCCAGGAGGTGATCGGGTGGACGTCGACGTCTTCGTCACCGCGCACAGCGCGGAGTGGGCTCGGCTCGGCGAGCTCGTGCGGCAGCGAAGGCTGTCCGGGGCCGAGGCCGACGAGCTCGTGACGCTCTACCAGCGCACGGCGACGCACCTGTCGATCATCCGCTCGACGGCACCCGACCCGGCCCTGCTGGCGCGGCTGTCGGCACTGGTCGCGCGGGGCCGCTCGGCGGTCACGGGCTCGCACAGCCCGGCGTGGCGCGAGGTGGCGCTGTTCTTCACCCGTCGTTTCCCGGCCGCGGTGTACCTCAGCCGGCGCTGGTGGATCCCCGCCGCGCTGGCGTCGGTGGTCGTGATGGCCGTGCTCGGCGTGTGGATCGCGGGCGACGAGTCCGTGCGTTCGGCGCTGGTCTCCCCCGACGAGATCAAGGCCATGACGGCGCCCGGCGGCCAGTACGAGACGTACTACTCGACCGGGCCGGCGAGCTCGTTCGCCGCGAAGGTGTGGACGAACAACGCCTGGGTGGCCGCAACCTGCCTGTTCCTGGGCGTCGCACTGGGCCTGCCCGTGATCAGCGCGCTGTGGCTCAACGCGCTCAACGCGGGCATCGCCATCGGCCTGATGTCCTCGGCCGGCCGCGGCGACGTGCTGCTCGGCCTGCTCCTGCCCCACGGCCTGCTGGAGCTCACGGCCGTGTTCATCGCCGCGGGCACCGGGCTGAAGCTCGGCTGGACCGTGATCGACCCCGGCCGCCGCTCGCGCAGCGCCGCGCTGGCCGAACAGGGCCGGTCCGTGGTCGTGATCGCGCTGGGGCTGGCATGCGTGCTGCTGGTGTCCGGCGTGATCGAGGCCTTCGTGACGCCTTCGGGCTGGCCGACGTGGGTGCGCATCGGTATCGGCGCGGTCGTGGAGCTGCTGTTCCTGACCTACGTCTTCACACTCGGCCGCCGCGCCGCCCGCGACGGCGAGCTGGGTGATCTCGACCGCCGCTACACCGGCGACGCGCTGCCCGAGGCCGGTTAGCAGAGGCAGCTGCCCTCGAAGGCGATGGAGTTGCCGTCGTCGAGGGTGGCGCTGCCGGTGAAGCGGATGTCGAACTCACCGGGGTCGGTGAGGACGAGCTTGGGACTCGTGGCTTCTCCGTTCGGGCCGGTTTTCGCCGCCGCCGTCTCCTTGCCGCCTTCGAAGACCAGGACGTTCTGCGCCCGGGCGGCGTGGACGTAGAAGGTGACCGGCACGTCGGGCGCCGGCTGGCCGTTCTCGCCGATCACCCGAACCACGAACGGGTTTGCGGGGTCTTTCGTGGTCAGGTGCTGGCCGTTGCCGGACAGGATGGCGAGCGTGCGGCCACCCGCGGCCCACGCGTTGGACAGGCCCGGCAGCGAACAGACTTCCTGGTACAGCCGCGCGCCCGGCGTCGGCGCCTCGGCGGTGGGCAGCGCGCGGTGGCGACGTTCGCGATCGTCACCAGCCCCGGGTTGCCCGCGACGCGGCGCCACTGCTGCTTGTGGTCCCCGTCGGCGCAGGCGGCCAGCAGCACGCCCACGCCGTCGACCGGGCTCTGCGCGGCGAGGCACTGTCCACTCGCGACATTGCGGTAGTGCTGGGAGGCCTTGTCATACGTCCAGGCCGCGCCCGGGTCCTTCGCGTCGGCCAGCTGCACCTTGCCACCGGCGGTGGCGAGGGAGACCGTGCCCCCACCGTCGGCGAGGTAGACGGGCGCACCCTCGGCCGCGCCGGCCACCCCGCCGGACCCGATGAACAGCAGCACCACCACGAACAGCAGCCGACGCACGCGCGCACTCCCTCGAGCCGAAGTTGTTTCCGGCTTAACAGCCGGGAGTGCGGCGGACCAAGGGAAGCCACTCCATCGAGTGCCGGACCCCTACAGCCGGCCGGCAGCCTTCAGCGCCAGATACCGATCCGCCAGCGCCGGGGGCAGGTCTTCCGGCACGGCGTCCACCACGTCGACCCCCCGGCGGCCCAGGCGGGCGGTGACGGAGGCGCGTTCGGCCAGCGTTCGCTCGGCCGCGGCGGCGTCGTAGACGGCTTCGGCGTCGCCGCGGCCCGCCGCCATCTCGGCGACGCGCGGGTCGGCCACGGACGCGACGATCACCTGGTGCCGGGAGGTCAGCGAGCTGAGCACGGGGAACAGGCCCTCTTCGAGCGGCGCCGCGTCGAGGCCCGTCAGCAGCACGACCAGCGCGCGGCGACGCGTGCGCTGGAGGATTTCCGCGACCATGCCGCGGGAGTCGGTCTCGACGAGCGACGGTTCGAGCGGCGCCATGGCGTTCACGAGCGACGGCAGCAACGTCGTGGCCGATGAGCCAGGCACGGCGGCGCGCACGCGGCGGTCGTAGGCCAGCAGGTCCACGCGGTCGCCGGCGCGGGAGGCCAAGGCGGCCAGCAGCAGTGCGGCGTCCATGGCGGCGTCGAGCCGGGGTGCGTCGCCGACTCGGCCGGCGGAAACGCGGCCGGTGTCGAGCACCAGAACCACGTGCCGGTCGCGTTCCGGGCGCCAGGTGCGGACCATCACGTCGGCCGCGCGGGCGGTGGCGCGCCAGTCGATGGAGCGGACGTCGTCGCCGGCCACGTATTCGCGCAGGGAGTCGAACTCCGTGCCCTGGCCGCGGATCATCACGGCGCTGCGGCCGTCGAGCTGCTGCAGCCGCGCGAGCCGGGACGGGAGGTGCTTGCGGCTGTGGAACGGCGGCAGCACGCGCACCGACCACGGCACCTCGTGTGAACCCTGGCGCGCCGCGAGGCCGAGCGGTCCCGCCGCGCGCACGGTCACGCGGAACGCCCGGCGGTCGCCGCGGCGAGTCGGCAGCATCGCGGTGGTGTAGACCCGCCGTTCGCCCGGTGGCACGGAGATCCGGTGCCGGTCGTCGGCTCCCGCACTCGGCGGCCACGCGTCGCGCAGCAGCCCACGAACCGAGCGCCGGCCCGGGTTCGTGACGGTCAAGCTGACCTCGGCGGGTTCACCGAGGCGCACGGAAGTGGTGCCGCTGCGCGAAAACCGCAGCGCGCGCACGCTGCCGGCGAGCACGAGGTCCACGGCCACCAGCACCAGCAGCACCACGACGACGCCGAGCACGCCGGCCGCGGACGGGAACAGCAGCCCGACCACCAGCGCACCCAGCAGCGCCAGCAGCCCGAGCCGCCCGGTGAGGGCCACCGCTCAGCGCGGCACCGGCACGGAGGCCAGCACCCGGTCGAGGACCCCGTCGGCCGTCACGCCCTCGAGCTCGGCCTCGGGCCGCACGTCGAGCCGGTGCCGCAGCGCGGACCGGGCCAGCGCCTTCACGTCGTCCGGCGTCGCGTAGTCGCGGCCGGCGAGCCAGGCCCACGCGCGCGTGACGGCGAGCAAAGCCGTTGCGCCACGCGGGGAAACACCGATGCGCACGGCCGGCAGCTCCCGCGTCGCGCGGCACAGGTCCACGACGTAGCCGATCACCTCGGGCCCGATCGTCACGCGCGCCACGGCCTGGCGTGCGGTCGCGAGCTGCTCGGCGCCGGCGACGGGACGAAGGCCCGCGGCGGCGAGGTTCCGCGGGTCGAAGCCCTGCGCGTGGCGCCAGAGGATGCCGATCTCGTCTTCACGCGAGGGCGCCGGCATCGTGAGCTTGAGCAGGAACCGGTCCAGCTGCGCTTCCGGCAGCGGGTAGGTGCCCTCGTATTCCACGGGGTTCTGCGTCGCGATGACCATGAACGGGTCGGGCAACGGCCGCGGCTTGCCGTCGATCGAGACCTGCCGCTCCTCCATCGCCTCCAGCAGCGACGACTGCGTCTTCGGCGGCGTGCGGTTGATCTCGTCGGCCAGCAGCAGGTTCGTGAACACCGGGCCCTCGCGGAACGAGAACTCCCCGCTGTGCGCGTCGTACACGAGTGAACCCGTGACGTCGCCCGGCATCAGGTCGGGCGTGAACTGCACTCGCGTGGTCTTCAGGTCCAGCGACGCCGCCAAAGCCCGCACCAGCAACGTCTTCGCGACGCCGGGCACGCCCTCCAGCAGCACGTGCCCGCGGCAGAGCAGCGCCAGGATGAGCCCGGTGACGGCCGCGTCGTTGCCCACCACGGCCTTGCCGACCTCGGTGCGCAGGGCGATCAGGGCCGCTCGCGCGTCTTGAGCCTGATTCGGCGCCTGCGTCTGTTCGGTACTCAAGACCGCTCCACCTCTCGTTCCACGCTGTCCAGTTCGTCCGCCAGCCGGACCAGCCCGGCTTCGTCGGCCGGGGGCGGACCGTAAAGCACGCCGCCGACCTCGGCCGGGTTCCGGCCCGTGCGCGCGCTCACTGTCTCGACCACCGCAGCCGCTTCGGCGTCCCGCGGCAAGCCCAGCCTCGTGCGCAGCCGCGCGCGGGCTGCTTCCCGTAACGTCTCCGCCGCGTGCCCGGCCGCGCCGCCCCGGCGGTACAGCCGCGCGCGCCCCTCGGCCGTCTCCGCCGCCCGCACCACGATCGGCAACGGTTCGCTCACCACCGCGCCGAGGCGGCGTGCGCGCCACAAAGCCAGCAGCACCACGGCGATCCCGGCCGTGAAGGCACCGTAGCGCCAGCCGGGCGGGATGAGGTCATAGAAGGACTTTTGCCCGCCGCCGAGCGCGGGATCCGTCGGCGACGGCACGTACCAGACCAGCCGCTGGTGGTCGCCCAGCAGCCGCATGCCGAGCGCCGCGTTGCCTTCCTCGGCGAGCCGGTCGTTGGTCAGCGGCGCACCCGTGCCGAGCACGGTGACGGTGCCCGAACGGTCGGCGACCTGGACGAACGTCGGCGCCGACCCGTCGCGGTAGCACTGGCGGGCTTCGGGGTCGTCGGTGCGGAAACGCGTGCCCCCGAGTGTCGCGGATCCTGCGCCGACCGCCGCGCCGACCGTGCAACCCGGGTCGAGCGTGGCGACGTCGCCGCTGCCGATCGCCCGCACCGTCGGGAGCACTTGGGACAGTGCCTCCGGCCCGGGCGCCAGCAGCACGAGGTGCGCGACGCGGCGGCGCAGGTCGACGAGCCCGTTGCCCGGCACCTGGTCCGGCGAGGTGATCACGAGCGTGCCGCCGTCGACCTGCGCCAGCGCCTCGGCGATCGTGTGGACGGGGTGGACGTCGACGCCTTCTTCTTGCAGCAGGTGGGAAAGGGCGTGGCTGCCGTTCGGTTCGTAGGAACCCGGTTCGAGCTCGCCGCTCGTCTGGTCGCCGCGGCTGAGCACGAGCGCCAGCGCGACGAGCACGATCAGCAGCAGGAGCGCGAGCGGAACCCGCACGCCGCGCCAAATACGCCGGAGATCAGGCGAAACGGAGGTCGTCACGCGCCCACCAGCACCGGCCGCTCACGGCGGACCCGGTTGTCGAGGTCGGTCAGGGCGCGGTAGGCGGCTTCGGTGCCGGCCCGGCCGCCGTAGTGCACGTCGTCGAACTGCCGGGCGCCCGCCGCCAGGTCGGCGGCGAGGTTGGGCAGCAGCGCGCCCGCTTCGGCGGCGGCCTCATCGGCCGTGCGGCCGGAACGCGAGTCGAGCAGCGCGCGTTCTTCGAGGCCCCGCACGATCGCGCGGAACCGCTCACGCACGGCGTCGGCGAATTGTCCTTGCGCGGCAGCCTGTTCGGCGGCTTTCCGGTACTCGTCGGCACTGCGCCGGCGGCCCGAGAAGACCTGGCGCGCCGCCTGCGCCGCGCGCCCGACCTTCCCGACGCGCAGCCGGACCACCACGATCAGCACGATCAGAAGTCCGATGATCAGCAGGAGGCCCAGCGGCCCGCCCGGCACCCCGGACAGGCTGTTCAGCAGCTCGCTGAACTTCTCCCCCAGCCAGTGCGCGACCTGTTGCAGCAGCCCGGGCCGCGCGGCCGCATACGCCGGGTCGCTCAGCTCCTGGATCGCCCGCAGGCGGGCGGGGTCCCGGTCGATGTCGACCGGGACGTCGGTGAGCAGGAACGTCACCACGCCTGCCGCGGCGCCGGCGGCGGGTTGAGGCCCGCGGCCCGCGCCAGCTCGATGTCCATGCCCTCGCGGCGCATCCGCTGGTCGATGTAGAGGACCACCGTGACCAGCGCGGTGAACGGCGTGACGATCGTCGACGAGATCACCGTGCCCACCGCGCTCAGCACCAGGCTGCCGGTGGTCTGGACCGGCACCGTGGCCTGCGGGTCGAACAGGCCGGAGAACGCGCCCGAGCCGAGGTCGAACGGGATGCCGATGATCGCCGAGATCAGCCAGCCGATCACGGCGGCCAGCAGCAGGATGCCGAGCACGCGCCAGAACGCGCCCGACACGAGCGTGCGCGAACGGCCGAACGCCTGGCGCACGGTGCCGCGTTCGAGGACCAACGCGGGGCTCGCGAGCGCCCAGAACACGTACGGGATCACGGCCGGCAGCAGGCAGAAGATCGCCGCGACCATGGTGGCCAGCGCGTACAGGACCGTCAGGCCCAGCAGCGGCAGCAGCCGCGGCGCGGCCTCGCGCAGGGCCGTGCGGAAGTCGACGGGACGGCCGAGCACCGCCTTGCCCATCACGACCGTGAGGAAGCCGGTGAGGAACGTCTGGCCGAGCAGCGTGATGATCAGCGTCGGGACCAGCGACAACGCGGTGCTGCCAAGCAGGTTGTACATCGCGTCGAGCGCTTCCTGCTGCGTGGCGGCCGGGCCGAGCGTCGCGACGCGGTTGAGGTCGGGCTGCACCACGAGCTGCACGATGAGGTTCAGGCCCGCCACGATCACCGCGATCACCGCCGACGTGCCCAGGATCAGCACCGGGTAGCGCCGGACGGCGGTGATCGCGCCGTCGAGGATGTCGCCGACGTTGAGCGGGCGCAACGAGATCACGCCGGGTTTGCCGAGGCCGTGCGGGGTCCAGCCGCCCTGCTGCCCGTAGGCGCCGCCGGGATACTGCGGCATCGGCTGCCCGTGCTGCTGACCGGGCGACTGCCATTGGCCACCGGGCGGCGGGGTCTGCTGCCGGCCGGGTGACTGCCAGCCGCCGGACGGCGGGGTCCGCGGAGTCTGGGGCTGCTGCGAAACGCCGCCGGTGCCAGGCGTCTGCGGCGAGCCTTCGGGCTGCGCTGTGCCGGAAGAAGCAGGTGTGCCGGAAGAAGCGGCTGTGCCGGATGCCGGCGTGCCCGTGGCGCCGGTCTGGTCGGGATTGGTCGGTTCGGGGCGCTGGAAACCCTGGCTCGGGGTGGGCGCGTCGTCCTCGGGCGCGCCGGACCCCGGCGAACCGGGTGTGTCTGTCATCGAAGCCCCTCGTACTCACGACCCGTCACTTGCTGCCGCTCACTCTTCCAGAGGCGCCCAAACCGGGCCAGACCTGGGGTGACACCCGGGTCGGGTGACGGCGTCGGCACGAGTGGTGCGTACCGCCCCCGTTCCCCCGATATGCTGAACGGAAGCCGGGGGCCGCCCGGCCCGTGCCGAGACCCTCCGGGACTGCCCTGATGACGCAACCGCCCTACGGCCAGGTGCCGCCTCGCGGGACCGTTCAACCGCCGCCGGTCCCGGGTCACGGGCCCGGCAGGCAGGGACCGCCGGGTCCGCCCGTGTCGGGGCCGGCCATGCAGGGTCCGGCCAGGCAGGGCCCGCCACCGGGACCTCCGCAGGGGCCGCCACCGCAGAACCCGTGGCTGGGCCAGTACCCACCGCAGCGCTTTCCGCCGCAGCACCAGAAGAAGTCGCCGGGCGCGATCATCGGGATCGCGCTCGGTGCCGTCACGGTGCTGGTGCTCGGGATCGTCGCGATCGTCGCGCTGAACCGGCCGAGCCAGGGCGCGAACGCCACCGGCTACCAGAACCCGCCGGCGCCCGCGCCGACCAGCGCGTTCGAGCTGCCGCCGAACAACGGCTCGTCCTCCACCGCGTCGTCGGCGCCGACCGAGTCGTCCGAGCCGAGCTCCACGGGCCCGCAGAAGATCCTCAAGCTGGCCGACCACCCGATCCTGCAAGACCCCAACGCCGGGCTGCAGAACCGCGTCTGCGACCTGCCGACGTGGCAGAGCACGCAGTCGCGTGCGGAAGCGTTCTTCACCGCGGCCAGCAAGTGCCTCGACGCGGCGTGGGGCCCGTTCCTCCAGGCCTACGACCTGCCGTTCACCCCGCCCGCGCTGCATTTCCCCACGGGGCCGAGCTTCGAGACCGCGTGCGGCACGATCCAGGTCGGCATCGCGACGGCGGCGTACTACTGCGAGGACAACCTGTACGTGCCCTTCGCCGGCCTGCAGACCGACCAGTACGGCAACAACCCGGGCGTATACCTGGCGTTGTTCGCCCACGAGTACGGCCACCACGTGCAGGAGGTCGCCGGGATCATGGACGCCGCGTGGCAGAAGATCTACGCGGCCGGCCAGAACAGCCCCGAGGGCCTGGAGATGTCACGGCGCAAGGAACTGCAGGCCCAGTGCTTCTCGGGCATGTTCCTCGGCGCCCACGTCGACCAAGGCGGCACGATCACCCGCGACATGTACAACAAGGCGTGGAACGACCAGGAGACCCGCGGCGACAACACCTCCCACAGCCACGATCACGGCACCAACGCCCACTACGCCTACTGGTGGCGCCAGGGCGCGAAAGCCAACCGGATCGCCGACTGCAACACGTTCGCGGCGCCGTCGTCCTTGGTCAGCTAGGGATCCGGTGCCGGTCGAGGTCCCGTGAGCACACCCAGTGCACCGACGGTGCGGTTCGAGCTGCTCGGCCACCTGCGCGCCTGGCGGGGAGGTCGTGAGCTCGCCCTGGGGCCGCCCGCGCAGCGCCTGCTGCTGACGGTCCTGCTCGCGCGCGGCGGCCGCCCGGCCGGGCTCGACGAGCTCGTCGGCCTGCTGTGGGAGGACGAGGTGCCGGCCAGCGCCGGCAACGTGATCCAGCGCTACGTCGGCGCGTTGCGGCGGCTCGTGGAACCCGACCTGCCCGCCCGGGCGCAGGGCTCGTGGCTGGTGCGCGATTCGAGCGGGTACGCGCTGCGGCCCGGTGCCACGACGTCGGACCTCGCCGAGTTCCGCGCGTTCGCGGAGCAGGCCCGGCAGGTCGAGGCGTCAGGCGAGGCGATGGCCTGGTTCGTCAAGGCACTGGACCTGTGCCGCGCCACCGCCGGGGCCGGGGCGGCCGTGCCGACGCGCGTCGCCGCGCTGCTGGCCGGCATCGACCGCGAAGTCGCCACCGTGCTGATGCAGGCCGCCGACCTCGCGCTCGACACGGGGCAGTCGCCGCAGCCGCTGCTGCCGCACCTGGAGCGGGTGGCCGCGCTGGACCCGTTCGACGAAGGCGTGCACGCGCGCCTGATGCGCACACTGGCGACGCTCGGTCGCCGAGCGCTGGCCCTCGAGGTGTACCGGGCGATCCGGGACCGGCTGGTCGACGAGCTGGGCGTGGAGCCCGGGCCGGAGCTGGCCCAAGTGCAGCGCGAGCTGCTCGCCGAACCGGAGCGGCAGCCCGAACGGCCCGCCGCTCCGCGAGTACGGCCCGCGCAGCTGCCACCGGGCTTGGCGGCGTTCACCGGCCGCGACACCGAACTGGTCACGTTGTCCCGCGTCCTGGAGACGGCCGCGGCCGCCCGGACCATGCCGCTGGTGGTGATCGACGGGCTCGCGGGCGTGGGCAAGACGTCACTGGCCATCCGCGTGGGCCACCGGGTGGCCGCGCAGTTCCCGGATGGCCAGCTTTACGTCGACCTGCGCGGCTTCGACCCCGGCGGCGCGGTCGTGGGCCCGGCCGATGCGTTGCGGGGCTTCCTCGAGGTGCTCGCGCCGGGCTCGGTGCCCACCGGACTCAACGCACGCAGTGGCCTCTACCGCAGCTTGCTGGTCGGGCGGCGGATGCTCGTGGTGCTGGACAACGTCCGCGACGCCGAGCAGGTGCGGCCGCTGCTGCCCGGCACCCCGGGCTGCGCGGTGATCGTGACCAGCCGCAACAGCCTCGCGTCCCTGGTCGTGTCCGACGGCGCCGAGGTGCTGACGCTCGACACGCTCACCGAGGACGAAGCCCGCCGCGCGCTCGCCCGGCGGCTCGGCGAAGAGCGGGTGACGGCCGAACCCGAGGCCGCCGCCGAGATCATCCGGCTGTGCGGCCGCCTCCCGCTCGCGCTGGCGATCGTGGCGGCCCGCGTGCGCACCCGCCCGCAGCTGACCTTGACCGCCCTCGCCACCACGCTGCGCGAAACCCGCGGCACGCTGGCGGCCTTCCGCACCGACGACGTCGGCGACGTCCGCACCGTCTTCTCCTGGTCGTACCAGACGCTCAGCGAGGCGGCGGCGCGGCTGTTCCGGCTGCTGGCCCTGCACCACGGCACCGACATCTCCGCCGAGGCCGCGGCGAGCCTCGCCGGCGTGCCGCTGCCTCAGGGCCGCAAGCTGCTGGAAGAACTCACGCGCATCCGGTACCTCAGCGAGCACCGGCCGGACCGCTTCACCGCACACGATCTGGTCCGCGCCTACTCCCTGGAGCTGATGGAGGCCACGGACTCACCCGAGGAGCGGGCGGCGGCGCTGCGCCGGCTGGTCAACCACTACCGGTGCGTCGCCCACGCGGCAACCCTGGCACTGCGACCGGTGAGGCCACCCAACGACCACGTACCGGTGGCGGAGCCGGGTGTGACCGTGACCCGGATCGGCGGGTACGACGACGCCGTGGCGTGGTACGAGGCCGAGCTGCCCACCCTGACCCTGCTGGTCCGGGAGCTGGCCGCGACCCCGGCACTGCGCTCCGAAACGGCGCCGCTGGCGCTTTCGCTGGCCATGCCCTACGAGCAGTTCGTGCGTGGCGAGGAATGGGCATCGGGCATCGAGCTGGCGCTGGAGCTCATCGACGGCGACGACCCGCTGGTCGCGCAGCTGCACCGGAGCCTCGGCCTGTCGTACTACACCGTGCAGCGTTACGAGGACTGCCTGCGTGAGCTGGGCCGCTCGATGGACCTGCAGACCGACGACGCCGAGCTGGCCTACCTGCACATAAACTTCGGGCAGATCTTGGGCGATATCGGCGGCCCGGACCGGTACGCCGAAGCCGTCGACCACTTCCGGCGGGGAATGGAGCTGCATCGGGCAGCCGGCAACACCAAAGCCGAGATGATCGCGACGGCAGGGATCGCGTACCCCCTCGCCAAGCTCGGCCGGCTCGACGAGGCGGTGGCATTGGCGGAGCACGCGGCCGCGCTGTGCGAAGCGGCCGGCGAAGAGCTCGCGCTGCGCACCGCGCAGGGGGCGATCGCTCAGGTCCGGCTGGCGGCGGGCGACCTGGCCGGGGCCACGGAGATCTGGCGTACCTCGATCGATCGGTTCCTTGCTTCGCAAGGCTGGCGCTGGGCGCTGCAAGTGCTGGAACACGTGGTCAAGGCGCACACGGCCGCCGGTGACCACGAGCAGGCCCGGCGCTTCCTGCGCGAGGCGGTGGACATCATCGAAGAACACGACGTGCCGGACGCCTACGGTGCCCGTAGGCAGCTCGGCGAGATCGAGCGCGCACTCAGTGCAGAAGGGCCAGCTTCCCCGAGCCCCGGATGACCAGGAACGCGTACATGCCGCCCGAGAAGCACGCGAAGACCAGCAGCACGAGCGCGATCGGCCCGCGCGCGTCCTGAGCGCCCGCCGACGTGTCGGCCGCGCTGACGGTGATCGGACCGTCGGCCGGAGCGTCCACGGGCACGCCGACCTCGACGCGTTCCCCCTTGGCGTGACCGCAGCCGTTGAGCGTGCCTTGGCGCGGCTTGCCGCCGAGGCTGAACGTGACGGACTCGACCGGATTGCCCGCCGAACACGCGGCCGGCTGGGTCACCTCGGCCTGCACGGGCGCGCCGGCACCGTCGCCCGCGATGCCGAACAGGCCGGGCCCGGCGAGCCACGCCAGCACCACCACGAGCACGCCGGCGGCAGCCGGGAGGCCCACCTGCAGCCACCTCTGGGCTGAGGTCTTGCTCGTGAGGTCGGAGAGCTGCACGCCGCCATGGTTCCAGATCCACGGGGCAAAACCCAGTGAGGTCCCGGCGGCCCTGGTCACCGTCCGCCGATCGGCCGTCACCCAGTGGTCAGGAAGTCACGGCTCAGGATTCGACGCTTCAGGATTCGACTTTGTCGGCCGAGGTGACCTTCTTGACGTACAGCAGCCGGTCGCCCGGTTCGATCGCGTCGGCCTGTGGGGCGTCGACGCGGTAGAGCACGCCGTCGCGGACCACGCCCAGCACGATGTCGGGCAGGTGCCGCGGCGAACCGCCCTCCTCGGACGGCTCCACGGCGCGCTCGGCGATCGCCAGGCCCGACTCCGGCGTGATGAGGTCCTCGACCATGTCGACCACGAGCGGCGTCGAGGTCGCCATGCCCAGCAGGCGCCCGGCCGTCTCGCTCGAGACCACGACCTGGTTCGCGCCCGACTGCTTGAGCAGGTGGACGTTCTCCGCCTCCCGCACCGACGCCACGATGTGCGACTTCGGCGCCAGCTCGCGAGCAGTGAGCGTGACGAGCACTGCGGTGTCGTCGCGGTTCGGGGCCACGACCACGGCCTTGGCGTGCTGCACGCCGGCCACGCGCAGCACGTCGGCCCTGGTCGCGGAGCCGTGCACGGTCACCAGGCCCATCGAGCTCGCGGCCTCCAGCGCCTGCTGGTCGGTGTCGACGACGACGATGCGGCTGGGTTGCACGTCCTCGTCACCGAGCAGCGCGTTGACGGCCGAGCGGCCCTTGGTGCCGAACCCGACGACGACGGTGTGGTCGCGCACCTTCGTCCTCCACTTCTGGATCTTGAATGCCTGCCGGGAGCGCTCAGTGAGCACCTCCAGCGTGGTCCCGACGAGGACGATGAGGAAGAGCACACGCAGGGGCGTGATGATGAGGACGTTCACCAGCCGCGCCGACGCCGACGCCGGCGCGATGTCGCCGTAGCCGGTCGTGGAGAGCGAGACGGTGGAGTAGTAGATCGCGTCGAGGAAGGACACCCCGTCGCCGTTGACGTCGCGGTAGCCGCCGCGGTCGGCGAACACGATCAGCACCGTCGCCAGCAAAGCCAGCAGCGCGCCGATGATCCGCTTGACGATCGAGCGCATCGGGCTCGTGGTGAACTCCGGCATCCGGATCACGCCGACGAGCTCGTGGTCGGGGCGGTCGTTGAGCCGGACGTTCAGGGGCAGCCGTTTGAGGGCTTTCATGCACCGGCTCCCCGCGGGTGTTCGGCGTCACTCACAGCGGGGAGGATAGCCGAAGGTCATCGCCCGCACACCCGTCGCGGTGATCACGTTGTGGCAGGCTGGATGCATGCCCGACTCGAGCAGGCCGCAACGGCCCGCGTACTGGCTGGCCGGTTTCCTCGCCTCCGCCGGCCTGACGCACTTCGTGCGCCCCAAGCAGTACGACGCGCTGGTACCGGAGAAGCTCCCCGGTTCGCGTCGCGCGTGGACGTACGCCTCGGGCGCCGCCGAGCTCGGCGTGGCCGCGGCCATCGCGCTGCCCCGGACGCGCCGGCTGGGCGGGCTCGCGGCGGCGCTGCTGTTCGTGGGTGTGTTCCCCGGCAACGTGAAGATGGCGCTGGACTTCGAGCGCAAGAAGCTTTCGGCGCCGGTGCGCGCGGCGGCCTGGTTCCGGTTGACGGCACAGTGGCCGCTCGTGAAGTGGGCGTTGAAGGTTCGCGACAACGCCTGAGTCACTCGCGCGGGACGCTGCGGAGCAGGTCACGCAGGCCTTCGGCGTCCAGGAGGTCGGCGGGGCTGAGCGTGTGCCCGTGGCGGACGTAGTGGAACGCGGCGCGCACGCGGTCCACCGGCACGTTCTTCAGCGCCGCCCACGCGAGCCGGTACGCGCCGAGCTGCACGGCGAGCGCGGGCAGGCGCTCGGCTGACGGCACGGAGCCGGTTTTCCAGTCCACCACCGTCCAGCCGCCGTCGGGATCCGCGTAGACGGCGTCCATCCGGCCGCGCACGGTGATGCCCTCGACGTCGGCCGAGAACGGCACCTCCACGGCCAGCGGCACCCGCTCGGCCCACTCGCTGCGTTCGAAGGCTTCTTGCAGCGCCTCGAAATCGGAGTCGGGAGCCTCGCCGAGGTCGGCGGCGCCGGGCAGGTCGTCGATGTCCAGCAGGCCCTCGCCGGAGAAGCGCTGTTCGAGCCAGGTGTGGAACGCGGTGCCGCGCCGGACGAAAGTGTTGGGCGGCAAGGGAAGCGGGCGGCGCAGTTTCCGGGCGAGCGCTTCGGCGTCGGCGGCGAGCTCCACGAGCTGGCTCACGGAAAGCTGGGCCGGCAGCACGACCCGGTCCACAGTGGCCTGGGCACGGGCGCGTTCGGCGAGCAGGACGTCGGTGTCGGCGGCCCAGCCGTCGGGGTCTTCGGGGTCGACCGCGTCTTCGTCTTCGTCGTCGTAGGTTTCTTCGTCCTCGTAAGGTTCTTCGTCGAACTCGTCCGGTTCGGGCGGGAGCGGCACCTCGTCGTCCTCGGCGACGCCGAACAGTTCCGGCGGCTCGGATTCGGCCTTCACCGGCTGCGGCGCTGTCGCTTCCGGCGTCTCAGTCGTTTCGGGCAAGGCCGCCATCGCGGCGAACACCATCTCAACCCCCGTCGAAACCCCGGTCCGCCGGTCCCCCAGTGGGTCGACGGGCCAGCTCGCCTTGCGCGAGTCCGCGACCAGCGGGTTCTCCTCGTCGTCGGCGGGTTCGTCGGCCCACGCGTCGAGCACGCCGATCGGCGGGTCGGCCTCGCGCAGCACGTCGGCGATCTCCGTGAGGAACACCGACGGTCCTTTCGCGCGCGTGCTGCTCTCGTTCCACCAGTGGCCGGACACGATGAGCGCGCGTTCCGAGCGCGTGAGAGCGACGTAGCAGAGTCGGCGTTCCTCGTCGGCCTCCCGCTCGGCGAAGCCCTCCTCGTGCAGTTCGAGGGCCTCCTGCACCTCTTTGCGGTCGAACCCGTCGGACACGCGCAGCTCGGGCAGGTCCGCCGAGTCGCCGCGCAGCAACGCGGGCAGCGACGTCGCGGTGCGCAGCCACGACGAGGACCGGCGCTTGCTCGGGAACACCTCAGCCACGAGGTGCGGCACGGCCACGACCTCCCACTCCAGCCCCTTGGCGGAGTGCACGGTGAGCACCTGCACGCGATCGGGCACCACCTCGACCTCGCCGGGGGTGAGGCCGTCTTCGGCGTGGGCGGCGGTGTTGAGGTAGTCCACAAAGGACAGTAGCGTCGCGGTCGGCGCCGTCTCGGCGTAGTCGGTGACGACTTCGGCGAACGCGTCGAGGTGCGCGCGGCCGGCCGAGCCGGGGCGGGCGAGGGACTCGACATCGAGCAGCAGCGTGCGTTCGACGTCGGCCACGAGCTCGGGCAACGACTGGTCGAGACGCCGGCGCAACGCGGCCAGCTCCGCGCCGATGCGCCGGATCCGCCGGTAGCCGTCCTCGGAGTAGCGCTCAGGCTTGCCGGGTTCGTCGACGGCGTCGATGAGCCCGGCCTGCTCGGCGCGTTCGGTGACGAGCACGGGTTCGTCTTCGGAATCCGCCTGTGGCACGGGCGAAGACAGCTCCCCCGCGCGCCGCCACAGCGCGGCCAGGTCCGCCGCCGCGAGCCGCCACCGCGCGCCGGTGAGCAGCCGGGCCGCCGCGCTGCCGGCGAGCGGATCGGCCAGCACCCGCAGCGTGCTGACGAGATCGGCGACCTCCGGTTCGTCGAGCAGCCCGCCGAGGCCGACGACCTCCACGGGCAACCCGCGCATGCGCAACTCGGCCGCGATCGGCGCCATGTCCGCGCGCCGGCGCACCAGCACGGCGGCCGTCGGCGGCTTGCCCATCTCCTCTTTTTCGGCGAGCCAGCGCCGCGCCAGCGCGTCGGCCACCCACTCGCGTTCGGCGCGCACGTCCGGCAGCAGCGCCACGGCGATGTCCGCCGGGCCGGCGCCCTCGCGCGCCCGCAGCGGCTCGACGCCGAGGCCGCGGGCCCGCAACGGCTCGGCCACGGCGTTGGCCAGGTCCAGGATCTGCGGCGGGTTGCGGAAGCTGGTGAGCAGGCCGAACTCGTGCGCGGGCGCGAGCCGCCCGTCGGCGTGGCGCGGGAAGTCGGTGGTGAAACGCGGCAGGTTGGCGGCCGAAGCGCCGCGCCAGCCGTAGATGGCCTGGGCCGGGTCGCCGACGGCCGTGACCGGCATCGGCGCGTGGTCTCCGCCGCCGAACAGCGACCGCAGCAGCACGCGCTGCGCGTGGCCGGTGTCCTGGTACTCGTCGAGCAGCACGGCGCCGTAGCGCTCGCGTTCGCCGGTGATCACGGCCGGGTAGCCGTCGGCCAGCTGTGCCGCGAGCGACATCTGGTCGGCGAAGTCGAGCGCACCCTCGGCCCGTTTGCGCCGGTGGTAGGCCTCGACGAGCGGCAGCAACGCGAGCCGGAACCGTTGCGCCGCCATGACTTCCTGCAGCTTCTGCGGAAGGGCCGCCCGCTGGCCCTTGGCGCGCGGGGCGTTCTCGATCACCTCGCACAGCCACGTCGTGTACTCCGCGAGCCGTTCCGTCGACACGAGGTGCTCGCCGAGCTCCCCGGCCAGTGCGAGCAGCTGCGCCGTGACCGACGACGGCACGCGGTCGGTGTCGAGGTCGTCGTCCCATGTGGACACCACGCGGTGCGCGAGCTGCCACGACGACGTCTCCGACAGCAGCCGCACCCCTGGCTGCACCGGCAGCCGCAGGCCGTGTTCGGACAGCAGCCGCCCGGCGTACGCGTGATAAGTCAGCACGGTGGGCTCGCCGGCGACGACCGTGGCGCGCAGCCCGCCCGTCGGGTCCAGCTTCTCCAGCAGCCCAGACCCGGCCAGGCGCCGCAGCCGGGCGCGCACGCGTTCGCCGAGCTGGCGCGCGGCCTTGCGTGTGAACGTCAGGCCCAGCACGCGCTCGGGGCTCACGATCCCGTTGGCCACCAGCCACACCACGCGGGCGGCCATCGTCTCCGTCTTGCCCGCGCCGGCGCCGGCGACGACCAGCGACGGCTCCACGGGCGAGGCGATCACCGTGGCCTGCTCGGGGGTCGGGCGGTGCAGGCCCAGTGCGTCGGCGATCTCCGCGGGCTCGACCGGGTTGGCGATGAGCCGGAAGCTCACGGGCCGGTCACCTGCCTACCCTCGGGGCGCAGCGGGCAGCAGCCGCGGGCGGGACAGCGGTCGCAGTCGGGGTTCTCGTGGGCCTGGTAGTCGGGCCCGGCCGCAGCGGCCGCCGCCGAACGCACGAGGTCGAGCCACTGCCGTCCGCCGTCGTCGTCGAGCGGCGGCTGGTCGCGTTGCGTGGCGCCGGTCTTGTTGTTGGTCTTCGCGACGTACACCAGCCGCGCGCCACCCGGGGTGTTCTTGCCCTCGATCGCGCCGAGCAACACGGCGAGCTGGTACGCGGCGAGCTGCGGGTGCTGCTCGGCGTCGGCGCTGGACACGGGCACCTTGCCGGTCTTGATGTCCACGATCACCGGGCGACCGTCCTTGTCCAGCTCCACGCGGTCGACGCGGCCGCGCAGCATCACGCGCACCTCGTCGTCGCCCATCGGCAGCTCGACCTCGATGTCCTGCTCGACACCGGCCTCGATCAGCTCCTTGCGGCTGCCTTCCAGCCACGCCACGAAGTTGCGCAGCATCTGTTCCACGCGGTTGCGCTCGCGCCGGGAGAACCACGGGGCTCCCGCGTCGACGCGCACCCACGCGTCGTCGAGCGCGGCCTGGATCTGGTCTTCGGTGCGGCCGCCCGCGACGGCCTGTGCGAGGCCGTGCACCAGCGTTCCCGTGACGGCGGCGAGCTGCGCGGGATCGCTGCCGCCATGGCGCTCGACGAGCCAGCGCAGCGGGCATTTGACCAGGATTTCCACCGTGGACGGTGAGATCCGCATGAGGTCACCGGGTTTGTGCACCGGCTCGTCGGTGGAGGACGGCAGCAGGCCGTACCACGTGCTGGGGTGCGCGCCGGGCACACCGGCGTCGGCCAGCCGCGCGAGCTGCTTCGCCGCACGGGCCCGGCGTTCGGGGTCGGCCTTGTCGTCGCACACGACCTCACGCAGCTCGCCCACGAGCTCGGCCAGCACCAGCGAACGGCCGGGTGGCTTCATGCGGGAGTCGAGCGCACCGTCGTCGGCGCCGTTCTCCTCGAGGTCGTCGAGGAAGCGCGAGGGCTGCTCGTCCTCACCCGCCACGGCCGTGACCAGCAACGTCCGGCGCGCACGGGCGGCGGCGACGTAGAACAGGCGCCGCTCCTCGGCCAGGATCGGGGCGATGGCGGAGACCTTGTCGCCGTCGTCCACTCCGGACAGCAGGTCCACGAGCCGTTCCACCCCGAGCAGGGAACCGCGCAGGCGCAGGTCCGGCCACGCGCCTTCCTGCACGCCCGCCACGGCCACCACCGTCCACTCGCGACCCGCGGCCGCGTGCGCGGTCAGCAGCGACACGCCCTCACCCGGGATCGCGGCGGGCGCCAGCGTGTCCCCGGCGATGTTCTGCGACGACAGGTAGTCGGCGAACGACGCGACGCTCGCCCGCGGCAACCGGTCGACATAACGACCGGCGGCGTCGAACAACGCGACCACGGCGTCGAGGTCGCGGTCGGCCTGCGCGCCTAGCGAACCGCCGCGATCGACGAACCGCAACAGCCGTTCCTGCAGGCCACTGGCCTCCCACAGCTCCCAGAGAACCTGCTCCACGCCTTCACCGCGCGCGACCGCCTGGTGCGTGACGCCCAGCAGCTTGCCGACACGGCGCACCGGCGTCGCCTCGGCGTCGGCGAGCCCGACCAGGATGTCGCCGCCGCGCAGCGCTTCCACGAGCAGTTCGTCGCTGGAGCGCTGGCCGCCGCCGGCCAGTTCGAGCCGGCGCAGGCCGCGGCGGACGCGGCGCAACGCGAGCGGGTCGGCACCGCCCAGCGCCGAGGACAGCAGCATTTCGGCGAGGTCGACGTCGAGCAGCTCCGGTTCGGCGGCGATCCGCAGCACGGCCAGCAGTGGCCGGACAGCGGAGTGCTTGGCCAGCGGCAGCTCTTGCGTCGCCGAGCCGATCGGCACCCCGGCCGCGCGCAAAGCTCGTTGCAGGACCAAGAAAGTCCGCGCGGGCGAGCGCACGAGCACCGCCATCTCGGACCACGGCACGCCGTCGACGAGGTGGGCGCGGCGCAGCTGGTCGGCGATCCAGCTCGCCTCGGCGGCGGGCGTCGGCATCAGGCGGACGCGGACTTTGCCCCCGCGTTTCCCTTGCGGCGACACGAGTTTCCGGTGCTGCGACGCACCCGGCAGCGTGGCGCCGAGCTTCGTCACGGCCTCGCGCACGGCCGGGGCGAGCCGATGCGAAGTGGTGAGCGTGACCGTGCGATCGCCGTCGGAGTCCGCGTCGGCGAACAGCCGGGGATCCGCGCCACGGAAGGAGAACACGGACTGGTCGGGGTCGCCGGCCACCACGAACTCGGCCGCGGTCCGGCCGATCTGGCGGATCAGCTGGATCTGCAACGGATCGAGGTGGTGGGCGTCGTCCACGAACAGGTGCCGCACACGGCCACGTTCGCGATCGCGCAGCTCCTCGTCGTCTTCGAGGGCGAGCAGGGCGGAGGTGACCAGCTCGGCGGCGTCGAGCGCCGGGGCGCTGCGGACGCCGAGCGCGTTGCCGCCCGCGCCCTGCAGCTGTGTGACCTCCTCGTACTGCGCCCAGAAGTGCCCGGCCGCGACCCACTCCTCGCGGTCCTTGCGGTGGCCCAGCTCCACGAGGTCCTCGGGGCCGAGCCCGCGTTCGGCCGCGCGCATCAGCAGGTCGCGCAGCTCCTCGGCGAAGCCCGGCACGAGCAGCGCCGGACGCAGCTGGTCCGGCCAGTCGGGGGCGCCGACCTCGAGGTCACCCTGCAGCAGCTCGCGCACGACCACGTCCTGCTCCGCGCCGGCCAGCAACCGCGGCGGCGGCAGCTCTTCGGCGCGGGCTTCGAGACGGAGCAGCGAAAACGCGTACGAGTGCACCGTGCGCACGAGCGGTTCACTCACCGTGCGCGGCAGCACCGACGACTGCTCGGGATCGGCCGTGAGGCGGCGCGTGATGTCGGCCCGCAGCGCGTCGGCCGCGCGGCGCGACGCGGTGAGCACGAGCACGCTCTCCGGGTCGGCGCCGTCGGCGATGCGGCGCGCGGCCGCGGTGGCGAGCAAGGTCGTCTTCCCGGTGCCGGGGCCGCCGAGCACGCGGAGGAACCCGGCGGGCGGGGACAGCAGCCGGCGTGCGCCCGCGTCCCAGGCGAACGTGGGTGCGCCGGCGACGGGCGGGCGCACGAGCCGCGCCTGTCCGTGTGCTGTTCTCCGCCCGTTCACACCAGCGATGGAACCATGCTGACACGCACGGGTGGCGCACCGGCACGCCTTTCCGGGGTCGGGACGTTGAACTGTCGGGGTGGTGCGGCAAAGTGCGGGGATGGACGACGAACTGCACGAACGGATCCGGGCTGTCATCAAGGACGTGCCCGCGGGGACCGTCGCGACCTACGGTGACATCGCCACGCTCAGCGGCGCGCCGTCACCCCGGCTGGTCGGGCGCGTGCTCGCCGAAGACGGGCACGACCTGCCGTGGCAGCGGATCCTGCGCGCCAACGGCACTCCGGCGCCGCACCTGGCCCACCGGCAGCTCGAACTCCTGCGCGCGGAGGGCGTGCTCGCCGACGGCCAGCGCGTGAACCTGCGCGAGTACCGGTGGCGGCCGGACGGGCTCGCGGCAGAGGATGGCCCGGCGGGGCTGTTTGAGATCCCCGATATTTAGGTTGGGTTTACCTAATGGCATTGCTGACTTCGCACCGCGGCCGGGTCACCGCGGTCCGGCGGGTCACCCCGCACATGGCCAGGATCACGTTCGGCTGCCCCACACTCGCGGCCGTCTCCGGTGTCGGGCCCGACGCGTACATGAAGGTGTTCTTCCCGCTGCCGGGCCAGGATGAGCCGCAGCTACCGCCCGCGCCGCAGACCGGCGACGTGATGTCCTGGTACAAGACCTACCTCGCCATGCCCGACGGGGTCCGGCCGCCGATGCGCACCTACACCGTGCGCGCGCTGCGCCCCGAGCTCGAGGAGGTCGACGTCGACTTCGTCCTCCACGACGACGCCCAGGGCCCGGCTTCGGAGTGGACCGCGCGCGCCGCGGCCGGCGACCTGGTGGCGTTCGTGGGCCCGCACAGCCTGTACGACGTGCCTCCGACCTCCGACTGGCAGCTCCCGGTGGGCGACGAGACGGCGCTGCCCGCGATCGGCGCGATCGTGGAGAGCTGCCGCAGTCCGCGCGGGCCGCCGTGTACGTCGAGATCCCCGATCGCGCGGAGCGTCAGACCTTCGAGACCGTCGGTGCCGTCGAGCTGCACTGGGTCGTGCGCGGCACCCGGCCCCACGGCGAAGCCCTGGTCGAGGCCCTCCGCACCGCCACCCTCCCCGGTGGCGCGCCCTACGCCTGGGTCTCCGGCGAGGCGAACGTCGTGAAACACGTCCGCCGCCACCTCGTCCGCGACCGCGGCTTCGACAAGGCGGCCATCTGCTTCACGGGGTACTGGCGGCAGGGGCTGAGTGAGGAAGCGGTGGGGAGGGAGCGGGCGGAGGCTTCCTGAGCAGGCCGCCAGTGCCGGCTGGTCGCGGCGGAACTCGGCGATGAAGCCATCGGCGCGAGCGGGCGGGCGTTGCCTAAGCGCTGCCCAGCGTCGAGACGACCAGCTTCACCAGCGCGCCCAGGCGTTGCCGTTCGGGCTGATGGGTGGGGATACCGGCAGCTTCCAGCGGCGCCGCCGTCACAGGGCCGACGCAGAACGTCTTGACCGCGCCGCGGCGGAGGGCGTCGTGGGCGCCGGTGGGGGCGGTGAGCGTCAGGAAGTTGGTGGCGGCCGGGGCGCTGGTGAAGACGAGGGCGTCGACTTCGGCGGAGACGATGTCGTGCGCGAGGGACAAGACCGGGGCGGTGTCCGCGGGTGAGTGCCAGCGGTAGGGCTGCACCGCTACCACCTCGGCGCCCACCAGCCGATCGGTGAACTCCGGCAGCGGAGCGCCGTGCAGCTGCACGGCGACGCGCTCGTTCTCGACGCCCGCGGCGACCAGTGCGTCGAACAGCTCCGCGTTGCTCTCCCCCGGTGCCGAGAAGTCCTCGCGCAAGCCCATACCTCGCACTGCGCCGACAGCTTTCGGGCCGCGCGCGAAGATGCGGGACGCGCCCAAAGCCGTGAACAGGTCGTCCTTGAGGCCCCAGCCGTCGGCGGCGGCGAGCCAGCCGCGGAAGCCGGCGCCGGTCGTGACGGCCGTGAACGCAACCGGCGCGGCCAGCACGGCTTCGGTGCTGAGCCGAAGCTCGGGGTCTTCGGCGAGGGGCACGATGGTGATCGTCGGCGCGTGGCGCACCTGCGCGCCGTAGCGAAGCAGCGCCGAGATGAGGTCGTCGGCGCGGCGTTCGGCCGTGACGCCGATCCGCACCCCGTCCAGCTCACCCATAGGTCGCGTCCATCTCCCTGATCGCTTCCGCGAGCCGCGCCCGCAGGTCCGCCGGCTCGAGCACCTCCAGGTGAGGCCCGAACCGCAGCAGCTCGCCGATCGCGGGTTCCCCCGGCTCGACCGGCAGCCGCATCGTGAGCCAGCCTTCCTCATCGGCGACCGCGCCGCCGTCCAGGGCCTCGCGCAGCGCCCGCGCCCCGACGCTGCCCGCGTAGAACGGCAGCAGCCCCTGCGCCCGCGGCGACAGGCGCACGGTCGCGAGCCGCGGGTACATGCGCCGTTCGAACTGCTCCGACCACTCCTGCCAGTAACGAGGCAGGTCGAAATCCGCCGGTCGCTCGAACCCCTCCCCGAGGTCCGTCAGCTCCAGGATCCGCGAAATCCGGTACGTGCGATCGGTCCCCTCGCACCGCCCGGCGAGGTACCAGTTGCCCGCCTTGAGAATCAGGCCGAGCGGCTCCAGCACACGCTCGACCTCACGCTGGCCCCAGCGTTCGTAGCGGATCCGGATGCGATGGCTCGACCACACGGCGTCGGCGACGGCGGACAGCACCGGCAGGCTCTCGATCCCGCGGTGCCACCCGGGGACGTCGAGGTAGAACCGCTCGGCGACGCGCCCCGCGCGGCTGCGCAGCTCCTTCGGCAAGGCGGCAGACAGCTTGAGCTGCGCCGCCGCCAGCACCGTACCGAGCCCCAGCTCCGCTGCGGCCGCGGGCAGCCCGGCCAGCGAAAGCGACTGCGCCTCCTCCTCGGTGAGCCCGGTCAGCCGCGTGCGGTAGCCGTCGACCAGCTGGTAGCCGCCGGCGCGGCCGCGGTCGGCGTAGACGGGCACGCCGGAGGCCGACAGCGCCTCGATGTCGCGGTAGACGGTCCGGACGGAGACCTCCAGCTCGGCGGCCAGTTCCTCGGCCGTCATCCGGCCGCGGTTCTGCAGCAGGAGCAGCACCGTGAGCAACCGGGACGCGCGCATGAATCGAGTATGACCGAAAATCCTGACACAAGCTGACAGGTATGGGCGGTTGAGTGGTCCCATGAACACGTTCAGCATGAAGAACTGGGACGAACACCTCGCCAGCGGCAGCGAAGGCGGCCCGCGCGTGGCCTACGCGCACGCAACGATGGAGTACCGCGGCGTGATCGAAGGTGAGTCGATCTGCGATTACCTGCTGTACTACGCGGGCGAAGGTTACGACGGCGGCGGCACCACGTCACCGAGCTTCGAGCGGTTCGACGCGACTGTCGACGGCCGCCGCGGCACGTTCGTGGTCCGGCACGAGGGCGGTTTCGACCCGAAGGGCATCTGGTCGAAGTTCGACGTCGTGGCCGGCTCCGCGACGGGCGAGCTCGCCGGCCTGACGGGGTCGGGCACGGTGCAGGGCACGATCGGCGAACCGACGGTGTCGTACACCTTCGACTACGCGCTGAGCTGAAGGAGGCCGCTGTGCTCGAGGTGTCACGCAAGCAAGCGATGGCGTACCGGGTCGCGCGGCACGGCCTGCACCGGGACTTCGCGGACCCGGTGGCGTCGCCACTGTTCGACCTCGGTCTGCAGGACAGCATGCGTGACACCGCCTTGCTCGCGCTCTCGGCGCGGTCTTCGTCGCCGGTCGAGCCGACATCCCTTGTGGACGATCCGCACGTGGTGCTCGTCTGGTCCCACCGCGGCGCCCCGCACTTCCACCGGCGCGCAGCCCTGCGCGAGCTCGTGACGTCGCTGATCCCCCTCGACGACGCCGACGCCCTGGCCCGGATGCTGTGGCAGAAAAAGGAAATCGGCGCGACGGGGGTGCCCGCGTCGGAGGTGCTCTTCACCGCGGCGCGGGCCATCCGCAAGGTCGTGACGCAGCCGATGTCGAAGGGCGCGGTGAGCGCCGCCGCCACCCGCGAGCTGCCGCCGGAGTACTCCCGCTGGTGCCGCCCCTGCAACACCACGCACATCCAGGAGCAGCTCATGCGGCTGGCCACCCTCCACGGCGGCGTGCGCCTGGAGGCCGATCAGTCCCCGGCGACGCTGGCACCGCTGGAAGACCGGGGCCGCATGCGGACATCACCCGACGCGGCCGCCGTTTCGCGCGTGGTGCGCGGCTACCTGGTCGCGAACGGGCCCGCCACCCAGGGCGACGCGGCGGGTTTCGTGGGCACGGCGAAAACGGCTCTGTCAGCTGCCTGGCCCGATGATCTGGTCGAGGTCAAAGTGGACGGTCGCCGGGCGTTCCTGCCGGCCGATCAGGTGGCCGCGCTGGAGAACCCGCCGACACCGTCGGTGGTTCGGCTGCTGCCGCCGCTGGATCCGTTCACCCAGGCCCGGGACAAAGCCGTGCTGGTGCCGGACAAGGCCCGCGCGAAGGAGGTGTGGAAGATCCTCGGCAGCCCTGGCGCGTTGCTCGTGGACGGTGAGCTGATGGGCGTCTGGCGCACCCGCGGTTCGGGCAAACGCCTGGCCTTCACCGTGACCGCGTTCGACCCGCTTCGCGCAGCCGATCGGGCTGCGGCCGAGGAAGAAGCTTCCCGCGCCGCCGCGGCCCGGGGATACGCGGATCTCTCCGTCACCTGGGCCTAGTCCACTTCGGACAGCCGGGCCGTCAGGTCGTCGACGAACCGGTTGAGCAGCGTGCCGAACGTCCGCTGGTCCTCGACGGACCAGTCGGCCACCGCCTCGCTGAACCAGCTCAAGATGGCTTGGAGGTAGCGCCCGGCCGCGGCGGCGCCCTCCGGCGTGAGCTCGATGAGGCGGGCGCGCTGGTCGTCGGGGTCGGCGACGCGGCGGACGAGGTCGCGCTTCTCCAGGGCGTTCAGGTGGCGCGTGACGTGCGGGCCGACGACCTGCATGCGCGTGGCGATCTCGCCGACGCGCAGCGGTTTGCCCGCCATCTGGAGGGTGATGATCACGGTGAGCGCCGGCCGGTCGAGGGCGAGGCCGGCCTGCTCCATGGCGCGTTCCCCGAGGTGGCTGCGGTTGAGCACCGTGCTCAGCTGCATCAGGCGCGGCAGCACCGCCAACGGGTCGAGCCGGCCTTCAGTGTCGCTCATCACACCTCTTACATACCTAAGTTAGCTATATAGTTGCCTCGCGCGCAGGAGTCGTCCAGGGCCCGCCGCGCTCGCGAGAAGCATACCTAACTTAGCTATCGAGGAGACACCATGACCACCGTCCTGATCTCCGGCGCCAGCATCGCCGGCCCGCGCTGGCCTACTGGCTGCGTGAATACGGCTTCGACGTCACCGTCGTCGAGAAGGCCGAGGCCCTGCGCGGCGGCGGCTACCTCATCGACATCCGCGGCACCGCCCTCGGCGTGGTCGAGCGCATGGGCCTGATGCCGCGGCTGCGCGAGGCCCACGTCGACACGCGCAGGATCACCTTCCTCAACGCCGACGGCAGCACGGTCGCGTCGCTGCGCCCGGACGCCATCGCCGGCGGCGAGGGCCGCGACCTCGAAGTGCGCCGCGGCGACCTCGCCGAAGCGCTCTACCGCACCATCCGCGAAGAGGTCGAGTTCCTCTTCAACGACAGTGTCGCCGCCCTCGACGACCACGACGACGGTGTCGACGTGACCTTCCGCAGCGGCCTCCGCCGCACGTTCGACCTGGTCATCGGCGCCGACGGCCTGCACTCGGGGGTCCGCGCGCTGAAGTTCGGTCCCGAAGAGCAGTTCCACACTTACCTCGGCTACTGCTTCGCCGGCTTCACGATGCCCAACACCTTCGGCCTGCACCGCGAGGGCGCCCTCTGGAGCCTGCCCGGCCGCGGCGCCGCGCTCTACGCGGTGGGCGAGAACGAGGAGGTCCACGGCTTCCTCAACTTCGCGCGACCCGAGCCGCCGTTCGCGGCGTTCCGCAACCCGGACGCGCAGCGCGAGCTCGTCGCCGAGGTCTTCGCCGGCGACGGCTGGGAAATCCCCCGCATGGTCGAGGCGATGCGCACAGCCGACGACCTGTTCTTCGACGTCGTCAGCCAGATCCACCTGCCGCGCTGGTCCTCGGGCCGGGTCGCGCTCGTCGGCGACGCCGCGTTCGCGCCGTCGTTCCTCACCGGCCAGGGCTCCAGCACCGCGCTGGTCGGCGCGTACGTGCTCGCGGGCGAGCTGGCCACCAACGCCGACCACACGACGGCGTTCGATGCCTACGAAGAAACCGCGCGCCCGTTCGTCGAGCTGAACCAGGCCCTGGTCTCCGAAGGCAACGCCACCATGTTCCCCGCCACGGCCGAAGCGCTGGCCACCCGCAACGCCGAACTGCGCCGGCTCACCGCGCTGCCCGACGCCCCCGGCCGCCCGGAACACAGCGCGCTCGAACTGCCGGACTTCGCCGGTCGACGGCCGGCCGGCAGCCGCGCCTGACCAGGGTGCACCTCCTCGCGGAGAGCACGGAGAGCACGGGGACCGAGACGGCCGTCGCCGGCCGGCGGCTCCCCGAGGCGCACGAACTCCGGGCCTCGGTACTCCGGATGCCGGCGCACAGATCCGGCTCTACCGTGCCAACGGGCGCCGCCTGGATGCGCGGTGCGGCTCCAGTATCCGCGCCGGCTTCACCGATCGACGGCCAGCCGGTAGCCGCGTTTGACCACGGTCTGGATCACGGCCGGGCCACCGAGGGCGGTGCGCAGGCGGCCGATCGCGGTTTCGACCGCGTGTTCCTCGCCGCCGCCCGGGAGGGAGGTGGTGAGTTCGCGGCGGGAGACGACGCGGCCGGGCGAGTGGGCCAGGGCGCGGAGCAGGGCCATGGGGGCGGGGGCGATGTCGTGCCAGTCGCCGTCGAGGAGGACGGCGTGGCCGCGCAGCTCCAGTGCGTGGCCGGCAACCGTGAGGCGCGGGGTGCGGGCCAGGAGCGCGTCGGTGATGGTGCGGGCGAGGGCGCCGAGGCGGGAGCGCGCGGGCTGGACGGTGGGGATGCCCAGCGCGGCGAGGGGTGCGGCCGTGATGGGGCCGACGCAGGCGACGACCGCGCGCGACGTCAGGGCGTCGACCAGAGCGGGCAGCCGGCCGGTGCGGCGGGCCAGGGCGAGCGTCGACGCGGCGGCCGGCGCGGAGGTGAAAGGCAGAGCGTCGACGGTGCCGTCGAGCACGGCGTCCAGCAGGCGATCGAGCGGACCGGGGTCGGCCGGGCCGACCCAGCGGTAGACGGGGATCTCGATCACCGCCGCGCCCGCCGAACGCAGGGCCTCGGTGAAGAACGGCAGGGGTTCGCCGTGGAGCTGCACGGCGATCGTCAGACCATCCACACCGGTCAAGTAGGTACTGCAGCACACCCGCGTTGCTTTCCGACGGTGGGGAGTAGTCCTCCGACAAGCCCGCGGCCCGCAGGGCGCCGGTGGCTTTCGGACCGCGGGCGACGAGGCGGGCACGCGAGAGGTGGGCCAGGAGCGTGTCGCCGAGGTTCCAGCCCTCGGCGGCCTCCACCCAGCCGCGGAAGCCGATGCCGGTGGTGGCGACCACGACGTCCACCGTGGACTCCAGCAGCCGTACGGTGGCGGCGTGCAGCTCGGTGTCGTCGGCGAGCGGGACGATGCGGATGGCCGGCCCGTAGCGCACCGCAGCCCCCTTGCGCACCAGCAGCGCGCCGAGCTCCTCCGCCCGGCGCGCCGCGGTGATGCCGGCGACGAAACCCGCCAGCGGGAGCACGTCCGTCACGGGGAGCCCACCTCGACGATCCCTTCCCGCACCCGCACGCGGTAGACCGGCACGGAAACACCCGGAGCGTCCAGGCACTGTCCGGTGTGGAGCGAGAACCGTTCCTTGTAGACCGGCGACGCGACCACGGGCTCACCCCCGACGTCACCCACGATCCCGCGCGACAGCACCGCCGCACCGCTGCACGGGTCCCAGTTGGACAGAGCGAACCACTCCGAGCCGACGCGGAACACGGCCACCTGCTCGCCCTCGACCAGCGCCGCCGCGCCGGAGCAGTCGCCCACCCGCGAGGCCGCGCACACAGCCGTCCAGGTTCGTTCGATCGACGTCGTCATCGCCGCACCTCCGATTTCTCAAGCCGCGGTACACCCAGCAGCACCGGAACCCGTTGCGCGCGCTCCGGCCGGAACGAAATCGACGGGTCCGGCGTACCCGGCGCGTTCACGAACGAGCTGAACCGGGCCAGCTTCTCCGGATCCTCCAGCACGCCGCGCCACTCGTCCTCGTAGTCCGTGACGTGCTTGGCCATCGCGGCGTCGAGGTCCTCGCAGATGCCGAGGCTGTCGTCCACGATCACGGCGCGCAGGTGCTCCAGCCCGCCGTCGAGCTCCTCCAGCCACGGCGCCGTGCGCTGCAGCCGGTCGGCGGTGCGGATGTAGAACATCAGGAACCGGTCGATCGTCCGAATCAGCGTCGGCGTGTCCACATCGGACAGGAATAGTTGCGCATGCCGCGGGGTGGCGCCGCCGTTGCCACCGAGGTAGAGGTTCCAGCCGTGCTCGGTCGCGATCACGCCGAAGTCCTTGCCGCGCGCCTCCGCGCATTCCCGCGCGCAGCCGGAGACGCCCGACTTGATCTTGTGCGGCGAACGCAACCCGCGATACCTCAGCTCCAGCTCGATCGCCAGGCCGACGCTGTCCTGCACGCCGTAGCGGCACCAAGTCGACCCGACACACGATTTCACCGTCCGCAGCGCCTTGCCATACGCGTGCCCGGACTCGAACCCCGCGTCCACGAGCCGCCGCCAGATCTCCGGCAGCTGGTCCACCGTGGCGCCCAGCAGGTCGATCCGCTGGCCGCCGGTGATCTTCGTGTACAGCCGGAAATCTTTCGCGACCTGCGCGATCACCATCAGCTTCTCCGGCGTGATCTCGCCACCGGGGATGCGGGGCACAACCGAGTAGCTGCCGTTGCGCTGCAGGTTGGCGAGGAACTTGTCGTTCGTGTCCTGCAGCGTCGCCTGTTCGCCGCCGAGGATGTGGCCGTTGCCGAGCGTCGCGAGGATCGACGCGACCGCCGGCTTGCACACCGCGCAGCCCGAGCCCGTGCCGTAGCGGCTGACGAGCTCGCTGAACGTGGTGATCCGCGTGGCCCGCACGATCTCGAACAGCTCCGCGCGCGACTGGGAGAAATGTTCGCAAAGCGCCGTCGACTGTTCGACTCCGCACGCGTTCAGCAACTTCGCCAACATCGGCACACACGAGCCACAGGACGTGCCCGCTCGCGTGCACGCCTTGAGCTTGCCGACCGAGTCACAGCCGTCCTCGTGGATGGCCCGCGTCAAGGCACCCTTGGAAGCGCCGTTGCACGAACAGATCTGCGCCTCGTCCGGCAACGCCTCCACGCCGACCGCCGCGCCGCCACCGGCCGGGGCGAGCAGCGCACCCGGCTCCGCGGGCAACGGACGGCCGACCAGCGCCCGCAGCGTGTGGTACTCGGCCGCGTCGCCCACCAGGACGCCGCCGAGCAGCGTCCGGCCGTCGTCGGTGACCACGAGCTTCTTGTACGTGCCGGCCACAGCGTCGTTCACCGCGACTTCCAGCGCGCCCTCGGTCACCGCATGTGCATCGCCGAAGCTGGCGACGTCGACCCCCATCAGTTTCAGCTTGGTGGCCGTGTCCGGCTCGGGGAACGATGCCGCTCCCCCGGTGAGCCGCGCCGCGACGACTTCCGCCATCGCGTACCCCGGCGCGACGATCCCGTATACCCGCCCCTCGACGGCCGCGCACTCGCCGATCGCGAACACGGCCGGATCGCTGGTGCGGCACTCGGCGTCGACCAGCACCCCGCCGCGTTCGCCCACTGCCAGGCCACACTGACGCGCCAGATCATCCCGCGGCCGGATACCCGCGGAGAACACCACGAGGTCGACGTCCAGCTCCGTGCCGTTGCCGAGCTTGGCCAGCAGCCGGGACCCGTCAGCTTCGAGTGCGTCCGTCGAGGTTCCCGTGTGGACGGTCACGTCCAGCCGCTGGATGAGCCGCCGCAGCAGCGCGCCGCCGCCTTCGTCGACCTGCAACGGCATCAGCCGCGGCGCCATCTCCACGACGTGCGGCGACAAGCCGAGGTCCCGCAGCGCTTTGGCGGCCTCCAACCCGAGCAGCCCACCGCCGATCACCACCGCGGACCGCCGCCCACGGCCCGGCTTCGACGCCGCCGCACGGATGGCGTCGAGATCCTCGATCGTCCGGTAGACGAACACCCCCGGCAGCTCGCGGCCTGGCACCGGCGGCACGAACGGCCGCGAGCCCGTGGCCAGCACCAGCGCGTCATAGTTCTGCACGCGACCGGACGCAGTGGTCACCGTGTGGGCAGCCCGATCGACCGCCACCACGGCGTCACGCAGCCGAAGATCCACCAACGGATCGTCCGCGTAGTCCGCACCAGCCAACGCCAACGCCGACGGATCCCAGGTGTCCGCATAAGACGTCAGCGCCACCCGGTCGTACGCGGGCCGGTTCTCTTCGGCCAGCACCACCACCCGCCACTCGCCGGCCGTGTCCGCCGCGCGCAGCGCTTCGACGAGCCGGTGCGCGACCATGCCGTGCCCGGCCACCACGAGTGTCTTCATCAGACCTCCGCCCCGGCCAGCGCGACCTGCGCCCGCGCCGCGGGTTTGCGCAGGTACACCGCCCACGTCACGCCCACGCACACCCCGTAGAACACGAGGAAGCCGACGAACGCGGGAATCCCGCTGTGCGCGTCGGCGAACGACTGCCGGAACGCGAGGTTGATGAACAACCCGCCCAACGCGCCGATCGCCCCCGCCAGCCCGATCAACGCGCCCGACAGGCGACGGGCCTTGAGCAGTTCCGCGGCCTCGTCACCGCCGAGGTCGATGGCCGCACGCGCCTTCACCTGGAAGATCGCGGGGATCATCTTGTACGTCGAGCCGTTGCCGATCCCCGTCAGGACAAACAGGGCGATGAACGCGACCGTGAACAACACCAGCGAGTCCGTCGACGAGGCCAGCACCAGCACCACCGTGGCCAGGGCCATCAGGCCGAACGTCGCGAACGTGACCCGGCCGCCGCCGAGCCGGTCGGACAGCCGGCCACCCAGCGGCCGGGCCAGCGAACCGAGCAACGGCCCGAGGAACGTCACGGCCGCGGCCTGCAGCGGCGTGCGGCCGAACTGGTTCTGCAGCACCAGCCCGAACGCGAAGCTGTAGCCGATGAACGACCCGAACGTGCCGACGTAGAGCAGCGACATCACCCATGTGTGTCCATATCGGACGACCTCGCGCATGGCCTTGGTGTCACCACGGACCGTGGCGAGGTTGTCCATGAACAGCGCCGCGCACAGGGCCGCGATCACGATCAGCGGCAGGTAGATGTACAACACCAGCCGCGGCGCGGTCGCCCCGGCCGTGCCGATCACCAGCAACCCGACCAGCTGGATCACGGCCACACCCAGGTTGCCGCCGCCCGCGTTGAGCCCGAGTGCCCAGCCCTTGTACCGCTCCGGATAGAACGTGTTGATGTTCGTCATCGACGACGCGAAGTTCCCGCCGCCGACGCCACCCAGCGCGGCCATGAGCACGAAGGTGCCCAACGAGGTCCCGGGGTGCAGCACGATCGCGGTCAGCACGGTCGGCACCAGCAGCAGGCCCGCGCTGAAGATCGTCCAATTGCGACCGCCGAACTTCGCCACCGCGAACGTGTAGGGCAGCCGCATGATCGCGCCCACGAGCGTCGGTGTGGACACCAGCAGGAACTTGTCCGCCGCCGAGAACCCGTACGCGGGACCCATGAACAGCACGATGACCGACCACAGTGTCCAGATCGAGAACCCGATGTGCTCGGCGAACACGGAAAACCACAGATTGCGGCGGGCGATCCCCTTCCCGGTCGTCTCCCAGAAGGTCTTGTCCTCGGGTGCCCAGTACTCGATCCAGCGATTCTTCACGGCGTCCTCCTTGGCAAGAGAGAGTCGAGTGCTCACTGCGCCGCCAGCCAGCCCGCGACAGCCGACACGGTGTCGTGGCAGCCGCCGCAGCCGGTGGTGGCGCGGGTGGTGCGGGCCAGCGCGGCGACGTCGGTGGCGCCACCGCGCCACGCGTCGACGAGCCGGCCCTTGGTCACGGCGTTGCACCGGCAGATCAGCGCCGACGCCGGCAGATCGGCGGGACTCGCGGCCGCCGGCGCGCCCGCTGGCAGCGCGCGGCCGAGCAGCACGGCGAGCCGGTCTTCGGGCAGCGGGATGCCACGGTCGTGGAACTGCGTGACGGTAGCGGCGGCGTCCGGCAGGCCGAGCAGGATCGCGCCGGTCACGCGGTTGTCGCGGACCACGAGCTTGCCGTAGCGACCGCCGGACGGGTCGTCGATCGTGAGCACGTCGGCGTCGCCATTCGCGTGCGTCTCGCCGAGCGCGGTCAGGTCGACACCACGCGCCTTCAGCCGCGTGACCACGGTGGTGCCCCGGTAACGCGCGGCGGTGTCGGCACCGGTGAGCAGGTCCGCGAGCACGGCCGCCTGCTCCCACGCGGGCTGCACGAGCCCGGCCGGCGCGTGGGCGTGCCGCGCGCAGTCACCGAGCGCGTGGATGCGGCCGTCACTCGTGCGCAGCAGGTCGTCGACTAGCACGCCGCGGTCCACTTCGAGGCCCGCTGCCTCGGCGAGCGAGGTCTCCGGGCGGACGCCCGCGGCGACCACCACGAGGTCGGCCGGGACGAAGCTGCCGTCGTCGAGCTTCACGCCGTCGCCGGGCAGGTGGCGCGCGGCCGTGGCGTCGAAGCGGAAGGTCACGCCCAGCTCGGCGAGCCGCCGCGCGAGCACGCGGCCGGCGCCGGCGTCGAGCTGGCGTTCCATCGGGTGGCCGTGCGGGTGCACCACGGTCACGTTCGCGCCGCGCCCGGCCAGGCCCCGCGCGGCTTCGAGACCGAGCAGCCCGCCGCCGAGCACCACGACGGGTGCGCCGGGCCGGGCGGCGTCGAGGATGCGGGTGCAGTCGTCGAGGGTCCGGAAGGTCGCGACGCCCGGCCCCGGCTCGAGCCCCTCGACCGGTGGGAGCCACGGCGCGGCGCCGGTGGCGAGCACGAGCGCGTCGTACTCCAGGGCGCCGTCGGTGGTCTCCACGCATCGGTTCGCGCGGTCAAGACCCGTGACGGAGGTCCGCAGCCGCAGGTCGACGTGAGCGCGAGCCGCCCAGTCCTCGTCGTGCAGCCGCACGGTCGCCGCGCTCAGTCCGCCGGCGAGGACGGACGAGAGCAGCACCCGGTTGTACGCGGGATGCGGCTCGGCGCCGACGATCGTCAGCCGCACCCGCTCCGCCGACGGGTCCCGGCGGCGGATCTCGTCGGCCAGCCGAGCCCCGGCCATCCCGTAGCCGGCCACGACCACGCGCCGGGCGCTCATGCATCCACTTTCGACAGGGCGACCGCGCACACCTTGAACTCCGGCATGCGGCTCACCGGGTCGAGCGCCGGGTTCGTCAGGAGGTTCGCGCGCCCCTCGCCGGGGAAGTGGAACGGCAGGAACACCAGGTCGGGCCGCAGCGAGGCGACGCACCGAACCCGGGCGACCGTCTCCCCGCGCCGCGAGCGGACCCGCGCCCGCTCCCCTTCGACGAGGCCCGCGCGGGCGGCGGTGTCGGGGTGGACCTCCACGAACACCTCGGGCACCACGTCCACCAGCTCCGGGATCCGGCGCGTCTGGGCGCCGGACTGGTAGTGCTGCAGCACCCGGCCGGTGGTGGCCTGCAAGGGAAACTCGGCATCGGGCAGCTCCGCGGGCCCGGTGTGGTCGACGGCGACGAACCGCGCCCGGCCGTCCGGGTGGGCGAAGCGGTCGAGGAACATCCGCGGGGTTCCGGGGTGCTCCGCCGAAGGCACCGGCCAGTGCAGCGCCTCGCCGGCGCGCAGCCGGTCGTAGGTGACGCCGGAGTAGTCGGCCGTGCCGCCCTTCGACGCCGCACGCAGCTCCTCGAAGACCGTCGGAGCGTCCACCGGGAACCGCTCGGCGGGCTGCCCGAGCCGGGTGGCGAGTTCCCGCAGCACGCCGAGGTCGGACCGGACACCCACCGGTGCGTCGACCGCCTTGCGGCGCAGCAGGATCCGGCCTTCGAGGTTGGTGAGCGTGCCGTCTTCCTCGGCCCACTGCGTCACGGGCAGCACGACGTCGGCGCGCTCGGCCGTCTCCGACAGCACGAAGTCGGCGACCAGGAGAAAGTCCAAAGCGGACAGTCGATCTTGGACCCGCCGGGACCGCGGCGCCGACACCACGACGTTGCTGCCGAACACCAGCAACGCCTTCGGCCCGCGCTCCTGCCCGAGTGCCTCGAGCAGCTCCGTCGCCGAACGGCCCGGCCCCGGCAGGCTTTCCGGCGCGACACCCCACACTCGGGCAACGTGCTCCCGCGCGGCCGGGTCGTCGATCTTCCGGTACCCCGGCAGCTGGTCCGCCTTCTGCCCGTGCTCGCGCCCGCCCTGGCCGTTGCCCTGACCGGTGAGACAGCCGAACCCGGAGCCGGCGCGGCCGGGCAACCCCAACGCCAGCGCCAGGTTGATCCACCCGCTGACGTTCGCCGTCCCGGTCGCGTGCTGTTCGGTGCCCCGCGCAGTCAGCACGTACGCGTTGTGCGCCTCACCCAACATCGCAGCAGCCCGGCGTTGATCCGCCGCCGCAACCCCGGTCACGCGCTCGGCCCGCTCCGGCCACCAGGCCGCGGCAATGTGCCAGGCTTCGTCGAACCCGGCCGTCCGGAGATCCACATAGGACTTGTCGAGGTGCCCCTCGGCGACCACCGCGTGCAGGATTCCCAACGCCAAAGCCAGATCCGTCCCCGGCGCCGGCGCGAGATGCAGGGCCGCGAGCTCGGCCGTCGGCGTGCGCCGCGGGTCGATCACGATCAGCTCGGCACCCCGCAGGTGCTGCATGAACGGCGGCATCGTCTCCGCCGAGTTCGCCCCGGCCAGCAGCACGACGTCCGCGTCCGCGAGATCCGTGACAGGGAACGGCAACCCGCGATCGGCGCCGAACGCCTTCAGCCCCGCCGCCGCGGCCGACGACATGCAGAACCGGCCGTTGTAGTCGATCTGCGAAGTTCCCAGCGCGACCCGAGCGAACTTCCCCAGCAGGTAAGCCTTTTCGTTGGTCAGCCCACCGCCGCCGAAGACCGCGACGGAGTCGGGCCCATGCGACGAACGCAGCTCACGCAGCTTCGCCGCGACCAGATCCAGCGCCTCGGCCCAGCTCGCCGGCGTCAGCTCACCGTCGCGCCGGATCAGCGGTGTCGTCAGCCGATCGCCGGAACGCAGGAGCTCCCCGGACGTCCAGCCCTTCTGGCACAGGCCACCCGCGTTGACCGGGAAGTCGCGCGGCGTGACGCGCGTGCCCGTCAAGCGCATCCCGCACTGCAACGCGCAGTAGGGGCAGTGCGTGTCGACGTGCGGCACGGGCGCTCCTCGGGGTCGGCGATGGCCCCGACGCTAAGCACGCCGTGTTACCTGGAGATGCCTGATTGTTTCAGGCAGTTGACATCACTCGCCACTTCCCGCGGCTCCGCGGTGAGAACTACAGAATCGCGCTGACCTCACGCGCCGCCGCGCGCAGACCGTCGAGCGCCGCGCCCGTCGAACGCGGGTTCAACGCGTTGGCCGCCAAGCGGAACAGCACCGCGCGCAGCAGCAGCTGCGGCCACTCCGGCAGGTGCGCCCAGCGGTCGAGCAGCTCGCCGGTGGCACCGCCCCACGCCATGGCGTCCACAGCCACGATCGCCGCGCCCCACTCACCCGGCCGGTAGTACGGCACGAAGTCGACGATGCCGGGCGCCGCATCGCCGTCGAAGAGCACGCCCGCGAGCAGCTCGCCGTGCGCGACCTGCAACGGCAGCTTGATCGGCCGGCGCGAGGGCGCGAGCACCTCGAACCAGCGGCCGCCCTTCGCCTCGTCGAGCGGGCGGTCGAGCTCTTCCCACGCGATGCGGTCGGCCACCGCGTCGAGGTCGTCGCGGGCGGACAGGAAATCGGGCCGCGGCAGGTCGGCTGTGGCGCGGTGCAGTTTTACCGCGGCGAGCATGGCGCCGTCGACGTGGTTCTCGGCCGTGCCCGAGACGTAGCGCCAGGCCGACCAGTCGCCGACGATCCAGCGGCCGTCACTCGCGCGCACCGGCTTCGCGATCCGCAGGCCCGGGTCGTCGGCGTGCTCCAGCGCGCGGGCGGTCCACAGTGTGCGCGAACGGTCGGAAACCGGCTTCAGCACGAGGTCGCCGCAGCGCCAGGCCGTCGAGTCCGGCAACGCCGAAACGAGGCCGATGTCGCCGCCGAAGGCCGCGCACACCCGCTCGGGTGGCCGTTCGAGAGTGGACCGCACGAGAACCGAAGGTACCCGCCTTCGCGCCCCACGAACGAGAAGACGCGCTGGTCACGGACCGCTTTCATATTTCAGACACAGCCGCCGCCACCGGCCCAAAACGCCAGGATGGCCTCCCCGGGCGAACCGGGAAGGCCATCGTGGGCGGAAACCGTCAGTAGGTGGGCAGGCTCGGGTCGATCTGCTTGGCCCAGGACAGGATGCCGCCACCGAGGTGCGTGGCGTCCTTGAACCCGGCCGCGTGCAGCGCGGCCAGCGCCTCCGCCGAACGCGCACCCGACTTGCAGTGCAGCACGATCGGCTTGTCCTGCGGCAGCTCGGCCAGCGCCTCGCCCGAGAGGATGCGGTCCTTCGGGATCAGCGTGGCGCCCTTGATGTTCACGATCTCGTATTCGCCGGGCTCGCGGACGTCGATGAGGGCGAAGTCTTCGCCGTTGTCGAACTTGGCCTTGAGCTCCGCCGGCGTGATCGTGCTGCCCGACGCGGCCTGCGCGGCCTCGTCGGACACGACACCGCAGAAGGCTTCGTAGTCGATCAGCTCGGTGATCTTCGGGGTCTCCGGGTCCTTGCGGATCTTGACCTCGCGATACTTCATCTCCAGCGCGTCGTAGCTGATGAGCCGCCCGAGCAGGGGCTCACCGATGCCGGTGATGAGCTTGATCGCCTCGGTCACCATGATCGAGCCGATGGACGCGCACAGCACGCCCAGCACGCCACCCTCGGCGCAGGAGGGGACCATGCCGGGAGGCGGCGGCTCCGGGTAGAGGTCGCGGTAGTTCAGGCCCTTGCCGTTGGGCGCGTCTTCCCAGAAGACGCTGACCTGGCCCTCGAAACGGAAGATCGAGCCCCACACGTACGGCTTGCCCAGCAGCACGGCGGCGTCGTTGACCAGGTAACGCGTGGCGAAGTTGTCGGTGCCGTCGAGGATCAGGTCGTAGTCGCGGAAGATCTCCAGCGCGTTCGACGACTCCAGCCGCTCGACGTGCAGGTGCACCTTGACGAGCGGGTTGATCTCGGCGATCGACTCCTGCGCCGACGCGGCCTTGAGCTTGCCGACGTCGGACACGCCGTGGATGACCTGGCGCTGCAGGTTGGACTCGTCGACCACGTCGAAGTCGATGATGCCCAGCGTGCCGACGCCCGCGGCGGCGAGGTACAGCAGCGCGGGACTGCCGAGGCCGCCGGCACCGATGACCAGGACCTTCGCGTTCTTAAGCCGCTTCTGCCCGATCACCCCGACGTCCGGGATGATGAGGTGGCGGCTGTACCGGGCCACCTCTTCCTTCGTGAGCTCCGCAGCCGGCTCAACGAGCGGCGGCAGTGCCGTGTCTGACATCGGGTCCTCCATACTCGCGTGGATCGCGTAGTCAATCCCAGTATCCACAACGCTCACAAGCAAGGTGGGCTTCCCGGCGTCCGGATCGTGGGACGAGGGTTGCTTTGTACCGCGGTCTTTGCAGGGCCGGTTCTGTCGACCCGGTCTCTGTAAAACGCGCAGCGGTCGTTACGCGGGCGGCGTGGGGTTCGGCCAGGCGTTGGGCACGCACACGTGGTGGTCGGACGCGACTTTGCCCTTGTCGCCGCCGGGGATGTTGTTGAGCATCGCCACGTAGTCGTCGGCCACGCCGAACGACTGCTGCATCATCACGGGCGCGGGCTGGCCGTTGCCGGGGCAGCCGACGTGGTTGTTGCCGAGCGCGTGGCCCACCTCGTGGTTGATGGCGTATTGCCGGTAGCCCGTCATGTCCGCGCCGTAGACCTTCGCGCCGCGCACCCAGCGGGCGAGGTTGATGAGCACACGGTCCAGGCTGCGGCGGTAGCAGGAGGCCTCGAACTTGATCTGGAACCCGCACGCGTCGGCGCGGTGCGTGGTGTTCGGCGTGGTGAGGCTCACGTGGAAGCTCGGGTCCGGGAAGCTCGAGTCCACGCGCTGCAGCCGGATCTTGCCGTTCCACGTCCAGCTGCGCGAGTCGGACAGGATGCCCTGCACGGCCGTGGCGAAGCTGTCGTCGCCGGCGTAGCTCGAGGGATCGATGCCGTCTTCGACGTCGACCGTGTAGGTGTAGAGCTTGCCGCTCTTGCCGACGACCGGGCCGGAGCCCGGCACCACGTGCCAGGTGCCCTTGCCGCTCTCGGTGTAGTTGCCGCCGGTCGGCAGCTCGGCCGTCGGCACGTTCACGTCCACCGGTTTGGCGGGGTTCTCCGGGATGGCCTGGCCGCCGTCGATGGCGCCGTCCGCCGCGTTGCCCCCCGCCGTCTCACCGCTGCTCGCGGTCGTCGACGAACCGGGCTCGGCCGGGCTGGTGGCCGTGTTCACCACGACGAGCGCGGTGATGACGACCAGTATCGGCAGCGCGTACACGCGCCAGCCGTAGGTCTTCACGAACCCGCCGACGCCGCGCTTCTTCGCGGCCGGCCTGCGGGCGGCGGGCTTCTCCTCGTCACCCTTCGGCTGCCACGACGCCTTCAGCGGCTCCGCGCTGGTGCGCCGGGAGCCGGGGCGGTAGCGGTCCTCGCCCACGCGCTGGGCGGGCGGCTTCGACGGCCGGAACTGGCCGACGCGCGGCGAGCCCGTGTCCGTGAGCGGTGAGTTGCGGGAGCTCCTCGAGCCGGATGACGAACTGGCTGACGAACTGCTCGACGAGCTCGTTGACGAATTCTTTGACGAGGCCGACGTCGCACGCCTGGCTGAACCGGCGTACGAGGCTCGCCGGTCGTCTCCTCGTGCGTCCTTCGGCCGGTCCACCGCCCCAGGGTGCCATATCCGAACCGTGATGCTCTCGGCGACTGGCTGATGACCGAGAGATGATCTGTCACTCGTTCGGACTACCAGGTGCCCTTCTCCGCGGCCTCCCACAACCCCAGAACGGCCCGCGCTACGACATTCGGTCGTTCCATCTGAGCCACGTGCCCGGTTCGGGGAAGAACCAGCAGCCGGGCGTGTCGAAGCAGCCGCGCGGTGCGCGGGGCGCGTCGCACCGAGATCACCCGGTCGTGCAGGCCCCAGACGACGAGTGTGGGGATGCTCACCCGCGTCGCGACGGACCACAGCGACGCCTCGCCGACCGCGGTCCACCGCCGGAAGATGCCGAACGTGCTGCGCGCCATCGCGGGCGCGGCCCAGGCCAGCGCGGCGCGGGCCCCGTGCTCCTCGGTCAGCTCGTCGAGCCGCCGCTCGGGGAACTTCGCCAGGTCGTAGAAGCACAGCTTGATGACCTGCGCCGCGCGTTCGCGAGCCGTCATCGAGGCCAGCCGGCGGCGCACGCGCGCGCCGACCACCGGCAGGTACGCCAGCGCCATCATCGGGTCCGACAGCCGCCGCGGGTCCGGGCGGCGGTCGGGCATCGCCGGCGAGATCAACGTGAGCGTGCGGACCAGCTCGGGGCGCGCGGCCGCCACGAGCAGCACGATCGCGCCGCCCATCGAGTTGCCGACCAGGTGCACCGGGCCCGCGTCGAGGCCCTCGAGGTAGCGCGCGACGACCTCGGCGTGCTCGTCGAGGCTGAAGTCGAAGCCGGGCGCGGGCTCCGAAAAGCCGAAGCCCGGCAGGTCGATCGCGCGGCCGCTCGCGGTAGGCGCGAGCAGGGCGGCGAGGTCGGTCCAGTTGCTGGACGACCCGCCAAGCCCGTGGACGTAGACGGCGACGGTACCGTCGGGTCCAGGGGTGCGGCGTACGTTCAGCGAAACTCCGCCCACGTCCTCGACAACACCGGGCCAGGGCGGCAGCACCGGCTCGAGCGCGGGCAACGGCGCCGTGGAGAGCGGCACGTGGGTCACGGCCGGACGCACCGCCGTCGCGGTCGCCGGGCGCGTCGTGGATGTGGTCACCACCCCAGGATGCCCGACACTTGGCGTTTCGGGCGTACCCGCGAGTAATCTCAAACCCGCTTCACGCGGTGGTGCTACTGCCCGGCGAAGCCGTGGACGGGAGGAAGAATGACGGAAATGGCGCGACTGCAGCAACGAGGCGTTCGGCTGCCAAGGACCGAACGCCGCGCCCAGCTGCTGACGGCCGCGCAACGCGTCTTCGCCGAAAACGGCTACCACGCCGCGGCCATGGACGAGATCGCCGAGGAGGCGGGTGTCAGCAAGCCCGTGCTGTACCAGCACTTCCCCGGCAAGCTCGACCTGTACATCGCGCTGCTCGAAAGCCACGTCGACGACCTGGTGAGCCGTGTGAAGGGGGCGCTCGACTCGACGACCGACAACCGCCAGCGCGTGCCGGCCACGGTCGGTGCCTTCTTCGACTTCGTGAGTGAGGACGCCGGCGCGTTCCGGATGGTCTTCGAAAGCGATCTGCGCGGCGAGCCGGCCGTACAGGAGGCGGTGGACCGCGCGACTTCGGCGAGTGTCGAGGCCATCACCGAGACCATCACCGCCGACGCCGGCCTCGACGACCACAAGGCCCGGCTGCTGGCCGTCGGCCTCGTGGGCATGTCGCAGGTCTCGGCACGCTACTGGCTGCAGCACAACCAGGCGATGTCCCAGGAGGAAGCCGTGGCGCTCACGGCCAACCTCGCGTGGCGCGGCATCGGCGGTGGCTTCCCGCTCAAGGACGGCTGACGCACTTGGCGCCACTTGTGGTGGCCGTCCCGGGCACGCTTTGCAGCCCGGCGGTCTTCGGTCCACTCGCACGGGCGTGGCCGGGTGTCGTGCACGCCGTGGACTGGATGTCGGTGCCCGGGCCGTGGCGGATCGAGGACGTGGCCGAGCGGATCGCTTCGCGGATCGACCGGCCGGTGCTGCTCGTGGGGCACTCGACGGGCGGCTGCATCGCGTTGCAGCTCACGGCGAAGCACCCCGAGCTGGTGGCCGGGCTGCTGCTCGCCAACACCGGCGCGCACATGCGGGGCCACGGCGACGTCGACGGGATCCTCCGGACGATTTCGCAGGCTTGGGGGCCGCAGCTGCACGCGGCGGTGCTGGACCGGTCGTTCGCTTCACCATTGCCGACGCAGTTGCGGGACGACCTGCTCGCGTATGCCGAACAAGTGCCGCAGGAGGCCGCGTTGGAGGTGCTGACCAGCCAGCGCGATCTCGATCTGACGCCGGAGCTCGCGACGATCCGGTGCCCGGTGCGGGTGCTGCACGGCGTCCACGACCGGGCCCGGTCGGTGGCGGACGCGCAGTACCTGGCAGAGCACCTGCCCACCGCGGAACTGACCACAGTGGACACCGGGCACACCCCCGTCTTCGAGGATGTGCCCGCGACGGTTCAGGCGTTGAAGTCCCTTATGGGGCAAGGGGCCTAGCGGACACGGCGGTCAGCAGGGCCTTGACGCGCGTGGCGACTTCGGCCGCACGCTCCTGCGGCAGCATGTGGCCGGCGCCCGGGTAGCGGACGAACTCGGCGTCGGGCAGCTCGTCGGCGATCACCTTCGCGTGCGGCAGCGGGCACAGCCGGTCCTTCTCCCCCGCCAGCACCACCGCGGGCACGGTCCGCAGCGCGCGCAACGCCACCCGGCAGTCGTGCACGGAGATCGCGTCCTGGAACTCGCCCAGGCTCGCCGGATGCGCGCACAGCAGCTGGTCGACGACACTGTTCACGTCGCCGCGCTTCGGCTTGTCGCCGAACACCAGGAACCGCGCACCGGACCGCACCATCGCCGGGCTCAACGGCAGCCGGTCGCCCTTGCGGTGCGCCAGCGTCTTGGCCAGCCGCCGCTCGAACCTGGCCGACATCGACCCGGCCAGCCCCGGCAGCCCCAGCGTGATGCGGTCCATCTGGCCCGACGACGTGGCCACGAACGCCACGCCGGCCACACGGGCCTTCACCAGCTCCGGATGACGTTGGGCGAGCGCCATGATCGTCATGCCGCCCATCGAATGGCCCGCGAGCACGAGCGGTCCGTTCGGTACGCGTTCGGCGATCAGCTCGGCGAGGTCGTCCGCGAGCCGGGGGATCGTCGCCGCCCCCCGTCGAGCCGGCGACGACCCCCCGTGGCCGCGCAGGTCATAGCGCACCACCCGCGTGGCAGGTCCGAGGTGCCCGACGACGCCGTCCCACGTGCGGTGGTCCTGCGTCCAGCCGTGCACCAGCACGAGCGTGACCGGTGCCTCGGCGGGACCGGACGTCTCGACGTGCAGCGCGGCTCCGTCACCGGTCACGAACCGGTGCTCCCGCGAAGGGTTGCGAAGCCGTTCAAGCGTGGTCACTTGCCCTCCGGCAGCAGGAAGGACTTCTTCCAGAAGTAGCGCCCCGGCAAGCCGACCAGGCCCGATTCCTGCAGGAACGGCATGATCTTCTCGCCGGCCCACGCGATCGTCCCGCGCCAGTGCGGGTTGTTCAGCGCCGCTTCGACGCCGTCGCGTGGGCGGATGCCGACGGCCTTGTAGACGTTGGGGTTGATGAACGCGCGCGTGACGAAGTACGAGATCAACGCGATGATGAACTGCTGGTAGGCGATCTCGTGCTTGCCCAGCTTCGCCATCCCGCGCGTGACCTCTTCGCGCGCGAAGGTCACGTGGCGCGCTTCTTCGAGCACGTGGATGCGGTTGACCATGCGCACCAGCGGCTGCACGTTCTCGTCCACCATCTGCTCGCGCTGCAGGCGGTCGAGCACCTCTTCGGCCACGAGGATCGCGCCGTAGCGGGCGGGGCCGTAGGAGATCGTGGGCATGAGCTTCGCGAACTGGCGCAGCGCCGGCACCGGGCCGTAGGCGGGGCAGCCGATGCGCGCGGCCATGCGGGCGAACATCGTGGAGTGGCGGCACTCGTCGGCGATCTCGGTGAGGGCGAACTGCGCGTGGGAGCTCGTGGGGTCCTCGTCGTAGACCTCCTTGAGCAGCATCTGCATCAGCAGGATCTCGAACCACAGGCCGGTGGTGGCGACGCTCGCGACCTCGTGTTTGCCGAGCTCGATGCGCTGCTCGGGGGTGAGCTCGTCCCAGAGCTTCGTGCCGTAGAGCGACGAGCGCTCGGGGAGGATGAAGTTCTTGCCGTCGACGAGCGGTGCGTCCCAGTCGATGTCGACGTCGGGGTCGTAGAACTTGTTCGCCGAAGACTTCAGCAGCCGGTCGGCGGTCTTCTCCCGGTCGGTCTCCTTGAGCGTCCGCGTCATCGCGTGCCCTTTCTCTTATAACTGCATCTCTCATAACTGTAACTTCAGGTAACAGTTACCTCTGGTAGCATGACCCGGGTGATCGAACGTGTCAAGCGCTCCAGTAAGCAGCCCGGCAAGCACCCGGCTTCGGGGGAGGCCGCGACCGGTGACGCCCGGCGGGACCGGTGGCGCAAGCACCGCATCGCGCGCCGGGCGGAGTTCGTGGAGGCCGCGCTGCGAGCGCTCGACAGCCATGGTCCGGACCTGGGGATGGAGGATGTCGCGGCCGAGGCCGGCGTCACGAAACCCGTGCTGTACCGGCACTTCGAGGACAAGGCCGACCTGTACGTGGCCCTCGGGCAACGCGGCACGGAGATCCTCTTCGAGCGTCTGATCCCGGCGATCAACGCGGAGCTCGCGCCCGTGCCGCGCATCCGCATGGCGCTGGACGCGTTCTTCTCCGTGATCGAGGAGCACCCGAACCTCTACCGCCTCCTCGCCCGCGGCGGCCTGCACGAGAAGACGGTGAGCGACGCCGACGTCGTCGCGGAGGACAAGGAAGTCATCGCCACCGCGCTGACCGCTCTGCTCGGCGACTACATGCGAATGTTCTCCATGGACTCCGGCGCGGCCGAACCGTGGGCGCACGGGATCGTCGGCATGGTCCAGAGCACCGGCGAGTGGTGGCTCGACCGCCGCTCCATGAGCCGCGACTCCGTGGTCGAGTACCTCACGCAGATCATCTGGGCGGCCATCGACGGGCTCACCCGCCAGCACGGCGTGGTGATCGACCCGAACCTGCCGCTGGAGGAGAACAAGGTCGTCCAGCTCGGACGCGCCAAGACCGACGCCCCGGCGGACAGCGACGCGGGCTGAGCTCGTTTCCTTGGGAGGCTTGTCATGAACGACGAAGACGGTTACGCCGGCCCTGCCGGTCTCGTCGTCGACGGCGTGGAAGTGGCCGTGCAGATCGATCTGCGCGGCTATTTCCAGCCGATCGACGGGTACTACCACTGGTACGGACGGGTTTCCGCCTCCGCCGAGCTGACCACGGCGGTGGGCGGCCGGAAGAAGGCCTGCACGGTCGTGGTCGGGGACCGTTCGGCTGCCGGCGAGCTTTCGGATCCGGACCCGTGGGGGCGGTACCGGATCATGGGGACGTCCACTCCGCCGTTCTCCGTGCCGACGAGCTTGGAAGAAGTGGAAGCGGCGACTGCCTGATCTGGCCGGTATTCGCCTGGCCAGGCCCGCATTCGCCTGATCTCGGCCAGTGGGAGGCCGCCCCGGTCCGGAGCGGCCTCCCACTGGCGTCAGCTGCCCTGACGCGGCCCAGGCAATTCGCGGCCCGGCAGCCACCCGTTCACGACGTCGGTGGCCCGCCACCGGCGAACGTGCAGCCGCACCGTCTCCACCGGAATCGCCAGGAACGGCCGCACCTCCGGCACCTTCGCGACCAGCGTCTCCCGCACCGGCTCGGCAACCTCCCCGGTCACCACCTCGGCGTCGGCCTGCGCCTGCAAGAACGGCTGCATCGGCGACCCCGTCGACACGACCACCGAGACCAACGGGTTCTCCCGCATCGCGGCGAGCGTCCGCCCGGTCCGCTCCACCACCAGCCCCAGCGTGAACGGATCCGTATCGGCGAAGTACGCACCCCCCGCCCACGGCCCGGCACTCCCCGCCGTCGCCAGGAACATCGACTTGTGCGCCGAAAGCGTCCCCCGCACCACATCCCCGACCGCTTCCGCCGTGGGTTCTACCGTCGTCATCTCTCGCCAGCTCCCTCTCGCGTCCACCCGATGCCCCCTGGACACCGGCTCGCGCCCGAAGCTAGGAACCGCCGCCCCGAGACACCAAACGTTGCCACCGATGCGGTGACGCAACCACCCGCCCGGGTTGTCCGGTTCGCGTCGCCCACCTGCCGCCTTGGCGACGGAGCCGTCAGTGAACGCCGCCGCCGACCACACGGGCGCGCGGGCACTTCGGGAAGGGGATTTGGCCTTGGGCCCGTCCACCCAATTCGAACGCACGAGCCGTTGCGCACACTGCTGCAGCACCCGCCGGCCTCTGCGCTCCCCGCGAATTGCCGCCCCACCGGCCCGGTGGAGCGTGCGGCGCTGGTGGATGCGGGACGGGGAGTCGGAAAGCGGCTCGGTGCGATCGCCGATCGGGTCTGTCAACCTGGGGTGTCATTGCGGGCGATCGCAGCTGAGCTGGGCCGATCGGCTTGGCAGCGCGGCAGCAACGAAAACACCAACGGCCTGTTGCGCCAATACTTCCCCAGGGCACCGACCTGGCCGTCCACCCGCCGAGCACCTGGACGCGGTCGCATTCGAGCTCAACAACCAGCCCCGCATGGTTCTGGACTTGGACAGCTCCGCCGAACGCATGACGCGGTCACGCACCACCAACCAGCGGCAGTGTTCCGACCACCCCTAGAAACCGCCTCCCAGGGGGCGTCCCCGAGTCCATTCTATCGGCACCACCGACAAAACCCCTGGCCAAGCCGCCGGAGGGCCGAGTTGTCCACAACCCCACCGAGTGAAGGCAACCGCAAAAGCCCGGGCCACATAGCCAACCCGCCTCCGCCCGCGGCCCGACCACAACAACTCACCACAAGCCCACCAAGACACGAAAAAACCCGTCTGAAGCAACCACCCGCCCCGGGGAATCCGGGCACGAAAAAGCCGCCCCGGGCAGGCCCGAAGCGGCTTCGTCGTGAAACCTCAGTCGCCGACGCCGAAGCCGACCTTGCGGACGTCCGAGGGGGCAATCTCGACGTACGCGATGCGGTCGGACGGGACGATGTACTTGCGGCCCTTCTCGTCGTTGAGGCGGAAGAGCCCGTCACCGGCCGTCAGGGCCTCGGCGACCAGCTTCTCCACCTCGTCGGCGGTCTGGCCACTGGACACCACCAGCTCGCGCGGCGTGTCCTTGATGCCGATCTTGACCTCCACGTGGGACCTCCGCTGGAAATTCGTTGTCGTTACGCCTGGCAAGGCTAGCCCAACCGCAGCGCTGCGGTGTCGTGCCACCGCGTGGTGAACCGGCACTTCAGCCCAGACCGAGCGCCTGCATGCGCTTCGTGTGCCCCTGCTGCAACCGGCGGAACAACCCGCCGATTCCCGACAGGTCGCCGGAGCCGCTGACGATGAGTTCGGCCAGGCCATCGCGTTCGGCGACCACGTACTGGGCCTGGGTGAGGGCCTCGCCGAGCAACCGGCGGCCCCACAGCGCGAGCTTGTCGCGGGCCTTCGGGTCGGCCTTGATGCCCGCGGCGACTTCGCGCTCGGCGAACGCGGAATGACCCGTGTCGGCGAGGACGGTGAGCACCAGGTCCTTCGTCTCCGGGTCGAGCCAGCTGGCGATCTCGCGGTACAGATCCGCCGCGAGGCCGTCGCCGACGTAGGCCTTGACCAGCGACTCCAGCCACGACTTGGGCCGCGTGGAGGCGTGCCACGCGTCGACCTGGGCCACGAAGGGGCGCATGGCGTCGTCGACGGACACGCCGTGGGCGGCGAGGTGGGCCGAAAGCATGTCGAAGTGACCGATCTCGGCCGCGGCCATGGAGGCGAGCGCGGCGCGGCCGGCGAGCGTCGGCGCGGTGCGGGCGTCCTCGGCCATCCGGTCGAACGCGGAAAGCTCGAGATAGGCGATCACGCCGAGCAGGTCGACGACGCCTTCGCTGATCTCTTTCGGGTCGGTCACGGCGACGAGGGTATCGCCGAACCCGTGGTCGACGCCGTGAAGAGACCGATCCCACGCCGCGCCGTCGCGCCCGGTAGTGTTGAAAAACTCCTGACCAGGTACACTGCGGGAGAGATAGACAACGCTTCCGCACGTCTTCTGGCTGCGGGAAACAGGCGGGCGACCGGCGCCACCAGGGCTGCCGGGGTTCGCCGCAATTTGTGCGTGCACGCCTCCAGCGGCATTCCCGGGAGGGCGGCTGCGGCGCCGAGCGTAACTCCGGTGCCCGTCAGACCCCCGGTCGAGTGTCGAGTGACAACCGGCCTGTGCGCGCTGGTCACGAGAGAGGCGATCACCCTGACCGCAGAACAGTCCACAACCGAAGAAACCACCACCCCCGCGGTCGCGCTGGAACACAGCGAGTCCGGTCCGGCCGCGCTCGACATCTCGCACCCGCTTCAGGCGGGCGTCGAGGTCGAGCCGGAAGCGCCGACGTTCGCTTCGTTCGGCGTGAAGCCGGAGATCGTGAAGGCGCTGGGCGAAGCCGGCATCGAGCGCACGTTCGCCATCCAGGCGCTCACGCTGCCGCTGGCCATGGCCGGCGACGACCTCATCGGCCAGGCCCGCACCGGCATGGGCAAGACGTTGGGTTTCGGCGTCCCGCTGCTGCACCGCGTCGAGGTCCCCGGCGACGGCACCCCGCAGGTGCTCGTCGTGGTCCCGACCCGCGAGCTGTGCATCCAGGTCGCCAACGACCTCAAGGGCGCCGGCAAGCACCTCGGCATCCGCACGCTGGCGATCTACGGCGGCCGTCCGTACGAGCCGCAGATCGAGGCGCTGCGCAAGGGCGTCGACGTCGTGATCGGCACCCCGGGCCGCCTGCTCGACCTGGCCGAGCAGCAGCACCTGGTGCTGGGCAAGGTCCGCGGGCTCGTGCTCGACGAGGCCGACGAGATGCTCGACCTGGGCTTCCTGCCCGACATCGAGCGCATCCTGCGCATGGTGCCGGACGAGCGGCAGACGATGCTGTTCTCCGCCACGATGCCGGGCCCGATCATCACGCTGGCACGCACGTTCCTGAGGCAGCCCACGCACATCCGCGCCGAGGAAAACGACGCGAGCGCGATCCACGAGCGCACCACGCAGTTCGTCTACCGGGCGCACTCGATGGACAAGCCCGAGGTCATCGCGCGTGTGCTACAGGCCGAGGGCCGTGGGCTCACGATGATCTTCAGCCGCACCAAGCGCACCGCGCAGAAGGTGGCCGACGACCTGGTCGAGCGCGGGTTCGCCGCGGCGGCCGTGCACGGCGACCTGGGCCAGGGCGCGCGTGAGCAGGCGCTGCGCGCGTTCCGTTCCGGCAAGGTCGACGTGCTGGTGGCGACCGATGTCGCGGCCCGCGGCATCGACATCGACGACGTCACCCACGTGATCAACTATCAGTGCCCGGACGACGAGAAGACCTACGTCCACCGCATCGGCCGCACCGGCCGCGCGGGGCGCACGGGGGTCGCGGTCACGCTCGTCGACTGGGACGAGATGCCGCGCTGGAAGCTGATCTCCGACACGCTGGGTCTGGACAAGCCGGAGCCGGTCGAGACGTACTCGTCGTCGCCGCACCTGTACAGCGACCTCGGCATTCCGGAGGGCACCACCGGCCGGCTCCCGCTCGCGAAGCGGACCCGCGCCGGGCTGGCCGCCGAGGAGGAAGAGGACCTGGGCGGCAAACGCCGTGGCCGTGGCGGCCGGAGTGACACCGCTGCCTCGGACGACGCGCCGCGCAAGCGCACGCGGACTCCGCGCAAGCGCACCCGTGGTGGCGCGAAGGCGGCCGAGGCGATCGAAAACGCCGACGCCGCTGCTGCTTCCTCCGACGCCGCTCCGGCCGGCGAAGAGCGCACGCGCTCGCGTCGCCGCACCCGTGGTGGCGGAGGTGGCGAGTCGACCGGCCCCGCCGGTGCGGCCACCGCGTCGGCCTCGGCTTCGGGAGAAACCGGAGAAACGGGCGAGCGTCCGGCACGTCGGCGCCGTCGTCGCCGCCCCTCCGCGACGTCTGATACACCTGCGTCGGCAGACTGAGGGGAACAGCGGAGCCGACGGCGGGAGTCAGGTACGTGAGCGACCACGAAGACGGCGCACCGGACCAGCCTGAACCGGACGTTCCGGCTTTTGTTCCGCCTTCGGACTCCGGGGTGGTTTCGCACCGCCCCCTCGGCACCGAAGATGTTCTCCCCCGCCGCAGAGCTTTCCGAGCTCTGTGACGGGGCCTCCCGTTCGCGTGCGGCGTTCGCCGTGGAACCGCGGGCGGGATCGCGTGATCGCGGCGTTGATCGCCGTGGTCGTGGTGGTCGTGGCGCTGGTTGTCGCGTTGAACAGCGACAACCTGCACACGAGCCGCGCGCTCGCTTCGACGCCGCCGACGTTGCCGCCGGCGCCCACCGCCGTCCCGGGTTCGATGGCGCAGCTGTGGCAGGCGCCCAGCTCGGCCACGCCCGTGCCGATCGGCGAGGGCGACGCCGTGACCACCGCCGACGGCGGCGAGGTCGCGGGCCGCGACCCCCTCACCGGCAAGATCCGCTGGCACTACACGCGCGAGAACCTGCAACTGTGCACTGTGGACACTGCGTGGGGCCGCGTGAACGCGGTGTACCACAAGGCAATGGGCTGCAGCGAGGTCACGCAGCTCGACCCCACCACCGGCCAGATCACGGCTCAGCGCAACGGCGACGCGGAGCTCGGCACCCAGCTCGTCAGCGACGGCAGTCACGTGACCACCACCGGCAAGCACCTGCTCGACACCTGGCGCGACGACCTCGTGAAGAGCATGGAGTACGGCCAGGTCCCGTTCCTGGTCAACCCGAACAAGCAGCCGCGCACGGGCTGCACCTACGGCACGGTCGCCGCGGCCGCCGAGAAGGTCGGCGTGATCGAGCGCTGCCCCGGCGATCCCCACGACCGCCTCACCGTCTACAAAGCCACCGCCGAACACGAGGACGAGCCGCAGGTCGTCTTCAGCTCCATCCTGGCCGGCTCGCGCGCTCGCGTGATCGCCATGTCGGGCGACTTCACGGCCGTACTGCTGCCCGACCAGAAGCTGCTGGTCATCTACGGCCCGGACGGCAACGAGCGCTCCGCCTACCCGATGGACCTCCCGGCCAGCGATCTGGCGGGCGACCCTGCGGGCGGCGTCGAACAGACCACCCGCACCGACAGCGGCGTCTACTGGTTCACGGGCACCAAGACCGTCGCCCTCTCCCGCGACGACCTCACCCCCCGCTGGACCCTCGACAGCACCCGCGGTCCCGGCATCACCTTCGCGCGCCAGCTCGTCGTCCCCATCAACGGCGGTCTGGCCGTGCTGAACGAATCCAACGGCTCCACGATCCGCACCGTCGGCGTCGACCGCGGCGGCTACAACGGCGTTGTCCGGCTCACGGCTTTGGGGCCGGTGCTGCTTGAGCAGCGCGGTCCTGTGGTTGCCGCACTGCGCTAGCGATCGTGACGATCTCGCGGCTCTGTTCCGTCAGGGGGCCGCGTTCCCAGTCGCCGAACCGCTCCTCGACGACGAATCCCGCCACGGTGAGGAACTCGTCCAGCTCGTCAGGGCCGAGAAACCTCAGCGCCGCGCGGTCGACGCGGAGCACGGTGCCTTCGGGGTCGGCGACGGCCTCGGTGAAGCTGACCACGTCGCCGACGACCGACTCGACCTCGTGCCACAGGCGGAGGGGGCGCGGCCGCGAGACCGTGACCGGATGAGCGGGAGTCCAGTCCTCCCAAGCCTTTGCCCGTGGGTGACGCGTCTCGAACGCGAACCGCCCGCCGGGCCGTAGCGCCCGGCGGATGGCGCTGAGGGAGCAGCGCAGGTCTTCGTCGGCGGTGAGGCACTGGAACGCGTGGCCGGTCATCGTGACGAGGTCGAACTCGGCCTCGGCGCTGAGCGCGGCGGCGGTTCCTTCCCACCACTCGACGTCCGTGCGCCGCCTGGCCCGGGTGAGCGCCGCGCGATCGGGATCGAGGCCGACGAGCCGGCCGCGGTGGCCGCGGTCGCGGGCGTGGTGCAGCATGCCGCCGGTGCCGCACCCGACGTCGAGGACGTTCGGCGCGCGCTCGACGAGGGCATCGTAGAAGTGGTCCGCGGGGAAGTCGCCCCAAGTGTTGAGGACGTCGTAGAGCTCCGCCGCCTCGTCGTCAGACAGCACTGGGTCCGTCGGACAGCACTGGGGGGGTCAGGCCCACCAGAACACGGTGAGCGCCACGAAGGCGACCACCAGCACCCCGAAGCCCGCCAGGCCGGCGGCGCGGCCGTAGCGCCGATCCGCGACCCGCTGCAGCACCAGCGCGGCCACTGCCGCGACGGGGTGCCCCACCAGCAACAGCACGCTCGGCCCCGGCGCCCCGGTGGCGAGGCAGACCGCGCCGACACCCAGCACGCCCACCGCCAGCACGGCCAACCCCGCGGCGATCGATCCGGTGAATCCCCGCCACCACCGCCCGCGCGGCTTCCCGGCGCGGACGGCCTCGATCCGCTGCGGCACCGCGACAGGCACGTACGCAGCCGCATGCGTCGCCGTGGTCGGGTCGGGCTCGGCGTCAACGGCGGGCGGCTCGACCGACGCTTCCGAAACAGGTTCCGGCGGCTCACCGTGCTCGTCAGCCTCGGTCGAGGCGGCGTGGGCAGCGTCCGGCACCTCGGCGCCACGGGCAACACAGGCGGCGACGTCCGCCACGGCCAAGGGGGCGGTGGTCAGTTCCTCGGTGTCGGGTGAGGCCACGGTGGGGAGTCCGTCCAATCGTCGGCTCGAAGGGAGGGCGGTCAAGGCGCCAGGAGGTCCCAGGGCTGGGACGCGGGCGCCGCCTGCTGGCCTTCCGCGCAGCTCGGGCGGAAGTCGCACCAGGAGCAGCGGCGGTCGGGGCGGGCGGGGAACAGGGTGTCGCCGTCGGCGCCTGCGTCGAGGGTATCGGTGGCCAGCCGCAAGTCGCCCGCGGTTTCTTCGGCGCGTTGGAGGTGGCGGTTGAGGGAGTCGGGCGTGTGTTCGGCCGCGGCGATCGTGCCGGTGGGCAGGTGGTGGAGCTCGACCTTGGTGCAGGGCAGGCGAAGGGTGCGCGAAGAAGCCACCGCGTACATGGCCAACGCCTGCGACGCGCGGGCCTCGTACTCGTCGGGTGCGCGCCGGCCGGTCTTGTAGTCGACGATCACCAGTTCGCCGCCGCGCTGGTCGATGCGGTCGGCGCGGCCCTCGATGATCATCGTGGGCCGGCCGCCGGTGGTGCTGACCGGTGCGGACACCCAGCGCTCGAGGCCGATCGGGTCCTCGGTGACGTCGTGGTCCTCCACGTACTCCCCGACCCAGCCCTTGGCCCGCGCCCGGTAGCGCGCGGCCTGCTCGGCGTCCTCGAACCCCGCGTCCTTCCAGTACTCGCCGACGAGCGCCATCGCGCGTTGCGCCGTGCGCTTGGCGACGGGCAGGTCGAACAACGCCCGCAACGCGTTGTGCACCACGGCGCCCAGCGTGCTGTGCGCCCACGGGCCGGTGCGTTGCGGCGTGGGCCGTTGCAGGTAGCTCAGGCGGTAGCGGCGCGGGCAGTCCTCGAACGTGCTCAGCCGCGCCGGCGACACCTTCGTGAGCCGCTGCGGCTGCTCGACGCCGAAATCGAACCCCAGCTGTTCCTTCACTCGACCCCCGTTCGGTTCCGGCGCCCACGCTACGCACCACCACCGACACTTTTCGGCGCGGGGGCGGCCCTCAGTCGAACGCCGCCGCGTTGCGCGCGCACCAGGCGCCGAACGTCCTCGGCTCCCGGCCCAGCAACCGCGAAACCGTGTCGGTGCGCGAACCTTCGACGTCGGCTCGCATCAGCGCGGCGGCCTCCAGCACGGCCTCGGCGAGCGCCGGCGGCGCGCCCGCCGGGAAGCGCGACCGCACGATCTCGTCGGGCGAGCTCGGCTCCCGCACCTCGATGTCCCGCCCGAGCGCGGCGGACAGGATCGCCACCTGATCCGCCACCGTCAGCAGTTCGCCTCCGTCCAGCACGTACTCCGCACCCTCGTGCCCGTCCGACGTCAGGACCACCGCCGCGACGGCCGCGATGTCGGCGGTGTCGATCGGCGCCTGGCGGCCGGGCCCGAGGGCGTCCAGCACGTACCCGGCACGCACGGATTCCCGCCACTCCAACGCATTCCGCATGAATCCACCCGGCCGCAGGATCGTGAACGGGATTCCCGACGCCCGCACGAGCTCCTCGCGCTCGTGGTGCCAGCGGCCCATCTTCGGCATCGGGTCGCCGAGCCCGTTGCTCGATGACAGGTGCACGACGTGGCGCACGCCGACTTCGCGGGCCGCCGCAACAGCGTTGGCCACGCCAGTGGTGCCCAACCCGGGCGTCAGCAGGAAAAACCGCTCCACCCCCGCGAACGCCGCGGGCAGTGTCGATGGCTCCTCAAGATCGCCGACGACCACCTGCGCGGGCAGGTCCGCCGCGCGGGCGGGATCGCGGGTCAGCGCGCGCACGTCCGCACCCGCGTCCACCAGCTCACGGACGAGATCGCGGCCGATGTTCCCGGTGGCTCCGATGACCAGTAGCATGAGTTCCCCAGATCGTTTGCCGTCTAACGACTTCACGAAAAACGTTAGCCGGTAAATGATTAGCCGTCAATCGATTGAGGAGGCGTGATGCCCGAGTTCCTCGACCTGTTCAGCAAGACGCACAAGGCGGTCCGCGCGCTCTCCGACTCGGCGATGCGGGACCACGGCCTGCACGAGGGCCAGAACGTGCTCCTCGCCGCGCTCTGGGCCGACGACGGCGCCACCCCCGGCGAGATTGCCGCCCAGGTGCGCGTCACCACGCCCACCGTGGTCAAGATGGCCACCCGCATGACCGCCGCCGGCCTGCTCACGCGCCGCCGCGACGACAAGGACAACCGCCTCGTCCGGCTGTGGCTCACCGACGCCGGGCGCGCGCTTCAGGAGCCCGTGGAGGCCGAGCGGCGCGAGCTGGAAGCCAAGCTCACGGCGAGCCTCACCGAACCCCAGCGAGACCAGCTGCAGGCCCTCCTCGCCCAGGTCCACTCCTCGGCGAGTGAGCTGCTGGCCGAGCCCAGGAAGCTCGGTTGATCAGAAGTTCCCGGCGATGAAGCCCTTCACGGAGTTCGCCACCAGCTCCACGGCGATCGCCGCCAGCAGCAGACCGGCGATCTTCGCGACGAGCGTGATGCCGCTTTCCTTGATCAGCCGGATCACTACGCCGGAGAAGCGCATGCAGGTGTAGATCACGAAGTGCACGGCGATGATCGCGCACCCCAGCGCGATGTAGGCGCCGAGGTGACCGTCGGCCTGGCGGACGAACACGATCGTCGCCGCGATGGCGCCCGGGCCGGCGAGCAGCGGCGTGCCGAGAGGCACGAGGGCGACGTTGACGTCGTCGGCCGCTTCGGGTTCGTTGCCACCCTTGCCCGTGAGCAGCTGCAGCGCGATGAGCAGGAGCAGCAGGCCGCCGGCGCCCTGCAGCGCGGGGATGCCGATGCCGAGGTACGCGAGGATCGCCTGCCCGGCCACGGCGAACAGCGTGATGACCAGCAGCGACACCAGCACGGCTTGGCGCGCCGCCTTCACTCGCGTGGCCATCGGCTTGCGGCCGACGAGACTCAGGAACACCGGCACGGTGCCCGGCGGGTCCATGATCACGATGAGTGTGATGGTGGCACTGATGAACAGCTTCGCGTCGAAGAACTGCGCGACGCCCATCTCAGCCCTTCACGATCTGCGACCCGGTGGCGCGTGCGACGAGCTGTTCGAACTGACCGGGGTCGGTCGTCTCCTGGCCGAGGCTGATCGTCTTGTTCGTGCCGTGGTAGTCGCTCGACCCGGTGCGGATGAGCCCCAGCTCGTCGGCGAGCTCACGCGTGCGGACGCGCGTGGCGGGCTCGTGGTTGGGATGGTCCACCTCGACGCCGGTCAGGCCGCGGCGGGCGAGGTCACGCAGGGTGTCCTCGCTGATCGTCGCGCCGCGGCTGTAGGCGAACGGGTGCGCGATCACCGTGACGCCACCCGCGGCGACGATCATGTCGATCGCTTCTTCGACGGGGGTGTCGTGGCGCGGCACGTAGTAGCCGCGGCGGCTGCCGAGGTACTCCGCGAAGGCTTCGTCGACGCTCGACACCAGCCCGGCCCGTACGAGCGCCTGCGCGAGGTGCGGGCGACCGGCCGGCGAGTCGGCGGGCAGCAGGCCCATGATCTCGTCGGCGTCGATCGGCAGGCCGTCGGCGGACATGCGGTCCGCCATCGCGCGCAGCCGCGTGCGGCGTTCGGCCCGCAGGCGCGTCTGCTCGGCGACGAGCGCGGGCGCGGCCGGGTCGAAGAGGTACGCGAGCAGGTGCACACTGATTCGCCAGCCCGTTTCCGGGTCGACGGACACGGTGGACAGCTCGGCGCCGGGAACGAGTGTCAGCCCGGGCGGGAGGGCCTCCGCCGCCGGCGCCCAGCCGGCGGTGGTGTCGTGGTCGGTGATAGCGACCACGTCGAGGCTGGCCTGGACGGCGGCCTCGACGAGCCCGGAAGGGCTGTCGGTGCCGTCTGAGGCCGTGGAGTGGGCGTGCAGGTCGATGCGCATCGTGACCATTCTCGACGATGCGCTGCGTCACAGCGACCCCGGTACCTGGGACAACGCCCGCAGGTCAGCCGACGGGCTTCTTGCCCCTCGCGGCACGCTGCGCCTTGATCATGGAGAAGCGCTCGGCCTGCTTCTGCTTGTCGCCGAACACCAGCTCCGAGATCGTGTCGTAGAACTCCTCGGGCCGAGGCAGGTAGTCGATGCGGTTCAGCGCCTGGATCTGACCGGCGGACTCGACGACCATCGTCCCGTAACCGAGCACCCGGCCCCAGCCGGGCCGCTCGTAGGTGAGGTCGGTGACCTTCGTGATGGGCATCATCAGCACCTTCGTGGTGATGACGCCCTTGGTCAGCACGAACCGCTTGTCCGTGACGACGAGGCGCTCGACCCACCACTGGACCACCGCGTAGGCGAACCGCAGCACGACCAGCAGCGCGACGTACCAGAGAATGTTCTGCACCACCCACAACGACGGTGGCAGCAGGTACGAGACCAGCACACAGACGGCGAGCAGAGCCGCCGCCTCGAACGTGTCCCAGAGCAGCACTGCCCAGTGGCGGCGGATGCGGATGACCCGCCGCTCGGTGTCGAGCAGGTACTCGTCGGGGTCGCGTGGCGCGAACATGTCTCGAGGTTATCCCCCGTCAGCCGTTGAAGACGTTGCTGACGAACGAGACCACCGATTCGGCCGAGCTACGGAGGAAGTCGACGATGTTGCCGACGAGACCCGCCGCCTGGTTCGGCTGAGCGATCACGAAGAACAGCACCAACGCGATACCCACGAGACCCGCAAGCTTCTTCGCGTTCACAGCGATCAATCCCGTCTCTAAACGTGGCACCGGAAAACTGACTTTCTACGTTGTACCGCACCAACCACCCACGCGGCAGGAAAGTCCCGCGCATGGGTCAGCAGGCCGTCCGAAGTGTACCGTATGGCTACTCTCCGTGTACAGCGTGACCATTCTGGGATTGACACAGTGGGGATGACACTCATGGACACCCGGGTGCCCTGCGTGGGCGGCATCGTGTTCGACGACCAGGGCAGGCTGCTGCTCATCGAGCGTGGTCACGATCCGGGCAAAGGCCTCTGGTCGCTGCCCGGTGGCCGCGTTGAACAGGGCGAAACGGACACCGAAGCCGTCGTCCGCGAGCTGCGCGAAGAGACCGGACTCGACGTGACACCGCACACATTCGTGGGCATGGTCGCGCGCGGCCCTTACGACATCCGGGACTACGAGTGCACCGTCGCCGGCGGAACCCTCACACCCGGCGACGACGCCGACGACGCCCGCTGGGTCGACTCGGCCGAACTGGTGGAGCTGGACACCTCGGGCCGGCTCGTGGACTTGCTTTTCATCACCCTGCGTGACTGGGGTGCGTTGCCACGCGCGTGATTCGGTCGGGGTTATTCCGCGGCGCGGCGATTGCTTGCGCGAATGTTCGTGGGTTTCCTACGCCGGTGAATGGTGTTGTCCCCGCACCGACCGCCGGGTGAGCACGGGAAATGCGGGTTGCGCAATTCCGTATCAATGCATCTGCATGTGACGACGCAGGGGCGCGCGGTCCGCCGGTGTGACTGATGGGGTGAATGTGACGCAGGTTACACAGCGTGCAGCTGGTACACCTGCGCGAGCCGTCAGGCCGGCAGCCAGGTCATGCGCTGCCCGCGCGGCGTCGTCCGGGCCAGCGCGCGGGCCACGGGCTTGCCGTCGGACCACGAGACCAGGCCGAGCACGCAGGAGTCCGACGAGCCGGGCGCCGGGGCGTCCAGGTCGGCGCGATCGGGCAGCACGAGCTTGAGGCCGGCCTGGTAGAAGCCTTCCGTGACCCACCAGAGCGGACGCGTCGCCGCGAGCGCGGCCAGCTCGGCCACGAAGTCGGCCCGGCGGTCGCCGAAGTAGGCCAGCGCGTGGCTGGTCAGGACCACCAGCGGCAGCTCGGCCGGCAACGTCGCCGCGGCCGCGGCCAGGTCGTCCACGCCGTCGCCGGCGATCAGGGTCGGCACGTGCTTGCGCTGTTCCGCGGCGGCCGTGCGCAACAGACGGATGCGGTCCGGCTGGTCGGCCCAGACGCAGGCCTCCAGCCAAGCCAGCTCGTCCTCGTCGGCGAGGTCGACCGGGGCGCGGTCCAGACCGGCGCGCGCGGCGATGGAGACCTTCTTCGGCAGCTTCGGCAGCACGGCACCGGGCGCGAGGTCCAGGGCGCAGTGCAGGCCGACGGCGGCCTTGGCGGGGCCGGCGACGAGCTGCTCACCGCCGTCGCACTGGTAGCGGTAGGAGAAGCGGTCCAGGCCGAGCAGCAAACCCGCGCTGCACCCCACCTCGAGCAGCGCGATCTTGCCGCCCGCTTCCTTCGCCGCCGCCGCGACCGCGGGGTAGACGAGCGCCGCGCGGCGGACCTCGTTGGTCTGGGTGTAGCGCGTCGAAATCAGTTCGCGGGCCTTGTCCGCGCGTTCCAGCAGGAAGGTGCGGAACAGCGGCCAGGTCTCGTTGTCCACGCCGTCGAAACCGCCGAGTGACGGGTAGTAGCGCGACAGCGGGTGGATCGGGTCGGCCTGGATGAGGCGGTGGGCCGCGGCCAGCAGCAGGGTGCCGCGCGCCTCGTCGCCACGGGCGTCGGTGAGCAGGCCGGCGATGTCGTCGTCCTCGGCCGACTGCGTGGCGAGGTGGTCGTACAGCGGCGAAACGCCGCGCGCCTCGACTTCGGCGAACGTGCGCAACCGGCGCTTGATCTCTTCCAGGGCGATGGCCACCCGCGCTCCTCCTCGAACAACTCCGTGCCGGGGTACTGTGCCGATCGTTACCGATCCGACCACAGTCACGGCCGAATGGCTTCGTCCCAACGGTTACCTGCCGCGTGGGGGTCGGCCTGCTTTTGGCCGGATCAGTAACCCCGCCTGAGCCACTTGCGACACTCACCGGTGGTGAGGAGTACCCTCGACCATTGGTGTTCGTGCGTCAACGCGAGCCCCACCACTCTCCGCGTCTCACGATCGCGCCGGCCCGAAGGAGGTGAGGAACGCCCCATGAGTAGTGGCGATAGTCCGCTCCCTAGTAGTCCCAGCGTTCCCGCTTCGCCGGCCGGCCGATCTTTCTCCTGGTAGGTCCGGCGCAAAGGGAACGCCGGTGATGCCGGACGGACGCTGAAGTCCGCCTGGCCGTCGTCTTCGTGTTCCACCACGACGCCAGCCCAGGAGATCCCATGCCTGCCATCCCCTCCCTCGGAGGCCTTCGCGGTCGCGGCGGCAGCCGCGCCAAGCCGATGCTCGAGCGGCCGATCCCCGTGCCCTTGTCGGCGTATGTCGTCGACTGCGCGGTGTACGTCGACGGCGCGCGCTTGCCCGGCCGCTGGACGCATTCCGAGGCCATCAAAGAGGTGCGCAAGCGGCACGCGGGGTTCGTCTGGATCGGACTGCACGAACCGGACGGAGAGCAGATCCAGGGCATCGCCGACACTTTCGGGCTCCACGAGCTGGCCGTGGAAGACGCGCTCGAAGCCCACCAGCGGCCGAAGCTCGAGCGCTACGACGACACGCTCTTCCTGGTGCTCAAGACCGTCCGCTACGTGGAGCACGAGTCGCCGACCACGGCCAACGAGATCGTCGAGACCGGTGAGCTGATGGTGTTCCTGGGCCGCGACTTCGTGATCACCGTGCGCCACGGCAACCACTCCGGTCTCGCCCGGCTGCGCCGCGACATGGACGACGACCAGGAGCGCCTGAGCCTCGGCCCGGCCGCGGTGGTCCACGCCATCGCCGACCACGTGGTGGACCACTACCTCGAGGTCTCCAGCCGCATCGAGTCCGACATCGACGAGATCGAGGCGCAGGTCTTCGCGCCGCGTTCGCTGGTGAGCGCCGAGCAGATCTACCTGATGAAGCGGGAAGTGCTGGAGCTGCGCCGCGCCGTGCTGCCGCTCGCCACGCCCGTCTCGCGCCTGGCCGAGGGCTACACGCGGCTGGTGCCCGACGAGGTGCGTTCGTACTTCCGCGACGTCGCGGACCACCTCGTGACGGTGTCCGAGCGCGTGGCCGCGTTCGACGAGCTGCTGAGCACCCTGGTCGACGCCACCGTCGCGAAGATCTCGCTGCAGCAGAACACCGACATGCGCAAGATCACCGCGTGGGCCGCGATCATCACCGTGCCCACGATGGGCGCGGGGATCTACGGCATGAACTTCGACTACATGCCCGAGCTGCACTGGAAGTTCGGCTACCCGATCGCGGTCACGGTGATCTTCGCGATCTGCCTGCTCCTGTACCGAATATTCCGGAAGAACGGCTGGCTCTAGGCCGCCACGCGGTCCCCGTTCCTTCACCCGGTAGCGCTACAGGAGCACCCCCATGCCTCGTTTGCTGACCAACCTCAAGTTCTGGGCCCTGACCCTCGGGATCGCCTGGATCCTCGGCATCATCACCGTGATCAGCCTCAACCCGGGGTTCTCTCACGGCATGAAGTGATGCCGCCAGGCCTTACCCTGGGCGCATGCCCAAGGCGCTGGTGGTGGCGGACGAGGTCGACGAGCGGCTGTGGACCGGTGCGGTCCGCTCGCTCGATGTCGACCTCGTGGTCGCCGCCGGTGATCTGCCGTACGACTACCTCGAGTTCCTCGCCGGCGCGCTCGACGTGCCGTGCGTGTTCGTGCCAGGCAACCACGATCCCGACCTGAGCGGCTACACGCGTTACGGCGGACTGTCCATGAAGGACGGTTTCCCGACCGAGTGGCCCGGCCCGGCGGGCGGGATCAACGCCGACGGACGCGTGGTCGACGTCGCCGGGCTCCGGTTCGCCGGGCTCGGCGGCTCGATCCGCTACAACGAGGGCCCGAACCAGTGGACGCAACACCAGCAGTCGCGCCGGGCCCGCGGGCTCGAGTGGCGCGCGAAGTGGCGCCGCCGCGACGGGCGCGAGATCGACGTGCTGCTCACCCACTCCCCTCCGCGGCACCTCGGGGACCGCGAAGACCCACCACATCGCGGTTTCGCCTGCCTGCACCGCACGATCGCCACGCTGCGGCCGCGCTGGCTGCTGCACGGCCACATCCACCCGCACGGCGAACCGGTGCCCGACCGCGTGGTCGGCACCACCCGCGTGCGCAACGTGGTGGGCCACCGGATCATGGAGTTCTCGCGATGACCAGACCCACGGGTTTCCCGCGCGCCGACGCCGAGCACGACTTCCTGCGCGCCCGCCGCGGCCAGGTCCTTTCGCGACTGTCCACCTGGCTTCGCCGCGAACCCGACGACGTGAACATCATGCTGCCGTTCCACGAAGTCGTCGACGCGCTCGGTTACGCGGGCGAGTCGCGCATCGGGCCGCGGGTGATCACGTTGGACTCGATCGTGGGCACGGTGGACCGCAGCCGCGACTTCGACCGCCGCTTCCGCCCGACGTCCGGGCGCGTGCGCGAACGCTGGGAACGGCTCGCGCTCGCGGCCCGCCGCGGGGAGGCGATCCCGCCGATCGAGGTGTACCGCGTGGGCGAGCTGCACTTCATCATCGACGGCCACCACCGCGTGTCCGTCGCGCACGCGCACGGTCTGTCCACAATAGAGGCTCAGATCACGGTGGTGCGCACGAAGCTCAACCCCACCGGCATCCGCTACCGCGGCGACCTCATCGTGAAGGACTACCGGCGCCTGTTCCTCGAACGCGTGCCGCTGACCGGACACGCGCGGGCGTCGGTGATCATGTCGGACCCGTGGGACTACGCGCAGCTCGGCGAGCACGTGGAGGCGTGGGGCTTCCGGCTGATGCAGGACGAGGGTCGCTTCACCGACCGCGCCAAACTCGCGCAGCGCTGGTTCGACGAGGAGTTCACGCCCGTCACCGGCATGCTGCGTCAGGCCGACCTGGTCGGCGACCGCACCGACGCCGAGGCCTACCTGTGGGTCGCCGCCGAGCGCTACCGGCTCATCCGCACTCACCGCTGGGACGACGACGTGATCGAGGCTTTGCGTTCCCGTCGCCACTGAGCTTTGTCAGGACTCTGCGACGGGTGCGTGAGCCTGTGCGGTGAGATCCTCGCCGGGCAGCACGAGCCGGCCACTCCGGAAGTCACGCTGTGGGAGCGGAAATCCGACGACGAGATCCTGCAGAGCATCCCGCATGGCCATGGTCAGCGCCCAGGCCGACGCGCGCATCCAGGCGCAGGTGGATCTGCTGCGGTCGCGCGGCGTGGCGTGGGCGCGCATCGGCGAGGCTCTCGGGGTCACGCGGCAGTCGGCTTGAGAACGCTTCTCAGCCGGCTGAATCTTCTGCCTCGGCTCCGCCGAGGCGTGCGAGATCGCTTTAAGCCGGCTTCTTCCCTCCCGATTTCCGCGCGCCCCAGGGGCCGCGCGGAAATCGCTCAGTCCAGAAGCCGGCCCGATCTCGCGAGGGTTCGGTGCAGCCACGGGTAGACGGTGCCCGTCCACACCTGCTGGCCGAGGCCGGCGCAGTGGCCGTCGACGCCCTCGGCCGCAGTGAGCTGGACGACCTGGGCTTTCGTCGTGAGCGCTTCGCGCAGCGCCGGTCCGCCGCCGGCGGTGAAGTCGTGTTCCGACTCGACCATCAGGGCCGGGCAGGTGATGCGCGAGGCGTCGGCCAGCATCGTGAACCGGCGCAGCTCCGCGAAGTACTCGCGGACGGAGTCGATGCCGTGCGCCGCCATCCGGGCGCGGAAGAACTCCGCGCGGTCGGCGTTGCGCCGCATCTGCACCCGCACCACGGGCGCGGCCGCCAGCGCGGCCGGGCCGGACGGCACCCGCGCGCCGAGGTCGGGCTGCGCCGGGTCGCAGACGAGCGCGGCGATCCGGTGCTCGGCGGTCGCGGCCCGCGGCGCGAGGTAGCCGGCGAACGACCGGCCGACGAGCACCACCTTCGCCGGGTCGACCTCCGGCCGGTCGAGCAGCCAGTCGAGCACGGGGGTGAGCACGTTTTCGAAGTCGTGGCGCAGGTACCGGTGCTGGACGTAGAGCGTCTCGCCTTGCCCGGGGCCGTCGAACACGAGCACGTTGTAGCCGCGGTCGACGGCGGCGGGCACGTCGAGCCAGCCCGACTCGGCCGTCGAGTCGTAGCCGCACGGCAGCACGACGGTGGGCCGCGGCGTGCTGGAGGCGTGCGGCGCGAAGAAGTAGCCGTGCAGGGTCGTGTCCTCGTACGGGATCCGCACCGCTTCAGCGGGGTGTTCGAGGAGCTTCACGGCCTCCGCGAAGGCCTCGACGTGGTCCCGGTACGCGGTCTGCAGCCGCGGGTCGTCCACATCGGACCGGATGAAGAAGTACGCCTGCCGGAAGTACTCGCTCGCGCGCAGGAACGCGTGCCTCGCGCTGACACGGTCTCCCGCGGCCAGCGCCGAGTCCGCCGCCACGCGAGCGCGGTCCGCGGTGGCCGACCACGCGTCGTACCACCCGCCGCCGGAGAGCTTGCCGACGCCACGCGCGGTCGCGAACGCCTCGCCGAGGTCGGCCGCGTGCACCACCGCGGCATTGAGCGTGCGCGTGAACTGGCCGTCGTAACTCGGGTCGCGGAAGAAAACCTTCGCCGGGTCCGTCATGCCCGATGAGTCGGGCGGCCCGCGGCGACGGTTACGGGTGTTGAAAAAGGAACGGTCCCTCCCCAGCCGAGCCGGGAAGGGACCGTTCACCCCCGATCAGTGGCTAGACATGCACGGCCGGCACCACCGCCGCGCCGCGCGGGGCGCCCGGGCGGAGCAGCAGCCCGGTGATCACCGCGCCGGCCGCGAAGATGACCGCGGCCCAGGTGAACGCCGTGGTGTAGCTGTGCACGGCCGCGTCCGCGGCGAGCTGTGGGGTGGGCGCGCGCCCGGCCAGGAAGGACGTTGCCGCGTTGCCCGCGAGGGTGCTCAGCAGCGCGGTGCCGATCGAGCCGCCGACCTGCTGCATGGTGTTCACCGTGGCCGACGCGACGCCCGCGTCGTGCAGCTCGACCCCGAAGGTCGCGACGCTCATCGCCGGCGCCATCGACAGGCCGATGCCCACGCCGAGCACCATGAGCGGTCCCAGCACTCCCCCGACGTACGTGCTGTTGACGTCGATCGCGCTCAGCCACAGCAGACCGCCGGCGGCGATCAGCATGCCCGTGGGCACGAGCGGCTTGGGCCCGAAGCGCGGCAGCAGCACGCTCGTCGCGGTGGTCGCGGCCGCCATCAGCGTGGCGACCATCGGCAGGAAGCCGAAGCCGCTCTGGATCGGCGTGAACTTCAGGTTCTGCTGCACGTAGAACGTGAGGAACAGGAAGATCGAGAACATCCCGATCGCGATGAGGAACATCGCGATGTACGAGCCGCCGCGGTCCCGGTCGAGCAGCACGCGCATCGGCAGCAACGGGTGCTTCACGCGCTGCTGCAGCACGACGAACGTCGCCAGCAGCGCCAGCCCGGCCGCGAGGAAGCCCCACACCGAAACCGAGCCCCACGACTCGTGCTCGGCGTTGGAGAAGCCGCAGACGAGCGCGAAGAGCCCGGCCGACGCGCTGATCGTGCCCGGCAGGTCGAGCTTCGGGCGCGGTCCGTCGGGCTCCTGGCGGCGCAGCAGCAGCGTGCCGCCGATGAAGGCGACGACCGCGAACACGATGTTGACGAACATGCACCAGCGCCAGTCGAGGTACTCGGTGAGCACGCCGCCCAGCAGCAGGCCGACCGCGGCACCCCCGCCGCCGATCGCCCCGAACACGCCGAACGCGCGGCCGCGTTCCTTCGGGTCGGTGAACGTGGTGGTGAGCAAGGAAAGCGCGGCCGGCGCGAGCAGCGCGCCGAACACCCCCTGCGCCGCGCGGGCGATCAGCAGCATCTCGATGCTGTTCGCCGCGCCACCGATCGCGGACACCGCGGCGAAGCCCGCGAGGCCCACGAGCAACGCGTTCTTGCGGCCGAACAGGTCCGCGAGCCGCCCGCCCAGCAGCAGCAGGCTGCCGAAGGCGAGCGCATACGCGGTGACGACCCACTGGCGGGCGTCGTCGGAGAAGCCGAGGTCGACCTGCGCCGAGGGCAGGGCGATGTTCACGACGGTGGCGTCGAGCACCACCATCAGCTGGGCCAGGCCGATCACGACCAGGATGGCCCAGCGTCTGGAGTGGTGCGGGTTGTCGGCGTGGCTCGGCGCGTCCTCCCCCGGACGCTCGAGCGTGGCCGTCGAGTCAGGCATGCAGATTCCCTCACGGGTAGTGATCACGGCGCTATGTGGAGTAGCTCCCTCCCATTACTCGGCCCAAGGTACCCAAAAACCGGAGATGGTGTCTCGACTTCTTTTGGTAACCTGGGCGTCATGACACGGGACGCTGCTCCCGCCGCACCGGCGCGGCCGCTGCGGCGTGACGCCGAGCTCAACCGCCGGCGCATCCTCGAATCCGCTCGCGCCGTCTTCGGCAAACGCGGGCTGGAGGCGACGCTCGACGACGTCGCGCACCACGCCGGCCTGGGCGTCGGCACCGTCTACCGGCGGTTCCCCGGCAAGGAACACCTGGTCGAGGCGATGTTCGTCGAGCAGCTGCAGGAGGTCGCCGACCTCGCGGAGCAGGCGCTGGGCGCCGAAGACCCGTGGGACGGTTTCGTCGACTTCATGTGGCGCACGGTCGAGCTGCACTCCGCCGACCGCGGGCTGCGGGAGATCATGCTGTCCAAGGCGTTCGGCCACGAGCACGTGGCCGAGGTGAAGGCGCACATGGTGCCGCTCATCACGCGGCTGGTGGAGCGCGCGCAGGAGTCCGGCCAGCTGCGGGCGGACCTCGTGCCCACCGACCTGCCGCTCATCCACCAGATGGTCGGCGCGGCGGTCGAGTACACCAGCGCCGTGGAGCCGCAACTGTGGCGCCGCTGCCTCGCGCTCATCCTCGACGGCCTGCGCGCCGAGCCGGGCCGCGCGACGGAGCTGCCGCACCCCGGGCTCGACCAGGCCGAGATCGACCAGGCGATGTGCGCGTGGCGCCAGCCCCGCCACCCACACCCGGTCACTCCCCCGGTTCCGCGCGAAAAGCAGTGAAGGGCGCCGCGCGGGCGCCCTTCACCGGAAAAGCCGAGTGTCACTCGCTGGGCATGATGGCCCAGAGGATCAGGTAAGCGACGAACTGCGGGCCGGGCAGCAGACAGGACAGCAACGCGAGCGCGCGGATCGTGCCTGGCGTGGTGCCGAAGCGACGGGCCAGCCCGGCGCACACGCCGCCGATCATGCGGCCGTTGCGCGGGCGGCTCAGCCTCTGCGTGACAGGTGCGGTCATCGTGGTCCCTCCCGTTGGGTTCATGGCTCCAGGACACCAGGATCGCGCCGCGAGCACATCGCTCCCCGGGACGATTCGGACCCCTAAGGGCCCGAGCCGTTCCTCCCGCCACGCACGCACCGGCGTCCGATTTGACCGCACTGACCTGCGCGAACAGCCCAGTGTTGTATGGGATTTCCCTGTCAGGGCTGATTTTCGCGCGATTCGTGGTGATACTGCACCCCGTGCGCTCCCCCCTCGGACCCGTTGTCGTCGCGCTCGGTGGCGCGCTCCTGCTCGCCGGCTGCTCCTCGGCGGCCGCCCCCGCGCCCGTCTCGCAAGCCCCCTCGCCGATGACGGCGGTGGTGGCGCTCGGCGACTTCACGACGCTCGACTACTGCAGCCTGCTCGACGTCTCTCGCCTGCGTGGCGCGACGGCCGACGACCCCGACTCGTCGTTCACCGACTGCCGGACCGACTACGTGCGCAGCGGCCGGCAGCACACGGTGAGCGTGGGCCCGCTGGCGGCTGACGCCGACCCGAACGTGAAGCCGTACGAATACTCCGGCCCGCTCCCCGACGGCGTCGCCGTGCAGCAGGCCGGCTTCACGCCCGACAAGACGTGCTCGCGCGTGGTGACGTTCGCCGACGGCATCCGCCTCAACGTCGCCGTGACCGACGCCGAGGGCGCCGGCGCTTCGGCCGACCGCTGCTCCGACGCCGACGCCGTGGTGGGCGGGGTCCTCGCCGCCGCGAGCGGCGGCAAGGTGCGCCACCACCAGTTCCCCGACCGCTCGTGGGGCCGCGTGGACCCGTGCGCGCTGCTCAATGTCCACGAGCTCGACGCGATCGCCGGCGCCGGCACGCAGCCCTCGGCCGCGTTGTCGGGCCACTCCTGCATCCGCGGCACGGTGAGTATCGCGTTCTCCGTGCAGAAACAAGCCCCCACCGGCGCGACCGAAACACTCGGTGGCCGCACGGCGCGCCAGAGCACCGACGGCGCGTTCTGCCACCTGACGACCAGTCAGCCGTCGCCGGACACCCCCGGGCGCGGCGAGCAGGCGGTGGTGAGCGTGGTGGACACGAGCGGTTCGAGCGGTGCGGCCGCGTGCCCGTTCGCGAGCCAGGTCGCGACGCTGGTGTTCGCGAAGATCCCCTGAGCACGACGAAGGCCCCTCCTGCCAGCTTGAGCGGAAGGGGCCTTCGCGTCGGGACCCTATTCCTGGTAGGTCAGGTTCCGCCCGTTGCTCGGGTCGAACAGCTTCACCTTGTCCGCGTCGAACCAGATCTCCAGGTCCGCGTTCTCCGCGGCCTGGGACTCGGCCGACAGCCGGGCCACGATGAGGGACGCCGCGCCCGGTACGTCGGCGGAACCGCTGTCGGCGGCCAGCTCGGCGAGCTCGGCCGACGTGGCCACCTCGCCTTCCACGGTGAAGTGCGCGAACTTCTCCGAGCCCATCGACTCGAGCACGTCGATGCGCGCGGTGAACGTGGTACCGGTGCCGCGCTGGGCGGTGTCGACGAGCGACGCGTCCTCGAAGTTCTCCGGCCGGATGCCGGCGATCACCTCGCGCGGGGCGTTGGCGGCCTCGGCCATGCGGCGGACGCGGTCGGTGAGCGGCGTGGTGCCCAGCGGGCTGTGCAGCTCGCCGTTCTCCAGCGTCGCCGGGACGAAGTTCATCGACGGCGAGCCGATGAAGCCGGCCACGAACAGGTTCGCCGGGTTGTCGTAGAGGAACTGCGGCGAGCCGATCTGCTGCACGTAGCCGGCCCGCAGCACCACCACGCGGTCGCCCAGCGTCATGGCCTCGGTCTGGTCGTGGGTCACGTACAGCGTGGTCGTGCCCAGCTGCTTCTGGATCTTCGACACCGACGTGCGCATCTGGCCACGCAGCTTGGCGTCCAGGTTGGACAGTGGCTCGTCCATCAGGAACGCCTTCGGGTTGCGCACGATCGCGCGCCCCATCGCCACACGCTGGCGCTGGCCACCGGAGAGGTTCGACGGCTTGCGGTCCAGGTGCGCGGTGAGGTCGAGGATCGCCGCGGCCTCCTCCACCTTGGCCTTCACCGTCGCGTCGGCCACCTTGGCCAGCCGCAGCGGGAACGCCATGTTCTCACGCACGCTCATGTGCGGGTAGAGCGCGTAGGACTGGAACACCATCGCGATGTCGCGATCCTTGGGCGCCCGCTCGTTCACGCGCTTGCCGTCGATGCGCAGCTCACCGGACGAGATGTCCTCCAGCCCGGCCACCATGTTGAGCGTGGTCGACTTCCCGCAGCCGGACGGGCCGACGAGGATGATGAACTCGCCGTCCGCGATCGTGATGTCCACTTCGGACACCGCGAGCGCGCCGTCGGGGTAACGCTTCGAAACTTTGTCGAGGACGATTTCAGCCATGGGTCAGCCCTTCACCGCACCGGACGTCAGCCCCGCCACGATGCGACGCTGGAAGAACAACACGAAAATGATGATCGGGATGGTGATCACGACCGCGGCCGCGCTCACCTGGCCCGTCGGGTCTTCGAACTGCGAAGACCCGGTGAAGAACGACAACGCGGCCGGCACCGTGCGCGACGCCGTGGTGGACGTCAGCGAGATGGCGAACAGGAAGTCGTTCCAGCAGAAGATGAACACCAGGATCGCCGTGGTGAACACGCCCGGCGCGGCCAGCGGCGCGATCACCTTCCGGAAGGCCTGGGCCGGCGTCGCGCCGTCCATCTTCGCCGCTTTTTCGAGCTCCCACGGGATCTCCCGGAAGAACGCCGAGAGCGTGTAGATCGAAAGCGGCAGGGCGAACGTGATGTAGGGCAGGATCAGCCCGGCCCACGTGTCGAACAGGCCGAGGTTGCGCTCGATGTTGAACAGCGGCGTAACGAGCGAGACCTGCGGGAACATCGCGATCAGCAGCGAAAGCCCCACGAGCAGCTGCTTCCCGGGGAACTCGAGGCGCGCGATGGCGTAGGCCGCCATCGTGCCCAGCACCACGGCGATCACCGTGGAGATCACCGCGATGCCGATCGAGTTCACCAGTGCCCGCAGGAACTCCGACGTCTGAAAGATGTCGGCGTAGTTCTTGAGCGTCCACTCCTGGGGCCAGAAGCTGCCGTCGTTGAGTGTGTCCTTCGTCTTGAAGGACAGCGAAATGATCCACAGAACGGGGATCAGCGCGAAGGCCACGACGAGGATGTCGACGAGGCCCCAGCGCACTTTGCGGCCGGTCGTGACCGCACCACCGATGGCCATCAGCGTTTACCCCCGTCGTCCGTACCTGGTGCGGCGGTGCCGAACACCTTGATGAAGAGGAACGCGATGATCGCCACCGTGATGAAGATCAGCACGGCCATCGTGGACCCGATGCCGAGGTTGAGACCCTTGACCAGGTTGTCGTAGGTCATCATCGACACCGACCCCGTATCCTGCGCTCCGTTCGTGAGCACGTAGATGTTGTCGAAGATGCGGAACGCGTCGAGCGTGCGGAACAGCAGCGCGACGAGGATCGCGGGCTTCATCACCGGCAGCATCACCTTGGTGAACCGCTGCCACGCCGAGGCCCCGTCCATCGCGGCGGCCTTCAGCAGGTCCTCCGGCACCAGCGCGAGACCGGCCATCAGCAGCAGCGCCATGAACGGCGTGGTCTTCCACACCTCGGCGAGGATGATGATGAACAGCGACGGCCACTGCTCGGTGAGCGGCGCCCCGCCGGAGGCCAGCGAGTTCGCGAGGTAGCCGGTGTCCGGCGTCCACGCGAAGTACCACGAGAACGCCGCCACGACCGTGACGATGCCGTACGGGATCAGCGCGACGGTGCGCACGAGCCCGCGGCCCACGAGCGTGCGGTGCATGATCAGCGCGAGCGCCATGCCCAGCACGAACTCGATCGCCACCGACACCACCGTCAGGAACATCGTGGTGCCGAACGCCGTCCACCAGTAGGAGCTGGTGAGCACGGCCCCGTAGTTCGCGAACCCGATGAACTCCTGCTGCGCCGGGAACCTCAGGTCGTAGCGCTGCAGCGAAAGCCAGATCGAGTAGACGATCGGGTAGCCCGTCACCGCGATCATCACGATGAAGGCCGGCGCGCAGAGCCACAGGCCCAGCCGCCGTTCGGCCTTCTTCCCCTCACTGAGAACGGGTTTTCCTTTGCGGTGGCTCACGGCCTCGTGCGCAGCCGGTACGCCGACGGGGTCGGCGGTGCCGGTTGAGGGGTCCTGGACGGTCACGGGATCACTCCCTTCGACTGGAGCGCGTCACTGAGTTGTTCCCGCAGCTGCTGGGCCGTCACGGGCGGGTCGATCTCCGAAGGCGGCGACAGGATCTTCGACATGACCGTGGACGCGTTCTGGTACGCCGGGGAAAGCGGGCGCACCGCGGCGGTCTTCAACGCGTCGAGGATGGTGTCGCGCATCGGGTACTTGATGGCCATGTTCGGGTTGTCGTTCGACGCCGGTTTCGACGGGTCGAGCGGAACGTCGTTGTGGTACACCGATTCGATGGTCGGCGGCACGCCGTCGTTGATGGCCGAGAACTTCTGGTTCTCCGCACTGCGCAAGCACAACGCGGCTTCGAACGCCTCGGGCTTGTGCTGCGAGTACGTGCTCACCGCGAGGTCGTAACCACCGATGGTCGTCTTCGCCGGCATGCCGGCCTTCGCCTCCGGGTACACCGCCCACTTGAAGTGCGACAGGTCCTGCGGCTTCTCCTCGGCGTAGGAGGCGTAGACGAACGGCCAGTTGAGCTCGAACGCGGCATTGCCGCGCTGGAACGTCTGGCGGACGTCGTCCTCCTTCTGGTTGGTCAGCGACGGGTCCGTGATGCCCGACGACGTGACCTGCTTGAGCAGCGCCAGCGCGTCCACCGCCCCCTGGTCCATCACCACGGACTTGCCGTCGTCGGACAGGATGTGGCCGCCGAGGGACTCGACGAGCGTGTTGTAGATGACGACCAGGCCTTCGTACTGCGCACCGGTGAACACGATGCTGTACGGCTTGCCTTCCTTCTTGAGCTGCTGCGACATCTGCATCATCTCGTCCCACGTCTTCGGCGGGTTCGGGGTGATGCGGTCGTCGTACCAGAGCAGCTGCACGTTGGTGTTCTTCGGTGCGGCGTAGAGCTTCCCCTCATAGGTGGCCGTCTCGAGCGGGCCCTGCAGCACGCCGTCGGACGCGGCGGCCTTGTTCTGCCCGGTCCACTCCTCGGACCAGCCCGCCTCGGCGAACTCCGACACCCACGTCACGTCGAGACCGAGGATGTCCATCGAGGTGTCCCCGGCGGCGAGCCGGCGAGCCATCTGGATTCGCTGGTCGTCGGCTCCGCGCTGGAGTTTGTTGTAGACGATTTCGTAGCGCCCGTTCGCGGCCTTGTTGCAGTTGTCCACAACGGTCTGGAAATTGTCCTCAGGCGCGTAGTACACATTGATCTTCATCGGTCCCCCGCCCGTGCCACACGCGGCGAGCAGACCCGTGGTCATCAATCCGGCGGCCAGCAGCGCGCCCGTTCGGGCGGGCGAGCGACCCCGTAGCCTCTTCTTCCCCATCGAACAAAAGCCTCCTCACCCGCGCACGCCGGTTACCGTGACGCCCCCAGGCATCACGACGCGATGAGGCGAGTCGCGCCAGCACCCCGACGTGCCAGTGCTCGGTCGGTCGCGCTGGAGGACGCGGCCGCCCGACTGGTGTCGGACAACCTATGCCCGGCGATCACACCCCGCAAGCAGTATCCGTAACGATTCAGGGTTGCGCAGCGCGAAACGCCGGAATAACCGGGGTGAACTGTGGACCGACCGTGCTTCCATTCGGGTGACTCAGCACGAATTCGCCAACGGCACAACCCGAATTCGACCTAGGGCATCCCCTAATCCACCCGTGTTCTTCACTGCCCGGCACCACCCGGATGCGGCGCCGGGCAGTGGAGAACAGGTGTCAGGCGGTGGCGGGTGGCGGCTTCAACGCCAGCTTCGAGAGCAGTTCCCGCCCCTGTTCGGCCGAACGAGGCTGGCACAGCACGTCGTAACGGCCGGCCACCAATTGGCTCGCCGACGAGAAGTCGCGACGCCCGCGGGAGGCGCGGTAGCTGATGCCGGCGAACAGCAGACCGGAAAGGACGCCGAGTACGAGCCCGGTGAGCAGTTGCAACGCGAAGCCCTGGTTCACGAAAAAGCCCAGCAACAGCCCGGCGAACAACCCGAACCACGCGCCGGACATCGCGCCCGCGCCCAGGACCCGGCCCAAGGTGAGCCTGCCGATCACGCGCTCCACGAGCATCAGGTCCACGCCGACGATCGTCACGTCGGTGACCGCGAACTCGCTCTCCGCCAGGAAGTCCACCGCGCGCTGGGCTTCCTGGTAGGTGCCGTACGACCCGATCGGCCAGCCGGTGGGCGGCGTCGGGAGCCGCGGCGGCCCGGCCGGCCGGCCACCACCAAAGGGACTGCTCACCATCATCACCTGCGTACTCGTCCGGTCCGAGGGGTCCATCTTGTCAAGAACCGGCGAACCGTGCGAACCGCATACTGGTGAATGCCGTTCACCCGGGGTGGGTCAGTGGTCCAGCCCCTTGGCGAGACCGACCACCGCGTCGGCGAGCAGCGCGGGCTCCTCCAGGTGGCCGAAGAGCCGAGCCCGGGATGCCCTCGTGCAGCTCGCGGCCCCACTGCTCCCCGCAGATCACGTCGTAGCGGCCGACGAGGACGAGGGCCGGCACCCGATCGTGTTCAGCACCGGGCGGTCGTCGATCAGCTCGGGTGCCGTCGGCGTCGCGGCCGCAGATGTACCCGCCGTCGACGCGCTGGACACCCTGGCTGCGGCCGAGCGCGGTGAGTTCACCCGGTGCTCACCGGCGTACCCCAGCGGCCGAGGCCCTGGTTCAGCCGGCTGCGCACGGTGCCGCCGGGGATACCGAGCGCCCGTGCGATCTGCTCGTACGACGTGCCGCCGAGCGAGAAGTGCCGGGATCATCACCGTCCGCACGGGCGGCGAGAGCTGTCCGACGGCCTGCCAGACCCAGTCGCGCAGCGCGTGGTCGTCGAGCAGGTGCTCGGGAGTGGCGAGCGTGGCCGCGGTGAGGTCCCAGCCGTCGGCGACGGGAATGTCGCGTGTGGACCGAAGTCGCGCGCGGCAGACGTTGCGCACCAGGTATGAACTCGGGTACTGCTCAGGATTTCGACTTGTACTCGCGCAGCAGGCCGCGGCTGATGATCGTCTTCTGGATCTCGCTGGTGCCCTCACCGATCAGCAGGAACGGCGCCTCCCGCATCAACCGCTCGATCTCGAACTCCTTCGAATAGCCATAACCGCCGTGGATGCGGAACGCGTCCTGCGTCACCTCGGCGCAAAACTCCGACGCGAGCAACTTCGCCATCCCCGCCCCGACATCGTTGCGGGCACCGGAATCCTTCAACCGCGCGGCGTTCACCATCATCAGGTGCGCGGCCTCGACCTTCGTCGCCATCTCCGCCAGCTTGAACGCGATCGCCTGATGCTGCGCGATCGGCTTCCCGAACGTCCGCCGCTGCTGCGCATACTCCACCGCCAGCTCAAACGCCCGGATCGCGATCCCACACGCCCGCGCCGCCACATTCACCCGCCCGACCTCGACACCGTCCATCATGAACGAGAAACCCCCGCCCGGCGCACCACCAAGCACCCGATCGGCACCGATACGGAAACCGTCGAACACCGCCTCCGTCGTATCGACCCCCTTGTACCCCATCTTCTCGATCTTCCCCGGGATCGTCAGACCCGGCGCCACCTCGCCATACCCCTCAGGCTTCTCCACCAGAAACGCCGTCAGGTTCTGATGCGGCTTCTCCGCACCCTCATCAGTCCTCACCAACAACGCGATGAGGTTCGACGTGCCACCGTTGGTCAGCCACATCTTCGCGCCATCAATCACATAACCCTCACCATCACGACGGGCACGGGTCTTGATCGCCGCGACATCGGAACCCAGATCCGGCTCCGACATCGAAAACGCACCCCGCACCTCCCCCGTCGCCATCCGCGGCAGAAAATACCGCTTCTGCTCTTCGGTGCCATACCGGGAAATCATGTGCGCCACGATGAAATGCGTATTGATCACACCCGACACACTCATCCAGCCCCGCGCGATCTCCTCCACCACCAACGCATACGTCAGCAGCGACTCACCAAGACCCCCGTACTCCTCGGGAATCGTGAGCCCGAACAAGCCCAGCGCCTTCATCCCCTCGACGATCTCCACCGGATAGACGTCCGCGTGCTCCAACTCCTGCGCACGCGGAATCACCTCCTTGTCCACGAACGAACGCACCGTCGCGAGAATCTCCGACTGCACATCGGACAGGCCGGCGGTCTGGGCGAGGCGGGCCATCACGGGCTCCTTCCGCGGGGTTACCGCGGAGTATGGACGGCCGGGCAGGTACGCGCCTATGAGGGTGCTCACGCCGTGGCCACGTTTGCCCCGTTAAAGTGCGGTTCCGGGCAACCTGTGGCCGGGAGGGAGCGTGATGAACGAGAGCTACGAACACCCGTCGTTCGAGCATCAGCCGTACCCGCCGCAGGGCCCGCCGCCCGGCGCGGGGCTGGCGATCGGGTCGCTGGTGTGCTCGATCGCGGGCTTCATCGTGTGCGCGCCCGCCGCGATCGCCGGGGTCGTGATGGGGCACATCGCCTACTACCGCTCGCGCCACGGGCGGGCGACCGGCGGCGCGCTGGCCATCGCCGGCTTCGTGATCGGTTACCTGGCGCTGGCCGTGTGGGGGATCATGATCCCGCTCGTGCTGCACGAGCTCGACAAGTACGGCGCCTTCGGCTGAGAAGGCTCGCGGTGGGCGACCACCAGAACCGAGGGGGAACCCGATGACCAACCCGTCCGAGCCGCAGGACCGGCCGAACGAGACCACGGCGTACGAGCCGCCGGCGACCGCCGACCCCGGCTCGTACGACCCGCCGGCCACCGCGGACCCGGCGCCGTACGACCCGCCCGCGGGCGACGCGACGGCGTTCAGCTCGGCCGACAGCGTCAGCGCGGCGAGCGACCAGCCGACGGCCTTCGCCGCGCCGGGCAGCACCGGGTCCTCGAGCGAGACCGCGTTCGCCGCGCCGGGCTCGACCCCGACCGCGTCGCCGTACGCGGCGCCGGGGAACACGACGACCGGTGAGCAGCCGTCTCCCTACGCCCCGCCCGGCGCTCAGCCCTCCGGCGGCTTCGCCGTGCCCGGACAGCCCGAGCCCGCCGCGTACCCCGGCGTCCAGCCGTCCGGTGCGTACGCGGCTCCGGCCTACCCCGGCCAGCCCTACCCGGGCCCGACCGCCTCGTACCCGGGCGCGCACGGTGGCCCCGGCATGCCGGCCGCCGCGCCGTACGGCCGGCCCTACCCGCAGCAGCCCTACGGTCAGCCGTACTCGCCGTACGGCCCGCAGCAGTCCAACGGCCTCGCCATCGGCGCGCTCGTCTGCTCGCTGCTGGGCCTGCTCACGTGCCTGATCGCGATCCCCGGCATCGTCATGGGGCACATCGCACTCGCGAAGGCCAACCGCGGCGAAGCGGGCGGACGCGGCATGGCGCTGTCGGCCGTAGTCATCGGCTACGTGATCGTGGCGCTGTACGTGGGCTTCTTCGTCACGATCGTGATCCTCGGAACCAACGGGTACCTGGACAACTAGCCACCGCGGTTCACTCCGCCAGCGCGTCACCCTCCTGGCGCGGCTGCGGCGGGCCGGCGTGCCCGTTGGACGCCGGCGAGGTCACCTGCGCCACGGGTCGCTCCAACGCGGGCGGCTCGGGCTCGGGTGCCTGGAGCTCGGGTGGCTCGGGTTCGGGCGGCTGGGGCTCGGGTGTCTGGGCTTCGGGTGCCTGAGGCTCGGGGACGGCCGGCTCCTCGGCCGCCGGCCCCTTGGCCTGCGGGGTGTTCGCGTCGAGGAAGCGCAGCAGCTCCACCGGGAACGGCAGCACCAACGTCGAGTTCTTCTCCGCCGACACCTGCACCACGGTCTCCAGCAGGCGCAGCTGCAGCGCCGACGGGACGTGGGCCATCGTCTCCGCGGCCTGGGCCAGCTTGTGCGACGCCTGCAGCTCGCCGTCGGCCGAGATCACGCGGGCACGGCGCTCGCGTTCGGCCTCGGCCTGGCGCGACATCGAGCGCTTCATCGTCTCCGGCAGGGCCACGTCCTTGATCTCGACGCGGTCGATGTGGATGCCCCAGTCGAGCGCGGGGTTGTCGATCATCAGCTCCAGGCCCTGGTTCAGCCGCTCGCGGTTCGACAGCAGGTCGTCGAGGTCACTCTTGCCGATGATGGACCGCAGCGACGTCTGGGCCACCTGCCCGACGGCCGCGCGGTAGTCCTGCACGTTGATCGCGGCCAAGACCGGGTCGATCACTTTGAAGTACACCACGGCGTCGACGCGCACCGTCACGTTGTCGCGCGTGATGCCGTCCTGCCCCGGGACCGGCATGGTGACGATCTGCATGTTGACCTTCTGCATGCGGTCCGCAACCGGTACCAGCAGCGTGAGGCCGGGCCCGCGCACCTCCGGGCGCACCCGCCCGAAGCGGAACACCAGGCCACGTTCGAACTGCTTCACCACGCGCACACCGGAGGCGAGCCAGACTCCGCCCACGACGACCACCGCGCTGAGAATTTCAACGATCATGGCAGCTCCCCGGGATCGCAGAACCCCTGGATTTTGACTGTACGCGCGGTTTGGGCCCAGGGAAATGACTCGACGTGACCAGCACGATGGGGAATGTGACCCGACTCGTGATTCCGCCGGCGTTCGCCGCCCGCGCACCCCGTGTTCTCGGACCCGAGTGCCTGCCGTGGCTGGCGTCGCTGCCCGACCTGGCCGACCGCTTCGCCCGCGAGTGGGACCTGGAGTTCGAAGGCGAGGCGATGCACGGTTTCGTCGGTGTCGTGCAGCCCGCGCGCCGGGCCGACGGCACGCCCGCCGTGCTCAAACTGGGCTGGCCGCACGAGGAATCGCGCGACGAGCCGCTGGCACTGTCCACATGGGCCGGTCGCGGTTCCGTGCTGTTGCTGGAGTCAGCGCGTGAAGAAGGGGCGCAGCTGCTGGAGCGCCTCGATCACACGCGGACACTGCAGACAGCGCCGGTGCTCGAAGCCGTGGAAATCATGAGCGAGCTCGCGCGCCGGCTCGCCGTGCCGGCGCCACCGGAGTTGTCGCGGACGTTGACCGGCGAAGCCGAACGCCTCCTGGAGGAGCTGCCGAAGAGCTGGCACGACCTCGGCGGCCCGTTCCCCCGCCGCGAGCTCGACGCGGCCCTCGCCGTGTGCCGCGACCTCGGCCCCACCGCGGGCGCGCTGCTCGTGAACGAGGACCTGCACTACGAGAACGTGCTGGCCGCGCGGCGCGAACCGTGGCTCGTGATCGACCCCAAGCCGATCGCCGGTGACCTCGAGTACGGCGTGTTCTCCTTGCTGTGGAACCGGTTCGGCGAATCCACAGTGGACGCCAAACTGGCTGCCACCGGACTCGAGGCCGATCGCGCCCGCGCGTGGACGCTCGTGCGCGCGGTGCAGAACCGGTTGTGGTTCGAGTCGGATCTGCATGACGTCACCGATCTCGGCGACGAACAGCCGGCTTACGACGCTCTGCCCGCTTTGGCCGCCTGGGCCTGCAAGTCCTAGCTGAGAAGACGCTGGCAAGACACGGCAACGCGACGCGGGCGCTGGGGCCTGCTTGCGGATAGTGTCTGCCTCATGGCTGCCGTGAACAGGGTTTTCGTGGCTCGGCTGGCGGGTCTGCCGGTGTTCGGGCCCGACGGCGAGTCGATCGGCAAGGTCCGCGACGTGGTCGCGGGCCTGCGACTCGACCAGCAGCCGCCCCGCATCCTCGGCCTCGTGGTCGAGCTCGCGACGCGGCGGCGCGTTTTCGTGCCGATGCTGCGCGTCACCACGATCGAGCCGACGGCTGTGACGCTGGCCACCGGATCAGTGAACATGCGGCACTTCACCCAGCGCCCCAACGAGGTCCTCGTCTGCGGGCAGCTGCTCGACGCGCACGCGTCGCTCGCCGGCACGGAAACGCGCGTGACGGTGGTCGACGCCGCGATGGAACCCACCCGCACCCGCGACTGGGTGCTCGCGAGGCTCGCCATCCGCGAACGCCAGACCCGGCTCGGGCTCGCCCGCCGCCGCACGGCCATGCACGTGCTGCCGTGGAACGAGGTCGCCGGGCTCGGCCTCACCGATCTGACCGCGCAGGAACCCCAAGGCGCCGGGCAGCTGCTGATGCTGTTCGACACGATGCGGGCCGTTGACATCGCCGCCACCGTGCGCGATCTGCCGCTCAAACGCCGGCACGAGGTCGCCGACGCGATGGACGACGAACGCCTCGCCGACGTCCTCGAAGAGCTGCCCGACGACGACCAGAAGGAGCTGCTGGCCTACCTGTCGGAGGAGCGCGCGGCCGACATCCTCGAGGCGATGAGCCCGGACGACGCCGCCGACCTGCTGGCCGAGCTGGCGCCCGCCGACCAGCGCCGGCTGCTGGCGCTGATGGAGCCCGAGGAGTCGGCGCCGGTCAAGCGGCTGCTGGCCTACTCGTCCGACACCGCCGGCGGTCTGATGACCCCGGAACCGGTGGTGCTCACGCCCGACGCGACCGTGGCCGAGGCGCTCGCGCACATCCGCAACGCCGACCTCCCCGCCGCGCTGGCCACCATGGTGTTCGTGTGCCGCCCGCCGACGGCGACGCCGACCGGCCGGTTCGTGGGTGTGGTGCACTTCCAGCGCCTGCTGCGCGAGCCGCCCGCGGAGCTCGTGGCGAGCGCCGTGGACACCGACCTCACGGCGCTGCGCCCCGAGGCGTCGCTGTCCGAGGTCACGCGTTACTTCGCCGCGTACAACCTGGCGTGCGGCCCCGTGGTCGACGCCGAGGAGCACCTGCTGGGCGCCGTCACCGTCGACGACGTGCTCGACCACCTGCTGCCCGACGACTGGCGCGAAACCGGGCTGCACGACGTCGCCGACGTGCCTGCCGAAGTCCACGACCAGGCCGAAGTCCACACCCAGGAGGCCGACCTTGCCTGAACTCACCTCGGGCCGCCGGCTCGACCAGCCGCGCAGCCAGGCGCGTTTCCGGCTCAACATCGACCCGGACACTTTCGGCCGCTTCACCGAACGCATCGCCCGGAACCTCGGCACCGGGAAATACCTGTTCTGGCAGACGGTGATCGTGATCGTCTGGATCGTGCTGAACCTGGTGGCGGTGTCGCTGCGCTGGGACCCGTACCCGTTCATCCTGCTCAACCTGGCGTTCTCCACGCAGGCCGCGTACGCCGCGCCGCTCATCCTGCTCGCGCAGAACCGGCAGGACGACCGCGACCGCGTCTCCCTCGACGAAGACCGCGCACGCGCCGCGCAGACCAAGGCCGACACCGAGTACCTGGCGCGCGAGCTGGCGGCGCTGCGGCTCGCCGTCGGCGAGGTCGCCACCCGCGACTACCTGCGCAGCGAGCTCGACCGGCTGCGCGACGACCTCGTGATGAGCCCGAAGTCACGCAAGCCGAAGCAGGCGGCGAAATCGGACGTGCCGACCGGTACGTAACATGGGTCTGGTGACGAGTACACAGCAGCTCCCCAGCGTCGAAGACGTCCGCACCGCGCTGAAGGACGTGTACGACCCCGAAATCAAAAAGCCGATCACCGACCTCGGCATGGTCAAGGATGTCGTGGTCGGCGAAGACGGCGTGGTCGCCGTCGGCATCTACCTCACCGTGGCGGGCTGCCCGCTCAAGGCGACGCTGACCGAGGACACCACCAAGGCCGTCAAGAAGCTGCCCGGCGTCGCCGACGTGCGGGTCGAGCTCGACGTGATGAGCGACGAGCAGCGCACCGAGCTGCGCAAGTCGCTGCGCGGCGATTCCGCCGAGCCGGTGATCCCGTTCGCGCAGCCGGGCTCGATGACCCGCGTGTACTGCGTGGCCTCGGGCAAGGGCGGGGTCGGCAAGTCGTCGGTCACCGTGAACCTGGCCGTCGCCATGGCCGAGCGTGGCCTGTCCGTGGGTGTCGTGGACGCGGACATCTACGGCCACTCGATCCCCCGCATGCTGGGCGCGCGCGAGAAGCCGACCAAGGTCGAAACGATGATCATGCCGCCGCAGTCGCACGGCGTGAAGGTGATCTCCATCGGCATGTTCACGCCGGGCAACGCGCCCGTGGTGTGGCGCGGCCCGATGCTGCACCGCGCACTGCAGCAGTTCCTCGCCGACGTGTTCTGGGGCGACCTCGACATCCTGCTGCTCGACCTGCCGCCGGGCACCGGTGACATCGCGATCTCCGTGGCGCAGCTGATTCCCAACGCGGAGATCCTCGTGGTCACCACGCCGCAGCAGGCCGCCGCCGAGGTGGCCGAGCGCGCGGGCGCGATCGCGATGCAGACGCGCCAGCGCGTGGCCGGCGTCATCGAGAACATGTCGTGGCTGGAGACGCCTTCGGGCGAGCGCATGGAGATCTTCGGCTCCGGCGGCGGCCAGACCGTGGCCGACTCGCTGTCGAAGTCCGTGGGCTCGCAGGTGCCGCTGCTGGGCCAGGTGCCGCTCGACCCGCGCCTGCGTGAGCAGGGCGACGAGGGCACGCCGATCGTGCTGGCGGAGCCGGACGCGCCGGCGTCGCTCGTGCTCAAGGCGGTGGCGAAGAAGCTCACCGTCCGGGCCCGCGGCCTGGCGGGGATGATGCTGAACGTCAGCCCCGCCGGCCGCTGAGCGGTTCGCCGGTACTCAGGAGGCGCGGACCGTCGTCAGGAGGGTCTTGTCGGCGCCCAGCGTCACCGCGACGCCGCCGGGCTGTGTGACGGCCCAGTCGATGTTCGCGGAGTCGCCGGGGCCGACGGCGGTGGCGGCCTCGGGGTGGCCGTCGACGTTCACGTCGACCTGCTGGTCCGAGGTGAGCACGACCCGGACGCGGTTGCCGACCTGCACATCGACGGTGCCGGCGGGCGGGTTGATCTTGCCCTTGGCCCAGTCGAGCGTGATCAGGACGTCGACGTCGGGCAGGCCGGTCTGGGCGCCGCGCTTCACGTAGGCCTGGTCGCCGGCCGGGGCATTCAGCGTGCTGCTCGGGGACGGCGAGGCGAACGGGCCACCGGTCGTCGCGGGGGCGGGCACCGACGTGTAGGCGGCCGGTGGCCGAGTGCTGGGCTCGTCGTCCGCGGTGCACCCGGCGGCCAGGACACCCGCGGCGGCGATGATTGCGGCCAGGGCGCCCGCACGGCGTGACATGTCAGAGACCTCCAGGGTCGTTATGGGCGGTTTGCCCGAGGCTACCCAGGAAGTTCGTTTCGTCGTGCGAGAGGTCGGGTCACGTCGGGCCGGCCGCCACACCGGCAACCCGCCACAGCCAACTCGTCCGTTCCGAGCACCGCAAGTCGGCTCTCACCCGACCTCGCGCGGTCCGGCCGAGGTCAGTCGGCCCGCCGCTCAGGTGGCGTCGGGGTCGACCGGAGGCCGCTCGCCCGGCTTGAGCGGTTCGGCCTGCGACGTGGCGCTCTGCGGCTTCACGGCGGGGGAACCGTTGGAGCCATTGGACCCGTTTGTCCCGTTCGAACCGTTCGTGGAGTCGAAGCTGTTGAGCCCCAACGGATCCGAGTCCCCGTCGAACAGGTGCTGGGTCACGACCCGCTTGGGGTCGAAGTTGCGCAGCCCGCGCAGGTCTTCGAGCGGCTTGCGGAGCTGGTCGAACTCCGGTCCCATCTCCTCGCGCAGCTGCGCGCGCGCACCGTTGGCGAACTCGCGGACCTTGCGCACGCTCTTCGCCATCCACGACGCGGCTTCCGGAAGGCGCTCCGGGCCGAGGATGAAGAGACCGGCGACGATGAGCACGAGGATCTCGCCCCATCCGACACTGTCGAACACCCGTGAACCTCCGCTCGGTGCTTCCCCCGTCAGAGTACCCGGGCCGCCCCGCGTTCCGGCAGGCCCGAAGGACGAAGCGGGGCTTAAGACGATGTGACGTCGATCAGTCGGACCCGAGAGTCACGTCGACAACCAGCACGGCGCCGGCGCGCGCGAGCTGCACCGGCACGACCTCACCGACGTCGTGGTTGCGGACAGCCACGGTCAGCTCCGCCGAGTCGCGCACCAGGCGGTCGCCGATCTTCGTGATCACGTCGCCCTCCTTGATGCCGGCCGCGGCCGCGGGACCGTTCGGCTCCACGTTCTTCACCTGCGCGCCCATCGTCGACGAGCCGGCGACCGTGGAGGAGGCGTTGATGCCGATGTCCGCGTGGACGACCTTGCCGTCCTTGATCAGTGCCTTCGCGATCTTCATCGCGTAGTCGCTCGGGATGGCGAAGCCGATGCCGATGCTGCCGCCGTCGGCGCTCGACGAGCGGATCGACGAGTTGATGCCCACGAGCGCACCGGTGGCGTCGACGAGCGCGCCACCGGAGTTGCCGTGGTTGATGGCGGCGTCGGTCTGGATGGCCTCATAGGTCACGGGCGGCTCGCCGCTGTCGCCGCCGGCCGTGATCGGCCGGTCGAGCGCGCTGACGATGCCGGACGTCACGGAGTTCTGCAGCGCCAGCGGCGAACCGACGGCGATCACGGCGTCACCCACCTGCAGGTCGGCCGACTTGCCGATCTGCATCACCACGGGGTTGGTCACGTTGACCTTCACCACGGCGAGGTCGGTCTTCTGGTCGGAGCCGACGATCTTGGCTTCGGTGCGCGTGCCGTCGTTGAAGATCGCGGTGATCTTCACGCTCGAGTCGGCGACGGCGGTGGTGACCACGTGCTCGTTGGTGAGGATGTAGCCCTGCGGGTCGATCATCACGCCCGAGCCCTGCTCACCGGAGTCGGCGCCGGGTTTGAAGACCTCGAGCGACACGACCGCGGGCGAGACGCGCTTCGCGATGTCGGCGATCGACCCCGGCGGACGTTCCTTCGCCGCTTCGGCCTCGGAGATCGTGGCGCTGCCGGTGAGCGCCGAACCCGTGTCGGCGATCCACCAGCCGACGAGCCCGCCGACCGCACCCACGAGCAGCGCGACCACACCGAGCAACGCCAGCGCCTTCGGCTGCACGCGACGGCCGAACAGCACCTCGGGCAGGCTCAGCAGCGCGCCGGACGGGCGTTTGCGGGGCTTCTCTTCCTCTTCCGCGGGCATCGCCGGGCCGGCCAGCACGGCGCCGGCCGCGGGATCACGCCACGGATCGCGCGTGTCCGTCCACAGGGGATCCTCGGGCGCGGGCTGCTCGCCGGTCGCCTCCCGCGGGCGCTCCAGCACCACGCCTTCGGCCCCCGGCGGCCGGCGGAACGCCTCCGCGAGCGACTCGGGCGTGGGCGGGGCCAGGTCGAGGTTGCCCTTGCCGTTGATGGCGGGCGTGTAGAGCTTGTCGAACGCCCCGTCGACACCGCGCGGCCGCCCGAACACCGCTTCCTGCGCCGGGTCCACGGCGGGGCGGTCGAGCGGCCGTGGTCCCAGCCGGTCGTCGCCCGCGGCAGGCGGCTGGGCGGAGTTCGCGTTCGGCTGCTCGGTCATCATTCCCCGGGGCTGAGATCAGGTGGCTGGGCGTGACGATACCCAAGCCTCGACGTCCGAGTCTGCCCAGACGACGGTGAAATGGCTGTTGCCCCGCGCTCGCCACACGATCTGCTGCGGCGGCGCGGTAGCTCGTCGAGCCCATCCGGGCCGGCCACGCGACCGCCCACGTGGTACTCGGCGACAGCTTGGGCTCGCTGCGGCGAGTCGACTCAGCGAGCTGGAACGCGGGCGGCCACTCAGCCCTCGCAGCTTCCGAACCACCAGCAGCATGGCTGTTGTTGCCCCGCGCTCGCCAGCCGATGTGCCGCGGCGGTCAGGGTCGGTCGTCGAGCGGATTCGGGCCCGGCCACACGACCGCCCACGTGGCGGTCGGTGGCGGAAAGCCGGCCGCGCACCGCAACGGCCGGCAACTGCTCAGCCAACCGGCGCAGTGGTCGAAACACCGCCGGCACGGGCTGTCGCCCCGCACCGCTACCTCCCCCTGGAGAAGCGGTGCGGGTGGCTCAGCGCGCCGGAACCGGGGTCAGCCGGTCGACCACCGGCGTGGCCGTCGGCAACGTCGGGGACAAGGGTGGCAGCGTCGGCTCGGAGCGGGGTACGGCCATCTGGGCGGGCAGCAGGTTCGCGTTGGGCTGGGGCACGCCGCCGGTGTCCGGGGCGCCTTCGCCGCTGTCGGCGGTGGTGCCGACCAGGGCCAGGGCGCTCAGCACCAGCCCGGAGACGACGACGCCCGCGCCTTGGGCGGCGCGCTTACGGGTGAGGGTGAAACGGCCGCCGCCGAGCACGTGGGACGAGTGCCCGAGCGGCGTGGACGAGCCCAACGGGGCAGTACCTCCGAGAACCCCCGCGTCACGCAGGCCGGCGACACGGTCCGGGCGCTGGATGGCGACGAGCTGGCCGTCGGCCGTCATGGCCAGGTTGTCGGGAGAGCCGGGCAGTTCGGTGTGGTCCGGGATCGACCGCAGGCTCGCGAGGAACCCGGCCGACATCGACGGCTCGCCGGCGCCCTTCACGGCCGCGACGGCCTGCCGCTGGGCGGCGACCTCGGCAGCGCACCCCGGGCAACGGGCGATGTGGGCCGACGCGCGGTCCTGCGCGCCGAGGGACAGCTCGCCGTCGACCAGGGCGACCACGACATCGGGAAGCAAGTGCGACTCGGGGAGACCCCACCCTCGCGCAGCGGTCATACCGACACCTTCACAGACTCGCCCCGGAGCGCACGGCGGCGCTCCAGCGACGCACGCAGCGCCTGCCGGCCGCGGTGGATGCGGCTGCGGACGGTGCCGAGCTTGACACCCAGCGTGGCGCCGATCTCCTCGTACGAGAGGCCTTCGACGTCGCAGAGCACCACGGCGGCCCGGAACTCCGGGGGCAGCTCGTCGAGCGCCTCCTGCAGGTCGGGGTCGAGGTGCGTGTCGGTGTAGACCTGCTCGGGGCTCGGGTCGTCGCCGACGATGCGGTCGGTGTCGTCCGGCAGCCCCTCCATGCGCACACGCGAGCGACGGCGCGCCATGTCGAGGAACAGGTTCGTGGTGATGCGGTGCAGCCAGCCCTCGAAGGTGCCCGGCTTGTACGACGCGAGCGAGCGGAAGACGCGGATGAACGTCTCCTGCGTGAGGTCCTCGGCGTCGTGCGCGTTACCGGTGAGGCGGTAGGCCAGGCGGTAGACGCGGTCGGCGTGTTCGCGCACGACCTCGTCCCAGGACGGGGGCGTCCAGGTGGCCTCGCCCGAGTCCACGGTCACCGGCTCGGGTTCCGACTTGTCGGCGTTCTGCATCAGGGGAGCAGGCACCTCCATCTGCGACTCTCCTCTTCTGCTCAGCCAACGCTGCGCTCGGGCACGGTGTTCCCGCGCGGTCGAGATTGAGTTTGTCGGGTCTCCTTATGGTTCTAGTGAGACGGGACTGAGAGCAGGCTGAGAAGTTATTTCGGCGGGCTTACCAGGGAGCCTTCGCTGATTTATCGACAAGCAACGCTAACCTTCGCGCGTGAGTTCCGGGACGCATGCGGCCTCGGCGGCCGAGCCGGTCGGCGCCGAGTACGTCGACGGGTACCTTCCCGACGACGACGTACTGGCCGCGGCGCGGGTGCGCGCGGCCGACCTCGGCTGCGCCCCACTGGCCTCGGGGGCGGGCGCGACCTTGCGTTTCCTTGCCGCGACGCTCGGCGCGCGGGCCGTGGTGGAAGTCGGCACGGGGGTCGGCGTGAGCGGCCTGCACCTGCTGCGCGGGATGGCGCCGGACGGCGTGCTGACGTCGATCGACCTCGAGCCGGAGTACCAGCGCGCGGCGCGCAAGACGTTCCTCGAAGCCGGCATCCCGCCCGGCCGCACGCGGCTGATCGTCGGCCGCGCCCTCGACGTGCTCCCCCGGCTCACGCCCGGCGGCTACGACCTGGTGTTCATCGACGCGGCGCGCCTCGAGTTCCCGAACTACTACGAGAAGGGCGTCTCGCTGCTGCGCCGCGGCGGGATCATCGCCTTCCACAACGTGCTGGCCGGCGGCCGCGTGGCCGACCCGTCGCGGCGGGACCCGGAGACGCTCGCCCTGCGCGAGGTCGCACGGGCGATGCGGGAGGACGAACGCCTGGTCCCGGCCCTGTTGCCCGTCGGCGGCGGGCTGCTGGTGGCGGCGGTCGGCTGAGTTTTACGTGTGCGCCAGCTCGCGTGTGCGGACCTGCATCGTGGTGCCCACCCCGACGGCGGCCGCGGCGAGCACGAGCCACACGGCCACGGCGGCGATGAGCCACGCCCAGCCGGCTTCGCCGTAGATCACCGCGCCGACCGCGCCGCCGACGCTGCTGCCGAGGTAGTACATGAGCGTGTAGAAGCCGCCGGTCTGGCCACGGGCGTTCTCGGGCGCCTCGGCAGCGGCCCAGCTGTTGGCGATGGCGTGGGCGGCGAAGAACGAGCAGGTCAGCACTACGAAGCCCACCGCGACCATGGCCACGGAGTCCGGGATCGTGAGCGCCGCGCCGACCGCCATGAGCAGCAACGCGCCGATGATCGCGCGGCGGCGGCCGATCCTCGTCGCCAGCCGGTTGGCCGTGGCGGAGGAGACCGAGCCCAGCGCGTAGGCGAGGAAGACGAGTGAGGCGATGGCTTCCGACAGGTGCAGTTCGCCGGTGAGCCGGAAGCCCGCGGCGTTGTAGAGCGCGACGAACGAGCCCATGGCCAGCAGCGCGACGGCGTACTGGGCCAGCAGCACGGGTTTGCGCACGGCGTGGAGCAGGCCGATCCCGACGTCACGCAGGGTTTGCCGGTCTTCCTGGTGCTGCCGGCCCCTCGGCAGCACGACGACGGTGACGACCGCGCACACCAGCGAGATGCCGGCCACGACGTACAGCGCACCGCGCCAGCCCAGCGGACCCGCGGTGAAACCCGTCGCGAGGCGGCCGGTCATGCCGCCGATGGAGTTGCCGGCGATCATCGCGCCCACCGCCGCCGCGACGCCGACCTTGCCGAGCCGCTCGACGAGGTACGCGGTGGCGACGCCGGGGAAGCCCGCGATCGCCACACCCTGGACAGCACGCAACACCAGCATCACCGAGTACGACGGCACCAGCGGCAGCAGCAGCCCCAGCACCGCCGAGATCACCACCGACGCGATGATCACCGACCGGCGCCCGACCACTTCGGACAGTGCCGCGATGGGCAGCACGGAAATCGCCAGCGCGCCCGTCGCCACACTCACCGCGAGCGACGCGCCACCGGGGTCGAGGTGGTACTGCTGCGCGAGCTGCGGCAGCACCGGCTGCGGCGCGTAGAGCAGCGCGAACGACGTGAACCCGGCAGCGGCGACGGCGACCTTGACCCGGACGGTGGTACTGGCAGTAGTGGTCACATCCGCCGAAAGTAAGGAGAGCTAACCAATACGTCCAATACGGTTGTGCGCGATAATCCATATTGTGACGCATGAAAACCTGACTTCCCAGCTCGCGCCCCACCTGCTGCTCCTCGCGACCCTGCGGAGCACGAGGAACGTCACACGCGCGGCCGAGCTGCTGGGTGTGCCGCAGCCCACGGTGAGCCGGCGGCTGGCCGCGCTCGGGGAGTCGCTGGGGGCGCCGCTGACGGTGCCGGACGGGCGGGGGATCCGGCTGACGCGGGCCGCGGAGCTGTTGGCGGAGGCGTCCGAACGAGCGCTGGCTTCCGTCGACGCGGGGGCGCGGTTGGCGCGGGAGGAGATCGAGCCGGAGAGCGGGCGGGTGGTGCTGGGGTTCCTGCACCTGCTGGGGAGGTCGTTGGTGCCGTCGTTGCTGCGGGGGTATCGGGCACAGGTGCCGGGGGCGCGGTTCACGTTGGTGCAGGGGTCGCGGCAGGAGATGGTCGACCGGTTGGCGGGTGGCGAGCTGGATTTGGCGTTGCTGGCGCCGGTTCCGTCGGATGTGGTGTTCGAGACGGCGGTGTTGGCGACGCAGCCGATCTTGTTGTCGGTGCCTTCGGGGCATCGGTTGGCTGGGCGCGTGGGGGTGCGGATGACGGAGCTGGCGGATGAGGAGTTCGTGATGCTGGAGCCCGGGTACGGGCTGAGGCGGATCACGGACGAGTTGTGTGCGGAGGCGGGGTTTTCGCCGAGGATCGCGTTCGAGGGGCAGGAGTCGGACACCGTGCGGGGGTTGGTGGCGGCGGGGCTGGGGGTGGCGCTGTTGCCGCATTTCGAGCCGGGGGCGCCGGCGGGGGTGGCGGAGGTGCCGATCGAGCCGCCGGTGGGGAGGACGATCGGGCTGGCTTGGCGACGGGGGGAGCCGGTTAGCCGGGCGGTGGGGGTTTTTCGGGATTTCGTGTTGGGGCGGAGTTGAGGTGATGCGGTTCTCGCGGGAGCGCGTTGTGTGGGGTGGGGGTTTCCGGGTCCTCGCAGGGCGTGTTGCGGTGGGGCGCTGGCGGCTGGAGTTTCGGTCCTCGCAGGGCGTGTTGCGGCAGGCGTGCACCCCGAAGCTGGATTGTGTTGACGGCCGGTGAGCCGACCGCAAGGAGGCTTCGGATCGGGGTGCCGGGGCGGGTCTGGGTGCAGGTGCCGCTAAGTGGGTGGGCGGCGGTGTGGAGGGCAGACGCGGCCCGGGTGCCCGGTTGGGTTGGGCAGACGGCCGGCGGTTGGGTGGGGGGCCAAAGCGCCCCAATGTGGCGTTCGGTGCGTTCAGCGCAACCAATGCCGCATTGGGGGTGAGGCGGGCGCAGGTGGCATTCGCTGCGGCGGAGCGGGGGCTGGGGTTCAGGCCTGAGGGTCGCGTTGCGGGCGAGGGCGGCGGGGGTTTTCTGTTGCCTCATCGCCAGCCGGCAAGGGGACTTCGACCGGGGCGGCGGTCAGGTCCTTCGCGTCGAGGAGGGTGTCGGCGACGGAGCAGGCGGATTCTGCCGCGACGCCGGTGCGGATGAAGAATTCGGCGCGGGACAGCGTGAGGGGACCTTCGCGCAGGGCCACTCCCAGGCGTTCGGATTCGGTGAGGTCCATGTCCAGCGTCACGCGGCCGGCAGTTCTGGATATGAGCTGCGGGCCAGCCTAGGCACCTGGGGCGCGCGGTGGGTGGAGACGCCGAAGCGCCCCAATGTGGCGTTCGGTGCGTTGAGCGCAACGAACGCCGCATTGGGTGCGTTGAGCGCAACGAACGCCGCATTGGGGCGCGGGGTGGAGCTGGGGGCTAGGCCGAGTAGGAGGCGGCGAGTTCCACCAGCGTGCGGGCGGCGAAGCCGGAGGCGCCGGGGACTACGTCGTCGTAGGTTTTGTCGGCGCGGGCGGGGCCGGCGATGTCGAGGTGGGCCCAGGGCAGGCCGGCCGTGAACTCGCGGAGGAAGAGGGCGGCCATGATGCCGCCGGGGCCGCCGGGGGCTTGGCGGACGTCGCCGAGTTCGCCTTCGATGCCGGAGGCGTAGTCGTCGACCAGGGGCATGCGCCACCAGGATTCGCCGGCGCGGGTGCCCGCGGCGATCACGGCGGCGGCCAGGTCGTCGTCGGTGGAGAAGAGGCCGCCGGTGCGGAGGCCGAGGGAGACCTTCATGGCGCCGGTGAGGGTGGCGGCGTCCACGACGAGGTCGGGCTTGTACGTCTGGATCCCGTAGGCCAGGGCGTCGGCCATGACCATGCGGCCCTCGGCGTCGGTGTTGCCGACCTCGGTGGTGCGGCCGCCGTAGTGGCGGACGATGTCACCGGGGCGGTACGAACCACCGGAGACGTGGTTCTCGGCGGCGGGTACCAACGCCGTCACGCGCACGGCAAGACCCAGCGCGGCGATGGCGCGCACGGAGGCGATCACGGCCGCGCCGCCCGCCATGTCGGTGCGCATGAGGTGCATGCCGTCGGCGGGCTTCACGGACAGACCGCCGGTGTCGAACGTGATGCCCTTGCCCACGAACAGCAAGTGGGTCTTCGCGCCGCGCGGACGGTATTCGAGCTCGATCAGGCGCGGTGGGGAGTCCGAGCCGCCGCCGACGGCGAGCACGCCGCCGAAGCCGTTGTCCGCGAGCCACTTCTCGTCGCGCACGTGCACGGTCACCGCGGCCGAGCCGACGACCTTCGCGGTGGTGTTCGCGAGCCACGCCGGGTTCTTGATGTTCGACGGCGCGTTGGCCAGGTCCCGCGTCAGCGCGGCGGCGGCCGCCAGCTCACGCACGCGGGCGACCTCGTCCGCGTAAGCCGCGGCCGAAGGGCTCACCAGCCGGACGGTCTGAACCGCCGGCTTCGGGTCCTCTGTGGTCACGACGAACCGGTAGCCGCCCAGGAACAAGCCCATCGCGAGGGCGCCGACGTGCGCGGCGGTCACGTCCTCGGGCAGCGCCACCTGGACGGTCCGAGCCGGCTGGTCCACGGAGGACACCGCGCGCGCCAACGCCGCCCCCGCGCGGCGGTAGTCGCGCGGCTCGCCCTCGCCTAGGCCCGCGACCCAGCGGACCGCGCCGTCGGCCGGGACTTCCTGCACGTCACCGGCCTTGCCGGTCGCCTTCACCCCGCCGAGTTCCACCTCGGCGGACGAAAGCGCCAGCACCACTTGCGGGGCCCCGCGCCGGAACGCGTCGGCGACCTCGATCTCGGGCAGCTTGGTCGGGACAGGCGGTAGTGAGTTACGCACAGTGAGCAACCTTTGGGCGCAGATGAACCGCGACCCCGGCCTCCTTGAGGAGACCGGGGTTCGGTGAGTGGATGGGGAGGGGAGCCGGAATCAGCCGGTGACCTCCTGAAGTGCTGCGCCGAGGTCCTTCGCTTCTTCTGCGGAGAGCTCGACGACGAGACGGCCGCCACCTTCCAATGGCACCCGCATCACGAGGCCCCGCCCCTCCTTGGTCACTTCGAGGGGACCATCTCCGGTCCGGGGCTTCATGGCCGCCATAGCGTGCTCCCTCCGTCTCAACCGGCGCGCCCGGGTCGCGCACTCCCATGCCAGCCGGGTCTTGACCCCCATTGTCCCTCATCAGCGGCCGGGCGCGAACGCGGACCGATCATTTGCCGCCGTATCGGTGCTGGTATGCGCCACGCGGGGCTGAAACACTCGGCGGAAGACCCACGATTACGCCAAGAGGAGCACCACAGTGACCACACCCGCCGTCCTCCTGACCGCCGACGCCGACGGCGTGCGCACCCTGACCCTGAACCGGCCGGAGGCGTACAACTCGCTGACCGTCGAGCTCAAGGAACGGCTGCTCGCCGAGCTGCGCGCGGCGGCCGACGACGCGGACGTGCGCGCGATCGTGCTCACCGGTGCGGGCAAGGCGTTCTGCGCGGGACAGGACCTGAAGGAACACGTCGGGCTGCTGCAGGCGAACGACCCGGCCCCGCTGCACACGGTGAGCGATCACTACAACCCGATCGTCAAGGCCATCGTGGACATGCCGAAGCCGGTCATCGCCGCGGTCAACGGCACGGCCGCGGGCGCGGGCGCCGCCTTCGCCTACGCGAGCGACCTGCGGATCGCCGCCGAGTCGTCGTCGTTCCTGATGGCTTTCGCGAACGTCGGACTGGGCCCCGACTCCGGCGCGTCGTGGACGCTGCAGCGGCTCATCGGCCTCGGCCGCGCCGCCGAGCTGATGCTGCTGGCCCGCACCGTCGACTCCGCCGAGGCTCAGCGCATCGGCCTGGTCGGCGAGGTCGTGCCCGACGAGGAGCTCGCCGCGCGCGCCCAGGCCGTGGCCGCGAAGCTGGCCGCCGGCCCGACGGTGGCGTACTCGAAGATCAAGGACGTGCTGGCCGTCTCCGCGCAGTCCTCTCTGGACGAAGCGCTCGCGGCCGAGGACGAGGCCCAGACCGCACTCGGCGCCACGGCCGACCACACCGAGGCCGTGGAGGCATTCGTCGGCAAGCGCAAGCCGAGCTTCCAGGGCAAGTAGGACTCGAGAGATGGTCCGTCCGGTTTCCGGCCGGACGGACCACTTACGAGCGCTTCGCCCGGAAGCAGCCCGAGACGTGGTCGTCGACCATGCCGGTCGCCTGCATCAGCGCGTAACACGTCGTCGGGCCGAGGAACGCGAAGCCGCGCTTCTTCAGCTCCTTCGCCATCGCCTTCGACTCGTCGGTCACGGCCGGCACGTCGGCCATCGTCCGCGGCCGCTTGTGCGTCGCCGGGGCGAACGACCACAGCAACTCGTCGAGCGGCACGTCCAGGTCCGCAATCGCGCGCGCGTTGTTGATGGCCGCCAGGATCTTCGCGCGGTTGCGCACGATGCCGGCGTCGGCCATCAGCCGCTCGATGTCGGCGTCGCCGAAGCGCGCGACCTTCGCCGGCTGGAACTTGCGGAACGCTTTGCGGAAGTTCTCCCGTTTGCGCAGGATCGTGATCCACGACAGTCCCGACTGGAACGATTCGAGCGACAGCCGCTCGTACAGCGCGGCCTCGCCGTGCAGCGGCGTGCCCCACTCCTCGTCGTGGTAGGCCGCGTAGTCCGGCGTCGAGTTCCCCCAGGAGCAGCGCTTGACGCCGTCCTGACCGAGCAGCTCGGTCACTGCTCACCCGCCGTGTAGTCCGCATAGTCCTGCACGAACTTCGCGAACCGCTTCATCGACTGGTGCACCCCGAGGGAGAACGCCGGGCGCACCGCGGGCCAGCCGAGGCGCCCGAGCAGCCCGAACGGCAGGTCGAGGTGCTCGGCCCAGACGAACGTGGAGCGCGTCGGCCCGTTGGCCACGACCTGGAACGCCGCCGTGCCGCGCACGAAGCTGCCGAGGTGGCGCATGGTCACCCGCAGCGGCGGCTCCCACGCGGTGACCTCCATGGTGTCGGTGAACCCGACGCCGGCGATCCCCGTGGTGGCCGCGATCTTCGAGCCGACGCTGCGCCCGTTGCCTTCGAGCACGCGCACGGTGGTGCCGAGCACCCACTCGCTCTGGCGCGGCCAGTCGGTGAGCGCCAGCCACGTCGTGCCCGCCGGTGCCTCGACCTCGACGGACAGGATCAGGTCACTACTCACCTGCGGGCCTCGGCTCCGGCCGGGCCGCTTCGAGCTCCGCGACGCGGCCGCGCAGCTCGTCGAGCTCCACGCCGAGCCGGCGCATCACCCAGTCCACTTCGGACATCTTGTACCCGCGCAGCACGAGCTGGTAGCGCACGTGACGCACGTCCTCACCGGTGATGTCCTCGGCGGGCAGGCGCGTGGGCGAGCTGCCCGGCGGCAGCGGGGCCAGCTCCTCGCCCCGGCCGAACACCACGGCGGCGAGCAGGAACACCACGGCGGCCACCAGCAGCATGACTACGAGGTAGATCAGCGCGGTCGTCACGCCACGATCGTGGCACACCGGCCCCAGGAACGTCGCGCGAGCACGACCAGACGCACCGACAGCAGTACATACGCCACCATCAGCAACACGCACGGAACGGACAGGAACAGCCGCGAGACGTCCACGAAACCCGTCGCCACCACGAGAGTGAGCACCGAAGCGAGGTTGATTCCGACGGCGCCGGCGATGAAGAACCCGCACGTGCGCGCCAGGCGGACGCCGTCGACGCGGCGGCTCAGCCAGCGCGCGCAGACCAGCGCGACGAGTCCCACGGCGGGGACCACGAACACCGCGCCGTGGGAGAAGTGCGTGGCCACGCGGTACCACTCGGGTGTCGGGGTCGACAGGCGCGTCCAGTCGCCGAAGGTGAGGATCCGGGCGAAGTCCCAGGAAAGCTGCATCGCGGGCACGCCGAGCACGAGCTTCCACAGCGTGCGCACGCCGCTGTGCATGGACAGCTCCGCCTGGTAGTCGCCGGCCACCACGTCGACGCCACCGAAGTCGGCCACCGCGCGGCGCTCGGCTTCTTCGTGCGGCCAGCCGCCTTCGCGGTACGCGTCGGCCGCGTCGTGCAGGCCGTCGCGCGCTTCGGCGAGCAGGTCATCCTTCGTCGACCGGCAGCCGACGAGCCGCCGGTCGAGGTCGGTCAAGTACCCCTCGATCGCATTCACGCGGACCTCCCCCGCCGTCATGCCTCCGCCCGCAGGACGCCGCCGATCACCGTGGTGAACTCCCGCCACTCGGCCCGCTCGGCGGCCAGCGCCTGCTGCCCGGGGCGGGTGAGCCGGTAGGTGCGGCGCTTGCGGCCGGACACCACGTCCCACTCGCTGGCCAGGTAACCGGCCCGCTCCAGCCTGCGCAGCGCCGGGTACACGGTCCCGGTCGGCAGGTCGAGCGCGCCGTCGCTGCGCAGCGAGAGCGCCTCGATGATCGCGTAACCGTGCAGCTTCCGGCCGTCGAGCACAGCCAGCAGCAGCGCGTCGAGGTGCCCGCGCAACGTGTCCGCCTTCATAGGTGGGCAGTCTACTCATGTTGTCTCCGGAAGCGTAATCCCCCGTTCCTCGCCGGGGACCCGGGGATAACCCTGAGATGACCCTGACCTCATAGATTTCTCTACTACATGTAGCCACACTATCTATACACTCGCTCGCCATGGACCCCCTACCCATCGCGAGACTCCAGTTCGCGACCACGACGTCGTTCCATTTCCTGTTCGTGCTGCTCACACTGGGTCTGGTGACCGTCACCGCAGCCATGCAGACGCGCGCGACGATCAGCGGCACCCCGCAGCTGCTCCGCATGACCCGGTTCTGGGGCCGGCTGTACGTGATCAATTACGCGCTTGGCATCGGGACCGGAATCGTGATGGAATTCCAGTTCGGGCTCACCTGGACCGGGCTCTCCGCATTCGCCGGTGACGTATTCGGCGCGCCGCTCGCGATCGAGACGCTGGTGGCTTTCTTCCTCGAGTCCACCTTCCTGGGGCTGTGGATCTTCGGCTGGAGCCGGCTCAACAAGTGGCTGCACCTGGCGCTGATCTGGCTGGTCACGCTCACCGCGTACGCGTCGGCGCTGTTCATCATGGTCGCCAACTCGTTCCTCCAGAACCCGGTCGGCAGCCACCTTCAGGGCGGTGTTCTGCGCCTCGACGACTTCGGCGCGCTGCTCACCAACCCCGCCCTCGTGGCGTCGCTGCCGCACGTCATCGGCGGCGCGCTGATGACCGGCGGCTTCTTCGTGACCGGCGTGAGCGCGTACCACTTCCTCAAGCGCACCGCGGAAGTCGACTTCTTCTCCCGTTCAATGCGGTTCGGTGTGGTCACGGCGCTGATCGGCAGCATCGTCACGATCAACCAGGGCTTCGAGCAGTTCGGCGAGCTGGCGAAGTACCAGCCGGACAAGCTCGGCGAGAGCGCCGTCGGGGTGCCGCTGGCCGCGATGATCGGGATCGGGTTCGTCGCGCTGCTGTGCTCGCTGGCCGGCACGATCTTGCTGATCCGCAACTGGCTGATGCGCGCCCGGTTCCTCCACTACCTGATGGTCCCGGCGATCGCGCTGCCGTTCGCCGCCGCGATCTGCGGCTGGTTCGTGCGGGAGCTCGGCCGCCAGCCGTGGTTGATCTGGGGGAAGCTGCGCACGGCCGACGCGGTCGCCGACGTGCCCGGTGGCCAGGTCCTGTTCTCTTTCATCGCGTTCGGCGTGCTGTTCGCGGCGCTCGCCGTGGCCGACTGGGTGCTGATGTCGCGGGTCGCGCGGCGCGGGCCCGAGCCGGAAGAGGCGCCCGCGGAACCCGAACTTCCCGTACTGAGCGGAGTCTGACGATGACGACCATCTGGTGGGGTGTGCTCGGGCTGCTGCTCGGCGGCTACTTCGCGCTGGCCGGCTACGACTACGGCGTGGGCTTCCTGCTGCCCGGCCTCAGCCGCGACGAGGCGAAGCAACGGCGGGCGCTGGGTGCGCTCGGGCCGTTTTTCCTGGCCAACGAGGTGTGGCTGATCGCCGCGGTCGGGGTGCTGTTCGGCGTGTTCCCGCACCTGGAGGGCCGCGTGTTCGCCGGCGCGTACGTGCTGGTGGTGGCGCTGCTGCTGGGGCTCGTCACGTTCACCGCGTCGGTGCAGCTGCGCAGCCGCCGGCCCGACGCGCGCCGCGGGCCGTGGTCGTTCGGCATCACGGCGGGCGCGCTCGTGACCACGGTGGCGTGGGGCCTGTTCCTCGGCAACCTCCTGCTCGGCCTGCCGGTCGACGCGCGGGGCAACCCGGTCGACGACGTGCTCGCGCTGTTCGACCCGTACGCCGTGTTGTGGGGGCTCGGGTTCGTGGCGCTGTTCGGGCTGCAGGCGGCGGTGTTCCTCGCCGTGCGCGGGCCGGCGGAGGTCACCGGCCGGGCGACTCGGCTCGCGAAGACGTTCACCACGCCTGTCGGCACGTTCCTGGTGGTGGCCACGGCGTGGGGCGCATTGGCCGTGTCGGGGATCTCGTGGGCCGCGATCGTGGTGACGGCGGTCGCGTTCGCCGCGTTCGCAACCGTCCTCTTCGGACTGCAGACCAAGCGGTACCGCCTCGCGCTGCCCGCGGCGATGCTGCTGTCGGCGACCCCGGCGTTGGTGGTCGGTGCGCTGCGGTTCCCGACGATCCTGGTGTCCACTTCGGACCCCGGATACGCGCTGACCGTCTCAGACGCCTTCACCGCACCTGAGACAGCGGGGCTGCTCGCCTGGTTCGCGGTGCCCGTGCTCGTGGTGCTGGTGGTTGTGCAATGGCTGACCTGGCGGGCGAACCGCGAGCCGGTCGACCGGCAGTCGTTGCTGCACTTCTAGGGGGAAACGAAATGCCGTCACTGCCCGGCCTGCGCCGGTACCTGGTCCTGCTCGGAATCCTCGGCGCGTTGACCGCAGGAGTGGTCCTGCTGCAGGCCGAAGGCCTCGCGACGCTGCTCACCGGCGGCGGCCTTGGCGTCACGTTCCTCGTCGCCGTGGGTGCGCGCGTGCTGCTCACGCTGGGGCAAAACGTGGCCACCGGCCGGTTCGCGGCCGGCGCCCAGGCCGGACTGCGCCGGCGGCTGCTCAGTTCGACGGACGACGCCGGCGTGGTCACCACGCAGGTCACGAAGGGCGTCGACGCCACCACGGCGTACCTCACCGGCTACCTGCCGGCGCTGGTGTTGTCGGTGCTCGTGCCCGTGGCAGTGGTGGTGCGGCTGGTCACGACGGACCTCACGTCGGCGCTGATCGTGGTGGCCACGCTGCCGTTGATACCGGTGTTCGCGGCGCTGGTCGGGGCTCGCGCGAAGGCGCGAACGGAACGGCAGTGGGCGCTGCTGACGCGGCTGGGCGGGCACTTCCTTGACGCCGTGCGCGGCCTGCCGACATTGAAGCTGTTCGGCCGCGCCCGCGCGCAAGCCCAGCACGTGCGCGCGATGGCCGACGCGCACGCCGACGCGACGCTGAGCACGCTGCGCGTCGCGTTTCTGTCGTCACTGGTCCTGGAACTGGTGGCGACGCTGTCGATCGCGCTCATCGCCATGCCCATCGGTTTCCGCCTGCTCGAAGGCTCCCTCACCGCGCACACCGCCATGCTCGTGCTGGTGCTCGCGCCCGAGGCGTACCTGCCGCTGCGCGCGGCGGGCGCGAAGTTCCACGCAGCGGCCGAGGGGCTCACGGCTCTGCGCGAAGCGCTGGCCCCGCCGGTTCGAGCCCGACAGGGTGGCACCGTGACCCGGCCGGCGGGACCTCCGGAGATCGAGTTCGACGGTGTTTCCGTGCACTACGGCGAGGTCGCCGCATTGTCCGAAGTGGACCTGGTGATCAGGCGGGGTGAACACGTCGCCATCACCGGGCCTAGTGGTTCCGGGAAGTCGACACTGCTGGCCGTACTGCTGGGTTTCGTCACGCCTACGGCGGGCCGCGTGCTCGTGGACGGCGTCGACCTGCGGTCCCTCGACCACGCGGCCTGGCTGCGGGACACGGCGTGGCTGCCACAGCGGCCGACGTTGTTCAGCGGCACCGTCGCGGAGAACATCGCACTGGGCTCGTCCGCCGACGTACCCGCCGCCGCCCGCGCGGCCGCACTCGACGACGTGGTCGCCGAGCTGCCCGAGGGTCACGCGACGCGCATCGGCGAGCTGGGCGCGGGATTGTCGGCGGGACAACGGCAACGCGTCGGCCTCGCCCGTGCGCTCGCCCGCACCGACGCCGGGCTGGTGCTGCTCGACGAACCCACCGCGCGCCTCGACCGCGGCACCGAACAGGCGGTGCTCGACGGGACGAAGGCGTTGCTGCCCGGCCGCACGGCGCTGTTCGTCGCGCACCATCCCGCGTTGGCCGCGATGGCCACGCGTTCCGTCCCGCTCGTGGGCGGCCGAGTTCCGACGGGGGTCCGATGAACGTCGCACGACTGCTGCGGGCCGCGTTGCTCGCGGCCGGCGCCGAGGTCTCCGGGCTGGCGCTGACCGGCACGGCGGCGTGGCTGCTCATGCGAGCGGCCGAACGTCCGCCGCTCGCCGCGCTGACCGTCGCGATCGTGGCCGTGCGCGTGTTCGCCTTGGCGCGCGGTGGTTTGCGGTACGCCGAGCGCCTGGCCGGGCACGAGGTCGTGCTGCGGTACCTCGGCGCGTTACGAGCGCGGGTCTACGCGGCGCTCGTGCCGAGGCGCGTCGCCGAGCACTCCGGCGCCGACCTCGTGACGCGGCTGGTGTCCGATGTGGACGCGGCGCAGGACGCCGTACTTCGGCTGGCCCTTCCGGCGGCGGTGGCCGGGATCGTGGGCTTGGCGGTGGCTGCGGTCACGGCGTTCGTGAGTCTCGCGGCCGCGGCGGTGCTCGTGGCCGGGTTGCTCATCGCGGGTGGGCTGCTGCCGTGGCTGGCCGCGCGAGTCACGGCGAAGAGCCAGGCCCTCACCTCGCCTGCCCGGCAAGAGCTGGCCGAACGCACGGTCGAGCTGGTGACCGGCCGCCACGAGCTGGTGGCGTACGGCGCCGAACCTCAGGCCATGGCGGCCGCCAGTGCGGTCATCGACGGAATTTCCGCGCGGGCCCGCAGCGTCTCAACCCGGCTGTCGGTACTGACCGCGGCCGGCGCCTGCATCCAGCTCGCGACAACGGCGGCCGTGGCGCTCCTGGCCGGCGCGAGCCTGCCGGTGACCGCCGCGTTGACCCTGGTTGTGCTGGCACTGTTCGAGATCGTCCTCCCCCTGACCGCCGCGGCCCAGCGCGTCCCCGAACTGCGAACGTCCCTGGGCCGAGTGCGTGAACTGCTCACGACCACCCCGCCGGGGACTCCCGAACACACCGGGCCAGGTCACCTGAAGCTGGAAAACGTGACAGTCCACCACCCGGGCCGACAACCTGCACTCCAAGGCATCGACCTCGACCTCCCGCCAGGCACCCGGGTGGGCGTGCTCGGCCCGTCGGGCGCCGGCAAAACCACCTTGCTCCACGTCCTGCTCGGCTTCACCACACCCACGTCCGGACAGGCCACAGTGGACGGTCGCCCGGTCCGGGGCCCCAGCCCCCACGTGGTCTCCGGCGCCCTCGCCGACGCCCACGTCTTCGCCACCACCGTCCGCGAAAACCTCCTCATCGCCTCGCCGAAAGCGACCGACGTCGACCTCCGCACCGCCTGCGCCGTCACCGACCTCGACGTCCCCCTCGACCGCGATGCCACCACCCTGTCCGGCGGCCAGCGCCAACGGCTGATCCTCGCCCGCGCCATCCTCGCCTCCCCTGCGGTCCTCGTACTCGACGAGCCGGTGGAAGGCCTCGACGAAACCCACGGCGACGAGGTTCTCGCCCGCGTCCTCGCGAACGCGAACGGCACCGTGGTCCTCGTGACGCACCGCCCTGCGCACCTCGGCAGCTTCGACCGCGTGCTCAGCCTCGAAGACGGGCGGCCCGCACCTGCGCCATCGGCGGCCGGTCCAGCACGGGGATCTCGCTGACGTCGGGCAGCCACTCCCCCGACACCTGCACGAACTGCGTCAGCCGCGCGTCGGCGTCGGTCGGCACGCCGCAGCGCGCCAGGGCCGTGCCGAGGATCTGCCGCGCCATCACGCCCAGCTGCAGCAGCGAGCGGTTGCGGTGTTTGCGGACGCCGAGGTTGACCTGGGCGAGCCCGTCGAGGCCGTAGCGCTGCTCGGCGTCGAGCAACAGGCCGATCTCCACGCCGTAGCCGCCGGCGAAGGGCACCGACTCGAAGAACTCGCGGGTGCCCGCGTACTCGCCGCCGAGCGGCTGCACGAGCTCGCCCAGCGCCGGGCGCAGCGCGGACAGCACGGGCCGGGCGAGCAGCTCGGTGACGCGGCCGCCGCCGGTGCTCTCCAGCCGCAGCGGGCGTCGGTAGAAGCCCTTGACCAGGTGCACGCCGGGTTCGGTGAGCAGCGGCCCGAGCAGCGCCGGCACGAACGCCGGGTCCGGGTCCACGAGGTCCGAGTCGAGGAAGACCACGAAGTCGCCGGTCGTCGCGGCCAGCGACCGCCACAGCACCTCACCCTTGCCGGGTCGCGGCGGCAGGTCGGGCAGCACGTCCTCGCGGTGCACCACGCGCGCGCCGGCGGCGGCCGCGACCTCGGCGGTGGCGTCGGTGGAGCCGGAGTCGAGAACCACGAGCTCGTCGACGACGTTGCCGAGCAGTGGCCGCACCGACGCGACGACGTCACCGACCGTTCGCTCTTCGTCCAGCGCCGGAAGCACCACGGAAACCGTGCGGTCACGCTTGGCCGTCAGGATGTCCGCGGGCGTCCACGCGGGTTCCTGCCAGGTGCGACGTTCGAACCAGCTCATCGGCCGATCGTGCCATGCTGGTGCCACCGACCTGCCCGCCGGAGGGAGACCCCTTGCTGCCCCTGCTCGTCCGCTTCGTGCTCGGCCCGCTGGTCCGCACGATCTACCGCCCCGAGGTCGAGGGTGTGGAGAACGTGCCGGCCGACGGACCGGTGCTGCTCGCGGCCAACCACCGCGCGGCATTGGACACCGGCGTGATCACCTTCACCACGCCGCGCAAGGTGTGTTTCCTCAGCAAGGCCGAATACTTCACCGGCACGGGCCTGAAGGGCCGCTTCGTCGCCAACTCGCTCGACGCGCTGGGCTACATCCCCGTCGAGCGCGGCAGCGCCTCGGCCGGCCTCGCCGCACTGGAAGCCGGGCGGCGCGTGCTCGAAGACGGCGGCGTGTTCGCCATCTACCCCGAGGGCACGCGCTCGCTCGACGGCCGCCTGCACCGCGGCCACACGGGCGTCGCGGCGCTCGCGTTGTCCACCGGCGCGAAGGTCGTGCCCGTCGCGCTGTGGGGCACCGAGGGCATCCAGCCGAACGGCTCGAAGATCCCGCACGTGTGCAAGATCAAGATCAAGTTCGGCACCCCGCTCGACTTCTCGCGCTACGAGGGCCAGGACTCGTCGTCGGCCATCCGCCGCTCCGTGACCGACGAGGTCATGTACTCGATCCTCGAGCTGTCCGGCCAGGAATACGTGGACACCTACCACAAGCGCCCGAGCGAGGGCGCTGCCTGAGCGGTCAGTCCCACTTCGCGGGCGTAGGCGGGCTGTAGTCGGCGAAGCGGTCCAGCAGTGCCGACGCGTCCGAGTCGACCAGCAGCAGGTCGCGGTAGCCGGCACCGAGGAACCCTTCGGTGACCATGTGGTCGGCGAAGGACACGAGCGGGCCGTAGTACCCGCCCACGTCGACGAGGCCGATGGGCTTCGAGTGCAGGCCGAGCTGGGCCCAGGTCCACACCTCGAACAGCTCCTCCAACGTCCCGGCGCCGCCGGGCAGCGTGAGGAAACCGTCGGACAGCGCCGCCATCTTGGCCTTGCGCTGGTGCATGTCGGCGACCACGTGCAGCTCGGTGAGGCCCGCGTGCGCGATCTCCACGCTGGACAGCGCCTCGGGGATCACGCCGATCACCTCACCGCCCGCCGCCAGAGCGGAGTCGGCGACCACGCCCATGGTGCCGACGCTCGCACCGCCGTACACCAGGCCGATACCGCGCTGGGCCAGCAGCTTGCCCAGTTCGGCGGCGGCCTCCGCGTACGCCGGGGAGAAGCCCATCGAGGACCCGCAGAAGACACAGATCCGGCGCAACGAGCTCATCAGTGGGTGTCCTCCCAGGCCTGGTACGACTCCTCGACCACGCGCACGGCGTCGTCGATGTCGTCGGTGAGGTGCAGCAGTTCGAGGTCCTTCTCGCCGATCTTGCCGCCGTCGAGCACCGACTTCGAGATCCAGTCGTAGAGCCCGCCCCAGTACTCGGTGCCGAACAGCACCACCGGGAACTTCGTCACCTTCTTGGTCTGGACCAGCACCAGCGCCTCGAACAGCTCGTCGAGCGTGCCGAAGCCGCCGGGCAGGCAGATGAAGGCCTGCGAATACTTGATGAACATCGTCTTGCGCGCGAAGAAGTAGCGGAAGTTCACACCCAGGTCGACCCACGGGTTCAGGCCCTGCTCGAACGGCAGCTCGATGCCGAGGCCCACGGAGAAGCCGCCGGCCTCGTTCGCGCCGCGGTTCACGGCCTCCATCGCACCCGGCCCGCCGCCGGTGATCACGGCAAAGCCGGCCTCGGCGAGCGCGCCGCCGATCTTGCGGCCCAGGTCGTACTCGGGGTCGTCGCGCTTGGTCCGCGCGGAGCCGAACACGGTCACCGCGCGCGGCACCTCCGCGAGCGCGCCGAAGCCCTCCACGAACTCGGCCTGGATGCGCAGCACCCGCCACGGGTCGGTGTGCACCCAGTCACTCGGGCCGCGCGCGTCCAGGAGCCGCTGGTCGGTGGTGCTGCCCTGGTCACGACGGTCGCGCCGCAGCACGACCGGGCCCTTGTGACGCTCCACCGGGCGCTCGGGGTACTGGCCGTCCGGAAACTCAGACTGTTCACTCACCGACCCAGCCTACGGGCCTTCCCGCCAGGCAGAACCCCAGCGTCGCCACCATCGGGCGACGTCGGTGACCGCGAGGTGAACGGTCCCTTGTAGACCACCGGTCCACACCTACCAACGGCCGGTACACGGCAAGTCCCGACGAACGTAACCCCGCGTACCGCGGACCGGTAAACGCCCTGATGTTCAAGGGTCTTTCGCGGTTGATTAATGCCCAGGTAATGCTTTTCTGGGCCGTTCGGAGCATTGACCGACCCTGTGACGACTCCTTTACTCACGGTGATCATCCCCGTCCCCGAAGGGAACCCGATGACCGGCAGAAGAGGGATCACCGCAAGCCTGGCCACCGCCGGGCTCGCCCTTTCCGCACTCACCATCCAGGCGGCGCCCGCGTCGGCCACACCTCCACCTGTCGACCCACTGGCCCTGGCGGCCACCGCGTCCGACCAGGCCACGAGCCTCTCCGCACTGCGTTCGAGCGCCGCTCGACGCCACGCGCGCCGCCGACACGGCCCGTAAGCAACTGCCCACAGTGGACGGTGTGGCCAAGCCGGACCTCGTCGTGCTGGCCGGGAAACAGCCGAAGCTCGTGGTCACCGGCCGCACCGCGAAGGTGCCGCGCAGCCTGCACGTGTTCGTCGACGCGGCCACCGGCGCTGTGCTCGATCAGCGTGACGACTGGAAGTCGGAAACCGGCGACCGCGAAGCGGGCACCACCGCAGCAGCACCGCTCGCCGCCGGCAACAGCTTCTACGCCGACACCGTCAGCATCGACACCGCCGGCTCCGGCTCGTCGTTCTCGATGCGCGACCCCGGCCGGCCCGGCATCAGCTGCGGACGCGAGGGCGGCTCGGTGTCCACCGGCTCCGACGACAGCTGGGGCAACGGCAGCGGGCACCGACCTCGAAACCGCGTGCGTCGACGTGCTCGACAGCGTGCAGACCGAGTGGAACATGCTGCCCGACTGGCTCGGCCGCGTCGGCATCAACGGGCACCGGCGCCGGCTACCCGGCCTCGGTCGGGCTCGACGACGTCAACGCCGGCGGGGACGGGCGCTCCCCGCACTTCGGGCATTCGTCGGACAACCAGCGCCAGGCCACGTCGATGGACGTCGTCGGCCACGAGTTCGGCCACGGCACCTTCCAGACGACCCCGGGCGGCGCCGGCGCCAGCACCGAGAACGGCGGTTTGAACGAGTCGACCGGCGACATCTTCGGCGCGCTCACCGAGGCGTATGCGAACAACTCGAAGGACCGGCCCGACTACGAGGTGGGCGAGGGCGTAAACCTCGACGGCCAGGGCCGATCCGGTACCTGTATAACCCTCGCTGGTGCGCGACCCCAACTGCTACTCGACGTCGCTGCCGCCCGAGGTGAACGCCGCCGCGGGACACCTACGTCGGTGACCTCGTCCTCGACCTCGTCGCCCCCGACGGCACCGCGTACCGCCTGAAGAACTCCAGCAACGACTCCGCCGACAACATCAACACCGCCTACACCGTGAACACGTCCGCCGAAACCGCCAACGGCACCTGGCAGCTGCGCGCCCGCGACGTCGCCCGCGCCGACACCGGCCGGATCGACTCCTGGACGCTGACCGTCTAGCCCGCCCGGAGGCCGCCGCTCCCCGGGCGGCGGCCTCCCCTTGTGGAAGGGGACATCAAACGCATCTCGGCCGGCTCAAGACCGTCGCCCGCCAGAACGGCGGCAACCGGTCGGCCGGTGGCGGCTACGCGGCTTCGGTGTCCTATGTGGAGGGTAAGCTGCGCGCCGCCGGCTGCACCGTGACGCGCCGGACGTGCACGAGCTGCGCCGGACGCACGCAGAACCTCGTCGCGGAGTGGCCGAAGGGCGACGCGAACCGCGTGCGCATACTGGGCGCACACCTCGACAGCGTCAGCGCGACCGCATGAGAACAAGGCCGGGGGTGGCGACGCGGCGTCACCCTCGGCCTTTATGCCCAGACGTACTCATTTGTCTAGACCACCCGTTCGTAGGTAGTCAACTGCTCCGCACGCCGCCTACCGTTCGCCAGAACGCCGCGTGCTGGGACAGCGTTGTCGCGAGACGGGAGCCGGGATGTTCGGTCGCAAGTCACGGATCTTCGGCGCGGTGGTGGCCGCCGCGCTCGCCTTGCCGTTGGCGGGGCTCACGGGGACCGCCGGCGCGTCGGTGCAGGCCGATACGTGCGCGGTGAAGTCGAAGCCCGCCGGGAAGGTGCTGCAGGGCTACTGGGAGAACTGGGACGGCGCCGCCAACGGCGTGCACCCGGGGCTCGGCTGGGTCCCGATCACCGACGCGCGCATCTCCTCCCACGGCTACAACGTGATCAACGCGGCCTTCCCCGTCATTCGCTCCGACGGCACGGTGCTGTGGAAAGACGGCATGGACGCCGGCGTGAAGGTGGCGACCCCGGCCGACATGTGCGCCGCGAAGGCCTCGGGCGCCACGATCCTGATGTCCATCGGCGGTGCGGCGGCGGGCATCGACCTGTCGTCGTCGACGGTGGCGGACAAGGTCGTGAGCACGATCGTGCCGATCCTCAAGAAGTACAACTTCGACGGCATCGACATCGACATCGAGACCGGCCTGACCGGCAGCGGGAACATCAACTCGCTCTCGGCTTCGCAGTCGAACCTCATCCGCATCATCGACGGCGTGCTCGCGCAGATGCCGTCGAACTTCGGCCTCACGATGGCGCCCGAAACCGCTTACGTGACCGGCGGCAGCGTCACCTACGGCTCGATCTGGGGCTCGTACCTGCCGATCATCAAGAAGTACGCGGACAACGGCCGCCTGTGGTGGCTGAACATGCAGTACTACAACGGTTCCATGTACGGCTGCTCCGGCGACTCGTACGAGGCCGGCACCGTGCAGGGCTTCACCACGCAGACCGACTGCCTCACCAAGGGCCTGGTCGTGCAGGGCACGACGGTGAAGGTACCGCTCGACAAGCAGGTGCCCGGCCTCCCGGCCCAGCAGGGCGCCGGCGGCGGGTACCTGTCGCCGAGCCTCGTCTCGCAGGCCTACCGCGCCGTTTCGGGCGTGAAGGGCCTGATGACCTGGTCCATCAACTGGGACGGCTCGAAGAACTGGACGTTCGGCGACAACGTCCGTTCGCTCGAAGGCCGCTGAAATCAGGCGCCGGGGCCCGGAACACCAGGCCCCGGCGCCGGAACCGTTGCCGGGATCCCGCTGTGGCCCGGGGCTTGTCGTTGACGTCGCTGATAACGTGCCCCGACAAGGTCGAGCAGAGGAGACGACGTGTTCGGGCGCAAGCGAAGCAACGGACAGCGTGGCGGACCCGTGACGTTCCACGGCGAAGCCGGGCTCCTCAGCGTGCGGGTCGGCGACGAGAACGGCCGCCCGCTCCCGGGCACGCAGATGGTGATGCTGCACAAGCGCACCCAGCGGCAGACGAAGGTCGTCGCGGACGAGTTCGGCCTGGCGGTGAGCACCTTGTCGGCCGGGACGTACGCGGTGTCCGTGAGCGCGAGCGGCTACCGGGCGCAGAACAGCACCGTCGAGGTCGTGAGCGGCGATCACACCTCCCTCAATGACCTGCGCCTCGTGCCGGACGAGAACCGCCAGCTCCCCGACCCGGGCGAATGGGTGCTCGACCCCGACCACACGGCCATCCGGTTCATCGCGCGGCACATCGGGCTGTGCGAGGTCCACGGCCGGTTCCGCAGCTTCCAGGGCAGCATCGTCGTCGGCAAGCAGATCGAGGACTCCACCGTCGAGGTCGTGATCGACGCCGCGAGCATCGACACCTCCGCCGACAAGCGCGACGACCACCTGCGCTCCCCGGACTTCCTCGACGTGCGCCGCTTCCCGCAGATCCGCTTCCACGGCCACCGGTTCCGCCGCGCACCCGGCGACCGCTGGAGCATCGACGGCACGCTCAACCTGCACGGCGCCAGCCGCGGCGTACGGCTCGACGCCGGCTACCTGGGCCTGCGCACGTGGAACGGCGACCGGCTCGGCGCCGTCGCCACGACCGAGCTGCACCGCGAGGACTTCACGATCAACTGGCAGCAGACGCTCGCCAAAGGCCTGGTGATGGTCGGCTCGACGATTCAGATCCAGCTCGACATCCAGGCCGTTCGCGCTTGACCACCTGGCCCCTCACCCCCGCCCGCCGGGTCGCTGCAAGCACCCCAATGTGGCGTTCGGTGCACCCAGCGCACCCAATGTGGCGTTCGGTGCACCCAGCGCACCCAATGCGGCGTTCGGTGCGTTGAGCGCAACCAATGCCGCATTGGGGTGCGGTGGTGCCGCCCGGCCTGGGTGAGCCGGCCGGGCGTCAGCCCAGGAACTTGCGCAGGACGTCGGCCACCTGGCGGATCTCCGCCACGTGCACGTGTTCCTGCTGCGTGTGCGCGAGGCTCGGGTTGCCGGGGCCGAAGTTGACGGCCGGCATGCCCAGCGCAGCAAAGCGCGCGACGTCGGTCCAGCCCAGCTTCGCGGCGGCGCGGCCACCGGCGGCGGCCACGAGCTCGGCGGCCGCCGGGGCCGAAAGACCAGGCAGCGCGCCCGGCGAGAGGTCCGTGAGCGTGACGTCGTAGCCGTCGAAGACCTCACGCACGTGGGCCTCGGCCTGCGCGGGGTTGCGGTCCGGCGCGAAGCGGAAGTTGACCGTGAGCACGGCGGCGTCGGGCACGACGTTGCCGGCCACGCCGCCGGAGATCTTCGTGGCCTGCAGTCCTTCGCGGTAGGTGAGGCCGTCGATGTCGACCACGCGCGGCGCGTACTCCGCGAGGCGGCGCAGGGGCTCGGCCAGCGCGTGGATCGCGTTCTCCCCCATCCACGCGCGGGCGGTGTGCGCGCGGGTCCCGCTCGTGCGGATCTCGACGCGCAGCGTGCCCTGGCAACCGGCCTCGATCACGCCGTTGGACGGCTCGCCGACCACGGCCAGGTCGCCCGCCAGCCACTCCGGCAGCTCGCGTTCGATGCGGCCGAGGCCGTTCTTGACCGCTTCGACCTCTTCGTTGTCGTAGAAGACGAAGGTGATGTCGTGCTTCGGCTCGGGCAGCGTGGCGGCGAGGTGCAGGAACACCGCGTCGCCGCCCTTCATGTCGACGGAGCCGAGGCCGTGGAGCAGCTCTTCGTCGCCGGAACCGGTGCGGTGCGACGGGAGGTTGGCGTTTTCCGGCACGGTGTCGAGGTGTCCGGCGAGGATCACACGCGAGCCGCGGCCGAGGTTCGTGCGCGCGAGCACCGCGTCGCCGTTGCGAACCACCTCGAGGTGTGGTGCCTGCTCGGTGAGCGCGGCCTGCACGGCGTCGGCGAGCCGGGCCTCCTCGCCGGAGACGCTGAACGCGTCGACGAGGGCGGCGGTGAGGTCGGCGGGGTCGGCGCGCAGGTCCAGCGAGGTCATACCGGCACCGTACCGACCCGGCACGAGGGCTACCGTGAGGGACGTGCGCACGCGAAGCTCCCTGGTCGCTCTCGGCGGCGTCCTCCTGACCCTGGTCCTGACCGGCTGCGGCTCCGAGGCGGGCCCCACGCCCGGCCCGAACCCCGGCTCGCCGGGCCCGGACGCCCTGCCGATCAAGCTCGACGCGCTGTCCGCCGACGCCTGCTACACGAGCCCGCAGACGCAGCTGCCGAAGGGCTGCGAGAAGTTCGTCACGGAGGTCGGCGGCACGGCCGCGTCGGTGCACGAGCGCGCGGCGGCCGGCAAGACCGTCGACGTGGCGCTCGACCACGCGGCGGCCGCGCTCGACCAGGGCGTGAGCGCGTTCCGCGGGGCGGGCTGCACCACCGTGCCCACCTCCGGCGGACCCTGCACGCAGGCGCTGATCACCATCTCGGCCGCGCTCACGTCGGTCAAGAAGCTCGTGAACCAGCAGGCCACCACGGGTTGAGGCGCGTCACTCGACTACCGTGACCGGCGTGAGCGAGCAGACCCCTGACCCCGAAACGACCGGCGCCGTCGGCGTCGGGCTGGCCACCGTCGCGTCCGACGGGACGGTGCTGGACACCTGGTACCCGCACCCGAAGCTGACCGGCACCGGCGCCAGTGGCACCGAGAGGCTGTCGGCCCCCGAGACCACCGAGCTGCTCGGTGACGCCGCGGCGGCGCTGCTCGGGCCCGACACCGACCGTGGTGTCGAGGTCGTCGCGGTGCGCGTGACGATCGGCAGCCTGGCCACCGCCCCCACCGACGCGCACGACGCCTACCTGCGGCTGCACCTGTTGTCGCACCGGCTGGTGCAGCCCCATGGGCAGAACCTCGACGGCATCTTCGGCAAGCTGGCCAACGTCGTGTGGACGAGCCACGGCCCGTGCCCAGTCGACGGCTTCGAGCAGACGCGCCTGCGGCTGCGCTCGCGTGGCGCGGTGGCCGTGTTCGGCGTGGACAAGTTCCCGCGGATGGTCGACTACGTGCTGCCCACGGGTGTGCGCATCGCCGACGCCGACCGCGTGCGCCTGGGCGCGCACCTCGCCTCCGGCACGACCGTGATGCACGAGGGCTTCGTGAACTTCAACGCCGGCACGCTCGGCGCGTCCATGGTCGAGGGCCGGATCTCGGCGGGCGTGGTCGTGGGCGACGGCAGCGACGTCGGCGGCGGCGCCTCGATCATGGGCACCCTCTCGGGCGGCGGCAAGGAGGTCATCGCGATCGGCGAGCGCTGCCTGATCGGCGCGAACGGCGGCGTGGGCATCTCCCTCGGCGACGACTCCGTGGTCGAGGCCGGGCTCTACATCACGGCCGGCACGAAGGTGATCGTGGACGGCAAGACCGTGAAGGCGCGGGAGATCTCGGGTATTTCGGGTGCGCTCTTCCGGCGGAACTCGGCGACGGGTGCGGTGGAGGTCGTGTCGCGCACCGGCGTCGGGATCGAGCTGAACGAAGCGCTGCACGCGAACTGATCCTTCTACGCTGATCCTTTTGCAAAGAAGGGGCGCGCTCCACCGGGGGCGCGCCCTTTTTCGTGCTTTTTCGTCACGGGTCATATCCGCTCTGCCTGCGTGTTCACTTACCATTCATGTCGTGACCACCGAATCGTTGCCCTCCTCGACCCGCCGCCGCGCACCCGAGCCGACGACTCCGGCCGAGCTCGGCCTGCCCGACGAGCCCGCGAAAGCCGGCCCCGGGACCCGGCGGCCACCCACGTCCGCGCCACGCTGGACCAGCAGCTGCGCGAGCTGCTGGCGCGCGAGCCCGGCACCCGCAGCGGCGCGGACCCCGAAGACCTGCACCAGATGCGTGTCGCCTTGCGGCGGATGCGCAGTGTGCTGAAGACCTCCGGGACCCTCCTCGGCGCCTCCGCCGAGCCCGTGCGCGCCGAGCTGGGCTGGCTGGGCCAGTCCCTCGGCGAGGTCCGCGACTACGACGTGCTGATCGGCCACCTGCGCGAGGTGATCGCCACCTTCGAGGTCCGCGACCAGCCCGCGGGCCGCCGCCTGGTCTCGAAGTTCGTCACCGAACGCGGCGCCGCCCGCCGCCGCCTGACGCGCGCCCTGTCGAGCGCCCGCTACGCCACGCTGTTGCAGAGAATCGCCCAGCTCACGCGCACGCCCGACCACGAGATCGACCCCACCCCGCCGGCGCCCGGCAGCTTGGCCGCTGACGTGCGCAAGCCGTACAAGCGCCTCGACAAGGCCGTGCGTGCCCTTCCCGCCGACCCGCCCGACGACGACCTGCACGCCCTCCGCATCCACGGCAAGAAGCTGCGCTACACCGTCGAGCTGGCCAGTTCGGCGGCAAAGAAGAAGCAGGCCGCGCAGCTCGCCGACCTCATCAAGGCCACCCGCAAACTCCAGACGGTCCTCGGCGACCACCAGGACGCCGTGATCGCGGCGGAGAAGGTGCGGTCGGTCTTGCCCGGCGCTGATAGCGAGATCGGCTTCATCGCGGGCCGTATCGCCGAGCACGAACTGCTGAAGCGCACTGAGGCCCGCGCGGCTTGGCCGGCGGTGTGGGCCCGCATCAACAAGGCGGCGGACACGGCTCTCTGACCGAACACCCCGCCGACGGACAGCCCCCGCCCTCCCCAGGGGGCGTTCCCAGGTCCATTCTGTCGGCCGCCTCCGACAAAACCGGTGGTCAAGCCGGTCGGGCGCCAGGTCACTCAGCCGTGATCGACCAGACGTAGCCATCCGGCCGGATCAGCACCCGGCAGCCCGCCGCGGCCTCGTAAGCCGCATACGCATGACCGCCCACGTCCACCAGATCCGAGCCCGAAGCCACTGATCCGGCGGGCAAGATCCGGTACCCCGGAACCTCCGAGGAACCCATCGCCCCCGAACCGAAAACCAGCTCCGTCGCATGCGGTCCCCGGAACAGTTCGAACAACCGCACCGGCTTCCCATTCGCATCCACCAACGGCGCATCCGGAGCCCGATCCCCCGCCCGAAGCAAGCCAGAACCCGAGCCAGGCAAAGAACCAGCCAACGGCCCACCCCGATACCCGACATCCAACTGCTGCGTCTCCGACCCCCGCCGATGCGCGTCCTCGGCCCCTTCGGCGTACTTCTCCATCAAGGCCGTCGAAACCCCCAGCACCCGCGCCGCCACCTCGCGCCGCTCGGGTTCGTAGGTGTCCAGCAACTCGGCAGACCCGGAAGCCAGCTTCCAGCCCAGGTTGTACGCGTCCTGGACCCCGGTGTTCAGCCCCTGCCCGCCCGTCGGTGGGTGCACGTGCGCGGCGTCGCCCGCCAGGAACACGCGCCCGACGCGGAAGGACGCAGCCAGGCGGATGTTCGGCCGCCACACCGTCGACCACGCCAGGTCGGACAGGCGAAACCCGCCGCCCGACACGGAGTCCAGCCGAGCCTGCAGCGCCGGGAGCGAAGTCTCCACCGCCAGGTCCCCGTCCCCCAGCGGCGCCCCGAACTGGAAGTGCGGCGTGCCGGCCAAAGGCGTGAACGCCACCCCGCTCATCGGCTCATGGGCCGGCGCGAACCAGTACGACGAGTCGTGCGAGAGCCCCGAAGCCTGGACGTCCCCCAGCAACATCCGGATCGACTCGTCAGTCGTGCCCTCGAACGGAATCCCCAGCGCCTTGCGCACGAAGCTCTTCCCACCGTCGGCGCCGACCAGGTAGGAAGCCTCCACCGTCTCCCCCGTCGACAGCGAAGCCCTCACGCCCGAAGCAGACTGAGTGAAGCCCACCAGCCCCACCCCGAGCTCCACCCGCACCCCGAACGACGACAGCCGCTCCCGCAGGATGCCCTCCGTCTGCGACTGCCCCAGGAACCAGATGTTCGGGTACGGCACCGCGGGCGTCGGCTCGACGGTGTCGCTCATCCAGCGCTCCTGCACGAACTCGCCGTCCAGGTAGACCTTGATCGGATACTGCGGCGAGCCCGCGGCCAGCACCGCGTCGAGCACGCCGAGGTCCTCGAAAACCTCCAGCGTGCGGGGCTGCAGGCCGTCGCCTCTCGAGCCGTTGAAGAACGCCGAAGCCTTGTCGATGAGCCGGACCGCGACGTCGCGCCGGGCCAGTTCGATGGCCAGCGTCAGGCCGGTCGGGCCGGCTCCCGCGATCAGCACCGTGGTGTCCATGTCCCCTCCAGTGAACTGGAATTCAGTGAATCTGAATTCACCATGCGCGCTGCTAGCGTTCCTGTCAAGGGAGGTGCCGAGATGACGGCGACGAGCCGCAAGGAGAAGGCCGCCGAGACGGAGACCGCGTTGAAGGAGGCCGCCAAGCGCGTGTTCGCGCGCAAGGGCTACCTGAACACGAAGATCACCGACATCACGGCGGAAGCCGGCCGAGCGGCGGGCTCGTTCTACAACCACTTCGCCGGCAAGGAGGAGCTGCTCGAAGCGCTCCTGGGCGACCTGGCGGCGGCGGGCGACGAGGAGGCCGCCTCCGAGGACCACCTGTCGGACTTCAGCGAACCCGAGGCCGTGCGCTGGCACGTGCGCCAGTATTGGGATTTCTACAAGGAGAACGCGGCCACGATGCAGGCGCTGCGCCAGGCGTCGATGGTCCACGACGGGTTCGCGAGCACACTCGCGAGCTTCGGCGTCACGCAGGCGGCCGACATCGCGGGGCACCTCGAGCGCGTCACGGCCGCCGGTTACGAGCTGCCCGCGTCGACGCAGCTGAGCATCCTGCTGATGTACCAGCTGATCGACAACTTCGCGCAGATGTGGCTGACCGCCCCGGCGCCCACGGGCTGGACGGCGCCGAGCGACGACGAGGCCGTCGAGGCGCTCACGAGATTCGTCTACCGGGGCTTCACGGGACGCGATCTCTGAGCGGGCGCACCGAAGTGCGCCCGCTCGGCGATCAGGAGTTCAACCGCTCCGCGGCGGCGTCGATGCGCTCGTCCGTGGCGGTCAGGGCCACGCGCACGTGGTTACCGCCGGCCGGACCGTAGAACGTGCCCGGCGCCACGAGGATGCCGCGCTCGGCCAGCCACGCGACGGTGTCCAGCGCCGGTTCGCCGCGCGTGGACCAGAGATACAGCCCGGCTTCGGAGTGGGAGATCTCGAAACCGTTGTCCTGCAACGCTTTCCGCAGCACGAGCCGGCGGCGCAGGTAACGCTCGCGCTGCGCGGCGACGGCCTCGTCGTCGGTCAGGCCGGCCACCATGGCCTCCTGCACCGGACGCGGCACGATCATCCCGGCGTGCTTGCGGAGCTCCAGCAGCTGCTTGACCAGCTTCGGGTCACCGGCGATGAACCCGGCGCGGTAGCTCGCGAGGTTCGCCGACTTCGACAGCGAGTGCACGGCCAGCAGCCCGTCGAGCCGTCCACCGTGGACGGAGGGGTGCAGCACCGACACGGGCTCGGCGTCCCAGCCGAGCGAGAGGTAGCACTCGTCCGACGCCACGATCACGTCGCGCTCACGCGCCCACTCCACGACCTTGCGCAGGTGCTCGACCCCGAGCACCTTGCCGGTCGGGTTCGACGGCGAGTTGAGCCAGATCATGGCCGGACGCTGCGGCCCGAGCTGAGTGAGCCCGTCCGCGCGGATGACGTCGGCGCCCGCCAGCAGCGCGCCCACCTCGTAGGTCGGGTACGCCAGCTCGGGGATCACCACGGTGTCGCCCTGGCCGAGGCCGAGCAGCCGCGGCAGCCAGGCCACGGCTTCCTTGGACCCGATCGTCGGCAGCACCGCGTCGGGCTCCAGACCCTCGACGCCGTAGCGCCGGCCCAGCGACCCCACCGCGGTGGTCCGCAGCGCGGGCGTGCCGTGGGTGGCCGGGTAGCCCGGGATCTCCGAGACCGACGCCAGCGCGTCGCGGATTCCAGCCGGAACCGGGTCCACGGGCGTGCCGACGGAGAGGTCGACGATCCCACCGGGATGCGCCTGCGCGCGGGCCTTGACCTCGGCGAGCGAATCCCAGGGGAAGTCGGGCAGTGGCCGGGTCGTCATTCGCCCTGCGGGGGCAGCGCCTTGATGAAGGCGGGGTCGTGGCTGGTCTTGCCGACCTTGGAGGCACCGCCGGGCGAGCCCAGTGTGTCGAAGAAGTCGACGTTGGCCTTGGTGTAGTCGGACCAGCTGTCCGGGACGTCGTCCTCGTAGTAGATCGCCTCGACCGGGCAGACCGGTTCGCAGGCGCCGCAGTCGACGCACTCGTCGGGGTGGATGTACAGCATCCGCTCGCCCTCGTAGATGCAGTCCACGGGGCACTCGTCGATACACGCCTTGTCGAGCACGTCGACGCAGGGCTCGGCGATCACGTAGGTCACTGCGTACTCCTGCTTTTCTCTGCTTAGCCAGTCCCTGCGGACATTACGCGCTTCCCGAGGCACCGGTGGTGCTTAGGCAACCCTTAGCCATACCTCTGGTATGGGGCCGAATGTCCCGCTCAGCGGTCCCGGCGGCGGGGCTTCGGGGTGTTGCGCGCGTCGCCGGTGATGGTGAAGCCCGGGCCGGTGGGCTTGGTGTCGCCCTCGCGCTTCTCGTTGAGGGTGCGTTCGAAACCGTCGGCGATCTCGTCGACCAGGTCGTCGTTGTGCTTGTCGTCCCTGCGCACGTAGCTCATCGGTTCTCCCTGCGAAAATGGGCGTGCCGCCTCAAGGACAATCTAACCGTGAACGACTCGGAAATGCTCGAAATCGTATGTGCGCGGGCTTGGCCCCCGGTGGTCGACGAGGCACTCGGCGACTGGCGCCTGCGCTGGGCCGACGGCTTCACCGGGCGCGCCAACAGCGGACTCGCCGTGGGCGATCCCGGCCGGAGCGTCGCGGTCGCGTTGAAGGCCGTCTGTGACTTCGCCCACGATCGGGGGATCCCGCCGGTCGTCCAGGTGATCCAGGACAGCGGCACCGAGCGTGAGGTGGCCGCCGCCGGCTGGCGCGAATGGACCGAACACGCCGCGGGCTACCAGGTGTCCGTGCTCTTCGGGCCGCTGCCGGCCGGGCCCGTGCAGGGTGCCGAGGTCCTCGACGAGCCGACCCCGGCGTGGTGGGAGCTGGCGGCCGACAACCCGTCGCCGGGCGCGGCCGAACGCCACGTGCTGAGCACGGGCAAGGTGGGCTACGGCGTGGTTGACGTGCACGGCGTGACCGCCGGAGCCGTACGCGGTGCCATCGTGGACGGGTGGCTCCACGTGTCGCGCCTGGCGGTGCGGCCGGAGTTCCGCCGGCGTGGGCTCGCGTCGGCGCTCATGTTCGCGCTGGCCGGCTGGGGTCGCGCGCACGGTGCGGAGAGGTGGGTGTTGCAGGTGGCCGTGGAGAACGAAGGCGCGTTGAAGCTGTATTCCGCGCTCGGCTGTACGGAGCACCACAGGTACCGCTACTGGGGCCCAGGTGCGCCCGCGTGCGAGGATCCGCAGTCGTGAAGATCGTCGTACTGGTCGGTGGAGTCGGTGGCGCGCGCTTCCTGCTCGGCGTGAAGACCGCACTCGGGATGCCCGCGATCGGCGAGCCGGAGAGCCCGTCTCCCCACGAGGTCACGGCGCTGGTGAACACCGGCGACGACGTGTGGATGCACGGCCTGCGCATCTGCCCCGACCTCGACACCTGCATGTACACCCTCGGCGGTGGCATCGACACCGAACGCGGGTGGGGCCACGCGGGTGAGACGTGGGTCGTCAAGGAGGAGCTCGCCGCGTACGGCGCCGAGCCGACGTGGTTCGGGCTCGGCGACAAGGACATCGCGACGCACCTGATCCGCTCGCGGATGCTGCGCGCGGGCTACCCGCTCTCGGCCGTCACCGAGGCGCTGTGCGACCGCTGGCGTCCGGGCGTGCGGCTGCTGCCGATGTCGGACGACCGCGTGGAGACCCACGTGGTGATCGACGACCCCGAACAGCCGGAGCAGCAGAAGGCGATCCACTTCCAGGAGTGGTGGGTGCGCTACCGGGCCGACCGGCCGGCGCACTCGATCGTTTCGGTCGGCGCCGACGAGGCCAAGCCCGGCCCGGGCGTGCTCGAGGCGCTGGGCGAGGCCGACCTGGTGCTGTTCGCGCCGTCGAACCCGGTGGTGAGCGTCGGGACGACACTCGGGGTGCCGGGTGTGCGCGAGGCGCTGCGCAAGTCGAAGGCCAAAGTCGTGGGGATCTCGCCGATCATCGGCGGCAAGGCGCTGCGCGGCATGGCCGACGCGTGCCTCACGGCGATCGGCGTGGAGACCTCCGCCGAGGCCGTCGGCCGGCACTACGGCGCTCGCTCCGACGGCGGGGTGCTCGACGGCTGGCTCGTCGCCGAGGAGGACCACGACGTGACGGTGCCGGGTGTCGACGTGCGCGCGGTGCCGCTGCTGATGTCCGATGTGGACGCGACCGCCGCGATGGTGCGGGCGGCCTTCGACGTTGCGGGAGTGTCCGGTGTCTGAGTTCGGCAAGCCTGAGTTTGAGGACCACGCCTCGGCCAAGGTCGAGATCCTGCCCGTGGCCGGGCTGCCCGAGTTCCGTCCGGGCGACGACCTCACCGGCGCCATCGTTGCGGCCGCGCCGTGGCTGCGCTCCGGCGACGTCGTGGTGGTGACGAGCAAGGTGTTCTCGAAGGTCGAGGGTCGGCTCGTGCGCGTGCCGAGCGACCCCGAGGCCCGTGACGCGGCGCGGCGCGAGCTGATCGACCAGGAGACGGTGCGGGTCGTCGCGCGGGTGGCGCGCACGGTGATCACGGAGAACCCGCTGGGGATCGTGCAGGCGGCTTCGGGGATCGACGCGTCGAACGTGCAGGGCGACGAGGTCGCGCTGCTGCCCTCGGACCCGGACGCGTCGGCGCACGCGCTGCGCGGCGGGCTGCGCGAACGGCTGGGTGTCGAGGTCGCCGTGGTCGTCACGGACACGATGGGCCGCGCGTGGCGCGTCGGGCAGACCGACGCGGCGATCGGCTCTTCGGGGCTGCGCGTGCTGCACGCGTACGCGGGGCAGATCGACTCGCAGGGCAACGAGCTGGCCGTCACGGAGATCGCGGTGGCCGACGAGCTCGCCGCCGCCGCGGACCTGGTGAAGGGCAAGCTCGGCGGGCTGCCGGTGGCGGTCGTGCGCGGCCTGCAGCTGACCGACGACGGCTCCACCGCGCGGAATCTGGTCCGGCCCGGCGACGAGGACCTGTTCCGCTTGGGCACCAACGAAGCGCTGGCGCAGGGCCGGCGGGAAGCCGTGCCGCACCGGCGTTCCGTGCGCACGTTCTCCGACGCACCGGTGGACCCGTCGGTGGTCCGGCGGGCGGTCGCGGCGGCGTTGACCGCGCCCGCGCCGCACCACACGCACCCCGTGCGGTTCGTGTGGCTGCGCGACGCCGGGCTGCGCGCGAAGCTGCTGGACGCCATGCGCGAATCGTGGCGAGCGGACCTGTCGAATGACGAGTTCACGCCTTCGCAGATCGAGAAACGCTTGTCGCGCGGGGACATTCTCTACCGCGCGCCCGAGGTCGTGATCCCGTTCCTGGTGCCCGAGGGCGCCCACACCTACCGCGACCAGCGGCGCAACGACTGCGAGCACACGATGTTCACGGTCGCCGCCGGTGCCGCGGTGCAGGGTCTGCTGGTCGCGTTGGCGGCGGAGGACCTGGGCTCGTGCTGGATCGGGTCGACGATCTTCGCGGCCGACCTCGTGCGCTCGACGCTGGGCCTGGATTCGCGCTGGGAGCCGCTGGGCGCCGTCGCGATCGGGCACCCGCTCGAAACGCCTGCGGCGCGCTCGCTGGGTGAGCCGGGCGAAGGGCTGGTCGAACTGTGAACCTGCATGCGGACGCCGTGACTGTTCTTTCGGCGTGGGCCCCTTCTCTGGGCTCGCAGGAATCGCTGCGCCAGGCGTTCCTGGGTTTCCTGGCGACGCGCGACGACACCGTGCAGCGCTCGTGCGAGGCGGGGCACCTCACGGCGTCGGCTGTGGTCCTGGACTCGACGGGTACGCAAGTGCTGCTGACACTGCATCCGCGCGTGGGCCGCTGGCTGCAGCTGGGTGGGCATTGCGAGCCTTCGGACGCGTCGGTCGCCGACGCCGCTCTGCGCGAGGCGACGGAGGAGTCGGGCATGACGGGACTGGAGATCGGCGCGGCGCCGGTGCACCTCGACGTCCACCCGATCACGTGCTCCCTCGGCGTGCCGACGCGGCACTTCGACGTGCGCTACGCGGTCCGCGCGCCGGCGGGGGCGCTGCCCGTCCGCAGCGACGAGTCCGACGACCTGCGCTGGTTTCCGGTCGACGCCCTGCCCGCGGGGTCGGAGGATCTGGCCGAACTCGTGAACGCGGCCGTTTCGTCCCACTAGGGTGGCGTTCATGCCCTTGGCGCCCGCGAACCCGCACATCCACACCGGCGACGGCGGTTTCGTGAGCGGCTGGGTCGTGGCCGTGGGGTTCGGGGTGGCGATCGTGCTGGTCGTGGTGGGTGTGATCGTCAGCCTGCGCAGGAAGCGCCGGCGTTAGGGGGGTCTTGGCCGTGACCGTGAGCTACGACAGCGCCTCTTCGGTGCCGCCGTTCGAGCAGGTGCGCTCGTCGATCGCCGCACAGATCAACGACGGCACCTTCGCGGTCGGCACCAAGCTCCCCACCGTGCGCGCGCTGGCCTCGGACCTCGGCGTCGCCCCGAACACCGTGGCGCGCGCCTATCGGGAACTCGAAGAAGCCGGCCTCATCGAAACGCGCGGCCGAGCCGGGAGCTTCGTGGGGGCTTCGGGGGATGAGTCGCGTTCGCGGGCTCTGGCGGCGGCCGCGGATTATGCAGCGGTCACTCGGCAGCTGGGGCTGTCGACGGACGAGGCCCTGGCCATCGTCACGGCCGCGCTGCGCTGACCGCCCCGGTTTCGTCCGGCCCCTGACGCCCGGTCCCCCTACGATGGCGATGGCCCGTGGCCGGGGAGAGGGGACTTGTCGTGAACGCCATTCAGCCTTTACATCTCACATCTTGTTGCTGCTGGCGGGCATCGTCATGGCCATCGTGATGAGCGTGAAGGCTTCGAAGAAGCGGCGTCAGCCGCCGATTCCGCCGCCGTGGCAGGGAATGCAGCCGCCGGGTTACCCGGGACACCCGGGTTATCCGCCTGGGCAGGCGGGGTATCCGGGTTATCCGCAGCAACCGGGCTTTCCGCCAGGACAGCCGGGGCAGCAATCCGGATATCCGCAACAACCCGGATATCCGCCGAGCCAGCCCGGCTTTCCGCAACAGCAACCTCCGGCGCCCGGCCAGTACCCGCCGCAACAGACAGGTCAGCAACCGCCGTCCGGATTCGGGAACTGAAAAGGAGACTCAGCCGCCGTGTTGCGTTTTGCACTCCCAGCGCTGCTGGTGATTTTGCTGGTGGTGATCCTCGTGCTGAAGTTCACCGTGGGGCGGAAGCCGAAGCAGCAGCCAGGTCCGCAGTACCCGCCTCAGCAACCGTATCCGCCGCAGCAGTATCCGCAGCCGGGCCAGTACGCGCAGCAGCCCGGGTACCCCGGGCAACAACCGGGCCGATATCCGCAGCAGGGTTATCCAGCGCAGCAGCCGAACCAACAGGCCGCGCCGGGCTGGCAGCCCTATCCCTCACCGCAGCAGCCAGGCCAGCCGAGTCAGCAGCACCCGAACCAATACCCGAGCCAGCAGCCGGGCCAGGGTCAGCAGCCGCCGCAGTAGGTCACATCGCGCGGTAGTCGCGGAGTTCGATGCGGGGCCCGAAACGCGGCGCGCGGGCCCCGCCGACTTCCAGGTACCGAACGGCACGTTGGCGTTGCGGAGCATAGGGCGCAAGCAACTCCGCCATGGCCTCGTCGTCGATGCGGCGGCCGAGGAGTGTGTGGCCGACCATCGAGGGGATGTTGTAGTCGCCGAAGCTGACGGCGTCCGGGTCGCCCCAGGCGCGTTGGGCGATTTCGGCGGCGGTCCACACGCCGATGCCCGAGACCTTGCGCAGCAGGGCCCGGCCGGAGGCACCCCGCAGCGCCACTGCTTCCTCCAGCCGCGGCGCAACGCGGGCAGCGTTGATCAGCGCCGTCCGGCGTTTGAGGTCCACGCCGATGCGGTGCCAGTTCCAGTCCACAATGGACCGGATTGCGACTGGTGACGGCGGCACACGCAGCGAAGCGGGCCCCGGGCCGGGCGCGGGCGTGCCGAACCAGCGGCACAGCTCGGCCCACGACCGGATCGCCTCCTTGCCCGTGACCTTCTGCTCCAGCACCGCGAGCACGAGCGAGTCCCACACGCGCCGCGTCGAGCCGAGGCGCAGGCCGGGGGCGTCGTGGCGAGCGCGGGCGACCACCGGGTGGTGCGCGACGAAGCCGGTGTCGTCGTCCTCGGCGCCCAGCAACGCCGGCACGCCGTCGAGCAGGAACTCCGCGCCAGGGCCCCACGCGTCGGCCTCGACGACGCCGTCGGGCCGGCGCAGCAGAGCCAGCGTGCCCTCGCCGGACGGCGTGTTGGCGGCCAGCCACCAGACGCCACGCTCGCTGCGGAAGTTCAGCGAACCGCGCCCACGGCTGAGCGGGCCCAGCACCGCGGCCAGGTCCAGCGGGAAGGGCGGTCGCCACTCGATCATGCGTCGCTCGAGAACCGGATGCCGCCGTCGGGCAGGGTGACGCCGGGCCAGACGCGGGCGCCGTCGAGGAGCTCGCAGCCCGCTCCGACGGACGCGCCGTCGCCCACGACCACGCCACGCAGCACTGCGCCGGCCCCGACGAACGCGCCGCGGCCCAGCACCGAACGCTCCACAGTGGCCCCGGCCTCGACCACGGCTTCGTCGAACACGACCGAACCGTCCACCGTCACACCGTCGCCGATCACGGCCTTCGCGCCGACCGTCGTCCCGCCCGTCAGCCGAGCCGACGAAGCCACGGAAGCACCGTCGAGCACCAGCGACTCGCCGGTCGGGCCCGCCAAGGCGGACGTCGGCGCGATGCCGCGCACGAGGTCCGCACTGCCGCGCACGAACGCCTGGGGCGTGCCGACGTCGAGCCAGTACGAAGAGTCGACAAAGCCATGCAGGTGCGCGCCGGCTTCGAGGAGCCCGGGGAACGTCTCGCGCTCCACAGACACGCGCCGGCCCGCCGGGATGGTCTCGACCACCGAGCGGCGAAAGACGTAGCAGCCGGCGTTGATCTGGTCCGTCGGCGGGTTGGGCGTCTTCTCGAGGAAGGCCTGCACACGCCCGTGCTCGTCCGTGGGGACGGAGCCGAAGCGGCTGGGGTCGGGCACGCGCTGGAGGTGGAGGGTGACGTCGGCGCCGGTGTCCACATGGGTCTGGAGCTGGTGGCGCAGGTCGGCGCCGGAGAGGATGTCGCCGTTGAAGATGATCGCGTGGTCCGCGCGCAACTTGTCGTACACATTGCGGATGGCGCCGCCGGTGTCGAGCGGCTCGTCCTCGACCACGTACTCGAGCTCGAGGCCGAGGGCCGCCCCGTCGCCGAAGTACTCCTCGAAGACTTCAGCGCGGTAGGACGTGCCGAGCACGACGTGGCGGATCCCGGCCGCGCGAATTCGCGAGAACAGGTGACTCAAGTAGGGGGTGCCGGCCGTCGGCAACATCGGCTTCGGCGCGGACAGGGTGAGCGGCCGCAGCCGGGTGCCCTTGCCCCCGACCAGCACGACGGCGTCGACCTCGAGCTCGGACGTCACAGAAAACTCCTCTTGTATCACGCACCGCTGAGCGACAAGCCGTGGGAAACGCTGACGGCTGCGCCCCCGAGGGCCTACCCTAGACAGGAAACAGGTGGGCCTTTCCCCAGAGGCCCCGGGTCAGTCGGGAGGCCGAGGGGATGGACCCCCGCGATCGCGCGGACGCTTTGCTCGCACGCGCACGTTCCCGCGGCGCCTTCGTGGTGACGCCGGACAACATGACGTCGCCGATGGACGCCTCCAACACGCAGCAGATCCCGAGATCCGTGGTCTCGGAGCTCGACCAGCAAGATCCCGACACGACGACGCAGCTGCCGGCGTCGTTGATCGAGGAGAACGACGAGCACCCGCTGGCGAAGCCGAGCACGACCACGCCGCTGGAGGTGCCGGCCGCGCAGGTGACCACGCCGCTGGTGCCGCGTCCGCAAGCCGCGCCCGTGCCGAGCCCCCTTCGGGAGCCCGCCGAGGAAGAGCTGACCGGGCTGGTGCCGACGATCAAGCAGAGCAGCGGCCGGTCGAACCTCTCGCGGCGGCTCGACGGGCTGTGATCACGCGCCTTCGAGCTTGACGCGCACGGCCAGCCCGAGCTTCACCGCCGCCAGCACGGGCTTCCACAACACGCCCTGGTGCCGGTCTGCGAGGTAGCGGTAGGCGCTGGCGTGGTGCGCGCGCAGCATCTTCTTCGACACGCGCGCCGTCGACACACCACCGATGTGCATCACGCTCGACGAGGGCGCGTAGACGTTCAGCCAGCCGGCCTTCGCCAGCCGGTCGCCGAGGTCGACGTCTTCGAAGTACATGAAGTAGCGCGTGTCGAAGCCGCCCACCGAGTCGAACGCCTCGCGCCGGAACAGCTGGCACGAGCCACTGAGCCACTCCGACGTGCGCTCCTGTGGCGTGGCGTTCTCCTGCCGGTACTGGCGCGTCCACGGGTTGCCCGGCCAGACCTTCGAGAACACGGCGTGCCCGATCCCCCGCCCGAACGACGGCAGCAGACGCGCGGACGGGTAGACGGTCCCGTCGAGGTCGTGGATCAACGGCCCGAACGCACCCCCACGCGGCCACCGCTTCGCGACTTCCAGCAGCGCGTCCAGCGACCCCGGCTCCCACTCCAGGTCGGGGTTGACCACGACGACCCACCCGTAGCTGTCGTCGAGCGCCGCCACGCCGCGGTTGGCGGCCGTGCCGTACCCGACGTTCTCGCCGATGCTGACCAGCTGGACGTTCTCGCGCTCCGCCGCCTTCTCGGGCCCGCCATCCGTGGACGCGTTGTCCGCGACCACCACGCGGACCTCCCGGTCAGTCGCCTTTTCCAGCGTGTCGAGGAACTTCTCGAGCAGGTCGCCGGGAAAGTAGGTCACGGTCACGACGGCCAGGCTGTCGCCGTAGGTGCGCTGCTGCTCGGTCACGCGCGCCATTGTCCCCCGCTCACGCACGGCTACGGCCACGCATCGACCCCGTCACCCAGGGTGATGGAGGGCGGGTGAGAATGTCCGGATGTCCGTTCACGCGTTCGTCGACGAATCGGCTCGAAACCGCCAGTTCCTGCTGTGTATGACGCTTGTCGAGCCGAAACACCTCAACCAGACTCGGCGCGCCCTGTCCGGGTTGCTTCTGCGCGGCGCAAGAGAGCTGCATTTCAAGAAGGAGAAGGATCCGCGACGTCGACAGCTCATCGACCAGATGGCCAAGCTGTCGATCTCAGCTCGGATCTACACGGCATCGTGCGCGCCCAAAACAGAAGAAGCAGCGCGGCAACGCTGTCTGATCCAGGCCGTCGAGGACTTGCTCGAGATGGGTGCGCACCGCCTCGTCCTCGACAGCCGCAGCCACCGGGACACCCACGACCGGGGAACGCTCCAGCACGCGCTGGGCGAACGACCGTCGAAAACAGCGCTGACCTACGAGCACCTCGACTCGAACCTGGAACCTCTGCTGTGGGTGTCCGACGCCGTCGCATGGTGCTTTGGAGCGGGCGGTACTTGGGCACAGCGCGCTTCGGGGCTGATCGCAGAGCACATCAAGGTCTGAAAAGGCGAAGAGCCTGCGAGACGACCGTCCGGACGCGTCACAGGCTCTCATACTCGGCCCCACGGGGACCTCGCACGATAATGGTAGCAGAACATGGCAGAACATGGCCGCTCGGTCAGTGCATGCGGCGGTGCCGGTCCCACGCTTTCGCATACGCCTCGCGGTGACGTTTCGCCGTCGTGGCCCAGGAGAAGTCCTTGGCGCGTTGCTGGGCGGCCGCGGAGAGGAAGGCGCGGCGGGACGGGTCGGCGAGGAGTTCGGTGATCGCGGCGGCCACGTCGCCCGCGCCGACGCCGCAGTAGGCGACCGCGTCGCCGCCGACTTCCGGGAGGGAGAGGCGGCGGGTGGTCAGGACGGCGGCGCCGCAGGCCATGGCCTCGAGCACGGGCAGGCCGAAGCCCTCGCCGAGGGACGGGTAGGCCACCAGTTCGGCCCCGCCGAGAAAGCCCGCGAGAGTCCCGAAGGGCAGGTAGCCGGCGCGAATCACGCGCAGGCGGTGCGGCACGCCGTCCAGCGCGCGTTCGACCTGCGTGTCCCAGCCGGGCTGGCCGGCGAGGACCAGCGCGGGCGCGTCCGGCCGGCCCGCGACGGCCCGGGCGTAGCCGCGGATCAGGGCCGGCACGTTCTTGCGCGGCTCGAGCGCCCCGAGGAACGCGATGTACGGCGTCCGCCCGATCCCGACGGCGGCGCGCGCCGCTGCGATCTCCTCGGGGGACGGCGGGTGAAAGCGTTCCGTGTCCACGCCGTGGTGGATGATTTCCAGTTCCGCGTGCCGCACGGGGGTCACGCGGCCCAGCTCCAGCGCCGTCGCCTGGCTCGGGACGACGCACAGCGTCGCGCGGCGCAGCGCGGCCACGGTCCACGCGCGGAAGAACCGCGCCTTCACCGACGAGTGCAGCACAGGGTCGGTGAAGAACGTCGCGTCGTGCAGCGTCACGACCGAAGCCGCGCCGCTCGCAAGGGGCATCGTGTAGTGCGGCGAGTGGACGACGTCGGCCACCAGGCGTCGCACGAGCCGTGGCAACGTCGCTTGTTCCCAGGTCAGGCGGGCCGTACGGGTGGACGTCGCGGGAGACGCAGGCACCACGCGCGCGCCGGGGGCGAGCCGGTCGTACAGCGACAGGTCACGGGGCTGGCACACGACCGTCAGCCGCGCACCATCCTGGTCCAGCGCCGCGACGAGCGAGTCCACGTACCGGCCGACGCCACCCCGATCCGCGGGCACCGCGGTCGCGTCGATCAGCACACGGGGATCACCGGTCACGTGAGCAGAGTACGGCGATCACCCTGCGCGCAGGTGAGGAACCGACGAACTGCATGATCTGCCTCGGCGCGGTGTTGTCTGCCTCGGCTCCGCCGAGGCGGCGAGATCGCCGCAAGCCGGCTTCTTCCCTCCCGATTTCGCGCGGCCCAGGGGCCGCGCGAAATCGCTCAGTCCAGAAGCCGGCGCGATCTCGCGTGCAGCTCAGGTTCGCTGCCCAAGCTCAGGCGGTGCCGATGGGGAGGTCGCGCACCCGGCCGGCCGTCTGCACCCACGCGGACTAGCGGCAAACCTGCGCTCGGGTCGGCTGCGGCTCACTCAACGGCGCTCACTCAGAGCGACAGTCCGCGCCGGCACCAGACGACTCCAGCGACCCGACCCGTGATCACGTCCGCTTCCGGTGCGCCGCCCACACCGCCTCCGCCGCGGCCCGCCACGTGAACTCCCGTGCGCGGTCCCGGCCCAACCGCACCAGTTCCGCCGCGCGCGCGGGCGACCCGAGCACCTCCCGCAGCCCCGCGGCCAACGCCACCGCGTCGCCGCGCGGCACGACCACCCCGGCGCCGCCGGCAACCTCCACCAGGGCCGGGACGTCGGTGTGCACCACGGGCACCCCGGAAGCCATCGCCTCCAGCACCGGCAGGCCGAAGCCCTCCGCCAGGCTGGGCACGGCCAGCACGCTCGCCCCGCGCAGAGCCGTGGCCAGTTCCGCGTCCGTCACCTTGCCCAGCACGTGCACGTCGGTCAGGCCGCGTGAAGCGGCGAGCGCGACCGGGTCGATGCCGCCCCAGCCGGGCTGGCCGGCGAGTACCAAGGCCACATCTCCAACAGCGGCGACGGCGTCCACCAGCACGTCGATGCCCTTGCGCGGCTCGATGGTCCCCACGGCGAGCACGTACTTCGAAGGCAGGTCCAGCACCGCCGAACCCTGGGGCACCGTCACGCCGTGGGGCACCACGCGCACCGGCACGGTCACGTCCACCAGCACGGCCAGCTCGTCGGCCACCGCCCGCGTCGGCACGATCAAGGTCGACGCCCGGCGCGCGGCCCGCGCGATCATCGACCGGTGCCAGCTCACGCCGCGGGCGGTCAGGGTCTCGGGGTGGGTCCACGGCACGGTGTCGTGGACGGTCACGGTCAGCGTCTTGCCCGCGGGCGGGCGCGGCGGCGCGAAGGGCGTCGGCGCGTGGACCGCGTCGCCGCCCGGCCACCAGGGCACGCCGAGCTGCCACAGGCCGACCAGGGCGCGCGGCGGCACTGGGAGCACGCGCGGCCCCTCGACGCCATCGACCACAGCGGAAGAAACCTCAGCGTGGCGCGCGACCACACTAGACACCGTCCAGCCCGGCGGCGCGGTGCGCGCCAGCGCGGGCAGCAGTTCGGCGGTGTACCGGCCCGTACCACCCGGGACGGGGGCGAGCAGCTGCTCGGCGAGCACTACCAGTTCGGGCACGCCGCTATTCTCACCCAGGTGACCAGCGCGGAAACCGGCAGCACCGTAGTCGTGGTCACCTGGCGTGGCGCGGCTCACGTCGAGGCCTGCCTCGAAGCCCTCGCCGCGCAGACGCGTCCACATCGGACGCTCGTGATCGACAACGCCTCCGACGACGGCACCGCCGCCCTCCTCAAGGCCCACCCGTCGAAACCGCAGATCATCCGCCTCAAGCGCAACACCGGCTACGCGGGCGCGATGGCCGTGGCCCTTGAACACACGACAACGCCGGCGATCGCCTGGCTCAACGACGACGCCGCCCCCGAGCCCACCTGGCTCGCCGAGCTCGAAGACACCCTCGACGAACAGCCGCTCGCCGCCGCCGTCACGAGCCGCCTGGAGCTGGCCGACGGCACCACCCAGTCGACCGGCGTGCGCCTCACCGCCGACGGCCACGGCGCCGACCTCACCGAACCCGTCGACGAGGTCTTCGGCTTCTGCGGCGGCGCCGCGCTCCTGCGAACCGACGCCGTGCGCGCCGTCGGCGGCGTCCCCGCGAGCTTCTTCTGCTACTACGAGGACACCGACACCGCGTGGCGCCTGCGCCTCGCCGGCTGGCACGTCGTCTCGGCCCCGAAGGCCCGCGTCCGCCACCTCCACGGCGCCAGCACCAGACCCGGCTCGCCCCTGTTCCACCGCTGGAACGAACGCAACCGCCTGCTGATGCTTCTCAGATGCGCCCCGGCCGCGGTCGCCGTGCGCGAACTCGTCCGGTTCGCCGTGATCACCGCCCTGCTCCCCCTCCGCCGGAACAAGCCCGGCGCCGCCAACTTCCACGTCGGCCTCCGCGCGCGGGTGCTGGCCGAAGTGGTCATGAGACTCCCCGCCACGCTGCGCGCCCGCAGACGCACAGGCGAGATCACCACCCTCGGCCGAGGGGCGATCTGGGACGCCTGGGCGGGCCTTTAAGCTGGGCCAGGCCCGACATCACGGACAGGAGCTCGTTTTGCCGCTGGGGGAACCGCAACCGCTCGTCTCGGTGATCGTGGTGAACTACCGCGGCGCCGAAGACACGATCACCTGCCTTCGCGCACTGTCGGCCGACCTGGACTACGAGCACGGCGAGCTGATCTGCGTCGAGAACGCCTCCGGGGGCGACGACGCCGAGCGCATCCGCTCCGCCGTGCCGGCCGTGAAGCTGATCGAGTCGCCCGTGAACAGCGGCTTCGCCGGGGGCTGCAACCTCGGCGCGAAGCACGCCGAAGGCACCGTCCTCGCTTTCCTCAACAACGACGCCCGCCCGGCGCCCGCGTGGGTCTCCGCGGCCGTCGCGGAGCTGCAGGCGCAGCCGACCGTCGCGGCGGTGGCCAGCAAGGTCGTCGACTGGGACGGCACGGGCACCGACTTCGTCGACGCGGGCCTGACCTGGTTCGGCATGGGCTACAAGCGCCACGCGGGCAGCCCGCTGGCCGACGTGCCCGAGGCCGAGCGCGACGTCGCCAAGGACGTGCTCTTCGGCACCGGCTCGGCGATGTTCGTGCGCGCCTCGGTGTTCGCCGAGCTCGGCGGCTTCGACGAACGATTCTTCATGTTCTACGAGGACGTCGACCTCGGCTGGCGGCTGAACCTGCGCGGCTGGCGGGTGCGTTACGTGCCCGAATCGCTGGCCTACCACCGCCACCACGGCACGATGTCGGCCGTCGACGCGCCCGAGACCGGCCGCGAGACCTTCCTGCTGGAACGCAACGCGCTCGCCGCCCTTTACAAGAACCTCTCCGACGAGTCGCTGGCCAAGGCCCTGCCCGCGGCGCTGGCCCTGGCCGTCCGGCGCGCCACCGCCCGCGGCGGCCTGGACCCCGAGCAGCTGAACCTCGAAAAGGGCGTCGGCCCGGTCGAGACGGGTGACCTCGCGGTGCCGCGGACGACAGTCGCGGGCGTGCTGGCCATCGACCGGTTCGTGGAGATGATGCCCTCGCTCGCCGAGTCGCGCGCCGAGGAGCAGGCCGCTCGCGTCCGCACCGACGCCGACCTGCTTCCCTTGCTGCGCAAGGCTTTGGAGCCCGCGTACCCGCTCCCGGACTACCTGCGGGCCCACGACATCCTCGTCGAGGCCTTCGGCATCGAGGCCGTGTTCGGCCGGCGCCGCAAGATCCTCGTCCTCACCGGCGACTCGATCACCGAGCGCATGGCCGGCCCGGCGATCCGCGCGTGGAACATCGCCTCGACGCTCGCCGCCGAGCACGAAGTGCACCTGATGACCACCAACCCGCTGCTCTCGCCGCCGCCCGCGGCGTTCCGGATCAGCTCGGGCAAGTTCCGCGACCTCGACGCCCCCATCGAGTGGGCCGACGTGATCATCCTGCAGGGCCACGTGCTGGAGCTCGCGCCGACGCTGAAGAAGCAGCACGCGAACAAGATCGTGGTCGCCGACGTCTACGACCCCATGCACCTGGAGCTGCTGGAGCAGGGCAAGGGCGTGGCCGACGACCAGCGCGCGCTCGACCTCGCGGGCGTCACGAAGGTCCTCGACGCACAACTGGAGCGCGCCGACTTCTTCCTCTGCGCCTCCGAGCGGCAGCGCCACTTCTGGCTGGGCCACCTCGCCGCGCTGGGCCGGCTGTCGCCGCGGCTCTACGACGCCGACCCGACCACGCAGTCGCTGCTGGCCGTGGTGCCGTTCGGCCTTTCGCCGCACGAACCCGTGCGCACCGGCCCCGGCCTGCGCGCGTCGCTGGGCCTCGGCGAGTCCGACCGCGTGGTGCTGTGGGCCGGCGGCGTGTACAGCTGGTTCGACCCGCTCACGCTCATCAGCGCGATGGATCTGCTCCGCCAGAACCGGGACGACGCGCGGCTCGTGTTCCTCGGCATGAAGCACCCGAACCCCGAGGTCGCCGAGATGGACATCGGCGCGCGCACCATCCGCCTGGCCGATTCGCTGGGCCTCACCGACAAGCACGTGTTCTTCAACGAGCAGTGGGTGCCCTACGGCGAGCGCCAAAACTGGCTGCTCGACGCCAACTGCGGCGTGACCACGCACTACGAGCACGTCGAGACCACGTTCGCCTTCCGCACGCGCGTGCTCGACTACCTGTGGGCGGGCCTGCCGATCGTCACCACCGACGGCGACGCGTTCGCCGACCTCGTCCGCACCGAGCGGCTCGGGGTCGTCGTGCCGGCCGAAGACGCGGAGGCGCTGGCGGCCGCGCTGGAGAAGTCCCTGTACGACGAGGACTTCGCGGCGGGCTGCGTCGAGCGGATCGCCGAGGTCGCGCGCCGTTACGCGTGGCCGGAGGCGCTGAAGCCGCTGGTGGAGTTCTGCCGCAACCCGCGTCCGGCCGCCGACCGGCTCCCGGGCACCGCGGACCTCACGACCACCGCCCCCGTCCGCGGCACGGCGCTGGTCCGCCGCGACGTCGACCTCGTCCGCGAGTACCTCTCGCAGGGCGGCCCGAGCGAGCTGGCCCGCCGCGTCGGCGGCCGCGTCGTGAAGGTCGCCCGGCAACGGTTGCGCCGTGGCTGACCGGCCGTTGCGCGTGCTGCTCGACGGCACCCCGCTGCTCGGGTCCCGCACGGGCATCGGCCGCTACACGGCGGCGTTGAGCGAGGAGCTCGCGTCGATGTCCGAAGTGGACCCTCGCGCGGTGGCGTTCACATTGCGGGGCTGGCGAAAGCTGCGCGGCGTCCTGCCTCACGGCGCGCGGGCTCGCGGGATGCCGGTGCCCGCGCGACTGTTGCGCCGCGCGTGGCTGCGGTCCGAGCTGCCGCCGGTCGAGCTGTTCGCCGGCCCCACCGACGTCGTCCACGGCACCAACTTCGTCCTCCCCGGCCGGCTGCGCGCCGCCGGTGTGCTGACCATCCACGACCTGGCTTTCCTCGACGAACCCGGCGAGCTCGCGCCGTCCGACCGGACGCTGCCGGAGCTGGTGCGCCGCGGCGCCCGTCGTGCCGACGTGATCTGCACGCCCACCTCGGCCGTCGCCGACTCGGTCGCCGAACGCCTGGACGTTTCCCGCGACAAGATCGTCGTCACCCCGCTCGGCGTGAACCCGGCGTGGTTCACCGCCCGCCCGCCGGACGACGGCCAGCGCGCGAAGCTCCGCCTGCCCGAGAAGTACCTGCTGTTCGCCGGCGCCGCCGGGCCGCGCAAGGGCCTCGACTGGCTGGCCCGCACACACGCGTCCGCGCCGGATCTGCCGCCGCTGGTCTTCGCCGGGCCGGGTCCGTTCCCGCGCCTGCCGCGCTCCGGACAGACGGGTTATCTGTCCGATGTGGACCTCAGGACCGTCGTCGCGGGGGCTGCCGCGTTGGTGCTGCCGTCGCGCGACGAGGGCTTCGGGCTGCCAGTGCTGGAGGCCATGGCGTCCGACGTTCCCGTGGTCTGCACCGACATCGCGGCGCTGCGGGAAGTCGCCGGTCCGTGTGCGACGCTCGTGCCCTACGACGATGTCGACGGCCTGGCGACGGCCCTGCGGCAAGCCGTCCTGGATCCCCACGCGACGGCCACGTCGACGGCGCGGCGCACGCACGCCGCCGGCTTCACTTGGCGCAACTGCGCGACGCTGACCGTCGAGGCGTACCGCCGGGCGGCCAACCGCTGAATCGCTCGTGAGGGCGCACGCGGCGCGTACAAGGACACGGAGGTGTGCGCCCCTCCCGAGTCAGCTCCGGAAGTACGCGGCCAGCGCCTCACGCCACGGCCGCAACGGCGTCAACCCCGCCTCGCGCCACGATGCGTTGGACAGCACCGAATACGCGGGCCGCGGCGCCGGCCGAGGGAACTCTTCGGTCGTGCACGGCCGCACCCGCTCGGGATCCGCGCCGATCTCCTCGAAGATCGCCCGAGCGAAGCCGTTCCACGTCACCTCGCCCTCGCCGGTGCAGTGCAGCACCCGCGACGACGGACCCTCGCCGGCCGCGATCCGCCCGGCCAGCTCCACCAGCCCAGCGGCCAGGTCCGCGGACCACGTCGGCGACCCGACCTGGTCGTCCACCACGGTCAGCTGGTCCTTCTCGCCCTCGAGCCGCTGGATCGTCTTGACGAAGTTGGCCCCGCTCTTGCCGTAGACCCAGCTCGTGCGCACCACCCAGGCCGAAGCGCCGGACCCGAGCACCGCGTCCTCGCCGGCGGCCTTGGTCCGCCCGTACGCGCTCTTCGGCCCCAGCTCGTCCGTGACCTCGTACGGCCGCGAAGCGTCGCCTGGGAACACGTAGTCCGTGGACACGTGCACCAGCGGCACCCGCCGCGACGAGCACACGGCGGCGAGCACCCGCGGCCCGTCGGCGTTCACCCCGAACGCGCGGACCTCGTCCTGCTCGGCCGCGTCGACCGCCGTGTAGGCCGCCGCGTTCACGACCACCGGCGCCGCACCCGCGGCGGCGGCGCGGGAAACCAGCGCGTCGAGCGCCGCGACCACCTCGCCCGCCGAGCGAAGATCCAGCTCCGCCGAAGCCGGCGCGACCACCTCCACCTCGGGACCCGCGAGCGCTGCCAGGTCGCGGCCGAGCTGGCCGGAACCGCCGGGGACGAGCAGAGCGAGCCGCACCGTCTTACCTCCACACGAAAAGCTTCACCAGCACGAAAATGTTCAGGACGTGCCGAGCGCGGCGCGGCCCTTCAGCGGCTCCCACCACGCGCGGTTGTCGGCGTACCAGCGCACCGTACCCGCAAGACCGTCCTCGAAGGACACCCGCGGAGCGTAACCGAGCTCGGAGCTGATCTTGGTGATGTCGACGCTGTAGCGCCGGTCGTGGCCCTTGCGGTCCGCCACGGGCTCCACCCGCTCCCAGCCGACGCCCACCGCGTCGAGCAGCCGCCCGGTCAGCTCGCGGTTGGTGAGCTCCGTGCCGCCGCCGATGTTGTAGATCTCGCCGGCGCGCCCGCCGTCGGCGACGAGCTGGATGCCGTGGCAGTGGTCGTCCACGTGGAGCCAGTCGCGCACGTTCAGGCCGTCGCCGTAGAGGGGCACTTTCAGCCCGTCGAGGAGGTTGGTGGTGAAGAGCGGGATGACCTTTTCAGGGAACTGGTACGGGCCGTAGTTGTTCGAGCACCGTGTGACGCACACGGGCAGCCCGTGGGTACGGAAGAAGGAGCGCGCGATCAGGTCCGAGGACGCCTTCGACGCGGAGTACGGCGAATTCGGCTCCAGCACGTGGTCTTCCGACCACGAACCGTCCGCGATGGACCCGTAGACCTCGTCGGTGGACACGTGCACGAACTTGCCGACGCCCGCCTCCAGCGCGGCCTGCAGCAGTGTCTGGGTGCCCAGCACGTTCGTGAGCACGAAGTCGGCCGAGCCCAGGATCGAACGGTCCACATGCGACTCCGCCGCGAAGTGCACCACCAGGTCGACGCCGCGCATCAGGTCCGAGACCAGGGGGGCGTCGCAGATGTCGCCGCGGACGAACCGCAGGCGGGGGCTGTCGGCGACCGGGTCGAGGTTCGCCTCGTTGCCGGCGTAGGTGAGCTTGTCCAGCACCACGACCTCGGCGTCACGCAGCGTCGGGTAGGCACCCGAAACCACCTGCCGGACGTAGTGCGATCCGATGAACCCCGCACCGCCCGTGACCAGGACTCGCATCTTCTCCACCCTTCGTGCCCGCTTCTCGTGCCCGACCGGGCAATCCGACCACCAGACTACGGATGACTCACACGAGACTCGGTAGAGTCTGCCGAAGGCACTCCGGTGCCCACGGGGGCATGGGCGGGGGAGGAACGCGTGACCGAGTGGCCTGGGTCGACGCTGCCGTCGCAGCGGATACCGGCAGCGCGCGGCCGCGGCGTGCTCGTGGGGCTGCGCCGCGGTGGCAAGGTCGTGCTCTCGATCCTCTCGATCGTGATCCTGGCCCTGACCTGGTACGGCTGGCAGTTCATCGGCGACCCGCAGACCGGGTTCACGACCACGCAGATCTTCGACCAGCCCGAGGCGCACGCCAAACCGCTCGACGGCGCCATCGACATCCTCCTCGTGGGCCAGGACAGCCGCACCGACGCGCAGGGCAACCCGCTGCCGCGCGAGGTGCTCGACATGCTCCACGCCGGCATCGCAGACGGTGAAAAGCAGACCGACACGATGATCCTGGTGCACATCCCCCAGAACGGTGAGCACGCGGTCGCCATCTCGTTCCCGCGCGACTCTTGGGTGGAGATCACCGGCGGCTTCGGCAAGCACAAGCTCAACAGCGCGTATGTGTACGCCTACAACGACACGTTCAAGACGCTGCAGAACCAGGGTGACACCGACCTCAAGGACGTCGACCAGAAGTCCAAGGTGGCCGGTCGCAAGAACCTCGTGGCCACGCTGGAGAAGTTCATCGGCAAGCCGGGCATGATCGACCGCTACGCCGAGGTGAACCTCGCGAGCTTCTACGAGATCACGAAGGCCATCGACGGCGTCGACGTCTGCCTGAAGGCGCCGGTGAAGGAGAAGAAGTCCGGCGTGGACCTGCCGGCGGGCCGCCAGAGCATCTCGGGCGTGCAGGCGCTCGCGTTCGTGCGCCAGCGTTACGGCCTGCCCAACGGCGACCTCGACCGCATCGCGCGCCAGCAGGCGTTCCTCTCGGGGCTGGCCAACAAGGTCCTCTCCGGAGACGTGCTGACCAACCCCGGCAAGATCGCCCAGCTCGTGGCGGCGGTGAAGAAGTCCGTGGTGCTTTCCGAGGGCTGGGACCTCACCGAGTTCGCGGAGCAGATGCGCGGCCTGACGGGCGGCAACGTCGAGTTCCACACCATCCCCACGCAGGGCAACGCGGTGATCGGCGGCGCCGACGTGCTGCGCGTCGACCCGGCCCAGGTGCAGGCGGAGGTCGACCGGCTCACCTCCGACGGCAAGCCCGACACCCCCACCTCGACGCCCGCCACGCTGCCCGGCGCCGGCGCCGTGACGGTCGAGCTGTTCGACGGCAGCGGCGCCGACGTCGCCACGCAGACCCGCACCCTGTTGCAGGGCAAGGGCTTCCAGCTCACCGGCGACACGAAGCTGTCCACCCGGGCGAGCACGGTGATCCGCTACAACCCGGCCGACGACGCCGCGCTCGCGCTGGTCCGCCAGGCCCTCGGCGCCGACCTCGAGGCCGAGCCCGACTCCGACGTCACCGCCGGGCACGTCCGCGTGCTGCTGGGCAAAGACCGTCGCGGTGCGGGCGCCGGGTCGGGTTCGACGGTCACGACCACCCCGACGAAGCCGAGCGCGCCGGCCGTGCCACCCGCTCCGCCGATTACGGCCGGCGGAGTGCCCTGCGTCAACTAGAGTCGGGCACTCAGCGTGGCGGCCGGGGGCGGCCTCTAGGCTGGGCGATGGGGAGGTACGTGGGGTGGACGAGAACGAGGACAAGCCGGACCGGGCCGAGGGCGCGGAGCCGGCAGTGCCGTCGTCGGACGAGGCTGTCGAGGCGGCCGCGGATGATGAGACGCCGGATTCGGACACGGATAGTGACGAATCCGCGGAGTCCTCCGAGTGGAAGCCGTCGCCTTACCCCCGGTTGGACCTGCCGCAGCCGACGGTGCGGACCCCGCGTGTCCGTCCGGGCCGCGCCGGCCGGATCACCCGGCGGATCGCGCTCGGGCTCGTCTCGGTGCTGGCGCTGGGCGCCACTGGCTACGCGTACGTGACGAAAGACCAGCTGCAGAGCAACGTCCCCACCACCGACGTCCTCACCCCCCGCGTGGGTGAACCGCCGGCCCCGCCCGCCGACGACGGCGCCACCGACATCCTGCTCGTCGGCAGCGACGCGCGCACCGACGCGCAGGGCAACCCGCTGCCGCCGAGCATGCTGAAGAACCTGCGTACCGAGGAGAAGGCGGGCATCAACACCGACACGATCATCCTGCTGCGCTTCCCGAAGGACGGCAGCAAGCCGTCGGGCGTCTCGATCCCGCGCGACAGCTGGGTCGACATCCCGGGCCGCGGCCAGGCGAAGATCAACTCGGCGTACGGGGTGGCGAAGGCCAAGTTCGCCGACGCCGAGCGGGCCGAAGGCGAGCGCGACCAGGCGAAGATCGAGCGCGACTCCGACGGGGAGGGCCGGCGCGTACTGGTCCAGACCGTGCAGGATCTCACGCAGATCCGCGTGGACCACTACGCCGAGGTCAACCTGCTTGGCTTCTACCTGCTCACCGAGGCCCTCGGCGGTGTGAAGGTCTGCCTGAACCACTCGACGTCGGACAAGGACTCGGGCGCGGACTTCCGCCGCGGCGTGCAGACGGTGTCGGGCGGCCAGGCGCTGTCGTTCGTGCGCCAGCGCAAGAACCTGCCCCACGGCGACCTCGACCGGATCGTGCGGCAGCAGGCGTTCCTGTCCTCGGCGCTGCACCAGGTGCTGTCGGCGGGCACACTGACCAGCCCGTCGACGATGAGCAGCCTCATGGACGCCGTGCACCGCTCGATCACGCTCGACGACGGCCTCGACGTGCTCGACTTCGCGCAGCAGGTGAAGGGCGTGGCGTCGGGCGACCTGAACTTCACGACCGTGCCGGTGATCACGGCCAACGGCCGCAGCGCCGACGGGCAGAGCATCGTCGAGATCGACCCGGCGGCGGTGCGCAAGTTCGTGGCCGGCCTGGTCGGGCGCGCGCCGATGGGCGGCGGCGGGGCCGCGGCGGGCGCGCCCGCGCCGCAGCTGCAGTCGGGCCTCCCCGGCGTGCCCTGCGTCGACTGAGGTCCCGGCTAGCCTGGACGGCATGAGTCTCACCGAACAGCTGCTGCGCCCCCTGCTGGCATCGCCCGCGAAACCGCTGATCACGCACTACGACGACCAGCTCGGCAGCCGAGTCGAGCTGTCGGTGGCGACCACGCTGAACTGGGCCGCGAAGACGGCCAACTGGCTCGTCGACGAGTTCGACGTCGAGCCGGGCGACGAGGTCGCCGTGCAGCTACCCGCCCACTGGCAGACAGCCGGCATCCTGCTCGGCGCCTGGTGGTGCGGCGCCCGCGTCGTCCCCGCCTCCGCCGGCGCGCGCGTGGTGTTCATCGGCCCGGACGCTTCCGTCGACGCCCCGGCCGTCGCCGTGGTCTCCCTCGACCCGATGGGCCGCGGCCTGTCCACTCCCCCGCCGGGCGGCGCCCTCGACTACCTCACCGAGGCGCGGATGTCGGGCGACCAGTTCACGCCACTGTCCCCCATCCCTGGCGACACTCCGGCACTCGAATCGTCCACTGTGGACGAAATTCTCACGGAAGCCCGTGCGCGCGCCGAAAAGCTCGGCCTGAGCGCCGCCGACCGCGCCCTGTCGACCCTGGACTGGACCATCCCCGACGGCGTCCTGGACGGCTTCCTCGTGCCCCTGGCCGCGAGCGCCCACCTCGTCCAGATCACCCACGCGGACCCGGCGAAGCTCGACCGCAAACGCGAGGCCGAACGCACCACCACCGACCTCGGCTGACGTCCGTGCCGGGCACCTTCGGAAGATCCCCGCAGGTGCCCGGCACGGAAACGCTGGGCTCAGACGGTTTCCAGCTCGCCCACCTGCGCCGCGCGGGCGGCGCGCTTGCGCCAGAACAGGACGTGGTCCAGTGACAGCCGCCCGCCGTTGAAGCCGAGGGCGAGGGCGGCCAGGCCGAGCACCAGGACGAGCTCGTAGCCGCCCGTGCCGGTGAGACCGTTGAGGGCGTGGACGGAGAGCAGCGCGCCCGCCATGTCGACGACGTAGCCGACCGCGATCAGCGGCAGCAGGAAGCCGGCGACGAACGCGATCGAGCCGAGCACCTCCAGGATGATCACGAAGACCGCCGCGATCGTGGGCAGCGGCACGCCCACCTGGCCGAAGAAGTCCGCGGTGGCGCCGACCCCGCTGCCCCACTTGTGCAGGCCGTGGGCGAAGAACACCACGGCCACGCCGATGCGGCCGAGCAGCAGTGCGACGTCCTTGACTCGAGCGAACATTGAATACTCCCGATCGGTGATCTTCCCACTGTCCCGGCCCACAGTAGGTCGGGCCGCACCACCGAACCCCGCTTCGGCGAGTGATCGACAGGAAACCGACAGGCACCGAAAAATACTCGCTGTACGCGCCCGTCACCGAGCGGTATCCTGCCGACCGCCCTGTTCGAGACGGTGAGGAGACCCCGATGCGCCGACAGTCCGACCGACCCCAGTTCGGCCTGTCCATCGCATCGATGAGGACCTCACCCGCCCATGACCCCGCAACTCAAGACACTCACGCTTGGCATCCTCGCGCACGTCGACGCCGGTAAAACCAGCCTGACCGAGCGCCTGCTCTTCGAGACCGGCGTGATCGGCCACCTCGGCAGCGTCGACTCCGGCGACACCCAGACCGACTCCCTGGAGCTCGAACGCCGCCGCGGCATCACGATCAAGTCGGCGGTGGTCGCCATGACCACGGGCGAACACCGGCTCACGCTCGTGGACACCCCCGGCCACTCCGACTTCATCGCGGAGGTCGAACGCGCCCTCGGTGTGCTCGACGGCGCCGTGCTCGTGGTGTCCGCAGTGGAGGGTGTGCAGGCGCAGACCCGCGTGCTCATGCGGACCCTCACGCACCTCGGCATCCCCGTGCTCGTGTTCGTGAACAAGATCGACCGGATGGGCGCGCAGGAAACGGCCTTGCTCGACGCGCTGCGCACCAGGCTTTCCCCGCGTTGCATCGCGCTCGACACGGTGACCGGGCTCGGGACGCCGCAGGCGAAACCCGTGCCGCTGCCACCCGGCGAACAACTGGCCGAAGCTGTGGCGGACGACGACGAGTTCCTCGCGTCCTATGTGGAGGGACGCGAACCGGACTACCACGCGGCCCTGGCCCGCCAGGTCGCGCGCGGAGCCGTGCACCCGGTGGTTTTCGGCTCGGCGATCACGGGTTCGGGCGTGGCCGCGCTCGTCTCGCGCGTCCGGGAGCTGTTCCCGGCCAGGCAACGCACCGAGACCGGGGAGCTGGCCGCCACCGTGTTCAAGATCGAACGCGGCCGCGCCGGGGAGAAGATCGCGTACGTCCGCGTGCGGTCGGGCTCACTCAGCCCGCGCAAGCCGTTTCCCTTCCACCGCCGCGAAACCGACGGTACGGTCACCGAGCTGACCGGCCGAGCGTCCGCCGTGCGCGTCTACGAACACGGCGCCACCCCGGTCGACGGCCCGGCGTGCGCCGGCGACGTCGCCCGCGTGTGGGGCCTCAAGGACGTGCGGATCGGCGACCACCTGGGCATTCCGGACGGCACGGCCGCACCTGGGTTCTTCGCCCCGCCCAGCCTGGAGACGGTGGTGCGGCCCGTCGACCCGGACGACGCCGTGGCCCTGTACTCGGCACTGGAACGACTGTCCGAACAGGACCCGTTCATCAGCGTCCGCCGCCACGAGCACGAGGTCTCCGTGCGGCTCTACGGCGAGGTCCAGAAGGAGGTGATCCGTTCGACGCTGGCTGAGGACTTCGGGCTGGCCGCGAAGTTCGAGGAGTCGCGCATCCTGCTCGTCGAGCGCCCGTGCGGTACCGGCCGCGCGATCCGCCACCGCACGCCCGAGGAACGTGTGTACTTCTGGGCCGTGGTCGGCCTGCGGGTCGAGCCCGGCCCGCCCGCGTCCGGCGTTGTGTACCGGCTGGAAGTGGAGCTGGGCGCGCTGCCGCTGGCGTTCCACAAAGCAATCGAGGACACGGTGCACGAGCAGCTGCGCCAGCGTCCGGTCATCGACTGCGTGGTGACCCTGACCGAAGCCGCGTTCTTCCCGCCGCTCACCACGGCCGGCGACTTCCGCGGCATGACCTCCCTCGCGCTCACCGAAGCCCTGCGGCGAGCCGGCACCCGCGTGCACGAACCCGTGCACAGCTTCGAAGTCGAGGCCCCGGCCGGCGCGGTGAGCGGCGTGCTCCGCAAGCTCGTGGAGCTGCGCGCGGTGCCCGGCGAGCCGACGGTCACCGCCGCCGGCTGCACCGTCACCGGCACGATCCCGGCCGCGTCCGTGCAGGAGTTCGGGCAGGCGTTGCCCGCGCTTTCGCAGGGTGAGGGGGTGTTCTTCAGTGAGTTCGCCGAATACCGGCCCCGCTGAGCGTCACCGCTTGTGCGCCCACGCGGCCCCGAAGCAGTACGCACCGAAGGCCGCGAGTCCCAATGCGACGATCGTGAGCAGCACCGTGCCGAACGGCTGCCCGGCCAACGTCCGCAGCGCCGCGTCGAGACCACCGGCCTCACGCGCGTCGGAACGCAGGCCGGCGTACCCGAGGAGCGCGGCCACCAGGGCGAACACCACGCCTTTCGCCAGGTAACCGCCCGTGCCGAGGCGGGCCACCCAGCGCCGGGTGGCCCGCGGCAGCTGGATGGTGTCGAGGTCTTCGAGGAACGAGCGCCGCACGCCCTTCACTCCGGACGCGACGGCCACCGCGACCACGCAGCACGCCGCGACCACGACGAGCGCGGGCCCGGCGGGCAGCGCGAGGAGCTTCGCCGTGGCCTCCTGCTGGTTCTGGTTGCCCGCAGACGAACCGGCGCCGGCGGCGATCCGGATCGCGCTGTATCCCAGCGCGAACACCACGATCGCGCGCCCACCCGAACCGAGGCGCTTGCGCACCCGTTTGCCGCCGGACACCCACTCGTACCCGGTCGCGGCCATGAGCACCTGCCACAACCCGAACGCGATCAGCCCGATCGAGAGCACCCACAGCACTGCCGTGCCGAACGCGTTCGAGCCGATCTCCTGCAGCGCGCCGGTCTGGTCCGCGGGTTCACCACTGCCACCGCCGAAGGCGATGCGCAGCGCGAGATACGCGACGATCAAGTGCACCAAGCCGTAACAAGCCATTCCGGCGCGGCCGAGCGTTTGCGTGGCCTTGCTGCGGCGCGGGTTTTCGACGTGGGATCTCGCCGCGGGCGCGGCGGACTGGGGAGCGGTCATCGGGCACCTCCGTTGCCGGAGGCTTACCCGCCCGCGCCGATGGTTATCCGCCTGGACGGGCACGGGCCCGGCGATTGGGCCGTTCGGCGCAACCGCGGGACTGTCGCGTGTGGACTCAGGCCGGGCCGCGGCGCGCGGAATCAAGCGCGGCCCAGCCACCGTGGGTGGCCAGGAGCGTCAGCACTTGTTCGGCGTGCGCGGCGAAGCGCTGCAAGTCTTCGTGGAGCTTGGGCGCGCGGTCGGAGTCCAGTGGCGCGAAGTCGTCCCACCACAGGCCGATCACGGCGCTCGCGCACAACGCCAGAGCCTGGATGACGTGCACGAACTCCTCCGACGGGTCGGCGGAGGTCTCGCGGTACACGGTCTCGATGTCGTCGCACGCGTCGAGCAGTTCGCGCAGCTGTTTGACCGCGTCGGCGGGTGTGCCATCCCACTCGGCCGTGGGCCAGGCGCGGTCGCTCAGCTCGAGCCACAAGCGCCAGCCGGCGACCAGCTCGGCGTCGTCGCTCGGCTTCCAGGTGTCAGGGACCGGCCAGAACATGTCGACGACTGTGACACTCTGCCGCGGGCCTGCACAACCGGAATGGCACAACGGGACGAAAAGAGTTCGCGTTTGTACCTACTTCTGGAATCCTCGTTACGTGCTGATCCGCGACGCGATGGGCGACGACTGGCCCGCCATCTGGCCGTTCCTGCACGACATCGTCGCCGCCGGCGAGACCTACGCTCTGCCTCGTGACCTGGGCGAACAGGCCGCGCGCGACCACTGGCTGCCGGCCCCACCCTGGCATACGACAGTAATTGTTAACAATTTTGGTGACATTCTCGGCTCGGCGAAGATGGGTCCGAACCGCGAAGGGCCGGGCTCGCACATCGCGACCGCGAGCTTCATGGTGGCGCCCGCTTCCGCCGGGCAAGGCGCCGGCCGCGCGCTCGGCACGGACATGCTGGAGTGGGCGCGCGCCGAGGGCTACCGCGGGGTGCAGTTCAACGCCGTGGTCGAGACCAACACCCGCGCGGTCGCCCTGTGGAAGTCACTCGGCTTCACCGTGATCGGCACGGTGCCCGAAGCCTTCCACCACCCGGCGCGGGGGTACGTCGGGCTGCACGTGATGTACCAGTCGCTCAGCTGATCACCGGGGGCACGAACACGCACTTCGGGGTCTGTGCGTGCGCCGGGTCGAGCGCGTTGAGCACCTCGCGCTCGGCGATCGGGTCGTACGGGATCCCCAGGTGATCGGTGAAGTCCGCCGGGCAGACGTCCTGCAGCACGATGTTCTTCACGTTCGGCGCCGCCTCGAGGAACGCGTTGGTGTAGGGCGTGACCACGTCGTCGTACTTGGTCTGGATCACGGTGTAGTCGATGTCGGGCACGGTGTCGCCGCCGGCGTTGAGGTCGGTCAGGAAGGCCGAGCCGGCGGACTGCTCGTTGCACGACGCGCACGCGAGGCCCACGAGGTCACGCACCGGCGGGATGGCCTGCAGCGTGGTGAGCAGCCCGAACAGGCTCGTGCCGTAGTTCGACGGCGAGAGGCCGATGAGCTTGCCGATCTTCGAGGCGCCGCCGAGGTACTTGATCCAGTAGCGCGGGTTCATCCCGCCCTGCGAGTGCCCGACGATGTCCAGCTTCGCCGCGCCCGTGGCCGCGAGGACCTTGTCACCGAACGCCGCGAGCTGTGCGGCCGTGCCCGCGACCGGGCCGACGGTCTGCAGGAAACTGCCCGGCGAGCCGCCGAAGTTGCCCGCGAACACGCAGTAGCCGTGGTCGGCGAGCACCTTCGAGAGGTTGGCCCAGTTCTCGTAGGCGTTGGCCGTGGTGCCGTTCGACAGCAGCACCGGGTTGGGGTGTTCGGCCGACGGTTCGCAGTTCCAGTCGTTGGCGCCGGGTGGCGCGATGGTCGGCTGCACCACGGAGTACAGCGCGGCCGAGATGATGTTCGGCTGGACCGGACCGGTCGGCTCCTTCACCGCCGCGTCCGCGGTGCCGGTACTCAGGGCCACTGCTCCCAGTGCCGCCACGAGAACCATTGCCCGACGCCCGAACGCGCGCACACCCATCCGCTCCGCCTCTCCGTGAACCGATGGTGACCCCAGTCACCTGATCAGTTAACGGGTTGAGAGAGGAACGGAAACTCCTCCAAGTGGGTTACTTACCCGCAGCGTGGGCTTCGAGGAACTTCTTCAGGTGCGGCTGCACGTCCGACGCGTGGGTGAGGCTGAGGAAATGCGCACCGCTCACGACCGTGACCAGCGGTTCGGCGTTGGGCAGCGCGGCCACGAGCGACTCGGCGCGGGCCATCGGGTACTCGTTGTCTCCACTGCCGTGCAGCACGAGCGCCGGCACCTGGATCTCGCCCGCACGTTCGAGCACGCTGTCGCGGCTGACGAGCGTCTCCATGATCCGCTGGAACTTCTCCCCCGGGAGCTTGAGCCACTTCGTCTTCCACGCCGACGCTTCGTAGTCGCCCAGGCAGAAGGTGGCGATGCCGTCGACCAGCGGCTCCGGCCCGGCTTCCAGCCAGGCGGCGATCAGGTGCCGGTAGACGGTGGCGGTGCCTTCGGCTTCCCGTTCGGCGGACGTGCCGAGCACGGCCAGCGCGGTCACGCGCTCGGGGGCGAGCAACGCCATGCGCAGGGCGATGAACCCGCCTTGGCTGGTGCCGATCACGGCGGCGCGCTCGATGCCGAGGTGGTCCAGCACGCCGAACGCGTCGCGGGCGACGTCCCAGTAGTCGAAGTCGTCGTCGGCCGGGGTGCCGCCGTGGCCGCGTTCGTCGATCGCGATGAGCCGGTAGTCCGCGCCGAAGGACTCGACCTGTGGCTCCCACATGTCGATGTCCATCATGAAGCTGTGCAGCAGCAGGACAGCGGGGCCGTCGCCGCCGTAGTCGACGAAGTGGACCTGCTGCCCACCGTTGACGGTCACCGTAGCCATCCGACACCTCCGCGTTGGGGATCAGCATGGCACATGTCTCACATGTGCCCGGATCGGGCAAGAGGCGGGGAAATCCTCACCCGAATGCCCGGTCTCTGCCGCGGTTTTCGCCGGTTCGGCGCGGGTCAGTGCGCGGCGAGGAAACCCTTGAGGTGCGGGTTGACGTCGGCGGCGTGGGTGAGGCTGAGGAAGTGCGCGCCGTCCGCGATCGTGACCAGCGGTTTCGCGTTCGGGAGACCGGCGACGAGTTCTTCGGCCTTCTCGACGGGGTAGGCGCGGTCGGCCGTGCCGTGCAGCACGAGCACCGGGGTCTGGATCTCGCCGAGGCGGTCGACGAGGCTGTCGCGGCCGGCGAGGACGCCGATGAGCAGGCGGGCGTGCTCACCCTGGTAGTGCTCACGCCACTTCGCCTTCCACGCCGTGGCGTCGAAGGTGTCGCCGAAGCAGATGGCGGCGACGCCGTCGATCACGCCGTCGGGGCCGTCCTGCGCCCACACGTCGCCGAGCTGCCGGTAGACGGCCGCGACCTCGTCGGGCTCGGCGGCGGCCGACGTGCCGAGCACGGCCAGCGCGGTCACGCGCTCGGGGGCAAGCAACGCCATGCGCAGGCCGACGAACCCGCCCTGGCTGGTGCCGATCACGGCGGCGCGGTCGAAGCCGAGGTGGTCGAGCACCGCGAGCGCGTCGCGGGCGACGTCCCAGTAGTCGAAGGGCCCGTCCGCCGGGGTCTCGCCGTGGCCGCGCTCGTCGATCGCGATCAGGCGGTGGTCGCCGCGGAAGGCCTCGACCTGCGGGAGCCACATGTCGACGTCCATCAGGAAGCTGTGCAGCAGGACGACGGCCGGGCCGTCGCCACCGTGGTCGACGTAGTGGACTTGTTGCCCACCGTTCACGGTCACCGTGGCCACACCGCACCTCCGCATTGAGACAGACAGACGTTTTGTCTCACGTTCAGGGTGTTTTGGCAAGCGGACTCGGCCATACTGCGCGGATGGCCGGCCCACCCTCCACCGACGACGTCGTCCGCGCGGCGACCGATGCGTACCTGCGCGGCCGGACGATCGACATGTCGGCACTCGCGACCGAGCTCGGCTTGAGCCGCGCGACGCTGTACCGCCGAGTCGGCAACCACGAACAGCTGCTCGGGCGCGTGCTCGCCGACAGCACCGAACGGACCTACCTCGCGATCGAGGCCGCCGTGACCGGTCCCCCGGGCCTCGCCCGGACGCTGGCGGTGGTCGAGCGGTTCATGCGCACCGTCGTCACGCTCGCGCCGCTGAAGGACCTCGCCCGGCGTGACCCCGCGCTGTTCGCGAAGGTGATCATGTCGCCCGGCGAGGTCGAGTCCCGGGCGGCGCGGCTGTTCACCGAACTGCTCGACCGCAACGGCCTGCACTTCGACGCCCCGACGGCGGCCGTCGCGCAGGCCGTGATCCGCATCGGCGACTCGTTCATGTACTCCCAGCTCCTCGGCGGCGAACCACGGCTCGACGACGCCGTGCAGGTCATCGGGCTGCTCCTCGCCACCGCGAAGTGACCCAACGCGGCTCGGTGGTTCAACGCCGGCGCAGGCACTTCGCGAAGTGACTCGCCACGCCCCGGTGGTTCACCGCCGCCGCAGGCGCTTGTCGAGGATCGCCGGCGTGGGGTTGATGTAGAAGTCGCCCGAGTGCACGTCGACCCCCGGCGGCCCGATCTCGTCGATGCGGTCGAGCACGTCTCCGCTCAGCTCCAGGTCGGCGCCGGCCAGCAGGTCGGTGAGGTGCTCGGGCCGGCGCGGGCCGATCAGCACGGACGTGACCGCCGGGTGCGCGCGCACGAACGCGATCGCCAGGTGCGGCACGGAGATCCCCGTGTCGGCGGCGAGCTCGGTCAGCTCCGCGACGGCGTCGGCCTTCGCCTGCACGCCCGGCCGCGAGAGGTCGAACATCTGCGCGCCGCGGCCGGCGTTGCGATGCCCGGCGGTCGGGTCGGCGCGGCCGGAGAGCCAGCCGGAGTTGAGCGGACCGAAGGTGAGCACACCCATGCCGTAGCGCTGCGCGGTCGGCAGCACGCGCTGCTCGATGCCACGCGTGAGGATCGAGTACGGCGGCTGCTCGGTGCGGAACCGGTGGTGGCCGCGGCGTTCGGCCGTCCACTGCGCTTCCACGGTCTCCTCCGGCGAGAAGAACGAGCTGCCGATCGCCCGCACCTTGCCCTCGCGCACGAGGTCCGACAGCGCGCCGAGCGTCTCGTCGATGTCAGTGTCCGGGTCGGGGCGGTGCATTTGGTACAGGTCCAGGTAGTCGGTGCCGAGGCGGCGCAGGCTGTTCTCCAGCGCCCGTTTGACCCAGCGCGGTGAGCCGCCGCGCTGGTTCGGGTCCTCGCCCATGGGGAGGCCGAACTTGGTCGCCAGCACCACACTGTCGCGCCGCCCCGCGAGCGCCTTGCCGACGATCTCCTCCGACTCCCCGGTCGAGTAGACGTCGGCCGTGTCCAGGAAGTTGATGCCGGCGTCGATCGCCGCGTGGATCATGCGGACCGACTCGCCGTGGTCGGTGTTGCCCATGGCGCCGAACATCATCGTGCCGAGCGCGTATTCGCTCACGGAGATGCCGGTGCCGCCGAGAATGCGTCGTTTCATGGTTCCCACGCAACCACCGTTCGCCCCCGAGCGGAGAGGACTCCCTCCACCGGGGGTCCAGCAGACCCCCTCTCGGGGCGGCGATCGGCCCTACGCTGGACTGCATGAGCGAGCAACTCCGGGACTTCCTGCGCTCGCGGCGAGCGAAGATCACCCCGGCCGACGCGGGCCTCACCCCGCACCCCGGCCCCCGGCGCGTGCCCGGCCTCCGCCGCGAGGAGGTCGCGCAGCTCGCGGGCGTGAGCGTGGACTATTACGTCCGCCTCGAACGCGGCCGCAACCTCAACGTCTCCGAGTCCGTCCTCGACGCCATCTCCCGAGCCCTGCAGCTCAACGACCTCGAGCGCACCCACCTCTTCACCCTCGCCAAGCCCACGCGCTCACGGCCGCGGCCCCTGCCGCCCCAACGCGTGCGCCCGGGCCTGCAGCTCGTGCTCGACAGCCTCCACCACGTGCCGGCCATCGTCCTCGGCCGCCGCATGGACGTGCTCGCCGCCAACCGCCTCGCCTGCGCCCTCTACGCCGACTTCGACGCCCTCCCTCCTCGCTCCCGCAACATGGCCCGGCTCATCTTCCTCGACGACACCGTCCGCGGCCTCTACACCGACTGGGAAGGCGCCGCCCGCGGCGTCGTCGCCACCCTCCACCTGTACGCGGGCCGCTACCCCCACGACCCCGCCCTCGCGGAGCTCATCGGCGAACTCTCCCTGCGCGACCAGGACTTCCGCCGCTGGTGGGCCGACCACGACGTCTTCGAACGCACCCACGGCGTCAAGCAGTATCACCACCCGCTCGTCGGCGAGCTGACCCTCGGCTACGAAGCCATGACCCCCGTCGACGACCCCGAGCAGACCCTCGGCATCACGACCGTCGAGCCGGGCTCCCCTTCCGAGGAACGCCTGCACCTCCTGGCAAGCTGGACGTCACCGGCCACAGTGGATGGTTAGCCCTCCCTCGCGAACTCGGCCTCGAACCCCTCCTCTCCCAGCGTGGCGACCAGACGCGCTCGCAACGCCTCCCGCACCTCGGCGTCATCGGGATCGAGCACCTGACCCCGCTCCCGCAACGCCCTGTCCGCCTCCGCCAGCAACCGGACGGCCCCCGCGGTGTCTCCGTCCCTCTCCGCCAGCACAGCGCTCGCGAGCACGCCGTACGGCACGAGGTCACCAACGCTGTGGTCCCTCGCGTACCGCCGAACTCCCTCGAACAACTCCCGGGCCCGCCCGACGTCGCCGGACTCCAGCTCGACGTACCCGAGATTCAGCTGCTCCCAGACCACGAGATCGACCGGCCCCGCCTCCTGCCGCAACTCGATGCTCCGGCCGAACAACGCCCTCGCTTCCGTCAGGTCGCCCCTCATCCGCGCCACCGCCGCCAGCACATGCACCGGCCCCCGCTCCAGCGCCGAGTCACCGCCACGGCGCGCAACCTCGAGCGCCGTTACGGCCAGCTCCCGGCACCCGGCCAAGTCCCCACCGCGCACGGCGACCCTGGCCAGCATGCACAGCGCATCGACCTCGCCGGCGGCGTCACCCGCGGCCTTCGCCCGCCCGAGCTCCGCGCGACTCAGCCACTCGACAGCGTCGGTCTCACCTCGCCGAAACGCAGCGAACGCCTCTTCCGCGAACGCCATCCCACTCCTTTCCGGCCCAGCGCCGAACCCACCGGAGACCACCCGGCGGTCACAGCTCGGCCCTTACCTCGGCATCCCTCACCTCGATTCTTCTGCCTCCACCGGGAACCTCCACTCGAAGGAGCGCACAGTCACGCCGCTCCCCGCAACGGCACCTCGATCAACTCCGCCGCAGCAACCAGCTGCGCGGCAAGCTCGCGCGCCCCGGCCCCGTCGACCTCGACATCGGCCCAGCAGTCTCGGTTTTCCACGTGCACCAGCACCGTCTGCCGCTCGGTGGCCTCGGTCCGCCAGGCCGTCGCCGAGATGATCGGCGGCTCGGCTCCGTCGGACACCACCCCGTACACATCCGGCGCACCCGCGTCGCACGCATGCCGCTCCTCGTCCTGGTACCGGCACCACTCCGCATGCCGATAAGGCCCCGATACGACCGAGCCGCCCATCCCCCACCGACCACGTCTTCGGCATCACCACTCCTCATCCAGTGCTCCTCGTGCAGCACAGTGCTCCATCAGCACCACTGTCACCCAGAGTGCCTCAAGCGGCGCTGCGCGTCAAGCACTACACTGCTCCTCGTGCAGGATCACCCGGAACCACCGCGCGAAGCGCCCGGCGACGCCATCGGCGCCCAAGCCGAGCGCACCTTCGCGCTCAACATGCGCGCGCTGCGAGAAGAACTGGGCGTGTCCCAGGCCGGGCTCGCGAAAAAGCTGGAACGAGTAGGAATCCAACTCGACAGCACAGCCATCACCCGCATCGAAAAACACGCCGACGGCACCACCGGCCGGACAATTCGCCTCGGTGAAGCCGTCGCCATCGCGAAGGTCCTCGACACTTCGCTCGCGAACATGGTCCTACCCGCGCGGTCGAGCCTGTTCGAACAATTGGGCCACGCAGCGGAAGAACTGGAATCCGCGACCGACGCCGCAGACACCGCCAACCGCCACCGCGACGACGCCGAGGAAAAAGTCCGCACCCTGCAAAGCCGCTTCGTCGAACGCGAAGTCCCCAGCCTGCAAGAGATCCTGCGCTACACCGCGCGTGACCTGCACCGCCTGGCCGACACCTGGAGCGAGCAGCGGGAATCGTTCAAACAACAGCGGATCAACCTGGCGAAGAACGCCGACGCGACCGACCCCGAAACCGAGTCAAGACTGCTGCAACTGGAAGAAAAAGAACTGATCTGCCTCGACGTCCTCTACCGCATCGAAGACGCCGCCAAGATCCGCGCCGGCTGGCGACGACAATGAAAAAGCCCGCGCACCCGGAAAGGTGCGCGGGCCGAAAACCGAGAACCTCAGCCCTTGAGCAGAGCCCGCGCCATCACCATGCGCTGGATCTGGTTCGTGCCTTCGTAGATCTGCGTGATCTTCGCGTCGCGCATCATGCGCTCGACCGGGAAGTCACGGGTGTAGCCGGCGCCGCCGAAGAGTTGCACAGCGTCGGTGGTCACGGACATGGCGATGTCGGACGCGTAGGTCTTCGCGGCGGACGCCATGAAACCCGCGCGCTTGTCGCCGCGCTCGGAGGCGGCGGCGGAGGCGTAGACGAGGTGGCGGGCGGCCTCGATCTTCGTACCCATGTCGGCGAGCATGAACTGCACGCCCTGGAACTCGGAGATCGACTTGCCGAACTGCTTGCGGTCCTTGACGTACGCGATCGCGGCGTCCAGCGCACCCTGCGCGATGCCCAGCGCCTGCGCGCCGATGGTCGGGCGGGTGTGGTCGAGCGTCTTCAGCGCGGTCTTCAGCCCCGTGCCCGGCTCGCCGATGATGCGCTCGGCCGGGATCGTGCAGTTCTCGAAGTAGATCTCGCGCGTCGGCGAGCCCTTGATACCGAGCTTCTTCTCCTTCGGCCCCACAGAGAAGCCCGGGTCGTCCTTGTGCACGACGAACGCGGAAATGCCGTTGGACTTCTTCTCCGCGTCCGGATCACTCACAGCCATCACCGTGTACCACGAAGATTCACCCGCGTTGGTGATCCACGCCTTGGTGCCGTTGAGCACCCAGTGATCACCGTCGAGCTTCGCCCGCGCACGCATCGACGCGGTGTCCGAGCCGGCTTCGCGCTCCGACAGCGCGTACGAGGCCATCGCCTCGCCCCGCGCGATCGACGGCAGCACGATCTTCTTCAGCTCTTCCGAGGCCGACAGGATGATCGGCTGCGTGCCCAGCTTGTTCACCGCCGGGATCAGCGACGCCGACGCGTCGACCCGCGCGACCTCCTCGATCACGATGCACGCGCCGATGGCGTCGGCACCCTGGCCGTCGTACTCCTCGCCGATGTGCACGGCGTTGAAGCCCGACTTGGTCAGCGCCTCCAGTGCCTCGGTCGGGAACCGCTCGTTCTCGTCGACCTCCGCCGCGTACGGCGCGATCTCCTTCTCGGCCAGAGCCCGGACCGCGGCCCGCAGCTCCTCGTGCTCCTCGGCAAGCTGGTACAGGCCCTCGGCCACTTCCGTCACCTTCTCTGCAGCATTGGGGAGAGTTTTGTCGATGTTAGCGCTCGTTCACGCCGGGCGTCGCCGTTCGTTCTTGTGTCCTTGACCGCACTCTTCGTAAGGTCGGGTGATGGCCATCACCGCGTCGACGCCGCCGCCCGGATTGCCCGCTTCCCTCACCTACCCCGAAGTTCCGGTGGGTTCGATACTCGCCGGCGCCGCCGCCCGCTTCGGTGATCGCACCGCGTTCGCCATGGGCGACGACAGCCTCACCTTCACCGAAACGTACGCAGGCGCGTGCAAGTTCGCCAACGCCCTGCTCGCCCGCGGCATCGGCCACGGCGACGTCGTCGCGATCCACCTGCCCAACTGCCTCGCCTACCCCGTCGCCTACTACGGCACCCTGCTCGCCGGCGCGACCTTCAGCCCGACGAACCCGCTGCTCCCGCCCGACGACCTGGCCTTCCAGCTCACCGACTGCGAGGCCGCCGCCGTGGTCACGTTCGGGCCGGTGGCGGGCACCGTCGCGGCCGTCGCGGACCGGATCCCGGCCCGGCTGACGATCGTCGTCGCGCCGAGCGCGCCGGCCTGGTCCGACGACGTCGTGGAGTTCAAGCAGTTCTTCGCCGAAGCCCCGGCCACCCGGCCCGACGTGGCCATCGACGTCCACCACGACCTCGCCCACCTCGCCTACACCGGCGGCACGACCGGCCGGTCGAAGGGCGTGGAGCTCACGCACCGCAACATCGTGGCCAACACGCTCCAAAGCGCGTGCTGGAGCAGCGGCTCCGTGCCGAAGCTGGACACGCACGGTGACGTGATCCTCGACCAGATCGGCAGCGAGGACGAGTGGGTCGGGCGCCTCGGCACCGGCGTCGCGATCAACCTGACGCCGTGGTTCCACGCGATGGGCGTGATCGCCGGCCTCAACGCCGCGCTGCTCAGCGGCTCCCAGACCGTGCTGCACGCGCGCTTCGACCCGGCCGCGTACGTCGCCGACGCCGAACGCCTGCGTGTCACCTCTCTCGGCGGCGCGCCCGCGCTGTTCGCCGCGCTGCTGGCGACGCCCGCGTTCCACACGGCCGACCTGTCGTCCGTGCGCAGCATCGGCTCCGGCGCGGCGCCGATGAACCACGAGATGATCCGCGCGCTCCACGAGCGCTTCCCCGGCGTTGTGATCGCCGAGGGCTACGGCCTGACCGAGATGACGATGGGCGCGGTGATCTCGCCGTCGTACCGCTCCGGCGTGCGCAAGGTGGGCTCCGTCGGCGGGCCGATCTTCGACACGGAGGTGAAGATCGTCGGTCTCGACGAGGATCCCTTGCCCGCCGGCGCCGAGGGCGAAGTGTGCCTGCGGGGGCCGCAGATGATGCGCGGCTACCGCAACCGGCCGGACGAAACGGCCGCGGCGCTCGTCGACGGCTGGCTGCACACGGGCGACATCGGCGTGCTCGACGCGGACGGTTATCTGTCCATTGTGGATCGCAAGAAGGACATGCTGCTGTACAAGGGGTACAACGTCTTCCCGCGTGAGCTGGAAGAGCTGCTCATCGCGATGCCGGGCGTCGCGACGGCCGCCGTGGTCGGCCGCCCGCAGGCCGACGTCGGCGAACTGCCCGTCGCGTTCGTGGTGGGGCAGCCGGATGCCGACCTCGATGCCGAGGGGCTGATCGCCGCGGTGAACGAGAAGGTGGTGCCCTACAAGCGGATCCGGGAGCTGTACTTCGTCGACGAGATCCCGGTGTCGGCGGCGGGGAAGGTGCTGAAGCGGGAGCTGCGCAAGCAGCTGCCCTGACCTACTGGCCGGCCTTCTCACGCAGTGCCGCGTCCTTCTCCAGCACCAGCGTCTCCAGGCTCGACCGGAACTCCGCCAGCTTCGACTGCAGCTGCAGGTCCGAAGCCGCCAGGATGCGCACGGCGAGGAGGCCGGCGTTGCGCGCGCCGCCGACGGAGACCGTGGCGACGGGGATGCCGGCGGGCATCTGGACGATCGACAGCAGCGAGTCGAGGCCGTCGAGGTACTTCAGCGGCACCGGGACGCCGATGACAGGCAGCACGGTGGCGGAGGCGACCATGCCGGGTAGGTGGGCGGCACCGCCGGCGCCGGCGATGATGGCGCGCAGGCCGCGGGAGGCGGCGGACGTGGCGTAGTCCAGCATGCGCTGCGGCGTGCGGTGGGCGGAGTAGACGCCGACCTCGTACTCGACGCCGAACTCCGCCAGGGCCTGCCCGGCGGCCTCCATGACGGGCCAGTCGGAGTCGCTGCCCATGATCACGCCCACCTGCGGCGCCATATGTGTTCCCTTCAGTGATCTCAGTGGATCTCGTAGCCGTCGAGCCACACGGCGTGGGACAGCCAGTGGGCCGAGAGCAGCGCGCGGTTGCGCAGGTCGTCCATGCTGTCGCCGACGAAGTTGACGTGGCCGAGCTTGCGGCCGGGGCGTTCCTGCTTGCCGTAGAGGTGGATCTTCACCTCGGGGTAGCGCGCGAACAGGTGGTGGACGCGCTCGTCCGGGCTCATCTGCGGCGGGACGTCCGCGCCGAGCACGTTGGCCATCACACACGCGGGCGCGACGAGGTCGGTGCGGCCCAGCGGGTAGTCGAGCACGCCGCGCAGGTGCTGCTCGAACTGCGACGTGCGCGCGCCGTCCATCGTCCAGTGGCCGGAGTTGTGGGGGCGCATGGCCAACTCGTTCACGAGCAGGCCCTGCTCCGTCTCGAACAGCTCCACGGCCAGCAGCCCCGTGACGTCCAGCATCGACGCGATGCGCAACGCGAGGTCCTGCGCCTCGTGCACGCGCTCCTCGGACAGGCCGGGCGCGGGAGCGAGCACCTCGGTGTTGATGCCGCCGGCCTGCACCGTCTCGACCACCGGGTACGCGGCCCCCTGGCCGAACGGCGAGCGGGCGACCAGCGCCGCCAGCTCACGCTTCATCTCGACCTTCTCCTCGACCAGCAGCGCCGTGCTCGCGTCGAGCAGCCGCGGCACCACCTCGCGCGCGTGGCGCGCCGTGTCGAGCATCCAGACACCGCGGCCGTCGTACCCGCCGCGGGCGGCCTTCAGGACGACCGGCCACCGGTGCGCCGCGCCGAAGGCGATCACGTCGTCCACAGTGGACACCTCGGCGAAGTCCGGCCCCGGCACGTCCATGCCGGCCATCATCTCGCGCATCACGAGCTTGTTCTGCGCGAACCCGAGCGCCGACGGCGCCGGCCGCACCACGACACCCTCCATCACGAGCGTCAGCAGGTGCTCACCCGGCACGTGCTCGTGGTCGAACGTGAGCACGTCGACACCCTGGGCGAACTTCCGCAGCGCCTCGAGGTCCGTGTGGTGCCCGATGACCACGTCGGACGCGACGAGTGCGGCCGAATCGTCCGCACTCGCCGACAAGACCTTCAGCGACTGACCGAGGGAGATCGCCGCCTGGTGCGTCATGCGGGCCAGCTGCCCACCGCCCACCATGCCCACCACGGGAAGACCGGTTCGTTTGTCCATAGCGCCGATCAGATTACTTGGCGAGACCTGGCCGAGCTGCGGGTACCGGCTCAGTGAGCTGCGCCACCGGCGCCCGCGCCCAGCCGCACGCGTCCGATCCGCTGCCGGACCGCCTCGGCGCGCGCGGTCAAGTGCTTCACGACGTACCCGGCATCGCGGCCGGCGCCACCGACGAGCATCGACGAGAACGCCCGCTGGAACGACAGCCCCACGAAGTACAGGCCCGGTGCCGTGGTCGCCACACCGCGCTCCTCGCGCGGCCAGCCGGACTCGTCCGTGACGGGCGGGTCGATCCAGGAGAAGTCCTGGCGGAACCCGGTGCACCACACGACGTTGGCGACGTCGAGCGCCCGGCCGTCGGCGAGGACGGGCGCACCGGCGCGGACGCCGGTCGTGCGGTCGGCGACGTGCTCGACGCCCTCGCGGGTCAGGTCGGCGCGCTTGATCCGGATGAGCGGCCCGCCGTGCACCCGGATCTCGGCCCGCATCATCCGGCCCCACGGCATCCGCATGGTCAGGATGTGTTTGGCCACGAAGAACAGCACCGGGAAGAGGACGCGCGCCGGGCGCCGGTTGATGTCGAACGGGAGCTCGCCGCGGATCGGCCCGCTGAGCACCACTGGATGACCCGCCCGAGCGGCCTCGAAGGCGATGTCGCCGCCCGAGTGCGACGCGCCGACGACCAGCACCGGCCCCGGCTTCAGCTGCTCCGGGTTGCGGTACTCGCTGGAGTGCAACTGCCGGATCCCGGCGTCGAGCCGGCCGGCGAACTCGGGGACGCGCGGCGCGCGGCCGAAGGTGCCCGTCGCGACCACCACGTTGTCGCAGGTGAAGGTCGTGGTCCCCGTGGTCACCTCGAAACCGGCCCCGTCGCGCGACACCCGCGCCACGCGCTGCCCACCCCGCACGGGCAGCGCGAACCTGCGCGCGTAGGTCTCGAGGTAGTCGGCCATCTCGTCCTTGGTCGCGTAGTGCATCGGCGGGCCCGGGTACGCCATCCCGGGCAGCCCGGCCGCCAGGGCCGGGGTGAACAACCGCAGCGTGTCCCAGTGGCAGCGCCAGTTGTCCCCGATCCGGCCGTTGCCGTCGAGGATCACGAAGTCGCGGCCGCGCCGCGCGAGGTGGTATCCCGCCGACAGCCCCGCCTGTCCGGCCCCGATGACCACGGTCTCGGTGTGCTCGTGCTCGTTCATCAGCCGTACCTCCTGACCAGCACGTTAGGAGCCGGTGGCGCGAGCGGCATCGAACAGCCGTACCACTTCGCCCGAGGTGGGATGGTCCGTCCGTACCACGGGTCAGATGAGGTGCTGCTGCACCGCGTGGGTGGCCGCGGCGGCGCGCGAGGGCACGCCGAGCTTCGCGAACACGTTCTGCAGGTGCCTGCGCACGGTGTGTTCGCTGATCACCAGCCGCGCCGCGATCTGCCGGTTCGACAGCCCCTCGGCCACCAGCGCCAGCACCTGCAGTTCCCGCTCGGTCAGCGAAGTCTGCGACGGCCGTGTGCTCGGCGGGGTCGGCGGAGTGCTGACGTCCGCGCCGAGTCGCTGCAGGACCTCGCGCGCGGTGGCGAAGTCGACCTCGGCCGCGTCGTCGTCGCCTGTCAGCTGCCGGGCCCGGGCGATGAGCAGGCGCGTGCGGGCTCCGTCGTACGGCGCGTCCAGCTCGGCCCACCTCTCGCACGCGGCGCGCAGCTCGACGAGCGCGGCCGAGGGATCGCCCTCCGCCAGCAGGACCGAGCCCCGCGCGTGCGCGGCCGTCGCTCGCAGCAGCGGCATCGCGATCTCGGCGGCGATCGCCGACAGCTCGTCGGCCGCGCCGCGGGCGACACCCGGTTCCCCGGCGGCCAGCACGATCTCCACCTGCGCCGCGAGCATCCGGGCGCGCACGAGGTGGTCGTCCGCCGCCTCGACCACGGCGTGGCCGATCGCCGAGACAGCCGCCGCCGTCCGGCCCTGGGCCAGGCGCAGCAACGCGCAGCCGGGCTGGGTGGGATGGCCGTACTCGCCGGCTCGCCGGTAACCGTCGTCGGCCGCGGCGAGCTCGCCGCGCAGCCGGCGCAGCTCGGCTTCCTGGTACAGCGCCATGCCGAGCGCCGGCTGACGGCGTGGGCCGGAGAGCCGCTCACCGGCGCGGCGAGCCTCCGCCAGGGCTTCCGGCCACGCGCCGAGCGCCTGCAGCACCTGCGAACGGTGCACCAGGCACTGGCCGCGGAACAGCACCAGGTCCGGCTGCGCCGCGCACCACGCGCTCAGTGACGCCGTCCACTCCTGCGCCCGGATGACGTCGAAAACCTCGTGGCAGCCTTCGATCGCGCTGCAGTAGACCACTCCGGCGGGGATTGGCGACACCTCGCCCGAGGTCACCGAGACCATCGCCTCGTCGAGCAGAGCCAGTCCTTCGGCGGTGCGGTGCAGCTTGATCAGTGCCCGGCCCTGCGCGTGCCGTCCCAGCGCCAGCAGGTCCGCGTCGCCGAAGCGGGCAGCGATCTCCACCGCGGAGGTGAACGCGTCGTGCGCGCCCCGGGTGTCACCGCCGTGGATGCGCTGCAGGCCGACCGGGACCAGGAGGTAACCCCGTTCGACGCAGTCCAGCCCGTGCTCGTCGAGCAGCCGCCGCGCCCGCGCCAGCCAGCCGTTCGCCCGCGCCGGCTCACCCCGCAACAGCAAGGGCAGGGCCAGGAAGAACGCGCACCGGGCAGCATCGGCCGGGCAGGCGCCCCGCACGTACTCGAGATACGCGCGCTCCCGCGATTCGAAACTCTCGTCGTCGTGCCCGAGCAGGTAAGCCGCCGTCGAAAGGCGTACGAGATCGTCCGCGGTCAGTGCCGCGCGACCTCTGGTGAGCCGCGCGTACACCTCTCGCCACGCCTGTCCGGCGAAGGCCCGCTCGGCCGCCTCGCCGTTCACCACCGCCATGCACCTCCCGGCAGTCGTTCCACTGTACGACGCGGATTCGACGATGGGGAGGCGCGAAGCTACTTCGCCAGCCTCGCCGCCGGAGAGCTCAGCCGCAGCTCGCGGACCGTCAGGCCGAGGATCGTGCAAGCCGCCGCCACGACGTAGGCGTTGCCGAGGATGGACCAGCCCAGGCCCCACCGGAGCTCGACGTCGGCGCCGTTCGGGACGAGCATGACGATGTGCGAGGCGAACAGCGCGGTGGCCGCGAGGGCCCACCAGCGGCGGCCCGTGGTGACGAGCAGGGCGATGAGCGGCACGGCCCACACCCAGTGGTGCGACCAGGAAACGGGTGACAGCAGCAGTCCGTAGAACGCCGTCACGAGCAGGGCGGCCACCGGTTCGCCGCGGCGGTGCAGGCGGATCACGAGCCACACGGCGGGCACGGCGAGGACCGCGCCGACGGCGACGGCCACGGCGAGCGACCACGGGGCCAGGGCGGAGGCGCGGTTGACGAGCCCGTTGAGCGACTGGTTGAAGATCCACGTGACCGAGCCGACGCGGCTGGGGTCGGTGGCGGACTTCGTCCAGAAGAACCACGCGTCGTGCGGGATGACGGCGAACATGATCGCCTCGAGGCCGACGAAGGTGGCCAGGGCGCGCAGGCCGTCTTTCCAGCGGCCGGTGAAGAACAGGTGCGGCACGAAGATCAGGGGCGTCAGCTTGATGGCCGCGGCGGCGCCGATCAGCAGACCGGCCCAGCGTGAGCCGCGCAGCGAGAGCACCAGGACGTCGACGACGACGAAAGCCATCAGGATCAGGTTGATCTGGCCCAGGAACAGCGTTTTCCACACCGGTTCCAAGCCCAGCGCCACCACGGTGCCGCCGAAGAGCCACCACTGCGAGGGGCGCGCGACGACTGCGATCACCACGGTCAGTGACACCACCGACAGCACCGCGACCACGCCCCACACCAGCCCGGCCGGCACGAGGGCGAGCGGCAGGAACAGCACGGCCGCAGCGGGCGTGTAGGTGAACGGCAGCCGGACCCAGTCGGGCAGGGTCGTGAGGTCGCCGGTGGTGTAGAGCGGCTCGCCCTTGAGCAGGGTCAGCGCGCCGGCGCGGTAGACGGCGCTGTCGGCGCCGAGGTGCCGCTGGGTGAGCCAGACGACGACTCCGACGACGAGTGTGAGGAACGGCAGCGCCAGCAGACGCGGGTCAGTGAGCCGGCGTGGCGTCGGCACGGTCCGCGGCCTCCCCTGAACCCGAACCAGAGCCCGAACCCGGCTCCGAATCCGGCCCTGAACCGCGATTTCGTGCCCGCCGCTGCAGCCCCCACCGCAGGATCAACGCGATCCCCAGCACCACCGGCGTCAGGATGTACGCGTCACCCAGGACGTTCTGCCACACCTTCCAGTGCAGCTCCACATTGCGCCCGTTCGGCAGGATCAGCAGCACACAGCTGACGAACACGAACGCCACCAGCCCCGTGCCGAGCCAGCGTTTCCACGCCGTGGCGGGCGTCGTCTTCGGCAGGCGCGACACGAGCAGCACGATCAGCGGCGCGACCCACACCCAGTGGTGCGACCACGAGATCGGCGAGATCAGGAGCGTCCAGAACGCCGTGACCAGCACCGCGGCCAGCGCCTGGCCCTTGCGGTGGAAGCGCATCAGCAGCCACAGCGCCGGGATCGCGAGCAGCAGTCCGATGCCCATGGCGGCCTTCGACGCCCACGGCGCGAGGTCGGTGGCCCGGTTCATCAGCCCGTTGAGCGACTGGTTGCCCGCCCAGTGCACCGGCCCGATCCGGCCGGTGTCGGGCAGCGTCGAGGTCCAGTACTTGAACGCGTCGTGCGAGTTGATCACGAACATCAGGCCCTGCAGGACCACGAACGTCGCGAGCCCCCGCAACGCGTCCTTGCGGCGGCCGGTGACGAACAGGTGCCCCAGGAACACCAGCGGCGTCAGCTTGATCGCCGCCGCGACGCCCACCAGCACCCCGCCCCACCGGCTGCCGCGCGCGCCGAGCACGAGCATGTCGAGCAGGATCAGCGCCATCAGGATCAGGTTGATCTGACCGAGGAAAATCGTGCGCCACACCGGTTCCAAGCCGAGGAACACGAGGAAGAACACGATCGTGGACCGCGCGGGCGAGGCCCACCACCGCGGTCCGCCCGCCTCCGGCCGCGGCAGCGCGCCGATCGAGATCCGCACCGACAGCGCGAGCGCGCCCAGCGATACAGCCGTCAGGAACCCCCACGCCACCTGCGTCGGCACGAGCGCCAGCGGCACGAAGAACAACGCGGCCGTCGGCGGGTACGTGAACGGCAACAGCGCCCAGAACGGTTCGGTGGACAGCGTGTTGGTGTCGTACAGCGAGTCCCCGTGCAGCAGGGTGAGCGCGCCACCGCGGTAGACCGCGCTGTCGACCCCCAGCCCCCACTCGTGCGTCCAGCCCCAGATCCCCATACCGATCGCGACCAGCGGGATCACCGAGAGAATCAGGATCGACCGCGGCCGCATCGACAGCCTGGCGAGTGACTTGCGCAGGGCCAGGCGAGGCGGGGCAGCGCTCACCGGAACTTCGCCGTCGACGGCGGAGGGAACGGTCCTGGTCACCACACCAGGAAATCATGAACGCGCCGGAGCAGGCCCGATGGGTGGGGCCGCGAGCCTTCACCGCGTCAAGATCAGAACCACATCCGGCTCACCTCCGGACAACGTCAGCCCCGCGCGAGGTCGGACAGCAAATCGCACGCACTGTCGTGCGAAGCGGGCAGGCGGACCGCCGAGACGCGCGGCCGGTTGACCTCGCGAAGCTGCGCGTCGATCGACAGCCGGTCGTTCAGGGCCCGGCGCAAGGCCACGCCTCGCGAAGCCAGCCGGCCGTCCCGGCGGCACAGCACCGCGACCACCGACGGCCCCAACGACGCGTGGCTCTCGCCGGTGTCGAAGACCGCGCGCAACGCGTCGGCCACCAAGATCATCCCCGTGAGCCGGGGCCAGCCGGACACCGTGGTCAGGTCCATCGCCACCACCAGCAGCACGTGCTCTTCCGCGGCGCTCGCCCGGTAGACCTCGGCCAGCCGCGTCCGCAGGTAAGCCGCGGAAGGCAATCCGGTCAACGGATCCGTCACCTCGGTGTGCACCAGCTGATCCGTCGCCACGTCCGCCCAAGCCAGCGCCGTCACGCGCAGTAACCGCGCAGGTGTCGCGTCGACGTCCGGTGAGACGAAACCGTCGACCGCGTCCGGGTCGGCGAGCACGGCGTGCAGCGCCGCCAGGTCGGACAGCGTCTCCGCGAGGTTCGCGCCGGCGGCGGCCCGGGCGCGGCCGAGGCCGGCCAGCGCCGTCTCGGCGCCCGTCGCGCCGTGGCGGACCACGGCGGCGCACACGGCGTCCACTTCGGGCAGTGCCCAGTCGCTGGGGAAGCGCCACCCCGCGGTGAGACTGGCGGTGCGCCATCTGGCCCGCAGGGCGCGCAGGTTCCGATCCCGGTCGAACCGGGTGCGGGACTCCGGCTCGCCGGCGGGACCGGACAGTGCCCCAGTCGCCGGTACGTCCACTGGCCGCCGCTCCTTCCCGGTCGATGTCGATCTTGTCCTGCTCCACTCAGGGGACGTGACACCGCCGTCCGCGTGACGGCGTTCCGGGGTCTTTTTCGCAGGACCGCCGCAGCGACACACCCGAGGCCCGGGTGAACTTGTTGCGCCGACGGAGTCAACACGCCGACCACGAGGTGACGCGTATCGCCGCGTCCGTCACACTTGTGCTCGCGTTAGAGAGGTAGATCGTGGCTGGCCAGGCCGCGTGTGCCAGATGAAGGAGCCCTGTGTCCACCGTTCCCGCCGATCTGTCCGGTAAGAGCGACGCCGAGCTGATCGCCGAGGTCCGCTCAGGGAACATCGCCAGCTACGGGCCCCTTTACGAACGGCACAGCGGCGCCGCCCACAACCTCGCTCGCCAGCTCGCGCGGTCGAGCTCCGAGGCCGACGACCTCGTGTCCGAAGCGTTCTCGAAGGTCCTCGAGACGCTGCGCGGCGGCAAAGGTCCGGACACCGCGTTCCGCGCGTACCTCCTCACCGCACTGCGCCACACCGCGTACGACAAGACCCGCCGCGACCGCCGCGTCGACCTCAACGAGGACATGAGCGACGCCGGCGGCGCCATCGGCGAGGCACTCACCGTGCCGTTCTCCGACACCGCCGTGGCCGGGCTCGAGCGCACGCTGGCCGCGAAGGCGTTCGCGCGGCTGCCGGAACGCTGGCAGGCCGTGCTGTGGCACACCGAGATCGAGCAGCAGAGCCCGGCCGAGGTCGCGCCGCTGCTGGGCCTGACCGCCAACGGCGTGTCCGCCCTCGCCTACCGCGCCCGCGAGGGCCTGCGCCAGGCGTACCTGCAGGTCCACCTGCAGGAAACCGCCGCCGAACGCTGTCACGCCACGGCCGAGCGGCTCGGCGCGTGGACGCGCGACGGACTGTCCAAACGCGAGCGGGCCCAGGTGGAGAGCCACCTCGACGAGTGCGAGGACTGCCGCGGCCTGGCCGCCGAGCTCGCCGACGTCAACGGTGGCCTGCGCGCGATCATCGCCCCGATCGTGCTGGGCGGCGCCGCGCTGGGTTACCTCGCGACGATCGGCGCCGCGAAGGCGGGAGCGGCCACGGCGGGTGCCGCCGTCGGTGCCGGCGCTGCCGCGGCGGGCGGCGCCAAGGCCGGCGCCGCGGCCGCCGCTTCCGCGCCCCGGCAGTTCGTGGGCGTCGCGGCTTCGGGCGCCGCCATCGTGGCGGCGGTGGCGGTCGCACTGGCCGCGGCCGGCTCACCGCAGGAGATCCCCGTGGCCGCGCAGGTCCCGCCGCCGGCCGCCGCGCCCGCGGTGCCGCCGCCGGCCAAGCCCGCGCCGCCCGCACCGCCGGCCCCACCCGCACCTCCGCAGGCGCCGCCGCCCGCGGTCCCCGCGCCCCCACCCGTCCAGCCGCCGCCCGCCGCGCCACCTGCGGCTCCGCCTCCGCCGGCGACACCCGCGGCGGCGAAGATGTCGGCGACCACTCCTTCGGGTGACCTCGAACTCCAGCCCGGCGCCGGGCCCGTAAACCTGCCGATCACGGTCCGCAACGACGGCGGCAGCCCGTCCGATCCCGTCCAGGTCGCGTTGAACCTGCCGCCCGGTGTGTCCGCCGTGCCCGCGGGTGGCGGCGGCGGTGCCGTGAGCGGGTTTTCGCGCCAGGCCGACACGCCGGCGACGACCCAGCTCAGCGTCGACTGCCCCGGCGGCACCGGCACCGTGACGTGCAAAACGGGCTCCGGCCTGCAGCCTGGCCAGACGGCCGTGCTCACCTTCCGCCTGCAAGCCGACGACTCCGCGCAGGGCGGCACCGTCACGGGTTCGGTCACGGCGGGCGCGACGATCAAGGTCGCCGTGAGCGTGAAGGTCACGGTGAAGTCGCCGCCCGACCTGCTCGCGCTGCAGGCCGACACCGACGGGCTCTCGGCGTTCCCGTGGACGCGCAACCCGCTCGTCTACGTCCGCGTCCGCAACACCGGCGACACCACGAAGCCGGTCACGGTCACGTTCGACCACTCGCTGTACCAGTCGTGGAGCCTCAGCAGTTTCCCGTGCGACTCCACCGACACGGGCGCCACGTGCACCACGCGCGGCGCGCTCGCGCCGGGCCAGCACGTGAACCTGTGGGTGCGGCTCAAGGGCCGCCCGGCGCACAACGCGGCCGTGACCGTGACCGCGACGCTCGGCAAGGCGGCGCAGCAAGCCAAGGTGTCGTTCGGCTGCTGGCTCGGGATCTGCGACGTGCCGTACCCGACGACCGGAGTCCCGCCGACGCCGTCTTCTTCCTCGACGACGACCTCGGAAACCCCCGAATCGTCCAGCTTGTCGAAGAAGCCGCCGCACCGGAAGCCGACGCCGTCGAGCACCCCGCCGGCGAAGCCGACGGACCCGGTCACCACCACCTCGCCGAGCAGTCCGGCGACCACCACGAGCGCGCCCCCGACACCGGGAAGCGGCAACTCCGGCAAACCCGGCGAGACCCCGCCGTCGATCGAGCCCCGCGGCTTTTTCGACTGGTTGAGGGGGTAGCGTCGCCCAGGTGCGAGGGTTCCTGGCGAAGCACCGCGAGCTGCTGCGGTTCGCCGTGGTCGGCGGGATCAGCTTCCTGATCACCACGGCGATCACGTATGTCCTGAAGTTCACCGTGCTGCGGGCCAACCCCGTCACGGCGCTCATCATCGGCGTGCTGATCGCCACGATCTTCTCCTACGTCGCCAACCGCGAGTGGTCCTTCCGCACCCGCGGTGGCCGCGAGCGCACCCACGAGGCCGCGCTGTTCTTCCTCATCAGCGGCGTCGCGCTGGGGCTCAACGCGTTGCCGCAGTGGATCTCGCGCTACGTGCTCGACCTGCAGCAGCCGCACCTCACGCTGCTCGGGCAGGAAGTCGCCGACTTCGTGAGCGGCATGATCCTCGGGACGCTGCTCGGCACGCTGTTCCGCTGGTGGGCGTTCAAGAAGTGGGTGTTCCCCACGGAGGGTGCCCGCCTGCGTGCGGTCCGGTCATCGGACGATGCGGACATTTCCGACCGGAAGGCCGCCTGAGACCCGCGGTGACCTCGGGTTCTCTAAACTGGCGGGCGTGACCGTTGTCGAGACCGTGCTGGCCCGCACGCCGGAGCCACTGCGCTCGGTGCTCATCAAGCACCGGGAGATGCTGAAGTTCGCGATCGTCGGCGGCACGACCTTCGTGGTCGACAACGGCATCTGGTACCTGCTCAAGCTCAGCGTCCTCGAGTCGAAGCCGACGACCGCGAAGGCCATCGCCATCATCGTGGCCACGATCGTGTCGTACGTGCTCAACCGCGAGTGGTCCTTCCGCACCCGGGGCGGGCGCGGAACGACCCACGAGGCCGCGTTGTTCTTCGCGATCAGCGGTGTGGCCGTGGTGGTGAACCTGATCCCGCTCTACGTCTCGCGATACGTGCTGCACCTCGAAGAGCCCTTCGTCTCGAGGTTCGTGCAGGAGATCGCCGACTTCGCGACCGGCTCGATCATCGGCATGCTGCTGGCGATGGTGTTCCGGTACTGGGGTTTCAAGAAGTGGGTCTTCCCGGCCGAGCTGGGCGAACGTCGACGTGAGCAGGTCACGCGCTTGCCGCGGTAACTTGGTTGCTCGCGGACATGTACTTGTCTAGAGTCATGCTTGTTGTTGTTCCTTCTTGAGACGCCGCCCGGGGTCGACCGGGCCGGTGGGACGAATCCGAGGTGGTCGCCGAGCGCGAAGAGGACCGCACCCGTTCACGGGTGCCGGTTGGCACCTTTTCCCGTCTCGCGCCCTCGCACGCCCTCGTGCGTTTTTCGTTCTGTCTCAAGGAGTTCTTTTCGTGATCCTCGTTCTCGGCGCCACCGGCAAGGTCGGCCGCGCCCTCGTTCCCGCACTGCTGGACGCCGGTGCCCCCGTCCGCGCCCTCACGCGCGACCCGGCCCGCGCCCGCATCGATCCCCGCGCCGAAGTCGTGCGTGGCGATCTCGACGACGTCGGTTCCGTGCCGCTGGCCGGCGTTTCGCGCGTGTTCGTGCTGACCTCCGGCCACGGCGGTGACTCGGCCGCGCGGGAAACCGCGCTGGCCGCCGCGGCCGCCCGGGCCGGCGTCGCCCACCTCGTGAAGCTGTCCACCACGGGCGTCCACTTCGGACAGACAGACCCGATCACCCTCGCCCACGCCCACGCGGAGCAGGCGATCCGCGGAGCCGGCCCCGCGTGGACGATCCTGCGCCCCGGCGCGTTCATGGACAACCGCCGCTTCTGGCTCCACTCCGCCCGAACGGACGGCGCCGTGTACGTGCCCGAGGGCGACCCCGCGTCGGCCCTGGTGCACGTGCGCGACATCGCCGCCGTCGCCACGCTCGCGCTCACCACCCCCGGCCACGAGGGCGCCACCTACGAGCTCACCGGCGGCGAAGCCCTCACACCCGCTCAGCAGGTCGCCATCCTCGGCGACGCGCTGGGCCGGGCGGTGCGCTACGTCGAAGAGCCCGAACCCGCCGCCCGCGCCCGTATGCTCGCCCTGGGCTGGCCGGCTCAGGCGATCGACGGCACGTTCGAGCTGAAGCGCCAGTCGGCCGGCCGGGAGGACGTCGTGTTCGACACGGTGGAACGGTTGCTGGGCCGCAAACCGCTGACGTTCGCCGAGTGGGCCAGGGAAGCCGCCGGGTGACCAAGGCGAGAACCGGTCCCCGGCTGCGGTCCCAGCCTCGGCCTCCGGAAGGGGGCGCGAGGTGGACGCGGAACCGGCGGTGCGCTGGTTCCGGTCCACCGCACGGCGGGCCGGCACTGGCGGCGCCGGACCCAGGTCGCGCTGTGGGCCACGGTGGCCGGCTTCGCCGGGCTCGCAGCCGTGCTCTGGTTCGACTTCACGGCGCTCGCCGCTCGGCTTAGCGCGGCACCGGCTCCGCCGGCCAGCGGACCTCGCCGACGTCGTCCGGGCGGGGCACCTTCAGGAACAGGCTGAAGATCGCCGGGCGCTTGTTGGACAGTTCGAGGCGGCCGCCGTCGGCTTCGACGAGGGCGCGGGCCAGGGCGAGGCCGACGCCGGTGGAGCCGCCGCCGGAGAAGCCGCGTTCGAAGATGTGCGGGGCGAGCTCGTCGGGCACGCCGGAGCCGGTGTCGCCGACCTCGATGACGACGGTGGCATCGGACTCGCCGCGGCGGGCGGCGAGGGTGACGGTGCCGGCGCCGTGGCGCAGCGCGTTGTCCAGGAGGACGCCGATGACCTCGCGCAGGCGGCCGGGGGTCGCGCGGGCCATGAGGCCGTCGGCGATCTTCAGGCGCAGGTTGCGGCCCTCGACGCGCAGCAGCTGGCGCCACTCCTCCGCGACCTGGGGCAGCGTCGCGTGCAGGTCGACGGGCTCGGCGTCCACCTCGCGGGCCGCGCGGGCGGCGGCGAGCAGTTCGTCGAGGGCTTCGGCCAGCCGGTCGGCTTGCTCCTGCGCGGCGCGCGACTCCTCGACGACGTCGGGATCGCCGTGCATCGTCAGCGGTTCCAGCCTCAGCTGCAACGCGGTGAGCCGGCTGCGCAGCTGGTGCGAGACGTCGCCGACGAGCTGCCGCTCCCGCTGCACGAGCTGCGCCAGCGCCGAGGCCGACGTGTCCAGCGCCTCCGCGACCATGTCCAGCTCGGCCACGCGGTACCGGCCGGGGTCGGGCCGGAAGTCGCCGCCGCCGAGGCGCGACGCGCGGTCCGCGACGTGCCGCAACGGTTTCGCCAGGCGGCGCGCCGTCACCGTCGCCACCACCGCGCCGGTACCGACGGACAGCACCACCAGCAGCACCACCAGCAGCGTCACCTGCGTCTGCTTCGTGCGCACGGGACCTCGCGGGATCGACAAGATCACCTCGCCGTGGCGTGCCGTCGGCACGATCTCCACGACCGGGTCGGGCCCGGGGTTGACGCCGAGGTGCTTCTCGATCAGCCCGTCGCCGCGGACCTCCAGGAACCCGCCGTGCGGCACGCCGACCCGGAACTGCTGGATGTCGATGTCGTCGCCGTTGGCGACCTGTGTGTCGACGGTCGCGGCGATCACGCGCGCGCGTTCGGCCAGGCTCTCCCGGTTGAGGTTCTCCACCAGCCGCCAGGCCGTGACGCCGAGCGGGATGCCGAGCACGGCCGCGGTCACGAGCACGGCCAGCAGGATCGCCATCAGGATGCGGCGGCGCATGCTCATCGCGCGGCGCTATTCGACGTTGAAGCGGAAGCCGACACCTCGGACGGTCGCAATGCGCCGTTCGCCGTCGGAGTGGGTGGACTTGGCGGGGCGACCGGCCGCCTCGTCGGCCGCGACGGCGAGCTTGCGCCGCAGCCAGGACATGTGCATGTCGAGCGTTTTCGACGTCTTGGACTCCAGGTCGTTCCACACCTCGGCGAGGATCTCGTCGCGGCTCACGACCTGGCCCGCGCGGCTCATCAGCACGCGCAGCAGCTCGAACTCCTTGTTCGCCAGCTGCACCTCGTGCAGGTCGACGGTGACGAGCCGCGCGCCGAGGTCCATGCGGACGCCCCCGGACTCGAGCACCTCCGGCACCCGGCGGCGCAAGAGCGCGCGGATGCGGGCCAGCAGCTCCGCCAGGCGGAACGGTTTGGCCACGTAGTCGTCGGCCCCCGCGTCGAGCCCGACGACGAAGTCGACCTCGTCGGTGCGAGCGGTGAGCATCAGCACCGGCAGTTCGGTGCCGCCGGCGCGCAGTCTGCGGCACACCTCCAGCCCGTCCATGCCGGGCAGCCCCAGGTCGAGCACGAGCAGGTCGACGCGGTTGGCGGAGGTGGCGCCGAGCACCGCCGGTCCGTCGGTGACGACCTCGACCTCGTACCCCTCTCGCTGCAGCGCCCGGGACAGCGGCTCGGCGATGGTGGGGTCGTCTTCGGCAAGTAGGACCATGCTCACCTCGCCAACCTTACGGCGAACACCCGTGAAACCATCGTGACCGTGCCTGGCTACGAGGATGATCTGCCCCTTGCCACCCGGCTGGCTGACGCCGCCGACGCGATCACCACAGCGCGTTTCCGCGCGCTCGACCTCTCGGTGTCCCGCAAACCCGACCGCACCCCGGTGACCGACGCCGACACCGCCGTCGAGGACGCCATCCGTGCGATCCTCGCCACAGAGCGCCCCGGCGACGCCGTCGCGGGCGAAGAACGCGGGGGTACGGCCGGCTCGACCGGCCGCGCGTGGGTGCTCGACCCGATCGACGGGACCAAGAACTTCCTGCGCGGCGTGCCGGTCTGGGCGACGCTGATCGCGCTGGTCGAGGACGGCTCGCCCGTCGTCGGCATGATCACCGCGCCGCTGCTGGGCCGCCGCTGGTGGGCTTCGCGTGGCGATGGCGCGTACAGCAGCGACACGGCCGGCGTGCGGCGGCTCGCGGTGTCGGCCGTGGCTTCGCTGGAAGACGCGTACCTCTCCACGACGGACCTCAACACGTGGACCGAGTACCACTCCCGCGAGAAGTACCTCGCCCTGACGGAGGCGTGCTGGGAGAGCCGCGCGTTCGGCGACTTCTGGCAGCACTGCCTCGTGGCGGAAGGCGCGCTGGACCTGGCGGCCGAGTGCATCGTGAACCCGTGGGACGTCGCGGCCGCACAGGTCCTCGTGACGGAAGCCGGCGGGCGGTTCAGCGACCTGACGGGCGCGGCGACCTACGAGGGCGGCTCGGCGTTGTCGAGCAACGGCGCGCTGCACGACGCCGCGCTGGCCGTGCTCAAGCGCTGAGCCGGCCTGCTCCTATATCTGCTCCGACCGGCTCGTGGGTGGCGGTTCGCCCCGCCACCTGCGGACGGTTCAGTGACCGGGCAGCACGCCGACGGCGCCGCGCGCGACCTGCGACCACGCGAGGCGGCCGAAGAGGTAGTGACAGGCGACCTGCTCGGACGTGAAGCGCGCCCAGTCGTAGCGGTTGCCCTGCTCGCGCCAGAAGACTTCCCAGCCCTCGTCATCGGCGGGCATGAGGCACCACGCGTTGTCGGCCTCGGTGCCGACGGAGACGACCTCCGCGGGCACGCCCAGCCGGTCGAGCCAGCGCCGGATCGACTGCGTGTTCATCGCGCCTCCCGCGTGACGTCGGCCAGGAACCCCAGGGTGACCAGCTCGTCGGCGGCCAGCACGGCACGGTAGCGGATCCCGCCGCCCGGCTGTCCGAACCACTCCGGCGCGATCGAGCTCCACATCGGCACCGGCTTCACCACGCGGTAGCGCCGGTAGCCGGCGTGGCGCGCGGAGTCGGGCAGCGAGCGCTGCGCGAACGGCGTGCCGTCGGCGGCGAAGAGGCGGCCGTGTTCGTCGCCGAACCGGTCGAGCAGCGTGTTTTCCGTGAGTACCACGGCGTTTTCTTCCTGAACCGGTGGCCACGCGGGGTCCCCGGCGCTCGGCTCGTAGCCCTCGAAGAGCACGGCGGGCGGCTGCGGGTCGGCTGGTGGAGCGGGGGTGCGACGGAGCCCGCGCGAGACGTACTCGAGCGTCGCGGTGTCGTCGAGCAGCGCCGATTTCGGGTGGTCGAACGGCCCGGAACCGTTGTCCGGCAACGGCAGTTGCAGCGCGGGCCGGTCGGCGGCCACGGGCAGATGCCCGATGGGGAACATGTGGACCAGGAACAACGCCAGCACGCTCTCGCGCTCGGTGCGCAGCGCGCCCATCGGCGGCGGTGGGGGCGGCGGCGCCGGGTACGGCACGGGCCCGCGGAAGACCTGGTTGTGCGGCCGGCCGGCGAACGGCAGCCGCGGTGCCGGCTGCGCCGGCGGGAGACGGGTGCCGGTCGGGGGCGTCGGGACGTCGTCGAACCCGCCGTCGAGCAAGCCGCCGTACTGCGCGGGCAGCCGGATGGGGCCGGTGGCCAAGTCGGTGTCGACCGGTTCGGCGTGTTCGGACACGGACACCCTCTTCTCGGTTGCTCCGGCTTCAGGAAAGACCTCCGCCGCGCCAGCCGGTTCCACACAATTCCCCGATAGGGGGAACTTCCGCGCGGCACCGGACAAGGTGGTGATTCCACCTTATCCGGCGCGGGCGATCTTCCGCCTCACCAACGCCCGCGCCGCTCCGCGTCGTTCGACGACCTCGAAATCCGCGCGCGTGAACAGACCCACGGTGCCGTGGTAAAGATCCATGGGCGGCCGGTCGCCGATGGCCACGGGGTAGCCCTCGACCGCGTCGGCGCCGTGCTCCGGCGCGTACGCGATGGCCGCGTGCAGGAGCTCCGCCGCCAGTCCTTGCCGACGGCCGCGGCGGTCGACGTAGAAATACGTCACCGCCCACGTTCCCGGGTTCGGCCGAAGCCGCCACGGGAGAGCGCGCCAGCCGCGGGTTGTCCGGTTTCGGCGACACGGCGACCCAGCCGAGCGGCTCGCCGTCGACCACGGCCAGCAGACCCAGCGGCACGCCGGACCCGGCCTCGCCGCGCACGTGCGCCTTGCGCCCGTCGCGTCCCGCGGCCTTGAACTCCGGACCGGTGAGGCGGAAGAACGCGCACCAGCAGCCGCCCTGCACACCGCCCGGCCCGAAGAGCCGCTCGAACAGCGGCCACGACGTCGCGTCGAGCGGGACGAACTCGCGCACCTCAGCCGGCGAGCGCGTTCACGACCCGCGACGGAGACGGCCGGCCGAGCTGCCCGGCCATCCACACGCTCGTCTCCACGAGCTTGCCGAGGTCCACGCCGTGCTCCACGCCGAGGCCCTCCAGCAGCCACACCAGGTCCTCGGTGGCGAGATTGCCCGTGGCCGACTCCGCGTACGGGCAACCGCCGAGGCCGCCGGCCGAGGAGTCCACAGTGGACACGCCAGCGCGCAGGGCGGCTTCGGTGTTGGCCAGGGCCTGGCCGTAGGTGTCGTGGAAGTGCACGGCCAGCGCGGAAACGTCCACTCCGGACTTCTCGAACTCCTGCACCAGCCGCGTGACCTGGCCCGTGGTCGCGACGCCGATGGTGTCGCCCAGCGAAAGCTGCGAACAGCCGAAGTCGAGCAGCCGCTTGCCCGCGCGCACGACCTGCTCGGCGGGCACCACGCCTTCCCACGGGTCGCCGAAGCACATCGACAGGTAGCCGCGCACGTCCAGGCCCTCGGCGCGGGCCCGCGTGACGACCGGCTCGAACATGGCGAACTGCTCGTCGAGCGCGGAGTTCAGGTTCTTCTGCGCGAACGTCTCGGTGGCGCTGGCGAAGATCGCGATCTCGGAGACGCCGGCGTCGAGCGCGCGGTTGAGGCCGCGCTCGTTGGGCACGAGGACCGGGTAGCGCACGCCTTCTCGGCGGTCGAGGCCGGCGAGCAGCTGTTCGGCGTCGGCGAGCTGCGGCACCCACTTCGGGTGCACGAAGCTGGTCGCCTCGAGCGTGGTGAGGCCGGCGGCGGCGAGGCGGTCGAGGAACTCCAGCTTCACCTCGACGGGGACGATGGCGGACTCGTTCTGCAGGCCGTCGCGCGGACCGACCTCCCAGATCGTCACGCGCCGGGGCAGTCCTTCGGCGGGGACCCGTTCGGGCAGGCCGACTTCGCGGGCGCCCACGTCAGCGCCGCCGTCCACGTGGCGGGTGGTTCGTGGGCGGCAGCGGCTCGGTGTACTGAGCGCCACCCGGACCAGCCTGCCCGGGTGCGCCCCGGTAGTCGTCGTACGGGTTGTCGTTGACCTCGCGGTAGATCACCGTGTGCACGCGCTCGACGTGGGGGATGTCGTCGAACTTCAGCGGCTCGTCCGAGGCCGACTCGATGATCAGCGTGCCGCAGCCGAACACCCGGTCCAGCAGGCCGTGCTCGAACTGGACGCTGTTGATGCGCGACATCGGAATGTCGATGCCGGTGCGCTTCACCACGCCCTCGCGCGCGATCAGCCGGTCCGTGGTCACGATGAAGTGCGTGGTCCGCCAGCGCACCAGCGGCGCGAGGAACAGCCACACCACGAGCACGAGCGCCACCACGCCGATGGCGATCATCCCGACATTGTTCCACGGTGCCGTCGTGTCCTGCACGAGCAGGATGAGCCAGACGGCGGCCGCGATCGTGATCACGAAGGCCACGAACGGGAAGATCAGCATCTTGAAATGCGGGTGGCTGTGCACCACCACTTCCTCGTTCTGGCTGAGCAAATCGTCCGGATAGGCCACGGCGGACGCTCCCCTGGTGTGTGTCTGCGCTGGTCGATTCACCGTACCGGCGCGAGGGCGCTCGCGGCGCCCGCACACCGCGTTTTAGATCACGCTGGGCGAACGTGCACCACGTCGCCGGCGGACACGGTCACGCGGCGGCCGTCGGTGGCGTCGACCAGCAGCTGGCCCGTCGCGTCGAGGTCGGCGGCGCGGCCGGTGAGGGTGCGGCCGCCGGGCAGCTCGACCCGCACCTCCTGACCGAGGGTGGCGCAGTGGGCGCGGTAGTCGTCGAGCAGGCCCGCGGCGGTGAGGTCGCCGGACGTGGCGCGCCAGCGGCGTTCGAGGTCGTCGAGGCGGGTGAGCAGGGCGAGCGCGACTTCGGTGCGGTCCGGGTCGGTGGCGCCCTGCTCGGCGAGCGACGTCGCGGGCAGGCCGCCGGGGCCGGCCGGCACGTCTTCGCCGAGCGGCAGCACGTTGAGCCCGATGCCGAGCACGACCGCCGGGTCGCCGCCCGACACGGCCTCGGCCAGGATCCCCGCGCACTTGGCGCGGTCGGGTCCGGCCAGCACGTCGTTAGGCCATTTGAGAACGGCGTCGACCCCCAACTGGGCGGCAACCCCGCGCACGGCGAGGCCGGCCACTACCGACAGTGAGCCGAGCGCCGCGAAGGGCACGCCCGCGGGCCGCAGCGCCACGCTCAAGTACAGCCCGGCGCCCTTCGGCGAGCTCCACGAACGCGCCCGCCGGCCGACGCCCGCGGTCTGCTGATCGGCGAGCAGCACCGTGCGGTCCGCATCCCCGTTTTCCAGGGCTTCCCGCAGGTCGGCGTTGGTGGAGCCGGTGGTCTCCACCACGTCCACCCGGGCGTACCGATCGCCGAGTCCCTCGCGCAGTCGCGCTGCGTCCATGCCAGACATGTGCCCAGAATATGAGAGTCCCCCTAACGTGCAAGCGACTCGCTCGTTACGTAGAGGTGCGCTCTCCTAGATTGGACGCCGTGACGCCGCCTGACCCCGAGCACAGCGCTGTGTTCGACTCGACTGCTGTGCCCGATTCAAACGCCGTGCCGGAAGAAGGTGCCGTGCCCTCGTCTCCCGCTGCCGGCAAGGGGGCGGGCAAGTCCTGGGCGCGCGGTGCGGTCCACCGTGGACTGGTCGCGCTGCCGCTCGTGGCCGGCCTCGTCACCGCGGGCTGGCTCGTGGCCGACCGTGACCAACCCGCGCCGCAGACTCCCGTCGCGACCGCCGCCACGGCTCAGGCCGGACCGTCGGTGCTCGAGGTGAGCGCGCCCGTCGCGGCGCAGGAACCCGGGCAGGGCGCCTCCGGCGGTGGCGGCAAGACGCCGTTGCAGCAGTGGGCCGAGTCGCTGGCCGGCCCCCTCGACATCCCGGCCGACGCGCTGATCGGCTACGCCAACGGCGAGCTCGCACTGCGCTCCGAAGATCCAGGCTGCCACCTGTCGTGGGTGACGCTCGCGGGCGTCGGCGAGGCCGGCTCCGACCACGGCCGCCACGGCGACAACCCGATGGGCCTCTCGCCGGCGGCGTGGAAGAAGTACGGCGCGAAGATCCCCGGCATCGACAAGCCCGCCCTGACCGACCCCAGCTCGGCTTCGGTCGCCGCGGGCCGCGCCCTGTGCGCCGGCGGCGCCGATCTGTCCGCGGGCACGGGCTGGTGGAAGTCGATCGCCTCGTACGCGAGCAAGGACACCGAGCTGTTCCGCCAGCGCGTGCTCGGCAACGCGCAGCTCTACGCCACGCTCTCGCTCGACCCTGCGAAGGCGAACAGCCCGGCCGTGCGCGCCACCCGCTTCGCCCTCGGCCAGCTCGGCCTCCCCTACGTCTGGGGCGGCAACGGTCCCGACGCCGGCGCCGCGGGCTTCGACTGCTCCGGCCTGACGAAGGCGTCGTACGACAGCGCCGGCGTCGCGCTGCCCCGCACGGCCGACAGCCAGTTCCGCGCCCTGCCCCCGGTCACCGGCGAACCCCAGCTCGGCGACCTCGTCTTCTACGGCTCCCCCGCCACGCGCATCCACCACGTCGGCCTGTACCTGGGCAACGGCCTGATGATCAACGCGCCCACCGAGGGCCAGGCCATCCAGATCCACACCTACCACTCCCGCGGCGACGACTACGCGGGCGCGGGCCGCCCGGCCTGATCACCGTTATTTCAACCGTCTTGGCGACGGTGAGCTCGGTTAGCCTTTCGCCGTGCACAGCCAGGAATCCGGTGAACAGCTGGTCGATCTGCTCGCGCGCTACGCACGGGTGGGCGCGGACCGGACGTTCCGGAAGGACGCCGGAGTTTCCCTGCCGAGGGTGACGGACGCGACGAGGCCCGACGCGGACGTGCTGGCTGCCGCCGGTCGTCCGCACGACGCGCTGCGGCGGACCACCCACGACGACGCGGTCGCCACTCTCCGGGAGCTCGGGGCCGCGTGGGACGTCCGTGGGGCCGCGTCGGTGTGGGTTACCGGGCTGTGGTCAGCGTCGTGGGCGTGGCGCCCGGCGCTGACCGGGGTCCTCCTCGCCCGCGAGCTGCCCGAGCACGAGTCCGTTCGTATCGGGGATCGGACGTCTGCCGCGTGTGCGGGACGAAGGCGTCGCCGGTGCTCGCCCCGACGGACGCCTGGTACCGGCGGCACACCGAGGGCGCGCCGATCGACGGGGACGTGCCAGGACACGTTCTGGCTTTGGAAGAGCTGGCCGGGCAGCCGCGTCCGGTCCCGTCCGAGCACGACCGCTGGTTGCTGCGGGCGGTGCTGACCGTGCTTCGGACCTTGCCCGCCGGCAAGGGCTACGGGGCTGCTCGCACGGAGCTCAAGCGCCACCGGCTGCTGGACACGACCTCGGTCCACGCCTACGGCAGCGTGCTCGAGGAGCTCGCGCTCGTCGGCGTGGTGGCCACCGCGGACCACCCCGGGTTGGTGCGGCGCTGGTCGGACTACGTCGAGCGGGACCAGCGGCCGAACGACCGGATCGAGGTCCAGGGACCGCTGGCGTGGTGGCGATCGTCGGAGGGGCTGCGCGAGGACGTCGTGCGCGAGGTGTTCGCGGACTTCGACACCGGCGACGTGGATCTCGACGCGCCGCGCCCGGCGGCGGGCTCGACGATCGCAGCCGCCGTCGGAAAACGGGTCCGGGAGCTGGCCCGCACGGGCACGGTTGCGCGATCGGTCGGCACGGAACCGGCCGCGGCGGGCGACGTGTACGCCATGCGGGTCGCCGCCGACCGGTGGGTGACCTTGTACGTCTGGTCGGTCGACGCGACGGGCTCCCGGCCCTACGCGGAGGTCGAGTTCCTGGCCGGGCTGTTCCCGGAGCTCCCGGCCCCCGCGGCACTGTCGGGCCGGGTCCAGCCCCGCCGCGCCAAGCGGTGGCGATACCGCGCGCACTCCCTGGAGAAGGCGCCGAACACCCGGCGCGTCGCCCAGGGAGTGCCCGGCCCGGAGGCCGAGGGGCCGCCGCCCGACCGATCGGCCGCCGGGAACGCGAAGGACCTGCGCCTGCGCCGCCGCGTGTTCCCCGAACTGGGCTGAGCACCCGGTTTGGGGCCGCTCAACCGAAGACGAGCCGCTTTCCCGGATTGCCGGGCTCGATCAGCTCGAACTTCAGGCTCAGATCGGTGTGCCTCAGGAGCTCCACTTGCTGGGTGAACGGCTCACTCGTGGCGTAGCCGGTCTTCTCGAGCTTCCACTCGTCCCTGAACCACGCGCGCAGCGCCGCGAGAAGGCGTCCGTCCATACCCTTCTCCATTTCGGGCAGCCGGACCCAGAAGAAGACGACCGCGTCGAGGTCCGCCCACTCGTCGTCCCCGACGGGAATCACCGTCGACTTCGCGAGGAACGTGGCGGTCGGGGGAAAACGTAGACGCAGCCCACGCACCTGGTGCCGGCCGGGTCGAGCACCGTGTAGTTGAACGCACGGTGCGCGGCATGGCGTTCTTCCATGTCGACGACGTCTATCCGGTTCTCCTCCACCGTGAACTCGTCCTCGGGCCACGTCGACTGCCGCCACAACCGCAGGGGCTCCCGCGTTTCCATCACGGCGGCGTAGTCCTTCTCCGTGTCACCGACCACGATCGGCCGCAAGAAGAACTCGTCGGTCTTCAGCTCCGGGGGAACCGGTTCGGTCGAATCGGTGAATGGCACGTCCGGCTCCTTCGACGAGTTTCCCTGGCACCGATCACCGTACGACGGCGCTCAACCGAGTTACGGCGGCCGGAACCGCGTCACCAGTCGGAAGGGACCAGCAGCTCCTGCGGTTTGCGGTCGGCGTGCATGGTCCACAGCAGCTCCGCCAGGTCGGCCGGCTCGGCGGCGGGGAAGGCGTTTTCCGGCCGGCCCGACGCGCGGTAGCGGTCGTCGAACGGCGTGCCGGTGATGCGGGCGCCGATGTGGAGCTGACCGACGATCACGCCCTGGTCGGCGACCTCCGCGGCCAGCGACTGGAGGTAGTTGCGTTGCGCGGCCAGCAGTGGCCCCCAGCCGCTCATGTGGGGCCGGCCGCGGACGGCGGCGGCGCCCTGTGCGGTGAGGATCGCGCCGTCGCCGCGAGCGAGCATGGCGGGGAGGAACTCCGCGACGACGGCGATGAGGGTGTCGAGGGCCAGCGGCAGCACGGCGTGCAGCCGGGCGGAGGTGAGGGACGCCGCGGAGGTGAAGTCCGGGTCGCCGGGTGAAGGGGCGTAGTAGACGACGTCGGGGTCGCCGACCAGCGTGCGGATCCGCGTGGCGAGAGCGGGGATCGAAGCGGTTTCGGACAGATCGGCGGTGAGCACGTGGGCGGTGCTGCCGTCGGCCGTCAGCACGGCGGCGAACTCCTCCAGCGGAGTCCGGCGGCGCGCGATGAGGACGACGTCGTAACCCGCCTTTCCGTAGCGGCGGGCGATGGCGCGCCCGACTCCCGGGCCGGCTCCGAACACGACTAGCGACTTGGTCATGGTGACCAGCCAACTCCCCCGAAGCCAGACCATCCATGGTCGACGGTCCAGGATTCCTTTGCGATCGTCTACCGTCGTGGTCATGGACGTGCTCACCGACCTCCTGCACCGCGCCCGCGCGAGGACCGCGCTGGTGCGCCAGCTGGTCCAGCGCCCGCCGTGGTCGGTCGCCTACGCCGAAGCGCCCGCGCTCACCGTGATGGCCACACTCGGCGGTCCCGCGTCGATCCGGGTCGGCCGCGAGCCGGTGCGCCTCGAAGCCGGCGACATCGCGCTGGTCACCAGCCGCGACTACACGATCGCCGACGACCCGGGCACGGCCGAGCAGGTCACGATCCGCGGCAACCGCAAGTACCTGCCCAGCGGGGAACCGACGACGGAGCACTGGTTTCTCGCCCCGCGCACGTATGGCGACGGGCTGCCCGGTGCGCCCGTGATGCTCCGGGCCGCTTACGAACTCCACGGCGAGGTCAGCGACCGGCTCCTCGCCCTCCTGCCGGAGCTGGCCGTGGTGCCGGCGGGACCACGCACCGGCGCGACGCTCGACCTGCTCGCCGCCGAGGTCTCCCGCGACGAACCGGGCCAGGACGCCGCGCTCAACCGGCTGCTGGATCTGGTGCTGGTGCAGGCATTGCGGGCCTGGTGCGCCGAGTCTCCGACCCCGCCGTCGTGGTACCGCGCGCTGGCCGACCCGGGCGTCGGCGAAGCGCTGCGGCTGCTGCACGGCGATCCAGCGCACCGGTGGACGGTCGGTGAACTGGCCGCCAAAGTCGGCTTGTCGAGAGCCGCGTTCGCCGCTCGGTTCGCGACGCTCGTCGGCGAGCCGCCGCTGACCTACCTCACCGGCTGGCGCATGACGCTGGCCGCGGATCTGTTGCGGGACACGGAAAATCCCATTGCCCAAGTCGCCCGCGAGACCGGTTACACCGACGCGTTCGCGTTCAGCGTGGCGTTCAAGCGCGCCCGTGGCGTCAGCCCGTCCGATTGGCGGCGAACCGTTGCCGGCTAGCTTGCTAGCTTGCTAGCTTGCTAGCTTGCTAGCTTCGTGAGCGTGAGCGACGAGGACGTGAAGCAGTTCAACGTGTACCTGCCGGTCAGCCTGATCAAGCAGGTGAAGATCCGCGCGATCGAGACGGGCTCGTCGCTGTCCGCGCTGGTCGCAGAAGCGCTGCGCGAATACCTCGGACAGGAGGGCGAATGACCACCGAAGGCATCGAGGCCGTGTTCCTCGAAACGCACAACTGGGGCAAGGCCGCGAAGTTCCTCCAGTCGCTGGGGTTCAAGCTGGAGTTCGAGACCGACCACCACTCCGGGCAGTTCCGCGGCAAGCAGGGGGCGTCCGTGTTCATCGCCGAGGTGGCGCAGACGCAGGAGACGCGCACGCGGCTCGTGCTCAAGGCGCCCGGCGCGGCCGAACCGGGCCCGGACGTCGAGGTCGTGACCCCGTACGAACCCACGCACTACGGCACGGAAGAGATGACCGTGCGCGATCCCGACGGTCGCTTGTGGACGCTGCAAGCATGAGTGTCGACAACACCGCGCTGCGCACCGCGTTGTGGCGCGCTCTGCATCTCGAGGTGGGACGCCGCGCCGCACGTGTTCAAGGACCGTGTCGGCCTGGAGCTCGCGGCACCCGACGAGGGCTGGCGGCAACGACCGGACATGGACCCCTTTGCCACACAAGGGTTCCGGGCGAGCATGGTCGCGCGGGCCCGGTTCGTCGAGGAGCTGGTGCTCGAACGAAACGCGAGCCAGTACGTGATCCTCGGTGCCGGCCTCGACTCGTTCGCCCAGCGTCACCCCGGGGAGACCACCGTCTTCGAGATCGACCAACCCGGCACCCAGGCGTGGAAACGCGAGCGCCTGCGAGCCCTCGGCTACCCACTGCCGACGCTGGTGCCCGTCGACTTCGAATCCGGCCGGTCGTGGCCCGCCGAGCTGACGGCCGCCGGCTTCGACTCGACGCAACCCGCGGTGTTCGCGTCCACGGGCGTGAGCATGTACCTGTCGAAGGCCACCACGACAGAAACCCTGCGCGCCGTCGCCGGCCTGGCGAAGGGCACGACGCTGGCCATGACCTTCCTCCTACCCCCGGAGCTGCTCGACACCACCGACCGTCCCGGCCTGCGCGCGAGCCAGGACGGCGCGAAAGCCGCCGGCACCCCGTTCGTCAGCTTCTACCGTCCGGAGGAAATGCTGGCGGCGGCCCGGGACGCGGGGTTCGCCGACGTCCGCCACGTCTCCGGAACCGCCCTGGCCGAGCGGTACTTCGCCGGCCGCGCGGACGGCTTGCGGCCGTCCACCGGAGAGGACTTCCTGGTCGCCACGGTCTGAAGCGGCCATCCGCGCGCCAAGTGGACGAATGCGCTACTCCACCCCCTTGTTGTTCATTTTCCGACCACACACCGGACCCCAACCGGGCACGTGCCGGCCCGCTGGCGTCCCCATCATGAGTCGCCCTTCCCCCCGACCCAGGAGGACTCATGATCCGCAAGCGGATCGTGGCCGCGCTCGCCGCGGCGACGCTGGCCGCAGCCGGCGTGGTGACGGCTGCCGTCACGAACACCGCCGAACCGGACGTGGCGCCCGCCGCCGCGGCCGTGCCGGCGTTCGACCACATCGTGCTGGTGATGTTCGAGAACAAGAAGGCCTCGTCCATCACCTCATCGGCCGCCCCGTACTTCACTTCCCTGGCCAGCCAGGGCGCGAAGTTCACCAGCTCCTTCGCCATCACCCACCCGAGCCAGCCCAACTACGTCGCCCTGTTCTCCGGCGCCACCCAGGGCGTCACGAGCGACTCCTGCCCCGCCAACCTCGGCAGCAAGGCCAACCTCGGCCAGCAGCTGATCGGCGCCGGCAAGACGTTCAAGGGTTACTCGGAGTCCATGCCGTCCGACGGCTACACCGGCTGCGTCAGCGGCAACTACCAGCGCAAGCACAACAGCTGGGTGGACTTCTCGAACGTCCCGGCGGCCAGCAACGTCCGCTACTCCAGCTTCCCCACCGACTACACGAAGCTGCCCACCGTTTCGTTCGTGACGCCGAACATGTGCAGCGACATGCACGACTGCTCGATCGGCACGGGTGACACCTGGCTCAAGAGCCACCTCGACTCGTACGCGCAGTGGGCCAAGACGCACAACAGCCTGCTGATCGTCACGTTCGACGAGGACAGCGGCACCTCGGTCAACCAGATCTACACCACGTTCACCGGTGCCCACGTGAAGCCGGGCAGCTACTCCGAATCCATCAACCACTACACGGTCCTGCGCACCATCGAGGCCTCCTACGGCCTGCCGGGGATCGCGGGCGCGGCGAGCAAGTCGCCGATCCTCGACGCCTGGCAGTGATCCCTCCGCGGGCGCGTCCACTGTAGACACAGTGGGCGCGCCCGCGGCTCCAGAAGGGCGCGTGGCGTGTACCTCTCCACCATCGGCCGCAGCGAGCACAAGGTCTCCCGAGGGAAGATCGCCGCGAACGTGCTCGCGCTCGGCACCGTCAGCCTCGTCACGGACATCTCCTCGGAGATGGTCACGGCGGTGCTGCCCATCTACCTCGTCCTCAGCCTGCACCTGAGCCCCGCGATCTACGGCCTCGTCGACGGCCTCTACACCGGCGCGACGGCGCTGTTGCGGCTCGTCGGCGGCTACCTCGCCGACCGCGTGAGCCGGCGCAAGACCATCGCCGGGATCGGCTACGCGATCTCGGCCCTCGCGAAGCTGGGCCTCGTCGCGGCCGGCGCGTCGGCGGGTGCGATCGGCGCGGTGATCACCGCCGACCGCACCGGCAAGGGCCTGCGCACGGCTCCGCGCGACGCGCTGATCACCTTGTCGGCGCCGCAGGACATGCTCGGGCGCGCGTTCGGCGTGCACCGCGCGATGGACAGCGCCGGTGCGTTCGCGGGACCGCTCGTGGCGCTGGGCGTGCTCGCGCTGGTCGGCGCTTCGAGCACCGACGCGTTCGACGCCGTGTTCGTCACCAGCTTCTGCATCGCGGCGATCGGCGTGCTGCTGCTGATCCTCTTCGTGCGGGACCACCGCACGCCGCGCCCGGCCACGGGCACGGTGTCCCCTCGTGCGGCGGCAGCGTTGCTGAAGTCCGCGCCGGTGCGGCGGCTGCTGATCGCCGCCTGCGTGCTCGGCACGGCGACCATCGGCGACGGCTTCGTCTACCTGCTGCTGCAACGCCGCGAGGACATCGGCACGGGCTGGTTCCCGCTGCTGGCCGTGGGCACGAACCTCGCCTACCTCGTGCTAGCGGCGCCGCTGGGCGCGCTGGCCGACCGGTTCGGGCGGCTGCCGGTGGTGCTCTGCGGTTACGGCGCGCTGGTCGTGGTGTATCTGCTGCTGGCCGGGCCCGTGTCGGGCTGGCCGCTCGTGGTGGTGTCGCTCGCGCTCTACGGCGCGTTCTACGCGGCCACCGACGGCGTGCTGATGGCACTGGCGGGACCGGTGCTGCCGGAAGCCCTGCGCACCACGGGCATCTCGCTCATCCAGACCGGCCAGGCCGTGGCGTACTTCGTCTCGTCCGCGCTGTTCGGGCTGGCGTGGCAGGTGTGGGGCATCGGGCCGTCGATGGCCGTGGCGGCGGGCGCGGCCGTGCTCGCGATCGTGGTGACGTTCGGACTCCTTCGGAAGGTGCGATGAAAACGCGGATCTTGGTGGCGGTGGCGGGCGTCGTGGTGCTGATCGCCGCGGCGGCGGTGTACGTCGGGATGGCGGCGGCGCGCAACCGCGACGTCGCGGCCACCGGCACGGTGTCCCTGGCTCCCGGCCCGCGGTTGCTGGTGCGCAGCACGGCCGACGCCTCGCGCGGCCACGTCGTCACGGTGTCTTCGACGGATCCGGGCGGCCCGCGCGCGGTGTCGCCGGTGACGTGCGCGCGCGTCTACGCCGCCGCGGGCACCGGCCTGTGTCTGCGCCAGGACGGCGACCTGACCACGTACCAGCTGGCCGTGCTCGACTCCGGGCTCACGTCGAAGCGCGAGATCCCGCTGGTCGGCCTGCCCAACCGCGCGCGCGTCTCGCCGAGCGGCAACTTGGTGGCGTGGACGGTGTTCGTCACCGGCGACTCCTACAACGGCGGCGTGTTCTCCACCCGCGCCGGCATCCTCGACACGCGCACGGGCGAGCTCGCGCCGTCGCTGGAGGACTTCGCGGTGACGCTCGACGGCAAGCCCTACCAGGCCGTGGACCTCAACTTCTGGGGCGTCACCTTCACCCGCGACGACCACACCTTCTACGCCACGATGTCCACCGCCGGACACCGCTACCTGGTCCGCGGCGACTTCCGGGCGCACACGATCGGGTCGATCCGGGAGAACGTGGAGTGCCCCTCGCTGTCGCCGGACAGCACGCGCATCGCGTTCAAGTCGGCCATCGACGACGACCCGGCGAAGGGCTGGCGCCTCTCGGTGCTCGACCTCGCGTCGGGCCGCGTGACGCCGCTGGCCGAGAGCCGCAGCGTCGACGATCAGGCCGCGTGGCTCGACGAGCACTCGGTCGCGTACGCGATCCCACGCGGCACTCAGCACTCGGACGTCTGGACGGTGCCGGCCGACGGCAGCGGCGTGCCGCGCGTGCTGGTGCCGGACGCGGAGTCGCCGGCCGCGCTGGGCTGATCGTCGCCGGGGCCCCGACGAGTGTCAGACTTGTCCTCCCACAGCGGATCTGACACCCAGGGAGAGCGATGAGCGCGGAGCCGGACCCGGCCGACGTGCTTGCCGCGGAGCTGGCCGCGCTGCGCGCGAGCGCCGGCAACCCGTCGTTCCGCAAGATGGCCGAGCGCTCCGGCTGCATCTCCCACACCACCTTGCACGAGGCGGTGAAGGGCACGCGGTTCCCGTCGTGGGAGACCACTCGGGAGTTCGTGAAGGCGTGCGGCGCGGACGAAGAGCCGTGGCGGGCGAGGTGGGTGGAGCTCAAGGGCGTGCCACCGGTGCCGGAACCCGTCGCGGTGGCTCAACCCGACGCGGTGGCCGAGCCGGGTCCGGCCGAGGCGACTCCGGCTGAGGCGAGTCCGACCGAGCCGGATGCTGCCGAACCGGGCGTCGAAGGTGTCCGCCTCGCCCCGCCGCCGCGCAAGCGCTCGGCCCGGCGGAACGCGCTGGTCGTCGGCGCTGCCGTGGTCGCCGTGCTCGCCGCGGTGGCCGCGTTTGTCATCCCCGGCAAGCTGGGCACTCCGGCGGGCGACGCGAGCGCCCGTATCCCCGGCGACAACACCAAGTTCATCGCCGACGTCACGGTGCCGGACGGCACGCCGGTGCACGCCGGCGTGACCGTGCAGAAGGTGTGGGAGGTCGAGAACGCGGGTTCGGTGCCGTGGCACCAGCGCTACCTGCAGCGCATGGACCTGCCGCCCGCGCCGGGCACTTGCCGCACGCCCGACCGGGTACTGATCGGCGACACCGCGCCCGGCGAGCACGTGATGATCAGCGTGCCGGTGAGCGCGCCGGACGCGCCGGGCCGCTGCTGGATCGGCTGGAAGATGGTCGACGCGGCGGGCACGGAGTTCTTCACGACGAAGCGTCCGGTGTACGTGCTGGTGACCGTCGTCCCCTGACGCTGTCAGATTCTGTAAGACCTGGTCGGGTTGGTACCGAACACCCCCGCTCCCACCGGAAAATGGATCGCAGCGAAGGCGTCCCTCCCCCGTCTTCGACGGATTCTGGGGGTCGGTCCGTGGGGTGGCCCGGGCGAAGGGTGCCCCACGGACCGCCGATTTCACGCCGTGCGGCGGAACGTGCTCCGGTAGGCGCTGGGCGACACCCCGAGCGCGCTCTGCAGGTGCTGGCGCAGTGAAGCCGCCGTGCCGAAGCCACAGTCGGTCGCGATGCGGTCGATCGGCAGGTCCGTCTCCTCCAGCAGCTGCCGCGCGCGTTCCACCCGCTGCTGCGTGAGCCACTGCAGCGCCGAGATCCCGACCTCCTCGCGGAAGCGCCGCGTGAACGTGCGCACGCTCATCGCCTCCTTCGACGCCAGGTCGCGCAGCGTCAGCGGCCGATCGAGGTGCTCCAGCGCCCACGCTCGCGCGGCACCCGTCGACGCGGTCTGCGGCTCGGGCACCGGGCGGCGGATGAATTGCGCCTGCCCGCCCTCGCGGTGCGGCGACACGACGGTGCCGCGCGCGACCTCGTTGGCCACGGCCGCGCCGAAGTCTCGCCGGATCAGGTGCAGGCAGAGGTCGATGCCGGATGCGACGCCGGCGGAGGTGAAGACGTTGCCGTCCTCGGTGTAGAGCACGTCGGGGTCCAGCTTCACCCGCGGGTACTCCAGCTGGAACTCGCACGCCGAGCGCCAGTGCGTGGTCGCGCGGCGGCCGTCGAGCAGGCCCGCGGCCGCGAGCACGAAGGCGCCGGTGCAGATCGACGCGATGCGAGCGTCGGGGCGGATGCGGTCGATGGCGCCGGCCAGCGCCGGCGGGTACTCGCGGCCGGTGGGCTCGTACTCCAGCGACGACGCCGGGACCACCACCGTGTCGGCCTCGGCGATCGCCTCCGGCCCCGCGGCGACGGGGATGACGATGTCGGAGTCGGTGCGGACGTCGCCGGGCTCGGGCGTGCACGTGACCACCTCGTAGAGCGGCTCACCCTCGGCCGAGCGCGCCTGGCCGAACAGGCGGTGCACGATGCCGAGCTCCATCACGAGCATGCCGTGGCGCACGAGCACCGCCACGTGGTGCCTTTCCGGGTGCCGGAAAACGGACATGGCCCGATTCTTGCACAGGTTGTCCATCGGGCCACTTTTTCCGGGTCGGCCCGCGCGCGACCCTGGCGACATGAACGTCCTCTGGCTCTTCGCCCACCCCGACTCGCACTCCCTCGGCGGCGCGCTGCGCGACGAGGGCCTGGCGACGCTGCGCGCCCTCGGCCACGACGTGCGCGAGTCGGACCTGTACGCCATGCACTGGAACCCGGTCGTCGACGAGATCGCCGCGGTCCCGGACGACGTCCGCGCCGAACAGGCCAAGCTGACCTGGGCCGATGCCGTGGTCTTCCAGTTCCCGCTCTGGTGGTACGGCACACCCGCCATGCTGAAAGGCTGGTTCGACCGCGTCTTCGTGCAGGGCTACGCCTACGACGTCCGAGACGAAGACGGCCGCACCCTCCGCTACGGCGAAGGCGCGCTGGCCGGCAAACGCGCGCTGGTCGTGGTCACCACCGGCTCGCCCGCCCCGGCGCTGGGCCCGCGTGGCGTGAACGGCCCGCTGCCCGACCTGCTGTTCGGGCTACAGCACGGCACGCTCTTCTACACCGGCATGTCGGTGCTGCCGCCCTTCGCCGTGTACGACGCGGATCGGATGACGCCGTGCGCCTTCGCGTCGGCCGCGTCGGCGCTGCGCTCGCGCTTGCGGGATCTCGCGACGGCTTCCCCGTTGCCGTTCCGCCCCCAGAACGGCGGCGACTACGGCCGTGACCATGTACTTCGGCCCGAAGTGGCACCCGGCCGCTCAGGCCTGGACGTGCACCTCGGCTGAGGGCTGCCGGATCACCTCGACGACGCTGGCGACGCCGTGCGCCCCGTGTCCCCGGGCCACCGCCCGGTCGAACAGCTCGCGCACCGCCGCCGGCACGGTTGCGTCGAGGCCCCGTGAAGCCTCGACGAGGTGCGCCGGCCCGCGCGCATTGATGTCCACAGAGGACACTTCCGTGCGGTAGCCCCCCGCCGCCCTCGCCACCGACCAGCGCCAACGCGTGCAGGTAACCGGCCATGGTGGTCCACATGATGCCGAGCAGCGCCAGATCGTAGGCCGCGGGTAGCCCGGCGTCGGCGCCGAGGAACGTCGGCGCGGCTACTTTTCGGCGGCGCCGAGACCGCGTTCACGGCGCACCGGGAGCTGCTCGAAGTCCAGGTACAACTGCGGTCTCGACGCGGGCGAAGAACCCCTCGGCCGACTTCATGGCCGCGTCGTCGGCGAGTACGTCGCCGGGCCTGCTGCCGTTGCCCATCAGCGCACCGCCCCAGCGCATGCCCAGGTACGCGGCGGTCTTCTCCAACGTGCCCACCAGCGGGTCGGCCTGCTCGCGCCCCTCACTCAGCACGCTGACGCCCCACAGTGTCTTGCCCTTCATCCGCGCCTTGAACTCCGCCCCCGGCACCCGCATCCACCCCGACCAGTAGTCCAGGTACAGCTTCACGCTCGCCGCCACCGAGTACCAGTACACCGGCGAGGCGATCACCAGGTCCGTGGCCGCGAACGTCGCGTCCATCAGCACCTTCTCGTTGCCCGCCGGCTCCGGGTGCTCGCCGAAGCCGTGCCGCCGGTCTTCGAACGCGGGCAGCGGCACCTCCGGCAGCCGGATCCACACTTGCTCGTGCTGCCGGGGGACCTCCCTCGCGGCGCGTCGGGCCAGCATCTCGGTGTTGCCCCCGGCGCGTGCGGCCGCCACCAGGAACAGGAAGCTCCGATCCATCACGATCTCTCCCCAGTCAGTTATATGCATGTGCATTCAAATGTTGTCACTGCATGTACTCTGACGTCAAGGGGAGGACCGATGAGCAACGACGAAGACTCGTGGGGCCGGCTGCTCCAGCTCCACACCCGGGTCGAGCAGGAGCTGGCAAAAGCCTTGCAACGCAAGCACGGCATCGGGTTGTCCGAGTACCGCGCGCTTGGCAAGCTGGCGGCCGCGCCCAAGGGCGAGCTGCGGATGCAGGAGCTGGCCGAGGCTGTAGGGCTGAACCAGAGCTCGGTGAGCCGCATGGTCGCGCGGCTGGAGGAGCGGGGCCTGAGCGTTCGCGATCTCTGCGAAGACGACCGCCGGGGCGTCTACTCCGTGATCACCGAGGCAGGCCGCGCTCGGCACGCCGAGGTCGAGACGACCTACCGCACCACCCTCACGGCCGCGCTCGACAAGGCGGGCGCCGACCCGGCGCTGGCGGCCGCGATCGCGTCGGTCCGAACCGCCTGACTCGGGCCCGCCTCGGGAAACTCAGCCCAGCGCGCGGTTGTACGGCGCGAACCGCCGCGCCGCTTCGCCCGGCAGCGGCCGGCCGCCGTGGACCAGGCGTGGTGCCGGGCCGATCGGCAGCAGGCCCGACGCGCGGCACCACTCGGAGAGGCCGGGCTGGGCGAGGTCCACGTCCACTCGGATCCGCCCGCCGGCCGCCCGCGCGATGCCGCGGATCAACGCCCGGGCCTGCTCCTCGTCCGGCGCGACCACCGGGCCGATCACCGTTACCCCGTCCAGCACCGTGCCGAACGCGAAGCCGTCGTCGGTCACGTGGACGTGCTCGGCCTCGAACAGCAGCCGGTCCAGCAGCGCCTCCCGGGTGAAGCCCTGCGCGCCGGCGTCGAGCGAATACACCCGGGCCACGTCGGACGGAGTGATCGGCCGCGAAGCCGGACCACCGTCGTCGGCGAGCACGCCGATGTGGCCTTCGCAGCCGCCGTCGGCCACGAAGCCGAGGGACTCGTAGAGCCGTAGCCCGAAGTCGCTCGCGTGCAGGAACACCGTGGCGTCGCCGGCGGCCTCGACCGCGTGCGCGGTCACCCGGCTGCCCAGGCCCTGGCGTTCGTACCGGGAAGCGACCACCACCATGGAGATCGACGCGACCGGTCCCGTCTCGACCAGGATCGAGGTGGCGGCGAGCCCGCCGTCGGGCGCGTCGATGCCGAAGCCTTGGCCGACGTCGAGCAGGATCGACCACTTGCGGTGCTCCCGCGGCCAGTCGCGGTCGGCTCCGAGGTCGAGGCAGGCGGACAGGTCGACGGGCCCGAGCGGGCGGACGGGAAGCACGCCGCCAGCCTATGCCCGGGGAGGCGTACGCCACACGCGAAGCGACCTGACGGTAGCTAAGCTCCGCTTCATGAGCAGTGCGACGCAGCCGCTCGGGACTCCACCCGAGGAAGAACCGGACATCCACACCACGGCCGGCAAGCTCGCGGACCTCTACCGCCGCTACGACGAGGCCGTGCACGCCGGATCCGAGCGTGCCATCGAGAAGCAGCACGCCAAGGGCAAGAAAACGGCCCGCGAGCGCATCGACCTGCTGCTCGACGAGGGTTCGTTCGTCGAGCTCGACGAGCTGGCGCGCCACCGCTCCACGAACTTCGGGCTGGAGAAGAACCGCCCGTACGGCGACGGCGTGGTGTCGGGCTACGGCACCGTCAACGGGCGGCCCGTGTGCGTGTTCTCCCAGGACGTCACGGTCTTCGGCGGCGCGCTCGGCGAGGTCTACGGCGAGAAGATCGTGAAGGTCATGGACCTCGCGATCAAAACCGGCTGCCCGATCATCGGCATGAACGAGGGCGGTGGCGCGCGCATCCAGGAAGGCGTGGTCTCCCTCGGCCTCTACGCCGAGATCTTCCGCCGCAACACCCATGCGTCGGGCGTGATCCCGCAGATCTCGCTGATCATGGGCGCCAACGCCGGCGGGCACGTCTACTCCCCCGCGCTCACCGACTTCGTGGTGATGGTCGACGAGACGTCGCAGATGTTCATCACCGGCCCGGACGTCGTCAAGACCGTGACGGGCGAGGACGTGACCTTCGAGGAGCTCGGCGGCGCGCGCACGCACAACACCAAGTCCGGCGTCGCGCACTACCTGGGCTCCGACGACGAGGACGCGATCGCCTACGTCAAGGAACTGCTGTCGTACCTGCCGCAGAACAACCTTTCCGAGCCGCCGGCCTTCGAGCCGGGTGAGCCCGCCGGGTTCTTCGACGACGTGACCGACACCGACCGCGAGCTCGACACGATCATCCCCGACTCGCCGAACACGCCGTACGACATGCACGAGGTCGTCACCCGCGTGCTCGACGACGGCGAATTCCTCGAGGTCCACGAGCTCTTCGCGCCCAACATCCTCGTGGGCTTCGGCCGCGTCGACGGGCAGAGCGTGGGCGTGGTCGCGAACCAGCCGACGCAGTTCGCCGGCTGCCTCGACATCGCCGCGTCGGAGAAAGCCGCGCGGTTCGTGCGCACGTGCGACGCGTTCAACATCCCCGTGCTCACCTTCGTGGACGTGCCCGGTTTCCTGCCCGGCACCGACCAGGAGTGGAACGGCATCATCCGCCGCGGCGCGAAGCTGATCTACGCCTACGCGGAGGCCACGGTCCCGCTGGTCACGGTGATCACGCGCAAGGCCTACGGCGGCGCGTACGACGTGATGGGCTCCAAGCACCTCGGCGCCGACGTCAACCTGGCCTGGCCGACCGCGCAGGTCGCGGTGATGGGCGCCCAAGGCGCGGCGAACATCGTGCACCGCAAGACACTCGCGGCCGCCGCGGCCGAGGGGCGCGACGTGGACGCGCTGCGCGCCGAGCTGATCCAGGAGTACGAGGACACGCTGCTGAACCCGTACGCCGCCGCCGAGCGCGGGTACGTCGACTCGGTGATCGTGCCGGCGCACACGCGCGGCCACATCACGAAGGCGTTGGCGCTGCTGAAGACCAAGCGCGAAACGCTGCCACCCAAGAAGCACGGCAACATCCCCCTGTGAGGTCTCCCGTGAGCGATCGCCCTCTGCTCCGCGTCGTCCGCGGCAACCCGGACGACGCCGAACTCGCGGCCCTCACCGCCGTCGTCGCAGCGGTGGCGGCCGCTTCGGGTGGCTCGCCCGCGCCCCAACGCCGCACGTCGTGGTGGAACGACCGCGCGACCCGGCTGAGCACGACGCCGCACCCGGGCGACGGCGCGTGGCCGGCTTCGGCGCTGCCGCGCTGACCCAAGCCGCCCCAATGTGGCGTTCGGTGCGCCCAACGCACCCAATGCGGCGTTCGGTGCGTTCAGCGCAACCAACGCCGCATTGGGGCAGGCGTCAGATGCCGGCGCAGGCGTTCACGACGCGGTCGGCCAGGGCGTCGGTGAACTCGCGTGTGACGGGCGCGCCGGTGACCAGTACGCGGTAGTGGACGGGCCCGATGGCCTGCTCCACCAGGCTGTCGAGCTCGGTGTCGGCGGGGAGCTCGCCGCGGGCGACCGCGCGTTCGAACGGCAGCCGGTCGCGTTCGTGCTGCCCGTGGATCTGCTCCGCACGCAGCCGCGCGGCCAGCTCCGGGTCGTGCTGTGCCTGGCCGATGAGCGCACGGAACACCGCGCCGGCGTCGGCCGTGGTCAGGAAGGTCGCGACGGCCGCGAGGTGCTCCCGCAGGTCGCGGCGCAGGTCGCCGTGGTCGGGCGGCACGAGCTCCTCGGCGAGGTCGTCGCCGAGCGCGTCCAGCAGAATGTCCACTTTGGACGGCCACCAGCGGTAGATCGTCTGCTTCGCCACGCCCGCGGCGGCCGCGATCCGCTCGATCGTGAGCCCGGCGAAACCGTGTTCCACCAGCAGGTCGTCGGCAGCCTCCAGCACGGCGCGGCGTGCGTCCTCGCTGCGGCCGTAGCGGTTCCCGTGGTGCCGGCGCGTGTCCGGTGCAGTGGTGTTTCCCACCTCGGCGAGCCTAATCGGCTTCTAGACAAGACGCAACGTCGCGTCTAGCGTAGGCCGCGGCAAAAAGGGGGTCACTCGACATGTGTTCCGCGTGTGGCGTGCCGACGCACGTCCTGGAGGAAGGCGGCAAGGACGGCGCGGTCGCGACCGCGCCGCGCAAGTTCGCCGCGCTGTACAACAAGGACTGCCGTCCGTACCTGTTCGGCGCGGCGCTGGCGATGATGGCCGACAACATCGAGCACGTCATCACCTACTGGGTGCTGTGGGAGAAGTTCCACTCGCCCGCGCTCACCGGTTTCGAGGTGATCAGCCACTGGGTGCCGTTCCTGCTGTTCTCGGTGTACTTCGGCGGACTGGCCGACCGGCACGACTGCCGGCGGATCATCCAGGCCGCGCAGGTGTTGTTCATGCTCGTGTCGGCACTGTGGGGCGTGCTGATCCTCACCGACTCGCTGCAGGTCTGGAGCGCGTGCGTGCTGCTGATCTTGCACGGCGTCGCGGGCGCGGTCTGGGGTCCGGGCGAACAGCTGATGCTGCACGACTTCGTCGGCCCGGCCGAGCTGCCGAGCGCGGTGCGGCTCAACGCGACGTTCCGCAGCCTGGGGATTCTCTTCGGCCCGGTCGTCGGGTCGGCGCTACTGCTCGGACTGGGGCCGGTGGTGGGGATCTTCGTGAACGTCGCGTTCTACCTGCCGCTCACGATCTTCTTGTTCCGCACCAAGTTCACCGGCCACACCCGCGACGGCGGCATCGTGGCGCGCCCGCGCGTGGGCCTGTTCGACTCGGTGCGGGTGCTGCGCGAGGTCGGCGCGAACCCGACGATGGTCGGGATGATCATCCTGGCCGGCCTCGGCGCCTTCTTCGTCGGTGCGTCCCTGCAGAGCTCGATGCCGATCTTCGCCCAGGACCTGGGCGCGGGCAGCGCCGGCACCGCGTACGGCGTGCTGCTGTTCGCCAACGGCGCCGGAGGCGTCCTCGGCGGCATCCTGCTGGAGGCGACGGGCCGGATCAAACCGAGCGTGTTCGCGGCTGTGGTCAGCACGGCGATCTACGGGCTGTCGAGCCTGTTCTTCGCCCTGACGGCCAGTTATCCACTCGCCTTGGTACTGCTGGTGATCGGCGGGGTCGCGAACCTGGCGTCGATGTCGATCGGGCAGACGGTGGTGCAGCTGCTGGCGAAACCGGCCGAACGCGGGCGGGTGATCGGGGTGTACAACGTCTCCGCCAACGGCCTGCGCGCCGGCAGCGGGTTCACCGTCGGCCTGCTCGGCGCGGCAGTGGGGGTGCACTGGTCCCTGGGCCTGAGCGCGGCCGCGCTGACGGTGGGCACCGGGATATCCGGCTGGTACTCGCTGTGGGGGAAGCGGGCGAGGGAGGCTCGCAAGCAGCTGCAGCACGTGGCCGACTGAGGTTCGGGAGTCCTTTCGACGCCCGTCGTCCCCTGTCCGGGGCGGCGGGCGTCGTCGTCGTTTGCGCTGGTCACGCATAGCGATCGCGGTTTTTGTCGGTGCCGCCGGTTACCGTGTCGGCATCGGGTCCAAGCCTTGCCATCACCGTGCGCGACAGCGCGCTCACCAGCGCAAATCACACTGGACCCGTTCGTACTCGAAGCCGTACAGTCTTCACGCATATAGTCCACGTGGAATAACCACGCCGGATCACTCGAAGGGATCAACAGCCATGGTTGCGGCGAAGCTGACCGCTCTGGGGGTGGCCGTGCTGGAGCTTCTCCACGAGAAGCCGATGCACCCCTACGAGATGGCTCAGCTCATGCGCGAGCGGTACGTGGACCAGCGCGTGAAGCTGAAGGCCGGGTCGCTCTACCACACCGTGGAACGGTTGCAGCACAACGGTTTCGTCGAGATCGTCGACACCCAGCGCGACGGCCGGCGGCCCGAGCGGACGGTGTACGCGATGACGGCAGCCGGCAAGGACGTGTTCGAGCAGCGAGCGCGGGAGATGCTGGGCGACGTCGCCCAGGAGTACCCGGAGTTCCTCAGCGGGCTGGCGGTCATCGACGACCTCGGCCGGGACATGTCGCTGGCCGAGCTGGAGCACCGCCTCACGCTGCTGCGCGCGAGCGTCGCGGCGGATCAGGTCATGTTCGAGCGCGTGCGCGACAACGCGGTCCCCGAGATCTACTGGCTTGACTTCCGCTACGCCGCCGCCCACCGGGCTTTTGAACTCGAGTGGTGCGAACGCCTGTACGCCGACCTTGCCTCAGGGCGCATCCGGTTCCAGGACGAGAAGCCCTCCCTCAGTCTCATCACCAAGGAAGACCATGAACGCAAGACAAGCTAACCCGTGGGCCGCGCTGAGCGCGTTGTGCCTGGGGTTCTTCATGATCCTGCTGGACACCACCATCGTGTCCATCGCCGTGCCGAACATGCTGAGCAAGCTCAACACGGGCTTGAACTCCGTGGTGTGGGTGATCAGCGTCTACCTGCTGACCTACGCCGTGCCGATGCTGTTCACCAGCCGCCTGGGTGACCGTTTCGGGCCGAAGCGGGTGTTCCTCGCCGGCCTGATCGTGTTCACCGGCGCCTCGCTCTGGTGCGGCCTGTCCGGCAGCGTCGAGATGCTCATCGCGGCCCGCGCCGTGCAGGGCCTCGGCGCCGCGCTGATGACGCCGCAGACGCTGGCGTTCATCACGCACCTGTTCCCGCCTGCCAAGCGCGGCCCCGCGATGGGCGCGTGGGGCGGCGTCGCCGGCCTGGCCACCATCGCCGGCCCGCTGCTGGGCGGCGTACTGGTCGACCACCTCGGCTGGGAGTGGATCTTCTTCGTCAACGTGCCGATCGGCGTGATCGCCATCGTCCTGACGGTGCTGCTCGTGCCCGATTGGCAGCCGAAAAACTCGCACGCGTTCGACTTCATCGGCATCTTCCTGTCGGCGGCGGGCCTGTTCTGCGTGGTGTTCGGCGTGCAGAACGGCCAGCAGTACGACTGGGGCACGGTCTTCGCCGGCATCACGGTGTTCGAGTTCATCGGCGCCGGCGTGGTGCTGCTCGTGGCGTTCGTGCTGTGGCAGAAGTACAACCGCCGCGAACCGCTGGTGCCGCTCGGCGTGTTCGCCAACCGCAACTTCTCCGCGGGCACACTCACGGCCACGACCGTCGGCTTCACGATGACCGGCATGTTCCTGCCGCTGATCATCTACATCCAGACCGTGCTCGGCCTGAGCCCCACGCTCGCCGGCGCGCTGACCGCGCCGATGTCGCTGCTGTCGGGCGTCATCGCGCCGTTCGTGGGCCGCGCGTCGGACCGCATCAACGGCAAGTACCTCGTGATGGGCGGCCTTTCCCTGCTCGCGCTGGGCATCGGCATCATCGCCGTGCAGGCCCGCCCGGACACCAGCCCGTGGGCGCTGATCCCGGCGCTGCTCGTCTGCGGTCTCGGCATCGGCTGCATCTTCTCCCCGATGAGCAACCTGACCATGGCCTCGGTGCAGCCCAAGCTCGCCGGCACCGCGTCGGGCATCTTCAACACCGCCCGCCAGGTCGGCGGCGTCCTCGGCAGCGCGGCCATCGGCGTGCTCCTGCAGGCCCGCATCAGCGCCTCCATCGCCGACGAGGCCACCACCGCCGCGGCGCAGCTGCCCGAGCAGTACCGCCAGCCCTTCGCCGACGGCATCGCCCACGCCGCGGCGTCCACGGGCGAGTTCGGCTCCTCCGGGGGTCCCGCGCCCATCCCGGGCCTCCCCGCCGACATCGCCGCCCAAGCGGGCCGCCTCGCCTCCGAAGCCGTGCACAACGGCCTCACCGACGCCGCCCGCGCCACCCTGATCCTGCCGATCGCCGTGCTGATCCTCGGCGTCCTCTCGGCGTCCTTCCTGCGCCGCGTCACCCCCCGCCCCGCCCCGACGCCCACCACCCCGACCACCTCGGAAACCCCGGTCACTGCCTGACCCGGCAAGCACGCCGGGCCTCGACGGGCGCGGGCTTCGGCTCGCGCTCACGAGGCTTGGCGGGGACGGCACAGAAAGACGTGCCGCACCTCGGCCACCGGTGCGGGAGCCGGGGCCGAGGGGCGGCACGTTTACCGCGGGAGAGAAAGTCGAGGGGCAGCAGCAGGTGGAGCCGGCCACGGACAGCCGGTCGCCGGCGCAGTCACCCGCGCAGGGGCGGGGAGCTCTTCAGCGTCTCAGTACCACCAGCACGAACAGGGTCGCGGTGTTTCGGCGCGCGCAGGCGCGCCCACCACGCCGAGCGCAGCCTGGTCGGCGGCGTGGATTCCGTCACCCGGACCGTCATGCGGCACCGTGGTCCCTTCCCGGCATCTGGCTTGATACCGTCGAGGCGAGCTGAGCCCGATATGTTGTGAGCAACAACAAACTAGCTCGACGGCCGGGTGTTGCAGGTCACAATTCGGCAACTCTCACTACGGGCGGTAGCTTTCACCTGTGCGTCTCGTACTTGCTTCCCAGTCCCCCGCCCGTCTCGCGTTGCTGCGCGCCGCCGGGCTCGAGCCGAGTGTTGTGGTGTCCGGTGTCGACGAGGACGCCGTGGCGGCGGCGCTCACCGATCCGGCGCCCGACGAGCTGGTGATGGCGCTCGCCGCGGCCAAAGGCAACGCCGTGTTCGCCGAGGTGGCCGGCATCCACGCCGACGCGGTGATCGTGGCGTGCGACTCGATGCTGTCGATCGGCGGTGAGATGGTCGGCAAGCCCGGGACGCCCGAGGTCGCGCGGCGACGGTGGGAGGTGATGGCCGGCAACTCCGGCGAGCTGCTGACCGGCCACGCGATCATCCGCGTGGAAAACGGCCACCGCACCAAGGAAACCGCCGGCACGCAGCGCACCACCGTCCACTTCGGACGGCCCAGCACCGAGGAGCTCGACGCCTACATCGCCACCGGCGAGCCACTGCAGGTGGCGGGCGCGTTCACCCTCGACGGGCTCGGCGGCTGGTTCGTCGAGGGCATCGAGGGCGACCCCTCGAGTGTCATCGGGCTGAGCCTGCCGCTCGTTCGCCGCCTACTGACCGAGGTCGGGGTGAGTGTCGTGGATCTCTGGACGCGTCCCACATCCTGAGAAGACTTTCACTCCACCGAGTGATCGAAGAAAGTTCATGTTCGGCCCGGTTCGGGCCTGAACGGGAACTTTCGACCTCTGGGGTGGCTTCGTGTCCTTCCTCCGCGCGTACACCAAACCTCGAGTCTTCGCGGCCGCTGTGATCGGCTCGCTCGTCGTCGGCGCGCTCCTCGGCATTCTCGCCAGGGGCACCGGCGCGACAACGCTCACCGAAGTGCTGCACCAGATCGGCTCGATCTTCACGACGCTGCTGCAGATCGCGGTGATCCCGCTGGTCTTCACGGCGATCGTGGTCGGCATCACGAGCCTGCGCGGCCTCGGCGGCGGGCGCACGGCCGCGCGGCTCGGCGGCCGCACGGTGCTGTGGTTCGCCATCACATCGTTCATCGCCTCGCTCATCGGCATCGCGATCGGCAAGCTGTTCAACCCGGGCGCCGGCGGCCTCGGCGCGGGCATCGCGGCCACGGCGAAGAACGCCGACAAGGCCGCCAAGAGCGTGAGCGACTGGGGTTCCTGGGACGCCTTCATCAACGGCCTGCTCCCCCAGAACTTCTTCTCCGCCTTCGCCGAAGGCAACACCCTGCAGGTGCTTTTCCTCGCCGTGGTGATCGGCGCCGCGGCCTACAGCCTTGGCGACAAGGCGAAGCCGTTCGTCGACTTCACCACGAGCGTCTTCGAAATCATCCAGCGCTACCTCGGCTGGATTGTGCGCCTGGCCCCGCTCGGCATCGCCGGCCTGATCGGCGCCGCCGTGTCCAACTACGGCGACGCCCTCTTCCGCCCGCTGCTCTCCACCACGGCCGCGGTCTACGTCGGCTGCCTGCTGGTGCTGTTCGTCGTCTACCCGATCCTGCTGAAGTTCGTCGCCAAGATCAGCCCGACCACGTTCTTCGCCAAGGCGGGCACGGCGATCCAGTTCGCGTTCGCCTCGCAGTCCTCCGCCGCGACGCTGCCGCTCACCCGCCAGGCGGCGGTGAACCTGGGTGTCGAACCGTCCTACGCCGCCTTCGCCACCCCGCTCGCCAGTGCGACCAAAATGGACGGTTGCGCGGCCGTTTTCCCGGCCATCGGAGCCATCTTCATCGCCAATCTGTCCGGCGTGCAGCTGAGCATCGGGCAGTACGTCGGCATCGTCGTGGTCGCCGTGCTCGGCGCGCTCGCCACCGCGGGCACCACGGGCTGGCTCACCGCGCTCACGCTCACCACCGCGTTCATCGGCCTCGACGCCAAGCAGGTGGCACTGGGCATCGCGCTCATCTACTCCGTAAACCCGATCATGGACATGATGCGCACGGCCACCAACGTCGCCGGCCAGATCGTGGTCCCGACCATCGTCGCCCGGGCCGAAGACCTGCTCGACGACACGGTGCGCGACGCCCCGGCCCCCAAGGCCCAGGCCGAACCCGTCAGCGCCTGAACCGAGCAGCCTGACCAAGCAGCCTGAGCCGAGCCGACGGCGGCTGGGCAACAGCACCAGCAACGGCAACAGCCGAGCTCAGCCGCCGTCCGCACACGGCCGTAGCTCCGAGGCCCGCACCTCGACCTGCGGCCACCCCCGCAGATCCGACGGCGACACCACCGTCCGAGTGCAGCCCAGTTCCTTACCGCTCAGCTGGTAGACCTCGGCGAGCACCGGCGCGGCCTGGCACTTGGGCGTGCCCGGTGTCGCATCCGGACACTCGTGCCGCACGACGATCACGTCGGGCCGGCCGTCGGTGTTGACGTCGAAAAGCGAAAGCGTGCCGGCGTCGGCGAAGTAGGGCTTCCCGAAGTCGCGCCACACCCCGTCCGAGCCGATGAGCAGCTCGCCGTAGGCGCCGCCCGCACCGTCGCCCCCGCCGACGTCGCCGGTCACGAGGCACGCCGACGTCTCCGCCGCGATGCAGCGCAACGACTGCGCGTTGAGCTTCGCCCCCATCGTGGTGATCGCGAGCTCGAACTCCGTGCCCGGCTGCGGCCCCACCCGCACGCGCCCCCAGCCGCCGGACGCGTCGGAGAGCAGCACGACCGGAGTGGCGCCCACGGTCATCGCGGCCAGCTGGCGGCACGCGCCGCTGCCGCAGGTCGCCGTGGTGGGCGCCGCCGGCTCCAGGCTCACGGGCGGAACGCCGGGCACACCGTCGGGTTTCGGGCGCAGCACGACGACGACCACCAGCGCCGCCACCGTCACCACGGCGGCGAGCACCGCCGTGAGCAGCGCGGACCGTGGGGTCCGGGTCGGCGAAGTCCGCATATCCGAGACTGTAGGCGACCTTGCAGACGGTGGCCGTCTATGTTGTTCCGGTGACGAACCCCAACCTCCCCCCGGCCCTGTACCTGCCGACCGGACCGGTCTCCGGGACCACCGACGGCGGCACCGGTGCCAACATCGAGCTGCGCCGCACCCCCGACGGCCGCGTGGCCCTGGTCGCGTTCACCGCGCTCGACCGGCTGATCGACTGCTGCGGCGAGCACCAGCCGTGGATCATGATCAACACCGAGCACCTGCCGAAGATCCACCAGGTCAACCCCTACGACGTGATCGTGCTCGACTCCGAACTCCCGGTCGAGCTGCGCCACACCGCGCGGGTATAACGAAACCACCGGGTGGTCCAGCTCTCATCCCAGCGGGTAGTGCGGTCCGTAGACTCCGGGACACCAGGCAGTGGAGCTCACGGGAGGTACCGGGTGACCGAGCAGGACGTCGCGAGCACGGGTGGTCCGGTGACCAAGATTCTCGTCGCCAACCGCGGTGAGATCGCGGTCCGCGTGATCAGGGCGGCAAAGGACGCGGGTCTCGAAAGTGTGGCCGTGTACGCCGATCCCGACCGCGACGCACCCCATGTGCGCCTGGCCGACGAAGCGTTCTCGCTGGGAGGCACGACCGCCGCCGAGAGCTACCTCTCCATCGACAAACTCCTCGACGTGGCCAAGCGTTCCGGCGCCGACTCCGTCCACCCGGGATACGGGTTCCTGTCGGAGAACGCCGATTTCGCCCAGGCCGTACTGGATGCCGGGCTGACGTGGATCGGCCCGAGCCCACAGTCCATTCGCGACCTCGGCGACAAGGTGACCGCGCGGCACATCGCCACGCGCGCCGGCGCGCCGCTGGTACCCGGCACCAAGGAGCCGGTGAAGAACGCGGACGAGATCGTCGCGTTCGCCGACGAGCACGGTCTGCCCGTGGCGATCAAGGCGGCGTTCGGCGGCGGCGGGCGCGGCCTCAAGGTCGCCCGTACGCGTGAGGAAATCCCCGAGCTGTTCGAGTCGGCGACGCGCGAGGCGGTGGCCGCGTTCGGTCGTGGCGAGTGCTTCGTGGAGCGCTACCTCGACAAGCCGCGCCACGTCGAGGCGCAGGTGCTGGCCGACCAGCACGGCACCGCGATCGTCGTCGGCACGCGCGACTGCTCGCTGCAGCGCCGCCACCAGAAGCTCGTCGAAGAGGCGCCCGCACCGTTCCTGTCCGACGACCAGCGCCGGCGCATCCACGAATCGGCCAAGGCGATCTGCAAGGAAGCCGGTTACTACGGCGCCGGCACCGTCGAGTACCTCGTGGCCACCGACGGCACCATCTCTTTCCTCGAGGTGAACACCCGCCTGCAGGTGGAGCACCCCGTGTCCGAGGAGACGACGGGCCTCGACCTCGTGCGCGAGATGTTCCGCATCGCGCGCGGCGAGAAGCTGCGCATCACCGAAGACCCCGAGCCCCGCGGGCACTCGATCGAGTTCCGCATCAACGGCGAGGACGCGGGCCGCGGCTTCCTGCCGGCGCCGGGCACCGTCACGAAGTTCATCTCGCCCAACGGCCCCGGCGTGCGCGTCGACTCCGGTGTGGAGTCCGGCAGCGTGATCGGCGGCCAGTTCGACTCGATGCTCGCGAAGCTGATCGTCACCGGTTCCGACCGCAACAACGCCCTCGAGCGCAGCCGGCGCGCGCTGGCCGAGTTCGTGGTGGAGGGTATGGCGACCGTGCTGCCGTTCGACCGCGTGATCGTGGACGACCCGGCGTTCATCGGCGACGAAAACGGCTTCTCCGTGCACACGCGCTGGATCGAGACCGAGTTCGACAACAAGATCGAGCCGTTCGCCAACAACGCCGTACCCGACTCCGAAGAAGAAGCGCCTCGGCAGAACGTGGTGGTCGAGGTCGGCGGCCGGCGGCTCGAGGTGTCGCTGCCGGGCGGCTTCGCGCTCGAAGGCTCGGGCAGCGGGGCAACGGCCACGAAGGCCAAGCCGCGCAAGCGCTCTGGCGGCGCGAAGGCAGCGGTGAGTGGCGACGCCGTCACGGCGCCGATGCAGGGCACGATCGTGAAGATCGCAGTGGAGGAAGGCCAGCACGTCGAGGCGGGCGAGCTGATCGTGGTCCTCGAGGCGATGAAGATGGAAAACCCGGTCACGGCGCACAAAGCGGGCACTGTCACGGGGCTTTCGGTCGAGGTCGGCGCCGCCGTGACCCAGGGCACGCAACTTCTGGAGCTCAAGGACTGAAGTTGTGCCGAATGTCGTGGGTCCGCAGGCCCGCGGCGGCATACCATCGTCGGTGTGACAGAGGTGCCGTCTCCGCAGCTGCGGATCAGCGACCAGGAACGGGAATCCGCGCTGAATGCGCTCGGTGAGCACATGAGCGCGGGGCGGATCGACATCGACGAGTACGGCGAGCGCTCGGCGCGCATCACCGCGGCCAAGACGCGGGGTGAGCTGGCAGGGCTGTTCGACGACCTGCCCGATCCGCACCCGGTGTACGGCTCGGGACAGCCCGCACCGGCACCGGTACCTGCCGCACCTCCGGTTCCCGCCCCCGCTCCGCAGACGGCGGTGGGCCGGCCGCAGGGCTGGAACGGTGGCCAGCGGGCGGCGGCCGCACTGGTGCCGCTGGTCTGGATCGCGGCCATCGCCCTGATCGCCACCAGCACGCTGGGCTGGGGAATCATCTTCGTGCCGATCGCGCTCACGGCGGCCGGTCGCGCGCTGTGGGGTCACGGCTGGGACCACAACGGCGACCGGCACCGGCGCGACCACCGGCTCGACCACCGCGACGCCCGTCGTGAACTGCGCGACGAGTTCCGCCGCGACCAGATCGAGGCCCGCCGCGAGATGCGCGACGAGTTCCGCGATCGCCGACGACGCGACCGCTGGTAAGGCGCACCCCGTGACCGACATGCGGCTGAGCGACGAGGAACGCCAGGACGCGCTCGACGTGCTTTCCGAGCACGTCCGCACCGGCCGCCTGGACGTCGACGAATACGGCACCCGTTCGGCCAAGGTCACGGCCGCCAAGCGGGTCAGCGACCTGGAACCCCTCTTCGACGACCTGCCCTCGCCCCGGCCGAGCGCGCTGCTGGCGATTCCACGAGCCGGGGCCACCGCTGTGCCCGCCTCGAGTCCCGCCGGTGACAGCGCGTTGATGCGCTTCGCCCTGCGGTTCGCCGTGCCGATCGCCGTGGTGGTGGCGATCGCGGTGTTCGTGCTCTCGCGCGGGCGGCTCATCCTCGTCTTCGCGTTGCCGCTGGCCATCCTGCTGATCACCGGCTGGCGCCGGCGCTGATCCACCGATCGGTGGAGGCCGCTGTCAAACGGTGGACCGCGGCGAGCGCGTCGAGCTGCGAGAATCGCGCCATGATGGGTGTGGTGCCGGGTGCGGTGAACCCGCGCGGCGAGCGGCTGGCCGGGCCGCTGTTCGCCGCGATCGGGATCGCGGTGCTTGTCGCGTGCACGATCTGGGCAGCGGCGGGTGACTACGTCGGTGCGGTGACGCTCGTCGTCGCGGGCCTGTCCGCAGCGTGGCTGCTGCTGCTCGTGCCGCTATTCCCTCGGCGAGCGCGGCACCCGTGGCTGGCGGTCGGGTTCTTCGCCGGATTGCTCGCCGGGGCGGCCGCGCTCGCGACGCTCAGCACCACGTACACGGCCTTCGCCTCGGTCGCCTATCCCATCGCCTTCGTGTTGTTCGCCGCCCGCTGGAGCGTCTTCGCCGTGACCGCGACGGCCGTGATTCCCTTGCTGGCCAAGGGAATCTGGGGCACGGATGCGTCGGCGCCGGGATGGGTCTACGTGGCCTCGGTCGTCGGGCCGATGCTGTACGCCGCGTGGTTCGTCGGCGCCGAAAACGACAAGCGGCGACGCGCCAACGCGGCCCTCGCCGAGGCCAACGCGCGCCTCGAAACCGCGCTCGAGGAGAACGCCGGGCTCCACGCGCAGCTGCTCACGCAGGCCCGCGAGGCCGGCGTGCACGACGAACGCCGGCGCATGGCCCGCGAAATCCACGACACGCTCGCGCAGGGCCTCACCGGCATCGTCACGCAGCTGCAAGCCGCGGACCGGGCTTCGTCCGCGGAGTCCCGGCACCGGCACCTCACCCAGGTCCACACGCTCGCCAAGGACAGCCTCACGGAGGCCCGCCGCGCCGTGCAGGCGTTGCGACCCGAGCCGCTCACCGACTCGCGCTTGCCCGACGCGCTGGCGGAGCTGGCGCGGCGCGTCACCGACACGTCGGGGGTCGCCGTGACCGCGGAGACGAGCGGCGAACCCGTGCCGCTGCTGCCGGAACTGGAGGTGACGCTGTACCGCGTGGCGCAGGAAGCCTTGGCCAACGCGGAAAAACACGCCCGCGCTGCGCGGATCGCCGTTTCGTTGACCTATGCCGGCGAAGTGGTCCTGCTCGACGTCCGCGACGACGGCACCGGCTTCGACCCCGCCTCGCCGGCGCGTGGCGACGGCACCGGGTTCGGCCTGCAGGCGATGCGCCAGCGCGTGCGGTGCGTGGCGGGGACGTTCGCACTCGAATCGGCACCGGGGGAAGGCACCGCGGTCAACGTGCAGCTCCCGGCCATCCCGGCGGACCGATGATCCGCCTCCTGCTCACCGACGACCACCCCGTCGTCCGCGACGGCCTGCGTGGCGCGTTCGAGGGTTGCCCCGACATCGAGGTGATCGGCGAGGCAGCCACCGGCGTCGAGGCCCTGGCCTTCGTCGCGCGCCACCACCCCGACGTCGTCCTCATGGACCTGCGCATGCCCGAGCTCGACGGCGTCGGCGCGATCCGCCGGCTCGCCACCGAGCACCCGGCCGTGCGCGTCCTGGTCCTCACCACGTACGACTCCGAGGCCGACGTCCTGCCCGCCATCGAGGCGGGCGCCACCGGTTACCTGCTGAAGGACGCGCCCGTGGCCGACCTGCAGCACGCCATCCGCGCCGCTGCCCGCGGTGAGTCCGTGCTCGCGCCCGCCGTGGCCGCCCGCCTGATGGCGCCGCTGCGCCGTCCCACGCCGGGCGCGCTGACCGCCCGCGAGCTCGACGTCCTGCGCCTGGTCGCGGCAGGCGCGACCAACCGCGCGGCGGCGAACCAGCTGTTCATCAGCGAGGCGAGCATCAAGACCCACCTGCTGCACGTCTACGCCAAGCTCGGCGTGAACGACCGCGCGGCCGCCGTCGGCGAGGCTTACCGGCGCGGGCTGCTCTGACCTCACCGTCGTGGGAATCGTGTCCAACCCGCCGCTCGACGAGGGTGGCGCACCCGTCATCCGGGAGCGCTGAGCGCCCGACTCTGGTTACCCTCGTGGCGTGGAACCCGTGGAGATCAACGCGGGCGCGTACTACCTGCGCCAGCTGCGGGCGGACCGGCACCTCGACGACCGGGCCGCACTGATGGAGGCGTTCGCCGATCCGGAGCACCGGCGGTACGTGCTGAACTACCGGCTGCGGACGCTCGACGAAGCGACCGAGTACGTCGCGCTGCGCACGGCGCAGTGGTCGTGCGACGAGCGGTGCTCGTGGGCGGTGGCGGAGCCGACGACCGGGCGGCTCCTCGGTGAGGTCGGGTTGCGGGACCTGGACCTGAAGTTCGACACGGCCGAAGCGTCCGTCTGGACGCATCCCACGGAGCGGGGCAAGGGCGTCGCGAGCACGGCCCTGAGCGCGGCTCTCCGCTACGGCTTCGGCGGGCTCGGGCTGCAGGAGATCAGTTACCGGCACGAGGAGAGCAACGTCGTGTCGGCGTCGGTCGCCGCGAAGTGCGGGTTCACGTGTGTGGGCCCGGAGCGGACGCCGGCGCCGACCGGCGAGCCGTTGATCAAGTGGACCCGCCAGGCCTGAAGCAGCGGTGAAAATTCAGCGAAGCGCAAAAGCCGTGAGGGGCACCTCAAGGTGCCCCTCACGGCAGCGGCGGAACCTCAGCTCACGGGCTCGATGATCCCCGACCGAGCCTCCGGCGCCGAAGCCCGCAACGCGTCCGCCGACTCGTCCGTCGGCTGCGACTGCGATTCGCGTTCGGCCTCCACACGGGCCGTGTAGACGTCGACTTCGCGCTTGATCGTCTCCGCGGACCAGCCCAGGACCTCGCCGACGAGGCGCGCGACCTGGTCGGCGCAGTCGGCGCCGCGGTGGGCGTACTCGATGGAGATGCGGGTGCGCCGCGCGAGCACGTCTTCCAGGTGCAGCGCGCCTTCGTGGCTGGCGGCGTAGACGACCTCGACACCCAGGTAGTCGGGCGCGGAGTCGATCGGCTTGAGCAGCTCGGGACGGCCGTCGGCCAGCGCGAGCACCTCGTGGACCAGCGAGCCGTAGCGGTCGAGCAGGTGCCGCACGCGGTAGGGGTGCAGGCCGTGCTGCGCGGCCAGGTGATCGGCCTGGTTCACGAGCGCGTGGTAACCGTCGGCGCCGACCAGCGGCACCTTGTCCGTGATGGACGACGGCGGCCGGCCGGGCAGGTCCACCACGGCCGCGTCGACCGCGTCGGCCGCCATCACGCGGTACGTCGTGTACTTGCCACCCGCGATCGCGACCAATCCCGGCGCCACGCGCGCGACGGCGTGCTCACGCGAAAGCTTCGACGTCTCCTCGCTTTCGCCCGCCAGCAGCGGACGGAGGCCGGCGTACACGCCCTCGATGTCGTCGTGCGTGAGCGGCGTGGCCAGCACCGTGTTCACGTGGTCGAGGATGTAGTCGATGTCGTGCTTCGTGGCCGCGGGGTGCGCCAGGTCGAGGTGCCAGTCGGTGTCCGTGGTCCCGACGATCCAGTGGTTGCGCCACGGGATGACGAACAGAACAGATTTTTCAGTGCGCAGGATCAGTCCCGACTCCGAGACGATCCGGTCGCGCGGCACCACGATGTGCACGCCCTTGCTCGCGCGCACGCGGAACCGCCCGCGCCCGCCCGAAAGCCGCTGCAGCTCGTCGGTCCACACCCCGGTGCAGTTGATGACCGCGCCGGCCTGGATCTCCGTCTCGCGGCCGTCCTCGACGTCGCGCACGCGGACACCCGAGATGCGGTCGGCCTCGCGCAGGAAACCCACCACCTGGGTCGACGTGCGCACCACGGCGCCGTAGTGCGCGGCGGTGCGGGCCACGGTCATGGTGTGGCGGGCGTCGTCGGACTGCGCGTCGTAGTAGCGGATGCCACCGATCAGAGCCGACCTTTTCAACGCCGGAACCATCCGCAAAGCACCCGCGCGGGTGAGGTGCTTCTGCCCCGGAACGGACCGCGCGCCGCCCATCGTGTCGTACATCAACAGGCCCGCGGCGGTGTACGGCCGCTCCCACCCGCGGTGGGTCAGCGGGTACAGGAAGCTCACCGGCTTCACCAGGTGCGGGGCCAGCGTGGTCAGCATCAGCTCGCGCTCGTGGAGCGCTTCGCGGACCAGGCCGAACTCCAGCTGTTCCAGGTAGCGCAGGCCACCGTGGAAGAGCTTGCTCGACCGGCTGGACGTCCCGGATGCCAGGTCACGGGCCTCTACGAGGGCCACGCGCAGGCCGCGCGTCGCCGCGTCGAGTGCTGTCCCGGCACCCACGACCCCGCCACCGATCACGACCAGGTCGAAGGTCTCCTTGCCGAGGCGCTGCCAGGATTCCTCGCGCGCCGCCGGTCCCAGCTTCGCTTCCGTCACCGTGGCTGCCCTCCTCGCGACTGGCTGTTGTGCACCCCTCCAGCATTGCACGACTACCGAGCGCACCGCTCGGCCTGGAAACTTGTCCGTTCCAGCGAGGCAGAGCAGCATGGTAGGTCTCGGCGCAAGGAGGCGTCGACTTGAGAGGGGAAGCGATGAGCGAGCAAATCTCTCAGAGGTCAAACGCTTGGAGCCGACTACGCTCGAACATCGGCGGCGAAATGCTCGCCGAGTTTCTCGGGACAGCCGTCATCATCCTGCTCGGCTGCGGCTCGGTCGCGGTCGCGGTGGTGGGTCTCCCAGGATCCGGTCGGCAGTCGGTCGATTTCGGTGCGTCCAACTGGCTGATCATCGCGTTCGGCTGGGGCTTCGCGGTGATGTTCGCGGTCTACATGACCGCCGGCGTCAGCGGCGCGCACCTCAACCCCGCGGTGACTCTGGCCTTCGCCGTCCGGCGGAAGTTCGCGTGGGCCAAGGTGGGGCCGTTCTGGTTGGCCCAGGTGCTCGGGGCCCTGGCCGGCGCCGCAGTGGTCTACGCCGTCTACCACGATGCCATCGACGCCTTCAACGCCGCGCAGAACCCACCACTGTCGCGACCGGACTCATTGGGCACGTTCTCCATCTTCGCGACCTTCCCGGCCGAGTACTTCGGCAACGGGGTGTGGGGACCGCTGCTCGATCAGATCGTCGGCACCGCGATCCTCGTCGGGATCATCGCGGCGTTGATCGACAACCGGAACAACGCCCCCGAGAGTAACTTGGGGCCGGCCCTGATCGGCTTCGTGGTCGTGGGGATCGGGCTGTCGTTCGGCACGAACGCCGGTTACGCGATCAACCCCGCGCGTGACTTCGGACCGAGGCTGCTGACCCTGTTCGAAGGATGGGGGAACAAGGCGTTCCCCGGCAACGGTGACTGGTTCAGCAATTACTGGTGGATCCCGATCGTCGGGCCACTCGTCGGTGGTTTGGTCGGCATTCTGATCTACGACCTCCTCATCGGCCAGGTCCTGACGGCCCGGGAGAAGGCTCCCGGCGAGTTCCTGCCTGAGCCGGGGCGCGTCCCTGCCGACCAATCGGCCGAGAGCCAGCGGACGAGTGCCGAATGATCGGCAAGATCACCGTTCCGATGGAGCTCGCCAGAGCGAGGGAGCAACGATGACTTCGTACGTAGCCGCGATCGACCAGGGCACCACGTCGACCCGCTGCATGATCTTCGACCACTCCGGCCGGGTGGTCGCCGTCGACCAGCGCGAGCACGAGCAGATCTTCCCGAAGGCCGGCTGGGTCGAGCACAACGCGGAGGAGATCTGGGAGAACACGCGCGCCGTCGCCGCGGGCGCGCTCGCCAAGGCGGACCTGACCTCCAAGGACATCGCCGCCGTCGGCATCACCAACCAGCGCGAGACGGCCCTGGTGTGGGACCGGAACACGGGCAAGCCGGTGTACAACGCGATCGTCTGGCAGGACACGCGCACGGACAAGATCGTCGGCGAGCTCGGTGCGCTGGGCGGTGGCCAGGAACGCTATCGGCAGAAGGTCGGCCTCCCGCTCGCGACGTACTTCTCCGGCCCGAAGGTCAAGTGGATCCTCGACAACGTCGAGGGTGCCCGCGCGAAAGCCGATGCCGGTGACCTGATCTTCGGCAACATGGACACCTGGGTGCTGTGGAACATGACGGGCGGCGTCGACGGCGGCATCCACGTCACCGATCCGACCAACGCGTCGCGCACGCTGTTGATGGATCTCGACACGCTGCAGTGGGACGCGGACATCGCCGCGGAGATGGGCATTCCGCTCTCGATGCTGCCGGAGATCCGCTCGTCGTCGGAGGAGTACGGCAAGGTCCGCGAAAAGGGCGCGCTCGCGGGTGTACCGATCGCCGGGATCCTGGGCGACCAGCAGGCGGCGACGTTCGGCCAGGCCTGCCTTTCACCCGGCGAGGCCAAGAACACCTACGGCACCGGCAACTTCGTGCTGCTCAACACCGGCACTGAAAAAGTCATGTCGGACAACGGCCTGCTCACCACGGTCTGTTACAAGATCGGCTCCAACGACACGGTCTACGCGCTCGAGGGTTCGATCGCCGTCACCGGTTCGCTGGTGCAGTGGCTGCGCGACAACCTGGGCATGATCGCCTCGGCCGCAGAGATCGAAGAACACGCCCGCACGGTGGAGGACAACGGCGGCGCGTACTTCGTGCCCGCGTTCTCCGGTCTGTTCGCGCCGTACTGGCGCTCGGACGCGCGCGGCGCGATCGTCGGCCTCACCCGGTTCGTCAACAAGGGTCACCTCGCGCGGGCAGTGCTCGAGGCGACCGCGTTCCAGTCGCGTGAGGTCATCGACGCGATGGACGCCGACTCCGGCGTGCCGCTGAAGTCGCTGAAAGTCGACGGCGGCATGGTCGTGAACGAGCTGCTCATGCAGTTCCAGGCCGACATCCTCGGCGTGCCCGTGATCCGGCCGGTGGTGGCCGAGACCACCGCGCTGGGCGCGGCCTACGCGGCCGGGCTGGCCGTCGGGTTCTGGGAGTCGGAGGACGACATCCGCACGAACTGGGCGCAGGACAAGCAGTGGGACCCGTCGATGGACGAGTCGCGCCGCGAGTCGGAGTACCGCAACTGGAAGAAGGCCGTGACGAAGACGTTCGACTGGGTCGACTGACCTGAGGCGTTTGGTTCGGCGAACGGCCCCCGTCCGGGTTCGAACGGGGGCCGTTCGCGTTCTTTGGCTACAGCCGTACGGCGGTTGTCCGGTCAGGCTCCCCAGCCCTCTTGGGTCCCGGACTGCTCGTTGGGTGCCATGAGCTGGAAGGACGCGCCCTGGTTGTCCTTGGCCATGAGCATCCGTCCGAACGGCGTGTCCACCGGGTTTTCGGTCACGGTGCCGCCCAGCTCGGGGATCTTGGCCGCGGCGGCGTCGACGTCGGCGGACCAGAAGTAGGTCATCCAGCCCGGTTCGTAGTCGCCGCTCGCCTGGCCGAGGCCGCCGGTCGGGCGGCCGTCGACGTCGAGTGTGGCGTAGGTGAACTCGTCGTTGGAGATGTCGTTGAACGAGTAGCCGAAGACGTTGCCGTAGAAGGTCTTGGCGGCGGCGAAGTCGCGGGACATGTTCTCGTTCCACGCGAGCGCGCCCGGTGCGAGCGTGACCTCGGTGCCGTGGTGCCGGCCGGCCTGCCAGAGGCCGAAGACGGAACCCGTCGGGTCCGTCGCGATCGCCATGCGGCCCTGGGTCATCACGTCCATCGGCGGGGCGACGACGTGGCCGCCGGCCTCGGTGATGGCGGCCACGGCCTTGTCCACATCGGACACGGCCAGGTACGTGGTCCACGCGGCCGGCATCCCGGCTTGCTCGGCCGGGATCTCCCCCACCCCGGCCACCGGACGGCCGGCGAGCTGCGCCATGCCGTAGTAGCCCGTTTCGGGGCCGCCGAACTGGACATTCCAGCCCAGCAGGCCCTCGTAGAACGTCGCGGCCGCGGTTCTGTCGGGCACCATCAGGTCGACCCAGCACGGCGTGCCGTCGGGCCAGCGTTCGTCGCGGAACAACATCTGCACTCCCCATGATCAGTTGCGGATTGTGTCTGCGGCCACAGTCTTGCACCGCTCACCGACAAAACCGGAAACCATCACGAACGAGCAGCGATCAGTGACCGTCGGCGACGAGTCGCGCGTAGACGATCACGTTGTCCTCGTAGTTGTGTGCTGCGCGGTCGAACGCGCCGCCGCACGTGATGAGCCGCAGCTGCGCGTCGGGAGTGTCGCCGTACACCGCGTCGCTCGGGAACACGTCCTTCGGCACCTGGTCCACCTTGGTCACTTCGAAGTGCGCCGTGCTGCCGTCTTCCCGCTTGATCGACACCTGGTCCCCGGGCGCCATTTCCTTGAGGCGGAAGAAGATCCCCTCGTGCTTGTTGCCGTCCACGTGCCCGAGCACCACCGCCGGGCCCCGTTCGCCGGGCGTCGGCGAGTACTCGTACCAGCCGGCCTGCAACGGCGTGCTCACCGGCGGTACCTGCACGGTGTTGTCGGCGTCGAGTCCCAGCGGGACGAGCGTGGAGTGCGCGTCGATCTTCGGGATGTCCAACGACACCGGTGCGGACTTCGGCAGCACCACGGCCGTGGGCGCCCGCGGCGGCAGCTCGATCGAATGCGGCGGCGACACCGGCGCACTCGGCGCGCCGGCCGGAGCAGCGCACCCACCCAGCACCGCCGCGGCGGCGAGCACCACGACGGCGAACGACTTCCTGATCACGACTCCCCTTCGGGTCAGGGGTGACACCAGACCACCCAACCAGGTGACGGACCGGGGTCGCCGGAGGGCCCCCGCTCGCTCCGGCGCCGGTCCTCGCCTCAGCCGCGCGGACGCCGCCGCACCAGCACCGCCGCGGCCCCGCCGAGCGTGAGCACGCCCATCGCGCCCGCGGCCATCGCGAGCCCGGAGGACGAGCCGTCGACGGGACCGTCCGTGCCGCCCGTCTGCGGCGCGCCGACCGGGATCTCGGTGACCTGTTTCGGCGCCGTCGGCGGCGTCTGCGCGGCGGGCTCCGGCGGCAGGACCTTGAACGACTGCGAAGCCGTCACCTCCCCGCAGACGAACGTGACCGCGTACGTGCCCGGCTTCGCGTCCTTGTTCACCGTGCCGACCGTCTGGTACACCGGCGCCGGATCGAGGTGCTGCGGCGAACCGACCGGGCCCAGCTCTTCGAAGGTGACCACCGGCGACGAGAGCTTCCTGCTCGTCTTCGGGTCGCAGCCCGCACGCACGGTCACGGTGTCGCTCGCGCGGCCCGCTCTCGGCATCACGGACAGGTTTGCCTTGGGCGGCGCGGGAGCGTCCGACGTCGGCGGGGCCGGCGTCACCGTGCTCGACGGCGGTCGGTCCGGTGTGGTGGTCTCGGCCGCGAACGCCGGCGCCCCCGTGAGCAGGCCGGCCGCGAGAATCGATGAGAAAATCGCGATGCGTTTCATGAAATTACCCCTCGAGTGATTTTTCCGCAGTGGAGAACAGCGGATTCCGCAACCCCACGCGTACAGTTCCCCCTGCCACGCGGGCGCGTTGCTCCGACACTCCCAAGACGTCTCTGACCTGCACCGGGTTGTCAGACGCGGTAACAATCGCGGTACGGCGGGAACTCGTTCCAGCGCACGAAAAAGCCGCCGGGAACAATTCCCGGCGGCTGTTCGATCGAGGGCGACCTATTCGGCGAGGCTGCCGTCGCCCGCCTTCGCGGCGCCCGCGGGGACCTTCGTCACCTGGGCGGCCGGCACGGAAAACGTGGTGCTGTAGGTCTTTCCGCCGCACGCGACGGTGAGCGGGTAGTCGCCGGCGGCGGTGCCGGGCGCGAGGTCGGCGTCGGCGGAGACGGTGGCGTGTACGCCGATGAAGGGGCCGAAGTCGTAGTTCGTGAACTTCAGCACGGGCGAGCTGAACGTGGTCGAGCCGGCTTTGGCGCCGGGGCAGTCGGCGAGGGCGACGTTGGATTCGCCGCGCTGGAAATGGTTCACCAGCCCGCGCAAGGCCGCCGTGTCCTGGTTCAGCTGCACGGTCACGGCCGGCGCGGGCGCCGACGCGAGTGCAGGCCCTTCGGTCGCCGCCACCGCTTGGCCGGCCACGGCGACCGTCCCGATCGCCACCACCGCAACGAAAACCGCCCTCTTGCGCACCCTCGGCCCCTTGTCCCGCTCAGTCATCAGCCTGTCACCGCACAAGACGCGGCGAGCGACGCGGGGTTGCGCGGAAACGGAAAAACCTTCGAACCAGATCGATCAGGGTCAGTCGAGGTCGTCGTGGCGCATCAACTGGCGCCCGGCCTCGGTGATCGAGCCCGACAGCGACGGGTACACCGAGAACGTCAGCGCCAGGTGGTCCACCGTCAGCTGGTTCTGCACGGCCAGCGCGATCGGCAGGATCAGCTCGCTCGCCGACGGCGCCACGACCACGCCACCGACCACCACACCGGTCGCGGGGCGGCAGAAGAGCTTCACGAAACCGCGGCGCAGACCTTCCATCTTCGCCCGCGCGTTGGTGGCCAGCGGCAGCATGATCGTGCGCGCGGGCACCTCACCGGAGTCGATGGCGTGCTGGCTGATGCCGACGGTCGCGATCTCCGGGTGCGTGAACACGTTGGCGGCCACGGTCTTCAGCTTGATCGGCGCGACGCCCTCGCCCAGCGCGTGCCACATCGCGATGCGGCCCTGCATGCTGGCGACCGACGCGAGCATCAGCACGCCGGTGCAGTCACCGGCGGCGTAGATGCCGGGAACGCTGGTGCGCGACACGCGGTCGACGGTGATGAAGCCACCGGGGCCGGGCTCGATGCCCACACGGTCGAGGCCGACGTCGGCGGTGTTCGGAATGGACCCGACGGTCATCAGCGCGTGGCTGGCCTCGATCACGCGGCCGTCGGCCAGGTGCACGGCCACGCCCTTCTCCGTGCGCTCCACGCGCTCGGCGCGCGCGTGCTTCGCGACGGTGGTGCCACGCTGCGAGAAGACCTCCTCGAGCACCGCGGCGGCGTCGGCGTCTTCGTGGGGCAGCACGCGGTCGCGGCTGGACACCACGGTGACCTTCACGCCCATCTCGGTGTAGGCCGACGCGAACTCGGCGCCGGTGACACCCGAACCGATCACGACGAGGTGCTCGGGCAGCTCGGTGAGGTCGTAGAGCTGGCGCCAGTCGAGGATGCGCTCACCGTCGGGCACGGCGCCGGGCAGCACGCGCGGGGTGGCGCCGGTGGCGATCAGCACGACGTCGGCCTGCAGCGCCTCCGTGGTGCCGTCGGCGTGGGTCACGGCGACCTTGTGCGTCGCCAGGCCCGGCTCCTCGTCGCAGAAGCGGGCGGTGCCGTTGACCACCCGCACGCCCTCGCGCTGCACGCGGGCGCGGATGTCGGCCGACTGCGCGAGCGCGAGACCCTTCACCCGGCCGTGGACGGTCGGCAGGTCGACGCTCGTGTCGGCCAGGTCGGTGTTGATGCCCAGCTCACCGAGGTCGTGCATCTTCGCCAGCGCGCCGGACGACGCGATGAACGTCTTCGACGGAACGCAGTCGTAGAGGACACAAGCGCCGCCCAGGCCGTCACGCTCGACGATCGTCACGTCGGCGCCGTGCTGAGCGGCGACCAAGGCGGCTTCGTAACCCGCCGGGCCCCCGCCCATGATCACGATCCTGGTCACCTGAGGTCCTCCTCGATACGCGTGTGGCCGGTGGGTCCAACGGTACGCGGAGGGGTCTCTTGCCGAGCGAAGTGGCCGGACACGGCATGTGCATCCGCTTGTGCGCGGAGCGGGTCGCTAGGCTGTCGCCCGTGCCGTTGTATGCCGCTTACGGATCGAACATGGAGCCCGCCCAGATGCTGGAGCGCGCCCCGCACGCACCGATGGCCGGCACCGGCTGGCTGGAGGGCTGGCGGCTGACCTTCGGGGGCGAGGACCTCGGCTGGGAAGGCGCGCTGGCGACCATCGTCGAGGACCCGGCTTCCCGCGTCTTCGTGGTGCTCTACGACGTGACCTCCCTCGACGAGGCCGGCCTCGACCGCTGGGAAGGCGGCGAGCTCGGCATGCACAACAAGATCCGCCTGCGGGTCCAGACCATGGACGGCTCGGTGCTCGCCTGGCTGTACGTGCTCGACGCGTACGAGGGCGGCCTGCCCTCCGCGCGCTACCTGGGCGTGCTCGCCGACGCGGCCGAGGCCGCCGGAGCGCCTGCGGACTATGTGGATGACCTGCGCACCCGGCCGTGCTCCGGGATCACCGGCTGACCACAGGCCTGTGGACAACTCGGCGGATTCACGCGCCGACCTGGGCATCATGAACGGTGTTCACCATCAGCCGGTAAAGCTCTGACACCGCTTCACGCTTCCTGCTTGCGACGCTTTGTTTCGCGGCCGTCGCACGTGTTGTCAAAGGTGCCTATCGGCGACGTGAACCCGTTGGGGTGTAAGTAAAAACGCTGGTTTCAAGCACTTGCGCGGAAGCGCCTCGGCGGCTTTTGATCACCCGCTGTGAATACGCCGGTCGTCGGCTCACTCAGGGTTCACGAGACCGGGTGAAATAGGTGTCCCCAGGGCTTTACGTAGACGCAAAAACCACCCGCTTGAGTTATCCACAGCTCGGCTGTGCTGTGGATAACTCAAGCGGGTGAGGCTGTGGACAACTCAGGCCAGAGCGGCCAGGGCGGTGTGGACCAGTGTTCGGACACCGACCATCAGCGCCCGCTCGTCGAGCGTAAAGGTGGGGCGGTGGATGTCGGCCTGGGGCGCCGGCGGACCGGCCCACACGCCGAGGCGGGCGAACGCGCCCTGGACGTGCTCGAGGTACCAGCCGAAGTCCTCGCCGCCGGAGGACTGCTCCGTGCCGGCCAGGCCCTGCTCGCCGAGAGCGGCTTCGACGCCCGCGCGCAGCAGCGCCGTGGACTCCGGGTCGGAGACGACCGGCGGCACGCCGCGGCGGTAGTCGAGCGAGAAGCCGACGCCGGTCGGCGCGAGCAGCGACTCCACGGACGACGCGACGAGCGGTTCGAGCGCCGTCCACACCTCGTGGTCGGCGGTGCGCAGGGTGCCGCGCAGCACCCCGTCCTGCGGGACCGCGTTGGCGGCCTGGCCCGCGTGCACCGCCCCCCACACGAGCACCGTGCCCGAGCGCGGGTCGACGCGGCGGGACAGCACCGACGGCAGCGACGTGATGACCGTGCCCAGCGCGTACACGAGGTCCGCGGTGAGGTGCGGCCGCGACGTGTGCCCGCCGGGCGAGGTGAGGCGCAGCTCGATCAGGTCGGCGGCCGAGGTCAGCGCGCCCACGCGGGTGCCGATCTTGCCGACCTCCAGCCGCGGGTCGCAGTGCAGGCCGTAGATCCGCTCGACGCCTTCGAGCGCGCCCGCCGCGATCATGTCCAGCGCGCCGCCGGGCATGACCTCCTCGGCGGCCTGGAAGATCAGGCGCACACGGCCGGGCAGCTCGGGAGCGCCGGCCAGCGCGCGGGCCGCGCCCAGCAGGATGGCGGTGTGGGCGTCGTGCCCGCACATGTGGGCCGCGCCCTCCGTGGTGGAGGCATACGGCAGACCCGTGTCCTCCGTGAGCGGCAGCGCGTCCATGTCGGCCCGGAGCGCGACGCAGCGCTCGCCCTGGCCGATGTCGCACACCACGCCGGTGCCACCGGGCAGCACCCATGGCTTGAGGCCGACGGCGCGCAGCAGCGACACGACCAGCTCGGTCGTCGCGAACTCGTGCCGCGACAGCTCCGGGTGGGCGTGGATGTGCCGGCGCCACGCGAGCACGTCGGTGACGTTGGCCCGCAGCCAGTCGTCCAACCAGAACGGGCCGCGGCCCGCACCGAGATCCTCCACAGGTGCCATGCTGACGCCGGCTTCGGTGATCAGCGCGGTGGGCGCCTCGATCGGGTTGGCCATGCGACCCTCGGAATCACCTGGAACGTCCGGACGTGAATCAAGCACCGTCACGCCGCACCTCCTCCCGCAACACGAGTGGCGCCTGGGGACCCGCACCGTGCCGTTCGATCTGTCGTACGCATTTGCAGATGATCGTGCACCATGCAGGTGGCAAGCCGCGCGCCGCGACGGCGGACCCGAGACGGCCGGTACCGGATCTGCGTTGAACGGCCCGACGAAATTCGGTCAGGGTGAACGGGGCGGGTTCAGCCGTTGCCCTTCTTGCGCTTCCGCCGCCCGAAGAAAACGATGGCGAGCAGCACGACGGCGATCCCGCCCGCGATCAGCTTGTTCCGCGTCTTCTGCGCGTTGGCCTTGTCGGTCTGCGTCGGGTCCAACACCGGACCCGGCGCCGCCTGCCGCGGGGCCGGGAGCAGCGCTTCCGCAGGTGCGGCCGTCTGCACCTGGACCTGGGATCGAGCCTGAGCCGGCGCCTCGACGACGGCCGCCTGCGCCGGAGCCGCGCAGTACAACAACGCGCCCAGCAGGCCGACCACCAGCAGTCCCCGCACCTTCGCCATGACATCCCTTCTACGGCACTGCGTCGCATTCTGCCCGCCGAACGGCCGCGACGTCAGCCGCCACGCGGTGGAGCCCCTCCGCTCAGCACGCGCCACCGCCCGCCGACCGCATCTCCACACGGTGACCGGTCGTCACGGAGCGTGGAGCGGTCGTGAGGTCAGACCAAAGTAGTCACTTCGGGGGACCGTTCATCAGCCGAACGGGGCCGGTGGGCCACCGAGGGTGGGTTCAGCGGGCCGGTCACCGCCTCGCCGCCTCGAACGTGAGCCGCGCTGCGCAGTGAGAGAAAGTGAACACCACCGCCTTCAGTAGTCACATATCGGGCATCTTCTACTCCCGCTCGTGCAGCCTCGACTGCCCACATGGCACTCCGCGCCCCAATGCGGCGTTGGGTGCGCTCAACGCACCGAACGCCGCATTGGGTGCGCTCAACGCAACCAACGCCGCATTGGGGTGCTTTCAGCCGTCGGTCGGGTCGGTCGGCTCGCCGAACGCCGTGAGGATCCGCTCCGCAGCCAGCGTCGCCGTGAGTTCGCCGTCGCGGACCGCGCGTTCGACGTCGTGCACCTGCGCGCGCACAGACGGGTGTGAGGTCAGCCGGTCGAGGAGCTGCTCGCGGACCATGGACCAGGTCCAGTCGACCTGCTGTTGCCGGCGGCGGGCGTCGAGCTCGCCCGTGTCCTGCATCAGCGAGCGGTGGCGGCCGATGGTCGCCCACACCTCTTCGAGGCCGGAGCCCTCGAGGCCGCTGCACGTGAGCACCGGCGGCGTCCACGGCGCGTCCTTGCCGTAGATCATCCGCAGCGCGCCCGAGAGCTCGCGGGCCGCGCGGGCGGCGTCGCGCGCGTGGGAGCCGTCGGCCTTGTTCACGGCGATGACGTCGGCCAGTTCGAGCACGCCCTTCTTGATGCCCTGCAGCTGATCGCCCGTGCGGGCCAAGGTCAGGAACAAGAAGGAGTCGACCATGTTGGCCACCGCGACCTCGGACTGCCCGACACCGACGGTCTCCACCAGCACCACGTCGAAGCCCGCCGCCTCCATCAGCACGATCGTCTCGCGGGTCGCCCGCGCGACCCCGCCCAACGTGCCCGAGGTCGGAGACGGGCGGATGAAGGCCCGGGGATCCACGGCCAGCCGCGACATCCGGGTCTTGTCGCCGAGGATGGAGCCGCCCGTGCGGGTGGAGGAGGGGTCGACGGCGAGCACGGCGACGCGGTGGCCGGCCGTCGTGAGGTCCGTGCCCAGCTGGTCGATGAAAGTCGACTTGCCGACACCGGGTACGCCCGTGATGCCGACCCGCTGGGCGCCCCCGGCGTGCGGCAGCAGTTCCACGAGCAGCTCCTGGGCCTGCGCCCGGTGGTCCGCCCGGTGCGACTCGACCAGCGTGATCGCCTTGGACAGGGTGCCGCGGTCGCCCGCGAGCACGCCCTTCGCGTAGGCGGCGACGTCGATCCTGCGCGGCAAGGCTCAGGACTCCTGGTGCGCGAGCTGCTCCAGCAGGCCGATCGCCGCGTCGGCGATGACCGTGCCCGGCCCGAAGATGGCGGCGGCACCGGCGGTGCGCAGCTCGTCGTAGTCCTGCGGCGGGATGACGCCACCCACGACGACCATGATGTCCGACCGGCCCAGCTCGGCAAGCTCGTGGCGCAGCGCCGGCACGAGCGACAGGTGCCCGGCGGCCAGCGAAGACACGCCGATCACGTGCACGTCGGCTTCCGAAGCCTGGCGCGCGACCTCACCGGGTGTGGAGAACAGCGGGCCGACGTCGACGTCGAAGCCGAGGTCGGCGAAGCCGGTGGCGATCACCTTCTGGCCGCGGTCGTGGCCGTCCTGGCCCATCTTCGCGATCAGGATGCGCGGGCGGCGCCCCTCGTCCTCGGCGAACTTCTCGACGAGCGCACGGGCCTTCTCGACGTTGTCCGACTTCCCCACCTCTTCCCGGTACACCCCGGAGATCGTGCGGATCTGCCCGGAGTGGCGGCCCCAGATCTTCTCCAGCGCGTCGGAGATCTCGCCGACGGTGGCTTTCGCGCGCGCGGCGTCGATGGCCAGCGCGAGCAGGTTCCCGCCGCCCTGGGCACCTTCGGTCAGCCGCCGCAACGCGTCCTCGGTGGCCTGCGGGTCACGCTCGGCGCGCAGCCGCCGCAGCTTCTCCAGCTGCTGGGTGCGCACGCCCGCGTTGTCGACCTTGAGCACGTCGATCTGCTCGTCGTCGGTGACCTGGTACTTGTTCACGCCGATCACGGGCTGGCGACCGGAGTCGATGCGCGCCTGCGTGCGCGCGGCGGCCTCCTCGATGCGCAGCTTCGGGATGCCCTCGTCGATCGCGCGCGCCATGCCGCCCGCGCTCTCGACCTCCGTGATGTGGCCCCACGCCTTGCGCGCGAGGTCGTAGGTCAGCTTCTCGACGAACGCGCTGCCGCCCCACGGGTCGATCACCCGCGTGGTGCCCGATTCCTGCTGCAGCAGCAGCTGCGTGTTGCGGGCGATGCGCGCGGAGAAGTCAGTGGGCAGCGCCAGCGCCTCGTCGAGGGCGTTGGTGTGCAGCGACTGCGTGTGGCCCTGCGTCGCGGCCATCGCCTCGACGCAGGTGCGCGCGACGTTGTTGTACACGTCCTGCGCGGTCAGCGACCAGCCCGACGTCTGCGAGTGCGTGCGCAGCGAAAGCGACTTCTCCGACTTCGGGTCGAACTGCTTCACCAGCTTCGCCCACAGCAACCGCGCCGCACGCAGCTTCGCGACCTCCATGAAGAAGTTCATGCCGATCGCCCAGAAGAACGACAGCCGCGGCGCGAACTTGTCCACGTCCAGCCCGGCGTCGACACCCGATCGGAGGTACTCGACGCCGTCGGCCAGCGTGTACGCCAGCTCCAGGTCGGCGGTCGCCCCGGCTTCCTGCATGTGGTAGCCGGAGATCGAGATCGAGTTGTACTTCGGCATGTTCTGCGAGGTGAACGCGAAGATGTCGGAGATGATCCGCATCGAGGGCTGCGGCGGGTAGATGTAGGTGTTGCGGACCATGAACTCCTTGAGGATGTCGTTCTGGATCGTCCCCGCGAGCTGCTCCGGCTTCACCCCCTGCTCCTCCGCCGCGACCACGTAGAGCGCGAGCACCGGCAGCACGGCGCCGTTCATGGTCATGGACACGCTCATCTTGTCGAGCGGAATGCCGTCGAAGAGCTGGCGCATGTCGTAGATCGAGTCGATCGCCACGCCAGCCATGCCGACGTCGCCGGACACGCGCGGGTGGTCGGAGTCGTAGCCGCGGTGGGTGGCCAGGTCGAAGGCGACCGACAGGCCCTTCTGCCCGGCCGCGAGGTTGCGGCGGTAGAAGGCGTTGGACTCCTGCGCGGTGGAGAACCCGGCGTACTGGCGGATCGTCCACGGCTGGTTCACGTACATCGTCGGGTACGGCCCACGCAGGAACGGCGCGATGCCCGGGTACGTGCCCAGGAAGTCCACATCGGACAGATCCTCGGCCGTGTACACCGGCTTCACGCCGATGCCCTCGGGTGTCTCCCAGGCCAGCGCGTCGGGGCCCTTGCCGGTGGCGTCCTGCACGGCCTGCGCCCACGCGGCGCGGTCCCCCGGCTCGGGAGTGCCGAGCGGGACGTCGGCGAAATTCGGGATGCTCATGCCGACGCCTCCATAAGGAGTTTCACGCCGGCTGGCCCGGAGGCGCCGGCATGAATTTCGATGATTCGCTTGCAAGCTGCGCTCATGCGGTCACTCCCAGCTGTGCGTGGATGCCGGTCAGGACTTCGAGCGCGTCACAGCCGGCGAAGACATTGCCGCTCACACCCGGGTAGCTCGCCTTGCCGGCGAGCAGCACCGTCTCGGCGCCGAGCGCGGCAGCGACGTCGGCCGCCTGCTCTTCGTACGCGGCGTCGGTGCCACAGAGGCACGCGACGCGCGCACCGCTTTCCCGGAACGCGGCGGCCAGATCGTCGGTGGCGCCCGGGTTCACGGGCTCGAGGCCGCCGGCCTGGAACAGGTTCGCGGCGAACCCGGCGCGCGTGGTGTGCGCGGCGACGGGACCGAGCGTGGCGAGGAAGACCTTCGGCCGTTCGCCGTGCTCGGCCAGGTACTGGTCCGACGCGTCGCGCAGCCGTTCGAACGCTTCGGCGTAGCGGTGGCGCGGCAGGCCACCGTCCACAGGGGACTCGAAAGCTTCCCTGGTCACGGGTTTCTCGGCCAGGTTCGGGAACTCGCTCACACCCGTGATCGGGTCGCGGCGCGTGGCCAGGCGCTTCGCGCGCTTGTCCCACGTCGCGGCCAGCCGCCCGGCCAGCGCGCCCGAGGCCAGCTCGGCCTCGACGCCGCCCGCGCCTTCGATCGCGGTGAACTCGGCCCACGCGGCTTTCGCCAGCTCGTCGGTGAGCTGCTCGACGTACCAGGAGCCGCCGGCCGGGTCGATCACGCTGCCCAGCTTCGACTCCTCCAGCAGCACCGCGTTGGTGTTGCGGGCGATGCGCGCGGAGAACGCGTCGGGGAGGCCGATCGCGGCGTCGAAGGGCAGCACGGTCACGGCGTCCGCACCGCCGACGCCCGCGGCGAAGCACGCGACGGTGGTGCGCAGCATGTTCACCCACGGGTCGCGCTGCGTCAGCATCGCGGGTGAGGTCACGCCGTGCTGGTGCATACCACGCGCAGCGGCGGGCGCACCCGAAACTTCGAGCACGCGGTCCCACAGCCGGCGGGCGGCGCGGAACTTGGCGATGGTGAGGAACTGGTCGGCCGTGGCGGCCAGGCGGAACTCCAGCTGCGCGGCCGCGTCGGAGACGTCCAGACCGGCTTCGGTCAGCGCCCGCAGGTACGCGACGCCGACGGCGATCGTCGCGCCCAGCTCCTGCGCGTCGGAACCACCGGCCTCGTGGAACGGCAGACCGTCGGCGACGAGCGTGCGCACCTTCGGGTACTTCGCGGCGACACGCACGGCCAGCTCGGCGGCCGGAGTCACGGGCAGCGCTTCGCCCGTGCGCGCACCGACGCCGATCGGATCCGCGCCGAGCACGGCGACCGCCTCACTGGGCGGAATTTCCCGCTCGGCCAACACGTCCAGCAGCGCTTCGGCCGCGGCGGCGTACTCGGCGCCGGCGTCGAGGACCACGGGCGCGAGGTCGAGATAGACCTCGTTGAGCGCGTCGGCCAGCGCTTCGAGCGGGAGCGCTTCGCCGCCGACGCGCAGCCACACGGACGTGGCGCCGCCTTCGAGGTCGGCGAGGATCGCGGTGTTGGTGGCCTTGGCGTCGGCCCGCAGGTGGCGCACGCGCACGTCCCACCCGGTGCCGACCACGCCTTGGGGCCGCGCGCCGCGGACGAACGGCGGCAGACCCGGGTAGCCGGGCTCGCCGAGGGCGTCTTCGCGCGTGTACAGCGGCTGGATGTCGATGCCGTCGTACGTGTGGGTGACGAGTTTGCTCTCCGGCGCGCCCGCGAAGTCCTCCGGCAGGCGGCCGCTCTTGCGCAGCACTCCCGCCACGAGTTCCTGCCACCGGGCCCGGTCGGCGGCCGGAAACTCGGCCGCCAGCGCGAGCTCGGGTTCGGAGATCGGCACCGACTCCGGCCCAGCCACGTTCGTCATACCCAGTGATGGTAGAGGCACGCCAGTGCCGGCACCTGTGACTCTAGTCGCCCCACCGGAGTGTTCAGGGGTATTCGTGGAACACGGGTGGGCAGGTCTTGCACACTGGGTCGAAGAGTGTCGGTGCCTTACGACACAATCAGGGGGTGTCCTCCTCGAAGGAAGAGCCGAACTCGAAAGAGCCGAACCCGGCAGAGTCGAGTGCAGCCGAGCCGCAGTCCCGTGTGGTCGCCGGGCGCTACCGGCTGCGATCCGTGCTCGGTTCGGGGTCGATGGGCACGGTGTGGTCGGCCTACGACGAGTTTCTCCACCGGCCGGTGGCCGTCAAGGAGATGAAGCTGCCGCCGGGCGTGCCGGCGTCGCAGGCGGACGAGCTGCGTGAGCGGACGCTGCGCGAGGCGCGCGCGATCGCCGTGCTGTCCCATCCGAACGTGATCATCCTTCACGACGTCGCGCGCGACAACAACGAGCCGTTCGTGGTCATGGAGCTGCTGCCCTCGCGCAGCCTCGCGCACATCCTGCGCGACCACGGGCCGTTGAGCGTGGAGCAGGCGGCCGCCGTCGGCATCGCCGTCGCCGCCGCGCTCGAAGCGGCGCACGACGCGGGCATCACGCACCGCGACGTGAAGCCGGGCAACGTGCTCGTGGCCGGCGACGGGCGGATCAAGCTCACCGACTTCGGCATCGCGCGCAACGTTTCCGAAGCCACGATGACACGCACCGGGATCATGCTCGGCTCGCCCGCCTACATCGCCCCGGAGGTCGCCTCGGGCGGCGCGGTCACGCCGGCGGCCGACCTGTGGGGGCTCGGCGCGACGCTGTTCGCCGCCGTCGAGGGCGCCCCGCCGTACGACGCGGACGGCGATCCACTGGAGACAGTCGGCAAGGTCGTGAACGGCTCGGTGCCCAAGCCGAAGCCGGGCCCGCTGGCCGACGTGATCGCCGCGTTGATGAAGAAGGAGCCGGAGAAGCGGATCTCGCTGCGCGAGGTGCGCCACCGGCTGTACCCCTTGCAGGGCAAGACGGCGCTGGACCTGTTCGGACCGGAGCTGTTCCGCACGCCGGACGGCAAGAAGACTTCGGCGCAGCTCGACGCGACCGACACGCAGGTGCTGGAGACGGTGGCGCCGACCGACAAGAAGTCGGAGGCCAGTGGCGCGCTGGCGGCGGACCCGGGCCCGTTGCCGTTCCTGCGGCCGGGCGCGGCGCCGGCTCCTGCTGTCGCTGTGCCGGTTGCTTCCGCTTCGCCGCGACGCAGTCCGCGAGCGTCGGCGTTGCTGGCCGTGGCGGCGGTGGTGCTGTTCCTCATCGCCGGTGTCGGCGGGTTCGCGCTGGCGCGGCTGATCAGCGGGCAGTCGCTGATCCCGCCCGCCGGCAGCGCGACCTCCGCCGGCGCGGGCGGCACGACGGCGCCGCCGCAGAACCTGAAGCTGGTGGAGCAGCACGGCAATGCGAGCGAAACGGCCAATGTCTCGCGCGACACCGCATACGTCGTCTCGGTGCCCGACGGCTGGCAGCGCTTCATCGCCGCGCGGACCGCGAGCATCGTCGGCTCGTCCACGGTCGTGCAGTACGTCTCGCCGGACGGGCATCAGTCGCTGCGCATCGAACGCTTCCCGAGTTTCTTCAAGAAGCACGATGTTTCCGACTACGAGGCGAGCCTGCGGTCCGGGGCCGACGACGGCGCGTTCATCGCCAAGGATGCCACGACGGCCGCCGGGACCGAGCTGATCTACCGCACCGCGGAGCGCGGTGGTTCCGGACCGGTCCGGGATTCCGGGCAGAGCGGCGCCGACTCCTCGATCACCCGCACGACTTTCGCCCTGCTGAAGACCTCGGGCGATGCGCTGTGGGCCGTCTCGCTCACCGTGCCGTCGGAGATCGAGCGCGACGGCGCCACCACCTGGGACAAGATCGAGCCGACGCTGTCGTTCCCGGGCGAGCAGTAGGAGTTCAGCCCAGGCCGTCCGGGTAGCGCCGGCCCGACTCGGCCGCCTGCGCGAGGCGACGCAGGCCCGCGAACAGCCGGTCGCCCAGAACCGTGCCGACCACGGCCGCCTCCACGATCCGGTCCAGCGACGGATGCGCGGCCAGCGTGTCGAGGTCGACCTCGGCGATGCGGTCGGCGAGCATGGCGTAGTCCTGGATGCGGTCGAGCAGCGCGGGGTGACCGAGCGCGCGGATCGTGCACAGCGTGGTGATCAGCCCGGGCGCCGCCGGGTGCTCGGGCGCGAACTTCCAGCCGTGGGCGGCGGTCAGCTTTTCCAGCAGGTCCAGCGCCCACGCGCGGGCCTCCTCGTCGACGTCGGTCGCCCCGCCGACGAGGGCGCGCTGAGTGACGCCGAGGACCTCGTTGGTGGGCTCGCCCGCGTCGATCGCCGCGAGTACGCCGCCGACCGTGGCCACGGACAGGCCGCCGACGTCGAGCAAGGCGCGGATGAGCTTGAGGCGCTGCACGTGCTCGTCGCCGTAGCGCGCCTGGTTGGGGCTGGTGCGCTCGCCTGGGTGGAGCAGGCCTTCGCGCAGGTAGTACTTGATCGTCGCGACCGGCATGCCGGACTCGGCGCTCAGCTCGGCCATCCGCACGGCCGCATCAACTCCCTTGATCTCGGGGGAAAACCCTGAGGGCTTCTCAGCTTGGATAGTCTAGCTTCCCATAATGGATACTATGACTATCCATCCTGGGAGGGACGCCATGACCTTGCTTCCGAGCCGAATGAACACCTGGCACCGACCGTCCACGCTCTTCGCGGCGGGGCTCGTCGTCACCGCGCTGGCCTGCGTCGTCGCGATGGTGGTGGACCAGCGCACGGTGCTCGGCGCGCCGGTGTGGGCGAAGCTGCTGAAGTTCGCCATTTCGGGTGCGCTGTACTTCTTCACGTGGGGCTGGCTGGTGTCGCTGCTGCCCCGTTTCCGCCGGACCGCACACGTCGCCACGAACGTGGTGATCGTGCTGTTCGCCGCCGAGTACGTGGTGATGGCCTTCCAGGCGGTGCGCGGCCGGCCGAGCCACTTCAACAACGCGACACCCCTGGACAACACGCTGTTCCAGCTCATGGGCGGCATGGTCGCCGCCATCTGGATCGCGACGCTCGTGCTCACCGTGCTCCTGATGTTCACGCGCCTCGAAGACCGCGCCACCCACTGGGCCGTCCGCACCGGCGCGGTCATCTCGCTCATCGGCATCGCTCTCGGCGCCCTCATGACGAGCCCCACGGCCGCCCAGCAGCAGGCGTTGAACACGACCGGCGTGTCGGCCCTCGTGGGCGCCCACAGCGTCGGCGTCCCCGACGGCGGCCCCGGCCTGCCCATCCTCGGCTGGAGCACCACCGGCGGCGACCTGCGCATCCCGCACTTCACGGGGATGCACGCCCTGCAGCTGCTGCCGCTCGTGGCGCTCGGACTAGAGCTGCTCGCGTCGCGGATGCCGCGCCTTCGCGACAGCGCGGTCCGCGTTCGCCTGGTGTGGGTCGCCACGCTCGGCTACGCGGGCCTCGTCGCCCTCGTGACCTGGCAGGCCCTGCGCGGCGAGTCGCTGATCCACCCGAGCGCCCCGACCCTTGCCGCCTTCGGCGCGCTGCTCGCCGCGGTCGCACTGGCCGGCTGCGCCTCGGCGTACCGCCCGACCCGCGAACTCGTGCGATGACCGCGCTCGCGCTCACCGTCACGGGACGTGGCACGCTGCCCCCGGTGGCCAGCGGCCCACGCGGCCACGCCGGCCGAGCCTCGGCGGGCCGGGCCGCCGCGCACCCATCCCACCGGGAGCTCCCGCGATGACCCCGCAGGTGTTCACTTTCGGCACTCGGGCCGCCAGCGACCAGGGTGACCGCCCGATCGCGCGGTTTCTGGTCGCAGCACCCGCAGCTCGCCGCTGCCGGGCTTGGCCACGCCACACGAACCGGCGCGAGGACCGTGTCCGCAGCCGGCAGGCCTTCCCGCGCGCCCGTCCGCAAATCCATCCAGGAGTTCGTGCGATGACCGCGCTCGGGGACCCCGTCGACAGTAGGGGCGTGCGACCGCTCGCCACCCCGCGGCGGCGCGCGGGCCGGGCCGCCGCCCACCCATCCCACCGGGAGCTCCCGCGATGACCCCGCAGGTGTTCACCTGGACCTCCCCCCTCGCCACACCCTTCTGGCTGCTGATGATCTTCGCCCCCACCTGGCGGCGGACGCGGCAGGTCATGGTGTCGCCGTGGGTGCCTCTGCTGCCGTTGGTGTGTTACTTCGCCAGCGCGATCCCGCACTTCGGGCAGTTGTGGCAGGCGGTGAGCCAGCCGGACCTTTCCCTGGTGCAAGCGTTTGCGGGGTCGCCGGCCGGGGCGGCGCTCGTCTGGGCGCAGCTGGTCGCGTTCGACTTGTCTCTCGGGCGGTGGATGTTCTTCGAGGCTCGCCGGCTCAAGATCCCGTGGTGGCAGGTCAGCCCGGTGCTGATGCTGACGATCTTCCTGTCCGGCGTTCGGGCTGGTGGTGTTCCTGGCGCTGCGCAGTGCCCGGATACGCTCGGCGACATGACCAACCACGAGGAAGCGGCCGCGGCCGCCATCGCCGAGCGGACCGGCGTCGAGAAGCACGACATCGCCGTGGTGCTGGGCTCGGGCTGGCGCCCGGCCGCGGACGTGATCGGGACGGCCGAGGCGGAGATCCCGTTCGGCGAGCTGCCCGGTTTCACCACTCCCGGCGCCGTGGGGCACGGCGGGACCGTCCGGTCGCTGAAGATCGGCGACAAGCGCGCGCTGGTGCTGCTGGGCCGCACGCACTTCTACGAGGGCAAGGGCATCGACCCGGTGGTGCACAACGTCCGCACCGCCGCGGCGGCCGGCGCGCGCACCGTGCTGCTCACCAATGCGGCCGGCGGCCTGCGCGAGGGCTTCAGCGTCGGGCAGCCGGTGCTGATCTCCGACCACCTCAACCTCACGGCCCGCTCGCCGATCGTCGGCGCGAATTTCGTGGACCTCACCGACCTCTATTCCGCCCGCCTGCGCAGCCTCGCGAAGGAGATCGACGGTTCGCTGGAGGAAGGCGTCTACGCCGGCCTCACCGGCCCTCACTTCGAGACGCCCGCCGAGATCCGCATGCTGCGCACGATGGGCGCGGACCTCGTCGGCATGTCGACGGTCCTGGAGGCCATCGCGGCCCGCGCCGCCGGGGTCGAGGTGTTCGGGCTGTCGCTCGTCACCAACCTCGCCGCCGGCATGACGGGTGAGCCGCTCAACCACGAAGAGGTCCTCGAAGCCGGCCGTCAGGCGGCCACGAGGATGGGTTCGCTGCTCAAGGACCTCATCGCCCGCGTGTGACACAAGGGCGGCGCCTCGAGGAAATCGAGGCGCCCTTCACGTCAGACGTAGTCGGGCAGCTGCGCGGCAACCTCGTCCGGCGACGGCATCGCCGCCACCTCCGCCGCCAGCGCCCGCACGGCGTCGGCCACGGCCGAGTCCGTCAACAGCCGCTGGGCCTTCTCGCGCACGGCCTCGGTCGTCACCGCGTCGCCCACAAGCTGGTCACCCACACCCGCCGCGGCCACCGCCTCGGCGTTGCTGAACTGGTCCGCGCCCTGCGGCAGCACGAGCTGAGGCACCCCCGCGGTGAACGCGCCGAGCGTCGTACCGCTGCCGCCGTGGTGCACCACGAGGTCCACGTGCGGCAGCAGCTCCGACTGTGGCACCCACGCCTCCAGCCGGACGTTCGCCGGCACCTCGCCGAGCGAGGCCACGTCGACCGACGGTCCGGTCGCCACGAGCACATCGGCGTCCAGCGCCGCGAGCGCGGAGATCGCCGAGGTGAGGAGGTGGGCCTGGCTCATCGGCGTGGTCCCCAGCGTGAGGTAGACCAGCGGACGGCTCCGGCCCGCGACCCCCGCCGGCAGGTCGCCCGGCTCGCTCCAGCCGACCGGCCGCAGCGGCAGCCGCCGCGCGCCCGCGAGGAACTCCGGCGACTGCACCGACGGCGGGCAGATGTCCACGAACGGGTTGCCCCAGGAGAACCGCTCCTCGCCGGTGATCCCCAGCTCGATGGCGTGTTCCTCGACCGCCTTGCGGATCCCGTCCGCGATCCCGCCCGTCGCGACCCGGCCGAAGCCATGGCCCATCGCCGGGATCCCGGCCTTCATCGCCGCGAACGCGCCGCCGGGGTTGCCGATCTCGTAGACCACCAGGTCGGGCAGCTGCTTCGCGAACACCGCGTCGAGGTCCGCGATGAAACGATCGGGCAGCACCCGGCTGAACACCCGGGCGATGGTCGCCTCGAGCTCGGCGGGCGACACCTCGTTGCGCTTGCGCAAGTCGCCGTCGTACTGCGCCATGAAGGCGTCTTGGATCGTGAGCCCGACGTCGACGGGCTCCAGCCCGGCCTTCTCCACCGTCGGGTGGAAGTCGGCTGCCGTCGCGAACACGACGTCGTGCCCGGCACTCCTGGCGGCGACGGCGAGCGGGAGCAGCGGGTAAAGGTGGCCATAGGACGCGAGGGAGGTGAAGATCAATCGCACTTTCCCGAGGGTAACGGCTTTTCCCGCGACCGCGAGGCGGTTTCCGACAGGACCTCGACAGTTCTTCGTTGCTCGGCAACGGATCCTTGGGGCGAAAAGAAGAATTCGGTCACCCCCGCGTCGCGCAGCCGGCCGAGCTGCGACGCGACCGCGTCCTCGTCGCCCACCACCGCGACGTCGCCGGCGCCGGTCACGCCCTCGCGGTCGAACACCGCCCGGTACTCCGGTGACTGCGCGGCCAACGCGAAATCCGCCGAAATCCGTGCCCGCACACCGTTTTCGTCGGCGGTGACGCACACCGGCAGCCCGGCGACCACCCGCGGCGATCGCGTCGACGCCGTCGTGATCGACGGAACGACGTGCTCCCCCAACGTCCTCGGCCCGGCCAGCCACGTCACGGTGCCGTCGGCCAGCTCGCCCGCCACGCGCAGCATCGCCGGTCCCATCGCGGCCACGAGCACCGAAGGCGGCCGGGCCCCCGGTACGGCCACAGATCCGAAAGCCGTGAGCGTCTCGCCGGAAAACGCGACACTTTCCCCACGCAGCAACGGAATCAGCACCTCCAGGTACTCCCGCAGCCGCCGCGCCGGGCGGTCGACCGGCAGCCCGAACATCGGCCCGACCATCGCCGCGATCCCCGCGCCGATGCCGAGTGTCAGCCGATTGCCCGTCGCCGCCTGCACGCTCAGCGCCTGCCCGGCCAGCACCAGCGAATGCCGTTGCGGCACCGGCACCACGGCCGTCCCGAGCGCGATCCCCGAAACCGATCCGAGCGCGCCCAGCGCCACCATCGCGTCCCAGCCCAGCGCCTGGCTCACCCAAGCCGTCGAGAACCCGGCGGCCGCCGCGGCCCGCGCCTGCCCGACCAGTTCCGCAGCACTGGCCGGACCCCGCAGGTCCCCGATCGCGATCCCGATTTTCACCTGATCCTCCTAAGTGGGGTATCACCCCGTTTCAAGAGCGGTACGATACGGAGGCCCACCCCACTTCTGCAAGCAGGAGTCTTCAGCCCATGCGCGCCGATGCCCGCCGCAACTACGAACGGCTGCTCGCGACCGCCGTCGAGGTCGTCGCGGAGCAGGGCGCCGACGCCTCCCTCGAAGAGATCGCTCGACGCGCCGGCGTCGGCTCCGCGACGCTGCACCGCCACTTCCCCGGCCGTGCCGCGCTGCTGGAAGCCGTGTTCCGTGAACGCGTCGAAGACCTCTGCGCCCTCGGCACGGAGCTGGCCGCCGCCCCGAGTCCCGGCGACGCGCTGGTCGCGTGGCTCCGCGCAGTGATCGCCCACGCCTCCGCTGCCCGCGGGCTCGGCGCGGCCTTGCTGCTCGGCGCCAAAGAAGGCCGCGAGTACCACGCGAAAGTCCTCGACGCCGGCCACCGCCTCCTGACCCGCGCGCAGCAGACCGGCGAGGCGAACGAGGCCGCACGAATCGACGACCTGCTCCCGCTCGTCAACGCGATCTCGCTCGCCACCGAGGACGACGCGGACCGCGCCGACGCCCTGCTCACCCTCGTCGTGGCCGGGGTCCGGCGCACGAAAGCCGTAGGCTGACCCGGTGCAGAACACGATTACCCCCGAGCTGCGCGACGCCGCCCACCGGTGGATCGCCGAAGACCCCGACCCGTCGACGCGCGAGGAGCTGCGCCAAGTGCTCGACCGCGCCCTCGCGGGCGACGCCACCGCGGCCGGCGAGGTCGCCGACCGGATGGCGGGACCGCTCGAGTTCGGTACCGCGGGGCTGCGCGGTCCGGTGCGGGCGGGGCCGAACGGGATGAACGTCGCCGTCGTCACGCGGACTACCGCGGGCGTGGCGCAGTGGCTCACCGAAAAGGGTCTCGCGGGCGGCGTGGTCGTGGTCGGGCGCGACGCGCGGCACGGGTCGGAAGCGTTCGCGCAGGCGGCCACCGAGGTGCTCACCGCGGCGGGCTTCGCCGTGAAGACGATGCCGCTGCCGCTGCCGACGCCCCTGCTCGCGTACTCGGTGAAGCACTACGACGCGATCGCCGGAATCCAGATCACCGCGTCGCACAACCCGCCCGCGGACAACGGGTACAAGCTTTACGACAGCACCGGCGGCCAGATCGTGCCGCCGTCCGACGGCGAGATCGAGCACGCCATCCGGGCCGCGCCCGCCGCGGTCGATGTGCCGCGCGCGCCCGGCGTGGAGGTCGTCGACCCGCGAGCCGCGTACCTCGCCGACGTCGCGAACCTGCCCCAAAGCCCGGAGCGCGAGCTGCGGATCGCCGCCACCGCCCTGCACGGGGTCGGCGCGGCGACGCTGGAAGCGGCGCTCACCCAGGCCGGGTTCACCGACGTGCACTTCGTCGCCGAGCAGTCGCGGCCCGACGCCGACTTCCCCACCGTCTCGTTCCCCAACCCCGAGGAACCCGGCGCCACCGACCTGCTGCTGGCGCTCGCGTCCGAAGTGGACGCCGACCTCGCCGTGGCGCTCGACCCGGACGCCGACCGCTGCGCCCTCGGCGTGCGCGGCCGCGACGGCGAGTGGCGCATGCTGCGCGGCGACGAGACGGGTGTGCTGCTCGGCTCACACCTGCTGTCCACAACGGACAGTCCCGACCCGCTCGTGGCCACCACCATCGTGTCGTCCTCGCTGCTCGGCGAGCTGGCGAAGGCCGAAGGCGCGCGTTACGCCGAGACGCTCACGGGCTTCAAGTGGCTGGTGCGCGCGGGCGAGGGCCTGATCTTCGCCTACGAGGAGGCGCTCGGCCTCTGCGTGAACCCGGGTTTCGTGCGGGACAAGGACGGCATCGCCGCGTCCGTGTTCGCCGCCGGGTTCGCCGCGGCACTGAAGGCCGCGGGCCGCGGGCCCCTGGATGTGCTCGACGACATCGCCACTCGCCACGGCGTGCACCTGACAGACCAGGTTTCCTTGCGCGTCACCGATCTCGCCGTGCGCGGCCGGCTGATGGCGGGCCTGCGCGCCGAGCCGCCAGTGACACTCGGCGGCACACCTGTGACGCAGGAAGACCTCCTGCCCGACGCCGACGTGCTGCGGCTGCGCGGCGACGGCCTGCGTGTGGTGATCCGCCCGTCAGGCACCGAGCCCAAGCTGAAGGCCTACCTGCAGGTGGTCACGCCGGTGATCGGTGACCTCGCGGTGGCGCGCGAAACCGCGTCCGCGCGGCTCAGCGCGGTGCGGGCGGACATAAGCACACTGCTGAGCTGAGCGGGACCGGGATCCCGGGTTCGACGTCGCGGCCGAGCAGGCTCGGTCCGAGCAGGCCGACGACGTCGACCAGCAGCAGCACCACGAACGCCGCGATGAACTCCCGCCGCCGCAAGACGATGGCGACGAGCAAACCGACCACCGCGGGCACCATCCACGGCCACAGCCGGTCGACCTCTCTGGTCCAGTCGCGGGGCGCGAAGATCGCGTCGGCGAACGCGGCGAAGACCAGCGAGAGCGCGCTGACGAGCCCGGCCACGCCGAGCAGTACGAGTGCGGCCACCGCAAGGCGGGGCCGCAGGCTCTCCCCCATCACCGGACCCAGCCTGCCCGCGCGTGAGCACGGGCACAAGTGGCAGGCTGCGCTCATGGCCACGCTGTTGTTCGTGCACCACACCCCTTCGCCGTCGATGCAGGCGATGTTCGAAGCCGTGCTCGCCGGCGCGAAGCACCCGGACATCGAAGGCGTCGACGTCGTCCGCCGCCCGGCGCTCGGCGCGACCGCCGCCGACGTGCTGGCCGCCGACGGTTACCTGCTCGGCACCCCCGCGAACCTCGGCAGCATGAGCGGTGCCCTGAAACACTTCTTCGACACCGTCTACTACCCGTGCCTCGACTCGACGCGCGGCCGTCCGTTCGGCGCATACGTGCACGGCAACAACGACACGGCCGGCACCGCGCGCCAGCTCGCGTCGATCACCACGGGGCTGGGTTGGACGCAGGTCGCGGGCCCGGTGCTGCTCACGGGGGAACCCGACAAGGCGGCGCTGGAAGCGTTGCAGGAGCTGGGCGCGACGGTGGCCGCAACACTCATGGCCTGACCGGCCGGAAAATAAAGGGGCCTGTCACCGGAAGCCCTGGGGGTCGACCTCCGGCAACAGGCCAGATCAAGGGTTCGCTGCGAGGCGATCAACCTTGACCAAGCAAGCGTACTACAAATGGCTGATCACGGCGAGCCAGGCGCAGGACAAGATCCCGCTCCGGGTTCCGAACACCCCCAGAGTGCGGACACGTCCGGAGCGGGACGCGGCCACTGTAAACCACTGCATACAGGTGGTGTCAACAGGTGCGTACGGTGGATACGGCGCTACTATCCGGACAAGGGAGAAGGGAGCGGTGATGCCACGGCAACGCACCTTCGCGGAGAAGCTGAGCACGCTCATCGACTCGTCCCGGGCGGACGGCCGCGCACCGCACAGCTACCGGGAGATGTCGGCGGCGATCGAGCGCTCGGGCGGGCCCGCGATGTCGCCGGCGTACCTGCAGCAGCTGGCCACCGGCAAGCGGATCAACCCGAAGATCCACTACGTCGAGGCGCTGGCGAAGCTGTTCGGGGTGCCGGTCACCTACTTCTTCGACGACGAGGACGAGCGCGCCTCCGGTGACGCGCCGGCCGTCGAGGCCAAGCTGATGGCCATGCGCGCGCAGGAGCTCTCGCCGCAGGGCCGGCGTCAGGTGATGGACCTGCTCGACCTCGTCGAGCGCTACGAGCGCGCCGAACGGGAAGGCCACAGCGGACCGTGAAGGAACGCGAACTCCGCAAACGCTGCCGGCGGCTGCTGAAGGACCTCGACATCAGCCCGCCGCTCGACGTCGGGCAGCTCTGCGAACGCCTCGGCGAGCGCCGCGGCCGCCCGATCCGGCTCATGGCGTACCCGCTCGAGGTGCCCGGGCCGTTCGGCTGCTGGATCGCGACCGCCACCGCCGACTACATCTTCTTCCAGCAGGAAACCACAAAAGCCCACCAGGACCACATCATCCTGCACGAGCTCGGCCACCTGCTCGCCGACCACGAGCCGGGCGGCGACGCGGAGCCGGCCGACTTCCTGCGGGGCCCGGCCGTGGAAAGCCTCGACGGGGACGCCGTGCGCCGCGCGTTGCGCCGCACCTCCTACGACGAGGCCCACGAGTGGGAGGCCGAGACCGTGGCCACGATCATCCTCGAGTGGGCTTCGGTGCTGAACTACACGATCCCGCGCGCCGCGGCCGACCACGGCCTGCGGCGCATCCAAGGCACGTTAGGCGACCACCAGGGCTGGCTGTGACCGCTGCGTTTTTCGTCCTCTTCACCGCTGCGCTCGCTTGGCGCGTCTACCAGCTGGTGCGCTCGCCGCGGCTGCCGAACTGGGCCGTCACGGTCACCATCGCCGCGTTCGCCCTGGCGTTCCTCGCGCAGCAACGCGGGGTCACCACGTGGTTCGACGGCCTGACCGCGCCCGGTGGCGCGCGGCTGGCGAACAACGGGCTGCTCTCGTGCGGGGTCTGCTCGCTGCTGATCTTCTTCCTCGGCTCCGCACTCGGCCCGCGTCAGGCCCGCCGCGTCGCGCTGGAGCTCGTGCCGCTGGCCGCCGCGATCGCCGTGCTGACCGTGGCACTGGCGATCACGCCGGTGCCGCTGCGGGGCGCAGCGCTCGGGCCGGACACCGTGCACGAGCCGGGGATCGCGTTGTTCTACTTCGCTGGTGGCGCGTACCTGGTCTACGCGATCACCGCGTGCGCGGTGTGGATCGTGCGCTACCAGCGCGTGGCCGACCCGCACCTGCGCACGGGCCTGCGCATCGGTGCGGCCAGCCTCGTCGCGGCGGCCGCCGGCAGCGTGTTCCGGGCGCTGTACCTGGTGGTGGCGTGGGTGTTCGACGTGACCGTGCCGGCGTTGCTGTGGCTCGGGGTGCCGCTGGTGATCCTCGGCAGCGTGCTGTTCCTCGCGGGCATCACCTACCCCGGTGTGCGGGCTCGGTTGGCGGCCGTGGTCCGGCGGCGCCGGCACCGGGCCGACCACCACCGCCTCGCTCCACTGTGGACGATGCTCGTGGCCGCGTACCCGAGCATCGTGCTGCGCACACCGCCGGGCAACGGCCTGCGTGACCGGTTCGCCGTGCACCGCCGCTACTACCGGCGCGTGATCGAGATCCGCGACGGGCTGGTGCAGCTGAGCCCGTACCTGGAGGCGGACCTGGCCTCGCTCGCGGCCGACGATCCGTCCGCCGCGGCCGCGGCACTGCGGGCCGCGCTGGCCCGGCAGGCCTCGGGTGAGGTGAGCGACGGGCGGGCCAAGCTCGTGCTGCCCGGCGGCGGCGCGGACCTGGAATCGGACGTGCGGCCGCTGCTGTCGCTGTCGGCAACGCTTGCGGGAAAGGAAAACTGAACGTGGACACCCTGATCACGGCGGCCCGGGTGCTGCCCCGGCCCTCGACCCCGATCGACGGCGGCGCCGTACTGGTGCGCGACGGCGAGATCGTCGCGGTCGGCCGGCCCGACGAGGTGGCCGCGGCGGCCGTGAACCCCGTGGTGCGCGATTTCCCGGACGCGACGGTGCTGGCGGGGCTGGTCAACTCCCACGTGCACCTGTGCTTCGACGCCACGCGCGAGATGCTGCCGAACTTCCTCGCCAGCGACGACGCCGATATCTCAGCCGGCGCCGCGGAACGGCTCGGCCAACTGCTGCGCACCGGCGTCACGACCGTGCGCGACCTCGGCGGCCGCACCGTGGTGAAGCCGGCCGGCGGACCGCGGGTGCTCGCGGCCGGGCCGCCGCTGACCGTCCCGGATGGACACTGCCACTTCTTCGGCGGCGTGGTCACCTCCGACGCCGAGATCCGCGCGCGGATCGACGCCAACGCGGCCGCGGGCGCCGACGTGATCAAGGTGATGGCCGGCGGCGGCCAGATCACGCCCGGTGGCGCGGAGATGTGGGAGTCGCAGTTCGACACGCGGCAGCTGAGCGTGGTCGTCTCCCAGGCCGCGCGGCGCGGGCTGCCGGTCGCCGCGCACGCCCACGGGGCCGACGCGATCGCCGACTGTGCCGAGGCCGGTGTGTCGACGATCGAGCACTGCACGTTCATGACCGGTCCGCAGCAGACTGACCTGCGCCCGGAGGTCGCGCGCCGCATGGCCAAGGGCGGCGTCTCGGCGTGTTCCACGAGCAGCCGCAACTGGCGGATGATGGTCGAGCGCATGGGCGAGGACCTCGCGCGCCGTGTCTACGGGCGGCTGCCGTGGCTGGAGGAACACGGCGTGCGCCTGCTCTCGGGCACCGACGCCGGCCTGCCCGGCTCGACGTTCGACGACCCCGTGGGCGCGCTGGAGCTCTACGAATGGCTCGGCTTCTCCCGGCGGCGGATCCTCGAGATCGCCACCGAGGACAGCGCGGCGGGCCTCGGCCTGGCCTCGGTCACGGGCCGGTTGGAGCCCGGGCTGGCGGCGGACCTGCTGGTGGTCGACGGTGATCCGCTGGCCGAGCTGTCGGCGCTGGGCAAGCCGCTGCTGGTGATGGCACAGGGCGTCGCCGCTTCCTGAGGTACTGAACTACTCACTTACTGAAGTACTGAGTTCCTGACCAGGGTCGATCTTGACTCTGATCACGCCCGCTTTCGATACGCCAGCGTATTGAGTACACTAACGTATCGAACGAGGGAGACCGGATGACCGAACCGAAGACGGAGCGTGTGCCCCGCCGCCGCGCCGAGACCCGGCGGCGCCTGCTCGACGCCGCGCTCCCGGTGTTCGCCGAAGAAGGCTTCGGCCGGTCCACTGTGGAACAGATCTGCGAGCGCGCCGGCTACACCCGCGGGGCGTTCTACTCGAACTTCGCCTCGCTCGACGAGCTGTTCCTCGCCATGTGGGAACGGCGCTCGGCAGCGATGACCGAAGCGGTACGCGCGACGTTCGACGAGCTCACGGCGACGGACCTGCCCGATGTGCGGGCGATCGTGAAGCACGTGCTGCCCGCGATTCCCGTGGACGACGCGTGGTTCCGCGTGAGCGCCGAGTTCACCGCCCACGCCCTGCGCAACCCGAGCCTGCTGCGCGTGATGACCGCGCGCGAGGACGCGATCGCCGAGGCGCTCATGCCGCTGATGGTCGACCTGCTCGCGCGCGCCGGCCGGTCGATCCCCGACCCCGTGGCGCTGGGACAGGCCCTCGTCGCCCTGCACGACGGCACGAGCGCGCAGTGCCTCGTCGACCCCGCCAACCCGCTCGTGCGCCAACGGCGCGAAGACCTGTTCGTTCGGGTCATCACGGCTTACACCAAGGAGAATCACGATGACTGACTTCGAAGCGGACGCGATCGTGGTCGGCGCCGGCCTGGCCGGGCTCGTCGCGACCCACGAGCTGGTGAAGGCCGGGCGCCGCGTGCTCGTGCTGGACCAGGAGAACCGCGCGAACCTCGGCGGGCAGGCGTTCTGGTCGCTGGGCGGGCTGCTGTTCGTGAACAGCCCCGAGCAGCGCCGGCTGGGAATCAAGGACTCCTACGAGCTGGCGTTGCGCGACTGGCTCGATTCCGCCGGCTTCGACCGCGAAGACGAGGACCTGTGGGCGCGCAAGTGGGCCGAGGCGTACGTCCGCTTCGCCACGTACGAGAAGCGCGACTACCTCCACGAGCTGGGCTTGCGCGTCACGCCGCTGGTCGGCTGGGCCGAGCGCGGTGGTGGCAAGGCCGGCGGGCACGGCAACTCCGTGCCGCGGTTCCACCTGACGTGGGGCACCGGGCCCGAAGTGGTGCGGGTGTTCGCCGAGCCGGTGCTGGCGGCGGAGCAGCGCGGCCAGGTGCGTTTCGCGTTCCGGCATCAGGTCGACGAGCTGGTGGAGACCGACGGCGTGGTCACGGGTGTGCGCGGGACCGTGCTGGAGCCGAGCGACCTGCCGCGGGGCAAGAAGTCTTCGCGCGTCGCGGCCGGTGAGTTCGAGCTGTCGGCGTCGGCCGTGCTGGTGAGCTCCGGCGGCATCGGCCACAACCACGAGCTGGTGCGGCAGAACTGGCCCGTCGACCGGCTGGGCCCGGCGCCGCAGACGATGATCCCCGGCGTTCCGGCCCATGTGGACGGTCGCATGATCGGCATCAGCGAGGCCGCGGGCGCGCGCGTGGTGAACCGCGACCGGATGTGGCACTACGTGGAGGGCATCCACAACTGGGACCCGATCTGGCCCGACCACGCGATCCGGATCATCCCCGGGCCGTCGTCGATGTGGTTCGACGCCAACGGGCAACGTCTGCCCGCGCCGAACTTCCCGGGGTTCGACACGCTGCAGACGCTGAAGGCCGTGCTGTCGACCGGGTACGACTACTCGTGGTTCGTGCTCACTCAGTCGATCCTCGAAAAGGAGTTCATGCTCTCGGGCTCCGAGCAGAACCCGGACATCACGGGGAAGGACCTGAAGCAGACGTTGCTCAGCCGCGCCGCGAAGGGCGCGCCGGGGCCGGTGGACGCGTTCAAGCGCCACGGCGTCGACTTCGTGGTGGCCGACGACCTGGCGACGCTCGTCGACGGGATGAACAAGATCGCGCGCGGGCCGGCGCTGGACGTTTCGACGCTGGAACGCCAGATCGTGGCTCGGGACCTGGAGGTCGGCAACCGGTACTCAAAGGACCTGCAGCTGATGGCGGTGGCCAACGCGCGCAAGTTCGTCGGCGACCGCGTGGCGCGCGTGGCGAAGCCGCACCGCATCCTCGACCCCGCGCACGGGCCGTTGATCGCCGTGCGGCTGAACATTCTCACCCGCAAGACCTTGGGCGGGGTGCAGACCGACCTGGATTCGCGCGTGCTGCGGGCCGACGGCGCGCCGCTGCCCGGCCTGTACGCGGCGGGCGAGGTCGCGGGCTTCGGCGGCGGTGGCGTGCACGGCTACAACGCGCTGGAGGGCACCTTCCTCGGCGGCTGCATCTTCTCCGGCCGCGCTGCCGGGCGAGCCATGGCCCGGGCGGTGGAGTGACGCGCCGCCCGACCGGCACGGTGCTGGACGTCGACGGGGTCGCCCTGCACGTGCGCGAGGACGGCCCCACCGACGCACCGGTGGTGTTGCTGGTGCACGGCTTCAGCGGCTCGCTGCACTCCTACGACCGCCTGGCGCCCCTGCTGGCCGACCGCTTCCGCGTGCTGCGCCCCGACCTGCGCGGCCACGGCTGCACGGGCGGCCACACCGGCCTCGACGCGGTTTCCCAGGCCACGACCCTGGCCGGGGCGCTGAAGCTGGTGGGCGCCGACCACGTGACCGCCGTCGGCCACTCCTTCGGCGCCGACGTGGTCCTGGCGCTGGCTTCGCTTTCGGGGGCCGTGACCCGGACCGTCCTCATCGGACAGGCGCCGGACTACACCCACGCCACTTTCCCGCCGGGCAACGGCTTGCTCGCGCGGCCGTTCGTCAGCCGGCTGCTGCAGCGCACCGTTTCGCTGGCCCCTCTCGGCTTTGTGTTGCGCCCCACCCCGCTGCGCCAGGCCCACGCCGACTTCTCCGCCACCAGCCCGGCCATGGCCCACGCCGTCCTCACCGAACGGCGCCACGTCCTGGCCACCAACCCGCTCGACGCGCAGGTCGCCGCCCTCGGCCTGCCCACCCTCGCGATCCTCGGCCGCCGCGACAGCCTGTACGACCACGCCGCGAGCGCCACCCGCTACCGCGCGGCCGGCGCCGGCGTCCACTTCCTCGACGCTGGCCACACCCCGTTCGTCGAACGGCCCGCGGAAGTGGCCTCCTTGGTCGCCTCCTTCTCCCTCGATGCCTGACCCGGCCCCGCCGGGCTTTCGCCTGTCGGGGCTGTTTCGGTTTGGGTGGACGACAGCGTGGCCGAACGTGCTCCCGCGAAGAGGTTGGGCTCCAGGTCGTCGAGAAAGATCACTTCCTGGGTCTGACCGGCGCTCACCGTTGTGTCGGCCCCGCCGGGCCGGTGACCAAGCCGGATTCGTACGCGAGGATGACCAGCTGGGCGCGGTCGCGGGCACGCTGGGATGAAGCGGACCGAAAACAGCCCCGCCTGCGTCGAGCCGGCGGGGCTGTTTTCGATGATCTACAGGAAAAACTCAAGCCGGCGTAACCAGCCCACCCACGATCGAGGGCACCTCGGCCAGCGCGACCTGCTGCTGTTCCCTCGTAGCCAGACTCCGGACGGTCACGTTCCCCGCCTCCCAGTCCTCCTGGCCCACGATCACCACAGCCGCCGCGCCCGCCTTGTCGGCGCGGGTGAGTTCCTTGCCGAGCTTGCGGTGCTCGATCGGAGTCGACGTGCGGAGGCCGGCGCGGCGCAGGGAAGTCGCGACCTGCCGGGCGGCGTCGGCGAGCTCCTCCGTGACCGGGATGACCATCACGTCCACCTCGTTGCGCGGGGCGGGCGTGAGTCCGTGGGTGTCGAGGAAGTCGATGAGCGTGACGTCGCCCATGCCGAAGCCGATGCCCGGGATGCGTTCCTTGGTGAAGAGCGAGGCGAGGTCGGCGTAGCGGCCGCCGCCGAAGAGGGCGCGGCGGTTCTTCGGCGAGGTGTCGAAGACCTCGAACACGGTGGACGTGTAGTAGGCCAGCCCGCGCACGATCATCGGCTCGAACTTCACCAGGCTCGCGGCCGAGCTGGACAGCACGCGCACCAGGTTGGACTGCTCCTTGACCTCCGCGGGCAGCTCGTCGAGCAGCGCGGCGCCGGAGCCGAGGGCCTCGGTGAGCTTCTCGAACTGCTTGTCCGTGAGCCCGATCTCCTCGGCGGACGTGGCGTGCTCCTCCGCCGACGTCTTTTCCCAGCGGTCCACCAAGCCGAACACGGCCGGCAGGTGCTCCGGGGAGACGCCCACGACGTCGGTGAGCGCCGACGTCAGCAGGTTCCGGTCGTTCACGCGCACGGCGAACATGTCCGAAGACGCGCCCACCGACTCCATGAGGTCGTGGATGAGCTCGAACATCTCGATCTCGCAGTTCGCGCTCTCGGAACCGAAGATGTCCGCGTTGATCTGCCAGTGCTCCCGCACGCGGCCGCGCTGCGGGCGCTCGTAGCGGAAGCAGTTCGGGTGGCTGTACCAGCGCACGGGGAACGACAGCGACTTCGCGTTGCCGGCGATCATCCGCGCCACCGACGGCGTCATCTCCGGGCGCAGCGCGAGGCGCTCGCCGCCCTTCGTCGTCAGCGTGTAGAGCTGCTGGTCGGCGATCTCCTGGCCCGACTTCCGCTCGTAGATCTCGGCGGGCTCCAACACGGGACCGTCGTAGCGGAGGAAGCCGTAGCGCTCCAGGACGTCGTAGAGATGGCCGAACACCTGCGTGCGAACGGACATTTCGGCGGGGACGAAGTCTCGGGTCCCCTTGACAGGCGCGGTCGACAGGTATTCAGGCACGTCATCCAGCTTAACGACCGCACCCAACCGTTAAAGGAACGCCACCCCATACGCGGTGAGCAGCATCGCCGCACCCAGCAGCACGGCCCCGGCCGTGGTGATCGCCATGCCTACGCGCGTGCGCAGCATCGCCAGGAAAAACCCGCCCGACTGCGCCAGCACGCCGAACAGCAGCAGGAAGCACGCGACCCACCGCCCGGTGTCCCCCAGCCCGCTGCGGTCGAGCACCTGCAACGCCACCAGCGCGAGCACGAGCAGCACCCCGGCGTGCGCGTGGCCGGCGCGGAAGAAGCTCTTCTGCTGGTCGTTGAGCACCTCGCGCTTGAGCAGCCCCATCAGGGCGTAACCCCCGTACATGACGGTGGGCAGCGACACGAGGGCGATGACGGTGAACAGCTGGACCGGTCCGTGCATGGCTTTCTCCTCCCAGAGCGTTCCGGAAGTAACCATAACACCGTTTTAAAACACTGTCACGGTCGATGCCGCGCCCAGGGCCGAGCCCGCTCGAAGTCGGCCGCCGCCCGCGGCACGGCGGCGTCCGCCTGCTGCCGTCCGGTGATCTGCAGGCCGACCGGGCGGCCGTCGGACGTAAAGCCCGCGGGCACGCAGATGGCCGGTGTCGTGAGCATGTTGAACGGGAAGGTCAGCACCCACTCCAGCGTCTGGCGCCGCAGCGGCGCGTCGAGCAGCCGGTCGGGCGCGAACTGCGTGAGCGGGAACGCGGCGTCGGTGAGCGTCGGGCAGACGACGCCGCCACCGCCGTCCGGCAGATCTCGGCGACCTCCGGGTCGACGTGGGCGTAGCCGAGATCGGGTGAGTAGGCGACGCGCCGGCCCTTGATGTCGTGGTCGATCTCGGCGACGTCGGCGCACTGTCTCATGGTGAGACGAGCGCTCAGGCCCGCGTGAACCTCAGCGTGAACGTCGCCCCGACACCCGGAACCCCGGCCGCCGCGATGGTTCCGCCGTGGCCCGTCACGACTTCGTGCACCAGCGCCAAACCGAGCCCGAACCGGCGGCCCTCACCCTGGCCACCGTGGGCGAACCGCTCGAACAGCCGTTCCGCATCCCGTTGTGCGAAGCCGACTCCGGTGTCGGCGACGCGGATCTCGACGTGCCGGTCGTCCGGGTTCTCGAGCGTCACCTCGATCGACCCGCCCGGCGGGGTGTGGCCGATCGCGTTGTCCAGCAACGCCGACAGCACCCGTCGCAACGCCGCCGGCACGCCCGGCACCACATCGACCAGGCCCGGTGAACGGCGCACCTCGATCCGCACGCGCCGATCCCCCGCGCGCACCGCTTCGGCCTCCACCGCCTGCTCGGCCAGCAAACCCAGCTCCACCGGCTCCAGCGACGGCCGCTCGTTGCACGCCTGCGTCGACAGCAGCAGGTCCTCCACGACCTCACCCAGCTCGCGCGTGCCGGAGACCAGCAGATCGAAATCGTCCGACGGCACCGGTGCCAGCCGCGCCCGGCGCGCCAGCAGCTGCGCCCGCGTGTGAAGCCGGGTGAGCGGCGCACGCAGCTCGTGCGACGCGTCGGCGACGAAGGTGCGCTGGCGCCGCAACGCCTCGCCCAGCGGCCGGATCGCGCGCGCGGCCAGGACGTAGCCGCTGAAGACGGAAACCAGCAGCACCACCAGTTCCGCGATCACCAGGCCCATCAGCAGCTGCTGCCGGTCGGCGGTCTGGTAGCGCTGGTCGACGAAGACCTGCCACACCTGGCCGCCGTGGTCCACCGCGCGGATCGTGAACGTCGAGCCGGCCAGTTCCCGTTCCGCGGTCACGGAACCGCCGGGCGGCACGGCGGGCGCGGGCGGCGGCACGAACGGCAACGCGGCGGGCACGTGGCCTGAAGGCGTCACCAGGAACACGCAGCCCGGCGGCGTCGCCGACAGGCCCTGGGCCAGCGTGTAGTCGATCTGCCGGTCGACCTCCTCACCCTGGCCGTGCACGAGCACCCAGTACGCGATGGCGCCGGCGGCGAGCACGACCAGCGTGATCACCACGGCGATCTGGCTCGCGATCGTCCGCCGCGCGCGCCGCAGCGCCCGCGCGTCGGGATCGACGATCACCGTCACATGGCCCCGATCTGGTAACCCAGGCCGTGGACGGTCTTCACCACCTCGCGCCCCAGCTTGCGCCTCAGGTAGTACACATAGGTGTCCACAATGGATTCCCCCGTCGAGTCGGCGAACACGTGGGTGCGCAGCGCCTCTCGCGGATGGATGGCCTTCGGCCGCTGCGCGAGCGTGCGCAGCAGGTCGAACTCGCGGCCCGACAGCGTCACGCGCTCACCGCGCGACAGCACGACCTCGTGGCGCAGCAGGTCGAGCGCCGCAGTGCCCAGCGGCAGGCATTCGGCGCCGTCGAGATCCCGCCGGCACAACGCGCGCAGCCGGGCCAGCAGCTCGTCGGTCTCGAACGGTTTCACCAGGTAGTCGTCGGCGCCCGCATCGAGGCCGTGGACGCGGTCGGTCAGCTCGCCCAGCGCCGAAAGCACCAGCACGCGCGCGGTCACGGCCCGGCGCCGCAGCCCGGCGAGCACCTCCAACCCGTCCATCACCGGCAGCCGCCGGTCGAGGATGATCACGTCGTGGTGGCCGGTGAGGCCGCGGTGCAGACCACGCTGGCCGTCGTGGGCGAGCTCGACCTCGTAGCCCTCGTCGGCGAGCAGCTCGGAGAGCATTCCGGCCAGTTCACGATCGTCCTCCACGAGGAGCACTCGGGCTGCGGTTCCTGCCTCTTCGTGCACGTGTTCATACTCGCAGTCAGAGCGCCGATTGAACCCTCAACTTTCGTAGGGATTTGATCATTTGCCCGCCGGTTGGGCCGAAAGGAGGAACTCCGGCAGCTGATCGGCCGAGTACTTCCGCCGATCCCGGCGATCGAGCCAGCTCAGCACCGGCGCCGTCATGATCGTGGTCACCAGCGCCACGAGCACCAGCACCGTGAACAGCGCCGGCGACACGATTCCGGCCTGCAGCCCTACGTTCAGCGCGATGAGCTGCATCAGCCCCCGCGCGTTCACGAGCACGCCGATCCGCAACGCGACCGGCTGCGGTTCCCCGGCCAGCCGCGCCGCACCCCACGACGCCCCGAGCTTCCCGACGATCGCCACCACCACGCACAGCAGTGCGAACAGCAGCAGGTTCGGGTCGGCCAGCAGCGCGAACCGCGTGTTCAAGCCGGAGTAGGTGAAAAACAGTGGCAGGAACACGATGTTGCCCACCGGCAGCAGCTTCGAGACCACCGCGTCGGCCGCCTCGCCGCGAGGGAACGCGATGCCGGTGATGAAGGCGCCGAACACCGCGTACAGCCCGATAGTGTCGGTGAACCACGCGGCGGCGAACAGGATCATCGCGGTGACGAGCAGCCGCTGGTCCACCGACATCCGCGGGCTGGCGAACATCTTCGCGAACACTCGCCGCGCGACGATCCACACGAACAGCGCGAAGACCACGCCGCCGCCCAGTGCCAGCGCGATCGGCCCGACCGAGCCCGCGTGCATGCCGACGACCACCGCCAGCAGGATCCACGCGAGCACGTCGTCGACCGCGCCGCACGCCAGCGCGAGCGAGCCGAAGCGCGTTTTCGTGAGGCCGCGTTCGGTGATGATGCGCGCGAGCATCGGGAACGCCGTGATCGCGATCGCGACCCCGACGAATGCCGCCGAAACCACCGGCGAGACGCCCGGCTTGGTGATGCCCACCCAGCTGGAGCCCAGCACGGCGACGCCGATCCCCAGCACGAGCGGGACCCCGGTGCCGGCGCTCGACACGGCGGCCACCAGTTTCGACGACTCCCGCACCGTTTTGGTGCGGAACTCGTAGCCCGCGCCGAACATGTAGAGCACGAGCCCGATCTGCCCGCCCAGGTACACGAGCGTGCGCACGGTGTCGGGGAACAGGTAGGACTGGACACCGGGCAGCAGGAGCCCGAGCAGCGACGGCCCGAGCAGCACCCCCGACACCATCTCGCCGACCACAGGCGGCTGCCCGAGCTTCACGGCGAGCATGGTCACGAGCCGCACCACCACCAGGATCACCACCGCCGCGAGGAAAAACGCGGGCGCCGCCTCTGACGCGGTCATCATTCGCCTCCGTGGTTCGCGAAGTAGTTCACGCACAAACGCTTCTGCCGCGCGTCCAGCACCATGTAGGTGCCGAACACGAGCTGGGCGAGGCTGCGCCACACGTCTTCCCAGCGGTCGCGCACGGCGAGGTATGCCAGCGGGCCGCGGGTCGAGCGCGCCGAGCCGCGCGGGGTGAGGAACACCGGGCCGCGGTTGGGGATCGAGCGGGTGTGGGCCGCGCTCGACGCGACGGCGTAGCGGCGCAGGAACTCCCGCGTGACCACCCGCATCGTGATCGGCGCGAGTCCGCGGGCCGGGCACGCGCGGTTCTGCGCGACGCCGAAAGGCAGGAAGTTGGCGTCCTTCTTCGACACCGCTTTGTCGGGCACTGCTTTGTCGGGCACTGCTTTGTCGGGCACTGCTGCGTGCGCCGGGCAACCGACGGGCGGCTCCCAGCGGGACGGGTCGAACTCGTCGGGCCGCTCGAACCCCGCGTGGTGGAAGTCGGGGTAGCTGAAGAGAAGCACGGTGCCCGCGTCGATTGTCGTGTCGTCGAGCTCGATGTCGCCGGTGGTGATGCGGTGGGCGATGCCGAAGAGCGGGTAGGTGCGCAGGCCCTCGTCGATCACGCGGTCGAGGTACTCGTCGTCGTCCGGGTTCGCGACCAGCCGCCGCTGCACGTCCGGGTGTTGCGCGATGATCATCAGCAGGTGCGCCATCGCCTCCGACATCTGCACCACGGCCGTGTTGAAGAAGGTGCCCTGCAGGTAGAACACCTGCTCGTCGCGCGTAAGCCGCGTCGGCAGCGCGTGCGGGATGTCGCCCAGGCGCCGCCGCAGGTACTTCGTGAGCTTCGCGCGACGGCGCATGTTGCGGGGCCGCACGCACTTCAGGGCCGAGACGACGTCGTCGGCGTGGCCCACGATGAGATCGCGCGCCTCGGGCGGGCACGGCTCGCCGAACACGAGCTCGTAGTACAGCTCGGCCCAGATCGGCATCATCTCGTCACGCAGCCGGATCAGCCGCCCGTCGCCGACCTCCAGGCCGTCGAGCACGTGCTCCGTCACGCGGCGCGTGAGCTCTTCCGACTCCGCGCGCGTCTTCACGAGGATGTGGCGCGTGGTCTTGGCGACCTCGTCGTACCGCGGGCCCGCTTCCAGGTGCTCCTGGTGGACTTCCGGGCCGGGCGCGAGCCAGTACCAGAACAGGTCCGACAGTGCCGCGCCCTTGCTGCGCCCGTTGGCCGCCGGGTCGGCGTACACCCGGCGAAAGTCCTTGACCCCGACGCGGGGCCCGGGGATCGGGAGGCCTTCGTCGCCGTTGACCAGCGCGAAGATCTTCACCCGCAACGCGACCACGCGGCCGGGCAGCCACTTCGGCAGCGAACCGACGAGCCCGGCGGCCAGCGCGGCCGTGATCAGCCGCCTCATCGGACGAGGTCCGCGGTCAAGTCGCCGGGCGCGGCGGCCCCGCACAGCGCGAGCGTGTGGTCGGTTTCTTCCCGGAGGCGTTCCAGCACTTCCGTCACCCCTTCCTCACCCGCCGCGGCGAGGCCCCACACCACGGGCCGGCCGACGCCGACCGCGGTGGCGCCCAGCGCGAGCGCCTTCACCACGTCGGTGCCCCGCCGCACGCCGCCGTCGAGCACGAGCGGGATGGCCCCCGCCACGGCCTCGGCCAGCGCGGGCAGAGCGTCCACAGTAGACACGGCAGTGTCGAGCTGACGGCCGCCGTGGTTCGACACCACGAGCCCGTCGACGCCCGCCCCAACCGCGAGGCGGGCGTCTTCCGGGTGCAGCACTCCCTTGAGCAGCACGGGAAGCGCCGTCGTGCGTTTCAGCCAGGCCACGTGCTCCCACGTGAACCCGGCCGACATCTCGATGTCGCGCACGCGGCCCAAGCCGTCGCGCAGGTTCTCCACGACCAGCCCGGGCGGCAGGTCGTGGAAGCCGTTGCGGTGGTCGCGTTCGCGCCGGCCGAACACCGGCGAGTCGACGGTGACCACGAACGCCCGCACGCCCGCGCGTTCGGCGCGGCGCACCACGGACTCCGTGAACTCCGGGTCCGGCTGCAGGTACAGCTGGAACCACAGCGCCGGGTCGGTCGCGGCCTGGCGCGCGGCGTCGGCGATGTCCTCCACGGCCGTGGTCGCGGCCATGCTCACCACCAGCACCGTGCCGGCTTTCGCGACCGCTTTCGCCGTGGCCAGCTCACCCTTGGGGTGCGCGAGCCGGTGGAACGCGGTCGGCGACACCAGCACCGGCATCGACAGCGGCGAGCCGACCAGCTCCGTCGCCAGGTCGCGCTTGGCCGCGCCCCGCAGCACGCGGGGCACGAGCACGCGCCGGGAGAACGCCTCTTCGTTGGCCCGCAGCGTCAGCTCGTCGCCGGCGGCACCCGCGTAGAAGTCGTAGTGCACCGGGTCGAGCCGCTCGCGCGCCACGGCCTCGAGCTCCGAGATCGTGCGCACGGGTCAGGCCAGCTGGTCGGTGAAGAACTTCGTGAGCGCCTCCACGTGCACGGGGCGGTCCCATTCGTTCTCGAGGTTCTCCGTCACGTGGTGGGTGGCCACGAGCTCGCCGCGCCGGTAGTGACGGACGATCGGGTGCAGGTAGTGGCCCTCGCCGCTGTCGTTGGCGACGTCCTGGCTCGCCCGCTTCACGGTGAAGTCGAACGGGTCGACCTTGTCGTGGTCCGGGCCGTAGTCGAGCGTGATGAGGAACGCGTCTTCGGCGTCGTTGAGCGGAGTGTCGGCGAACCGGGCCACCGGCATCTCTTCGAGGTAACGCGCCTGGCCGCCCTCGACGACGAGGATGTCGGCGAGGAAACCGAACTGCTGGAACAGCCCCGACGTGCGGTTGATGCGCTTGAGCACGGCGTCCACGAGCTCGCCGGTCTCGGCCTTGAGCACGGTCTGCGGCCACTCGTTGTCGTGGTAGCGCTCTTCGAGCACCTTCGACAGCGCGCGCACGCCGTAGCGGAAGCCGTGGATGAAGCCACTGGTGGCCTTCTTGAAGTCGCGGACCTGCGTGATCGTGCCGGCGAAGTAGAGGCCGGGCACGTTCACCGACTCCCACGACGACGTCTGCGCCGGGAAGCGGTCGTTGATCGCGAGCTCGGGGCGGCAGTCCTCGTCGAACATCGAGGCGTCGAAGCGGAAGCCGGTGGCGGCGATAACCCGGTCGTAGCGGATCTCCTTCACCACCTCGTCGGCTCGGGCGAAGGCGAACTTCACGTGGTAGCCGTCTTCGTCCTTGCGGATCTCGCGCACGTCGCCGTCGAGGATCGCGTGCTGCAGCTTGAGCTGGTACATGTCGAGCACGCCGGCGTTGAACGCGCGCAGGTGCCCGACGAAGTGCGTGCGCCAGGCGAGCTTCACCGGCCGCGGGCCCGCGACGTGCAGCACGGCCGCATACGCGTTGATGCTGTCGGCGGTCTCGAAGGCCGAGTTGGCCTTGCCGAGGATGAGCACGCGCTTGTTGGTGAACTGCGCGGGGTCGGTGTCGAAGTCGGCGTACTGGTCGACGAGTTCCATGCCCGGAACGTCGGGGATGTACGGCTTCGTCACGCCGGTAGCCATGATCAGGCGCTTCGTGGTGTAGGTGTTCCCGTCGCCGTCGGTGAGCGTGAAGAGAGCGCTTTCGCTGTCACGACTGATCCGCGTCACCCGGGTGTCGTAGCGGATGGCGATCTTGTGCTTCGCCGCGTAGTCGGCGTTGTAGCGCACGAACGTCTCGGCCGGCGGGAAGAGCTCGGCGCTGTAGTCGGTGAACAGCAAGGGGTCGGGGCCGTCGTCGAGGAGTGAATTCCAGTCGACGCGCAGGTTGAGCTCCGGGTCGGTCCAGCCCGTGTGCTTCTTGTTGATCGAGATCAGCGTGCGGTGGCGCGGGAACCTGGTGAAGAACGTGGCCGGCGTGGGGCCCGCTTCGAGCAACAGGTAGCGGTGCCCCGCCTGTTCGAGCTGCCGGCCGAGCTGCAGCCCCGCGGGCCCCGCGCCGACCACCAGATAGTCCAGAACGTCGTCCACCACACCGGCCTCCAGCCTCGATCTTCGCCTGACGGCCGACAGCCTGAACCCGAGATCTCAGAAAAGGCTCAGAGATCCCGATCAGCGGGTGAGTAGGTGAGAAACCGTGAAGGGCACCTTGAGGGAGTGTCCCTCAAGGTGCCCTTCACGGTTAGGTGGCTCAGCGTGACAGGAGCTTCATCGCCGCCTCGGCGTACCGCGTGCCCGCGACCTCGGCGGCGGGCACGGCGGTCTCGATCGCCCGGATGTCCTCTTCGGACAGTTCGAGCGCGACGGCGCCGACGTTCTCTTCGAGGTACTTGCGCCGCTTCGTCCCCGGGATCGGCACCACGTCGTCACCTTGGGCCTGAACCCAGGCGAGCGCGAGCTGACCCGCGGTCACGCCCTTCCGCTCGGCCAGCGCCCGCAGCGCCTCGACCATCGCGACGTTCTTCTCGAGATTCCCCTCGGCGAAGCGCGGCTGCGTCTGGCGACGGAAGTCGTCCTCGCCGAAGTCCGCGGCCGAGGTGAACTTGCCGGTCAGGAACCCGCGGCCCAGCGGCGAGTACGGCACCAGACCGATGCCGAGCTCACGGCACGCGGGCACCACCGCGTCCTCGATGTCGCGCGACCACAGCGACCACTCCGTCTGCACGGCCGAGATCGGGTGCACCGCGTGGGCGCGGCGGATCGTCTCGGCGCCCGCTTCGGACAGGCCCAGGTGGCGCACCTTGCCCTGCTGCACCAGCTCGGCCATGGCCCCGACCGTCTCCTCAATGGGCACGTCCGGGTCCACGCGGTGCTGGTAGTAGAGATCGATGTGGTCGATCCCCAAGCGCCGCAACGAGTTCTCCACGGCCTCGCGCACGTACGCCGCGTCGCCGCGCACCCCGCGCTTGCTCGGGTCTTCGCGGTCGCGCACGAAACCGAACTTCGTGGCGAGCACCACCTGGTCGCGCCGGTCGGCGATCGCGCGGCCGACGAGCTCTTCGTTGGCCCCCATGCCGTACATGTCGGCGGTGTCGAGCAGGGTCACGCCCAGCTCCAGCGCGCGGTGGATGGTGGCGATCGACTCGGTGTCGTCACCCTCGCCGTAGAACTCGCTCATCCCCATGCAGCCGAGGCCCTGGGCGCTCACTTCGAGCGCGCCGAGGCGGCGGGCGGGCAGCGTCGATCCGGCCATGTTTTCTCCCGGAGTTCAGTCGGTGAAAGTGCAGTCGGTGAAGGGCCCCAGGAGTCCCTGGAGCCCTTCACGGAAGGGATTTACTTGCCGGCCGCGCGTGCGAGCCGCTCGGGGTACCGAGCCCCGGCCACGGCGTCGGCCGGAGCCGCCTGCTCGATCGCGGCTATGTCCTCTTCGGACAGTTCCAGCTGCGCCGCCGCGACGTTCTCTTCGAGGTACTTGCGCCGCTTCGTCCCCGGGATCGGCACCACGTCGTCACCTTGGGCCTGAACCCAGGCGAGCGCGAGCTGACCCGCGGTCACGCCCTTCCGCTCGGCCAGCGCGCGCAAAGCGTCCACAATGGCCATGTTCTGCTCGAAGTTCCCGTCGGCGAAGCGCGGCATCCCGCGGCGCATGTCGTCCTCGGGCAGGTCCTTGACCGACGTCACGGCGCCGGTCAGGAACCCGCGGCCCAGCGGCGAGAACGGCACCACGCCGATGCCCAGCTCACGGCAGGTCGCGAGGATCTCGGCCTCGATGCCGCGCGTCCACAGCGACCACTCGCTCTGCAGCGCCGTGACCGGGTGCACCGCGTGGGCGCGCCGGATCGTGTCGGCGTTCGCCTCGGAAATCCCGGCGTAGCGGATCTTTCCGGCAGCCACCAGCTCGGCCAGCGCGCCCCACGTCTCCTCGACGGGCGTGTCCGGGTCCACGCGGTGCTGGTAGTAGAGGTCGATGTGGTCGACGCCCAGGCGCTGCAGCGACTCGTCGCAGCTCTGCTTCACGTACGCGGCGTCGCCGCGCGCGCTCATGCTGCCGTCCTTCCACACGATGCCGAACTTGGTGGCGAGCACCACCTGGTCGCGCCGGTCCGCGATCGCACGGCCGACCAGCTTCTCGTTCTCGCCCGACCCGTACACGTTGGCCGTGTCCAGCAGCGTCACGCCCAGCTCCAGCGCGCGGTGCACGGTGGCGATCGACTCGCTGTCGTCGTCGCGCACCCCGTACGCCTGGCTCATCCCCATGCAGCCCAGCCCCTGGGCGCTTACTTCCAGCTCACCGAGTTTCCTTGTAGCGATCACGCGGAGATTTCCTCCATGGCGGACACGTGGCCGAGGACCTTGCGTTCCACCTGGTCGTAGTTGCTGATCTTGTAGTCCAGAATGTCCAGGCACCCCTGAAGCTCGGCGATCCGGTCGGCGACCGACTGGCGTTGCTCCACGAGGATCGCCTTGCGGCGCCCGGCGCTCGCGACGCCGTGGCGCCGCAGTGACGCGTACTCGCGCATGCTCTTGATGGGCATGCCGGTGAGCCGCAGCTTGGTGAGGAACCCGAGCCAGTTCAGATCGTCGTCCGAATACGCGCGCCGCCCCGCCGCGTCGCGGGCCGGCGGGTCCAGGAGCTTGATCCGCTCGTAGTACCGAAGGGTGTCGATCGACAGGCCGCTACGTCGTGCGGCTTCCGCTATCGAGTAGCTCATGCGCTCGACAGTACGACCTGGAGTGCGCTCCAGGTCAAATCCCGACCGGGTGGGGTGATGCCTGGATTGTGCAGGTCAGCAGGCGACCAGCGCCACAATGCTCGCCCCGTGAAGCGGATCAGTCGAGGCGCTACCGTCCCGGAACCGCTCGTCGCGTACCAGATCACCGGCCAAGGGTCGCGTACCGTAACACCGTTGCGTTACCCTGAGCACATGCCCCGTCCCCGTACGCACGACGAAGCCCTCCGGCTGAAGCTGCTGGACCGGGCCGGCGAGCTGATCTCCGCCGACGGCCCGAAGGCCCTGTCCCTGCGCAAGCTGGCCGCCGACGCCGGGACGTCGACCACGGCCGTGTACTCGCTGTTCGGCAGCAAGCCCGACCTGGTCAACGCACTGTACGTCGAGGGCTTCCGCCGCTTCGGCGAGCGGCTGAACGCTGTGGCGCGGACCGGCGACGCCGTCGCGGACCTGGTGCGCCTCGGCGTCGCCTATCGCGCCAGCGCGCAGGCGGATCCGCACCTGTACGCGATCATGTTCACCCGGTCCGTGCCCGGCTTCGAGCCCAACGCCGAGGCCGACCGCCTCGCCCGCGCGACCCTCGAGCCGCTCGAGGACACCATCCGGCGCGGGATCGCGTCGGGGCAGTTCGCGGACGTCGCGCCCGAGGTGATCATCGTGAGCTCGTGGGGCCTCGTCCACGGACTGGTGTCGCTGGAGCTGTCGGGGAACCTGCCGCCGGAGTTCAGCGTGAGCGGCGCGTATGAAGAAGCCTTGCGCGCCAACGCTTCCGGGTGGCTGGCGGCCCAACAGACCTCGGGGGATGACCTTTCGGGTTGATCTTCGCCAGCCACCTACCCGACCGATCGGGAATCCGGGTAGACAACACTCGAAGGGAGGCGGCGACGCCCGAAACCGACCTGACCGCAGGTGTGAGCGCGACAGCCATTTTGATCGCGGCCGCGCGCGCCGTCGAGACCCATCGGCCCGACGGCCTGATCCGCGACCCGTGGGCCGAACGGTTCGTGCGCGCGTCCAGAGCGGGCGACGGGCTGCCCACCCGCGTCGAAGACATCGAACTCGGTGACGCCGACCCCTTCTGGTGCCGCGGCGGCAGCGTCGCGTGCTCAACCACGAGAGCCCGCTGGAGCACCACTCCTCGCCGCCGCCCTGGCCGACGGCTGGGGCCGAGCGCTGCTCGACGCCGGATTTTCTCCGGACCTGCCGACCGCGTGGGTGATCGAAGGTGTTCTGTTCTCTCTGCCCGGCACTGTGGAGACGAAGCTGATGACGACGGTCGATGAACTGTCCGCGCCGGGCAGCGAGATCGCCTACGAGACCTTCCCCAGGCCAGACGACGAAGCGCGCTCGCCCGAGATGTACGCGGCAACCGCGAGTACTGCGGGCGACGACGTGGGCGGCTTGCTCGACACCGGCGTCCGCCCCGATTCCGCGTCCGCGCTCCGGGCCGCCGGCTGGCAGGTCACGGGCAACCACGGCGTCGACTTCACCCCTGGATACGGCCGCGGTCCCGACCCCGCGGTCGACGACCCGATCGCGGGCTTCCGATGGACCTTCGGCCGCAAGTCAGCTGAGCCCGATGCATCCGAAGAAGCTATGCCCGACAACACTTCCGGGCGGCTGAAGTGATGGATTCCGGAGTGAGCGCCACGGCCCTCATGATCGCCGCGGCGCGCGCCATCGAGACCAACCGGCCCGACGGCCTGGTGCACGACGAGTGGGCCGAGCGGTTCGTCCGCGCCGCCGAACCCGATCTGCGGCTGCCGACCCGCATCGAGGACGTCGAACTCGGCGACGCCGACCCGGTGTGGGGCCGCGGCGGCGCCTACTCCGGCCTGCGCACCCGCGCGTTCGACGACTTCCTGCTGGCCGCTTCTTCGCGAGTCGACCAGATCGCGCTGCTCGGCTCCGGCCTCGACACCCGCGCGTGGCGCCTCGACCTGCCCGTCGACCTGCAGTTCTTCGAGCTCGACCGCGCCGACGTCCTCGGTTTCAAACGCCGCGTCCTCGCCGGCGCGGCACCTCGGCCCCGGCATGAGTTCCTGGTCGCCGACCTGGCCGAAGATTGGGCCAAGGTCCTGACCGACGCGGGTTTCGACCCCGCTCAGCCGACCGCGTGGCTCGTCGAAGGCGTCCTGCCGTATCTTTCCGGCGCCGCTGAGGCCCGGCTGATGGCGCACATCCACCGGCTCTCCGCGCCCGGCAGCGAACTCGGCTACGAGATCGTGCTCGGCCAGGAAGCCGAGTCCCTGCGCACACACGACCTCTACACCGCCACCGGAACGAGCACAGGCACCGACATCGGTGCCCTATTCGACGACGGCACCCGCCCCGACTCGGCCGCCAACCTGCGCGCCGCCGGCTGGACGGTGACCAGCGCCCCCGTCGCCGACTTCACCACCCGCTACGGCCGGGGCCCCGACCCCGCTGTCGTCGACCCGATCACCCAGATCCGCTGGGTGATCGGGTCGAAGCCGCTCAGAACAGCTTGAGCGAAGCCTCGATCACCACGTTGCCCGCGGCGTCGTAGGCCTTCACATCCGTCCTCCCGTCCACAATGGACGAATTGTCGGCGTCGGTGTGCCAGATCGCGAACGTTCCGTGCGCCACCACCGCGTCCTTCGGCTGACCGCCGGGGTAGGTGACCGAAACCCTCGTCACGTTCTCCGGTACGCCCCCGGCGAACACCAGCCGCTCCGGCTCACCCGTTTCCTTCACCGGCGCCAGCACCGGGGCCAGCGCTCCACCACCCGCGCCCGGCTTCAGGTCTTGCACCGAGGAAGGGTTCACGGCGTAGTAGGTCGCCCCCGGCTTCCCCGGATCCGGGCGCGCCGAGCAGGTGAGCACGTGCTGGCCCAGCCGGGCGACGATCAGTTTGCGGTTGTTCCAGCTCAAGAAAGCCCCGGCGACATAGGCGCCTCGGTCGGGCACCTGTTGCGCAGACGACGCGAGACATTCGTCGAGGAACATGCCGGCCTCGGACCGGCGCTCCGCCGACGCCGGCCGGTCGACCTTGACGGTGAGCGCGGCCGGGGCCGAGACGAGTGCGGACGGGTCCACCTCTGCGCCCTCGGGCCCGAGGGCGAGCGGCACCGCCGGGCCCGCGCCGGTGAACACCGCGAACTGGTGCGACAGCGACGAGAGCCACCACGCCGGCGGTCCGTCCGGCTGCAGCGTCACGCCGGGTGCGACGGCCTGCACGCCCCGCCACGCCGGGTCCGCCAACCCCGCCACCAGGCCGTCGGCCGTGCGCAGGTACACCTTGGCCTTCGTGCCGGGCACGGGTGCGGGGGGCGCGTCGGGGTCCGAGATGGTCACCGTCGTCAGGGTTGTCTCGCAGAACAGCGGCTGGTCGCCGATCATCGCCGCGGTCACCGTCGCATCGCCGTGAACCAGGGTGAACGGGATGTTCCAGCCGCGCGGATCGCCGATTTCGGGGTAGTAGGGCTTCATCGCGTTCCAGCAGCGATCGAGCATCTCCTGGCCCGAGTTGCGCGGCGCCGCGGGGGCGAGTGGTCCCGCCGAGTCGCCTCGCGGTACGCCGGTCGCGAACACCACACCGGTGGCCACCACCACGACGGCCGCGGCCACGAGCCACACGGAACGCCTTCGGTGAGCCGGCCGGGTGGCCTCGTCGAGCCCGGCCCGAACGCGCAGCCGGATGCGGTCGCGCACCTCGGGCGGCAGTTCGCGGCGCGGGGGGAGGTTGTCGATCATTTGTCCTCCAGAAGGGCACGCAGGTGGGCTCGTGCCCGGGACAGGTGCGAGCGGACGGTGACCTCCGCGACTTCGAGCACCGCAGCCGCGTCGACGGTCGGCAGGTCGCCCAGCAGGCACAGCTCCACGACCTGGCGCTGCGCCTTGGGCAACCGGGAGACGGCCTCGACGACTTCTTTCAGCCGCGCTTCGCCGTCGAGCTGATCGGCGACGGTCCCGGCGTGGTCCGACACCGTGGGCGGCTCGGGGATCCGTCTCAGCAGCCGCAGCCGCCGGTGCGCGCCGCGGTGTTCCGTGCGGGCGAGGTTGCCCGCGACGGTGTACAGCCACGGCAGCGCGCTGTCCCTGATCAGCTTCAGCTCGGCCCGCTTGCGCCAGGCGATGAGGAACGTGTTCGACGTCAGGTCTTCGGCGAGCGCCCACGACCCGGTCAGCCGGTAGGCGTGGTTCCACACCGCCTGCGCGTGGCGTTCGAACAGCTCGCCGAACGCCCTCTCGTCCCCGCCTGCCGCGCGGCCGAACAGTTCGGCGTCCACGGGCACCTCTTGGATGGTCACACCGGGAAGTGGCCGGGTACCCGGGGTTTGTTGTGGATCTGGTTCTTCGGTTTCGGCTGCTGGTTCAGACCGCTTGTTCAGACCCGTTGTTCAGACCGCTTGTTCAGACCGCGCCGTACTGGCGGTCTCCCGCGTCGCCGAGCCCGGGGACGATGAAGCCGGAGTCGTTGAGCCGCTCGTCGATGCTCGCGGTGACCACGCGCACCGGCAGCCCGGTCTTCTCCAGGTGCGCCAGACCTTCGGGCGCGGCCAGCGCGCAAATGGCGGTCACGTCCGTGGCGCCCCGGTCGGTGAGCAGGCGGATGGTGTACTCCATCGAGCCCCCGGTGGCGAGCATCGGGTCGAGCACCATCACGGGCCGGTCGGCCAGCGATTCCGGCAGCGACTCCAGGTAGGGGGTCGGCTTGAGGGTTTCCTCGTCGCGCGCGAGCCCGACGAACCCCATCTGCGCGTCGGGGATCATCTTGTGCGCCTCGTCGGCCATGCCCAGGCCGGCGCGCAGCACGGGGACCAGCAGCGGCGGGCTGGCCAGCCGGTAGGCCTCCGTGCGCGCGACGGGCGTGTGGATCCGCTCGGTGCGCACCGGCACGTCGCGGGTGGCTTCGTACACGAGCATCATGGTCAGCTCGTGCAGCGCGGCCCGGAACGCGGCGCTGTCCGTCCGCGCGTCACGCATCGTGGACAGACGGGCCTTGGCCAACGGGTGATCGACGACGTGCACATCCATGCCACCTAACTTAGCTGCCGGGTGTCGTCCGCGTCTCGGCTCATCTCGTAGTAGTTCACCGCCTCGAAGAAATGCCCGACGACAGGCGCCAGCTTGTCGTACGGCCACTCCGGCACATCCGCGACGTTCGCATCATCCGGCGGCTCGATGCTGACAATGATCCTCCAGTTGGCGTAGGATCCACTGATCTTCCAAGACTGGCGCATGGGTTTCCTCCTCCGCGAGAACACGAGCCAAACGTTCTCCCGATGCCAGAACCGCACGCAACCTTCCTTCAGGTGAGCGATCTTTCGTGCCACCGTGGCAAGAGGACAAAGTGTGCCCATGACGAAGAACAAAGGGGTCTCCGTTCGGCAGCGGAGAGTTTCCGGGGAACTGCGCCGCCTGCGGTTACTGCGGAAGATGACCTGCAAACAGGTAGCCGAAGGCGTGGACTTCTCGGAGAGCAAGATCACCCGCATGGAAACGGGCGACCGCGGCCTGTACCCCGACGACGTCGCCGCGATATTAGGTTTCCTGCAGGCTCCGTCGGATCTGCGGCAAGAGCTCATGGCGCTCGTGAGGGGCGGCGAGGAGCGCAACTGGCATGAAGTGACAGGGAAACTACCGTCCTCGTGGAAGGACCTGATCCGCTTCGAAGACGAAGCAACCTCGATCCGCAACTATGAATCGCTGGTGTTGCCAGGCCTCGCGCAGACCCCCGATTATGCACGTGCACTGCTGCGAGGAGGAGATGCCAAGCTCGCCGAAGCCGAACTTGAGAACCTTGTCGCAGCACGGGTAACTCGCCAGCTCATTCTCGGGCGGCACAACGCGCCCCGAGTGCAGCTCATGGTCGATGAGATGATCTTGCAGCGGCCGATCGGTAGTGAAGAGATTATGCATGCGCAGCTCCGACACCTCATCCAGCTCGGGCAGCGGTCGAACGTGACTCTTCAAGTGGTGCCAATCAAGGCGGGTGCACATCCGGGCCTGCGCGGTCCATTTGTGTTACTTGAATTCGCTGCGGAGCCGACCTTGGCCCATGTCGAGAGCCGAGGCACCAGTAGCTTCCTGGAAAAAGACGATCAGGTTCACAGCCTCAAGGCAGCATGGAGTGACATTGGCCGGGTAGCCCTGTCACATGGCGACTCGGCCCGGCTGATTGCCGATATGATCGGCGAGCCGACACCAGCTGAGGAGTACGAACCATGATCGCCCCAAGCTTCACACAGGCCGCGTGGCGCAAGAGCTCCTACACGACTGACCAGTCCAACTGCGTCGAGTTCGCAGCCTGGCGCAAGAGCTCCTACAGCACCAACGACTCCAACTGCGTCGAGGTCGCCACCTCACCGGTCGAGATCGGGATCCGCGACACGAAGGACCGCGCGGGCGGCCACCTCACCGTGTCGCCGACCGCGTGGACCGCCTTCCTCAGCTCTGCGCGCTAGCGAACCAGCGAACCCACCGCCGCTGCCAGGCCGTTTCGACGGCCCGGTGGTGGTGGTTCTCGCGTACCCACGTGATGGCGTTGTCCGGGGACAAGCCGGCGATGGTGGCAAGGCAGGCGAGGACCGTGCCGGTGCGGCCGACTCCTCCGTAGCAGGCCACCTCCACCGATTCCCCCGCCAGCGCGCGGGCGTGCAGCGCGAGGATCTTGCGCCGCGCGTCGGCCCAGTTCAGCGGTAGCAGGAAGTCCGGCCAGCGGATCCAGTCGTGGTCCCAGGTGAGACTGTCGTCGTGTTTGCGGCGCAGTCGGTTCGACCCCAGGTAGAGGCCGTAAGTCGGAGCCGGGCCGTCCGGCGCGGGCCGGCCGAGGCCGCGTCCGCGTACGACGGCGCCGTCGGGCAGTGCGAGGGTCCCCACCAGAGCAGATGCCATCGCCCCATCTTGGCCCTTATCCGTCGTTCGATGGACCCCGGACCACCCCCGATCGGGCTAGGCTGCCCCGGGTGAGTGACGACGCAGCCCTTCCGAGCCCCGACCAGATGCGGGCCTCCGACGCCGACCGCGAGCAGGTCGCGCAGGTTCTGCACCAAGCCTTGTCCGAGGGCCGCATCACGATGACCGAGCTCGAGGAGCGGCTCTCCACCGTCTACGCGGCGAAGACCATCGGCGAGCTGAAGCCCGTGACCCGCGACCTGCCGATCGGCGCCACGCCGTCAACGCCCTCTTCGGCTCTGCAGCCGGCCACCAGCCGCGCCCTCGGCCTCCCCGACAGCCGCATCGGCGGCCACCCGGGCTCGAACGTCTCGATCGGCGTCCTCTCCGGCGCCATCCGCAAGGGCAGCTGGGTCCTCCCGCCGCAGCACACCAGCGTCGCCTTCTGGGGTGGCACGGAGATCGACCTCCGCAGCGCGCGCTTCGCCGACAAACAATCCACCATCACCGCCGTCGCCATCATGGGCGGCATCGAGATCACGGTCCCCGACGACATCAACGTCGACGTCACCGGCCTCGGCCTCATGGGCGGCTTCATCCTCGAAGACAAGTCCGGCGCCCCACCCGCCCCTGCCACGGCCCCCACCCTGACCATCAACGGCCTCGCCTTCTGGGGCGGCGTGGTCGTCTACCGCAAGAAGGCGAAGAAGGACAACTCGCAACTGGAAAGCTGACCGCCTGCGCCGCGGGCCGCATGAGTTCCTGGAGACGCTGGGCCGCCCGGCGTCGTTCAGGCATCCGGAAATGGCTTCACCGGGCGATACCCGGCCAGCGGTGATGGCTCAGCCGCCGAGGCTGGACTGGACGGCGTCGCCGGCGAACTGATCCACGAGGCCGCTCACCTCGGCAAGCATGGCCGCCGCGGCGGGGTTGCTGTAGACGCTGGTCTGATCGCCCAGGCCGGGAACCGAAGGTACCGCCTTGTCGTAGGCCTCGGCGAGCGGCTGCACGGCCGTGACGAACGCGGTGCTCAGGAGAGTGGCCGGGGCCGACGGCTGCGCGGGTTCGGGCCGAGGCAGCGGCGGCCGAGGGCCCCGGGTGGTTTCGGTCGCGCCGCGGCCCTGCCCGAGGTGCGCGTCGACGAACTCCAGGATCCGCGCAGTCGACTCTGGGGACGTCTTCTCCAGCGTCAGATCGTGGCCGGTGTGTAGGACAACGTAGGCCTCCACTGGTGCGCCCGGGGCGTAGAACCGCTTCTCGAACTCGGCGAGCGTGGCCGACGACGAGCACGGACCGCCGGTGAGCCCGCAGAAGAGCGGGTCGTGGTCGCCGGCCACGTCGAGCACGGGGACGTCCAGCGTGCGCGTCGAGTCGTTGACCGGGTAGGTGGAGAACGTCGCGCCCTCGACGAGGTTGTCCGTGTCCCGCAAGTGCTCGTCGTCGTAGGCGACCACGGCCGGGTCCGCGTTCGGCGCGTAGTACAGGCTGCCGCTGCGCCCCGCGGTGCCCGGATCGCTGGTGACGTACAGCGGATCGAGCGCCAGCCCGGCGAAGCGCGGGTCGCCAACCGCGGGTTCGTCGCGGCCGACGGCGCTCACGTAGCCGTTCGCGTAGTTGTAGGCGTGGCTGAACCCAGTAGTGACGAGCGCGCCGACGTCATGGTATTTGCCGGCTTCGGTGGCCACGACCGCCGCCCCGACGCTGTGGCCCACCGTCGCCACCGACGAGAACGCCGTGCCCAGGGATCCCCCGCGCAGCGCGGAGACGACCTCGTGGACGGTCCGCACGTCGGCCTCGAAGGTGTCGAACAGGCTCAGCGGGTGCAGCGACGCACCCGAGCCGAGCCGGTCGATCGCCAGTGTCGCGTACCCGTCCCGGTTCGCGGCCTGCGCGTAGGAGTACGTCTCGGGCTGGTAACCGAAGTCGAAGTATCCCCGGTTGTACGTCCAGCCGGATACCAGCAGCTGCACCGCCTTCGCACCGGGCGGAGTGCACAGCGTCCCCGCGATCGGCCCGGTCGCCCCGCCGACGGTCACCGGGACCACGACGTTCCGGCACTCGGTGATGCCGGGCGTGGCACCGGCCGGTGCCACGAAAACCGACGTGGCCAGGATCGTCGCGAGAAGCGGGATTCCGGCCCGGCCCATTCGTCGCGATTGCTGCATGCGGAAGCTCCTTGCGTGCTCGAGCGGGAAGCCAGCGAGGCCACACCGGTGGAGGCGCTGAGGCACCAGGTGTGCAAGCGGTGGCCGGCCGACACCGTGGAAGCTCGACATTAAACCGACGCAGTGGAGCGTAGCCGTACAAGATCATTTCGTCATCTTCTACGGCGGGATGTTCTGCTCGCACCTCGCCAGGGCTCGCGCCCGACGCCCGACGCCTGGCGGCGTTGGCGTTGGCGTTGGCCGTGGTCCGGTCCTCGTCAGCTCAGCCTGATCCGCAGTCCATCGACGCGCAAGGAAACGATCACGACCTGTGGACAACTCGCGGCCCGAACGCACCTGTCCACAGATTCCCGTGAGTGACCCGGCACAGGACGTGGCCGACCTACACTCACAGGCATGACCACAACCACCAGCCCGAACGCGGCGCCGGACACCCCGGCGCCGCTGGCGGACGTGACTCGCGACGAGGCGAGCCTGCGGCGGTTCCTGCACGGGCTGCCCGGCGTCGACCAGGTCGGGGTCGAGCAGCGAGCGGCGGCCTTGGGCACACGCAGCATCAAGAAAGACGCCAAGCGCTGGGCGATCGACACCGCCATCTCGATGGTCGACCTGACCACGCTCGAGGGCGCCGACACGCGGGGCAAGGTCCGCGGGCTCGCGGCGAAAGCCCTGCGCCCCGACCCGGAGCGGCAGGACTGCCCGCGCGTGGCCGCCGTGTGCGTGTACCCCGACATGGTCGAGGCCGCGGTCGACGCGCTCAAGGGCAGTGCCGTACACGTGGCGAGCGTCGCGACCGGGTTTCCGTCCGGGCGCACCAGCCGCGAGGTGAAGCTGGCCGACACGCGCCTGGCCGTGGAGTACGGCGCGGACGAGGTCGACATGGTGATCGACCGCGGCGCGTTCCTCGAAGGCCGTTACATGGACGTCTTCGACGAGATCCGCGCGATCAAGGCGGCGTGCGGCGAAGCACACCTGAAGGTGATCCTGGAAACCGGCGAACTGGCGACGTACGACAACGTCCGCCGCGCGTCGTGGCTGGCGCTCCTGGCCGGTGGTGACTTCATCAAGACGTCCACCGGCAAGGTCTCCCCCGCTGCGACGCTACCGGTCACGCACGTGATGCTGCAGGCGGTGCACGACTGGCACGAGCAGACCGGCGAGCTGCGCGGAGTGAAGCCCGCGGGCGGCATCCGCACGGCGAAAGACGCGATCAAGTACCTCGTCGCCGTGCACGAGGTGGCCGGTGAGCAGTGGCTGACCCCGAACCTGTTCCGTTTCGGCGCGTCCAGCCTGCTCAACGACCTGCTGCTGCAGCGGCGCACCCAGGTGGACGGCCACTACAGCGGCCCCGACTACGTGACGGTGGACTGACCATGGGCATCTTCGAATACGCCCCCGCGCCCGAGTCGCGCGACATCGCGAACCTCAAGGACCACTACCGGCCGTTCATCGGCGGCGAGTTCGTCGACGGTTCGGGCGAGCCGCTCAAGACCGTGAACCCGGCCACCGAGGAGATCCTCGCGGAGGTCGGCACGGCGTCGGTGTCCGATGTGGACACCGCCGTGCGCGCGGCGCGCAAAGCCTACGACACCGTCTGGTCGAAGATGCCGGGCAGCGAGCGGGCGAAGTACCTCTTCCGCATCGCGCGCCTGATCCAGGAGCGCTCGCGCGAGCTGGCGGTGCTGGAGTCGCTCGACAACGGCAAGCCCATCAAGGAATCGCGCGATTCCGACGTCCCCACGGCCGCCGCGCACTTCTTCTACCACGCCGGCTGGGCCGACAAGCTCGACTACGCGGGCTACGGCCCGAACCCCAAGCCGCTGGGTGTGGCGGGCCAGGTGATCCCGTGGAACTTCCCGCTGCTGATGCTGGCGTGGAAGATCGCGCCCGCGCTGGCCACCGGCAACACCGTCGTGCTCAAGCCGGCGGAGACCACGCCGCTCACGGCGCTGGTGTTCGCCGAGATCTGCCAGCAGGCCGAACTCCCGCCGGGTGTCGTGAACATCCTGCCGGGCGCCGGGGACATCGGTGCGGCCGTGGTGGAACACGGTGACGTCGACAAGATCGCGTTCACCGGCTCGACCGAGGTCGGCAAGCTGATCCAGCGCACGGTGGCGGGCACGCGCAAGAAGCTCACGCTGGAGCTCGGCGGCAAGGCGGCCAACGTCGTGTTCGACGACGCGCCGCTCGACCAGGCCGTGGAGGGGATCGTCAACGGGATCTTCTTCAACCAGGGCCACGTCTGCTGCGCGGGTTCGCGGCTGCTGGTGCAGGAGTCCGTGGCCGAGGAGGTCATGGAAAAGCTGCGCTACCGCGTCTCGACGCTGCGGATGGGCGATCCGCTCGACAAGAACACCGACATCGGTGCCATCAACTCCGCCGAGCAGCTGGCGAAGATCCGCGGGCTCGTGGAATCCGGCGACGCGGAGGGCGCGCAGCGCTGGACCAGCCCGTGCCCGGTGCCCGACCGCGGGTTCTTCTTCGCTCCCACGGTGTTCTCCGACGTGCACCAGTCGATGCGGATCGCGCGCGAAGAGATCTTCGGGCCGGTGCTGTCGGTGCTCACGTTCCGCACGCCGGACGAGGCCGTGGCGAAGGCCAACAACACGCCGTACGGGCTGTCGGCCGGCATCTGGACCGAGAAGGGTTCGCGCATCCTCTGGATGGCGAACAAGCTCCGGGCCGGCGTCGTCTGGGCCAACACGTTCAACCGCTTCGACCCCGCCGCGCCGTTCGGCGGCTACCAGGAGTCCGGGTTCGGCCGCGAGGGCGGGCGCACAGGACTGGAGGCTTACCTCAGTGTCTGATTCAACGCAGTCTGACCGGCGTATATCAGTGGCCAAGACGTACAAGCTCTACATCGGCGGGGCCTTCCCACGCTCGGAGTCGGGCCGGGTCTACCCCGTCACCGATCCGCAGGGGAAGTTCCTGGCCAACGCGGCGCACGCGTCGCGCAAGGACGTGCGTGACGCCGTGGTGGCTGCGCGCAAAGCCTTCCCCGGCTGGTCGGGCGCCACGGCCTACAACCGCGGCCAGGTGCTCTACCGCGTCGCCGAGATGCTGGAGGGCCGGCGCGAGCAGTTCGTGAGCGAGGTCGCCGCGTCGGAAGGCCTCGCGCCGAGCCAGGCGGAGTCCCTTGTGGACGCCGCCATCGACCGCTGGGTCTGGTACGCCGGGTGGACGGACAAGATCGCGTCGGTGCTCGGCGCTGCGAATCCCGTTGCGGGGCCGTACTTCTCGTTCACCGTGCCCGAACCGACGGGCGTGGTCGGCGTGCTCGCGCCGCAGGAGTCGTCGCTGCTCGGCCTGGTGAGCGTGCTGGCACCGGTGCTGGCCGGTGGCTCCACGGCCGTCGTCGTCTCGAGCGCCGAGCGGCCGCTGCCGGCGATCACGCTGTCGGAGGTCCTGGCGACGTCCGACCTGCCGGGCGGCGTCGCCAACGTGCTGACCGGTCGCGCGGCCGAACTCGGCCCGTGGCTGGCCTCGCACGGTGACGTCAACGCCCTCGACCCGACGGGCGCCACACCGGAGGACCGCATCACGCTGGCGCGCGAGGCGGCGGGCACGGTCAAGCGCGTGCTCACGGTCCCCGACGCCGAACCCGACTGGACGCTGACTCCGGACCTCTCGCGGCTGCGCCGGTACCTGGAGGCGAAGACCGTCTGGCACCCGCTGGGCGTCTGACCCGCACTAACCGACAGAAAGGGGCGGGCGGCACACCCTGGCGTGCCGCCCGCCCCTGGAGCAACAACCGTCACTCGGTCGGCGCGAGGCCTTGCGTCACCGCGCCGACGTCGATGGTGTGGCTGACCGAGTCGGCGTCGACCTCGCCGAGGGTCCAGTCCACGGTGATGTTCGGGTTGATGTAGTCACCGTGCTGGTTGGAGTCGGACGGCGCCACGACGTTGAGCCCGTTGGGCGTCTGCTGCTGGGCGTAGGGCTCGATGCCGGTCCAGTGCAGCGGCACGTAGGCCGAGGAGCCGTCGACGAGCGCCACGGCGGGCGCGTCGGCCGGGGCCTCGTTGTTGATCAGCACGTTGTGCGCGCCGACGAGGTCTACCTGGAGATTGCCGGGCAGGTAACAGCGCTCGCCCGGGTTGGCGGTGAACTGCAGGGCGCCGTAGCGGTTGCCCGCACCCGCGCCGCCGTAGACCAGCTTCGAGGTGAACTGGTTCGACGTGCACGGCTGAACAGACGACGCAGACGAACCAGATGAAGCAGGCGCGGCGCTCGCGGTCCCGGCGGCCAGCGCCGTCGCCCCGGCGGCGATCCCGGCCACGGCGACGGCGGCGACAACGCGGCTGATGGTCTTGCGTGTGGTCATTTCGGACTCTCCCCTTGTTCGAACCCCGGGCAGCCTCTCCGCCCGGCAGAACGACCGGTTTGGTGATTCATTCCCCTCGGTCGCTCTCACCAGGAAAGACGTCCACGTCACACGCGGGATGTCCGACTGTGGGATCAGCCGCAGGAACGCAACCCCAGCCACCCCGAAGCGTCACAAAGAGTGAACACGCGCGCGAGCGCGGTTCAGCTGATCAGCGCGGTTCAGTTGATGTCGCGCCGGCCCAGCGGCCGGCCCGGCAACGGCGTCCCCGGCCGGGCCTGCAGCCCGTCGATCATGATCGCGATGCTGCGCTCGGTGGACATCCGGGCGATTTCCGGCGAACGGGACTCCAGCTGACGCAGCAGCAGCGCGAACAGCATGGCCACGTCGCCCTCGGCGACGTCCGGGCGCAACGTCCCCTCGTCCTGCGCGCCCTGCACCATCGCTTCCAGCTCCACCAGCAGCTCTTCGCGCAACCTCGCGATCACCGGGTCTTCCTTCAGGATCTCGTGCGCCTTCTTCGACAACATCGCCAGCTGCACGGAAAGGTGCAGCTCAACGGACTGGTGCAACAGCCGCACCAATGCGCACCAAGCCGTGGGCTCCTGCTCGGCCGCCTCACGCGCGTCTTCCAGCACCCGCGAGAAATTGTCGACGGCCACGGCCCGGATCAGCGCTTCGCGATCAGGGAAGCGCCGGTACAGCGTGCCGACACCGACGCCGGCCGCGCGGGCGATCTCCTCCATCGGCACCTCGGGCCCGAACTCCGCGAAGATCGTGCGCGCCGCGGCGATGATCTGGTCGCGGTTGCGCCGCGCGTCCGCACGCAAGGGGACCTGGGGATCCGCGCTCATGGCCCACCTTCCGCTCGCCGGGAACTCGTTACGCGCGCAAATTCTCGCATGGACAGCGCTCCACGCATTGCGAACACAACCCGTCACCCCTTTGCTAGTGGACGAAGATCCTCCGCTTCGGTACCGTGGGTCTTGAACCGGAATGTAATCCTCCACATACATTGCGTAAAGGTTCAAAACCACCAAAAGGGGATCCCACCATGACAGAAGTTGCCGAACCCGAGCTCGCCAGCTTCCCGATGGCGCGCACGTGCCCGTTCGCGCCGCCGCCGGAGTACAAGCGTTTCGAGGACGAGCGGGCGAAGCTCGTCGAGCTCGACTCCGGGCAGCGCGCCTGGGTGCTGTCAAAGCACGAGGACGTGCGCGCGATGCTGAACGACCCCAGGTTCAGCTCCAACCGCTTCAACCCCGGCTTCCCGGTCCTGTTCCGCGACGGAGCGCCGCGGCGCGAGCGCAAGCTCAACCCGTCGCTGATCAACATGGACGCGCCGGAGCACGGCCCCGCGCGCCGCGAGGTCGTCGGCGAGTTCACCGTGAAGCGGATGAAGGCGCTTCAGCCGCGCATCCAGGAGATCGTCGACGAGCACATCGACGCGATCCTCGCCGGTGACCAGCCCGCCGACCTGGTCTCGGCGCTGTCGCTGCCGGTCCCGTCGCTCGTGATCTGCGAGCAGCTCGGCGTCCCCTACGCCGACCACGACTTCTTCCAGCAGCACAGCTCGCGCATCCTCAACCGCGAGGTCTCCTCCGACGAGCGGCTCGAATCCGTGGTGGCGCTCGAGGAGTACCTCGACAAGCTGGTCGCGGAGAAGGAGGAGAACCCCTCCGACGACCTGCTCGGCCGCCAGATCGCGAAGAAGCGCGAAGAAGGCGAGTACGACCGCAACGACCTCACGTCGCTCGCCTTCCTGCTGCTCATCGCCGGCCATGAGACCACGGCGAACATGATCTCGCTCGGCACCGTCGCGCTGCTGGAGAACCCCGAGCAGCTCGAGGCGATCAAGGCCGACCCGGGCAAGACGCTCGACGCGGTGGAGGAGCTGCTGCGCTACTTCACCATCGCCGAGTTCGCGACCACTCGCGTCGCGACGGAGGACGTGGAGCTCGCGGGCGTCACGATCAAGGCCGGCGAGGGTGTGCTGGGCCTGAGCTACGCCGCCAACTTCGACGGCGATGCCTTCCCCGAGCCGGAAAAGCTCGACATCACCCGCGGCGGGCGCAAGCACGTGGCGTTCGGCTTCGGCGCGCACCAGTGCCTCGGCCAGAACCTCGCGCGCATGGAGCTGCAGATCGTGTTCGACACGCTGTTCCGCCGCATCCCGACCCTGAAGCTGGCCGCCCCGGTCGACCAGCTGCCGTTCAAGCACGATTCCGCGATCTTCGGTCTCCACTGTCTGCCCGTCACCTGGTGAGGGAGGAAGCATGAGCACGATGGAGGAACTCCCGGTCGCCCGGAAGTGCCCGTTCGCGCCGCCGGAGGAGTACACGGCCACGCGCGAAGAGGCACCCGTGCACCGGGTGAAGATCCCGGACGGCAAGCAAGCCTGGACGGTTTCGCGGCACGAGGACGTGCGAGCCGTGCTCAACGACCCGCGGTTCTCCGCCGACCGCCTCCACCCCGACTTCCCGACGCTCGTCCCGGGCGGCAACGTCATCCGCCGCACCGAGGCCGAGCGCACGATGCTGGCCATGGACGCGCCGCAGCACGGCCCGGAACGCAAGGCGGTGCTCGGGGAGTTCACCGTCAAGCGCGTCGCCGAGCTGAAGCCGCGGATCCAGGAGATCGTCGACGGCCTGATCGACGACATCCTCGAAGCCGACGGACCCGTCGACCTGGTGGAAAAGCTCGCGCTGCCGGTCCCCTCGCTCGTGATCTGCGAAATGCTCGGTGTCCCCTACGAAGACCACGACTTCTTCCAGGAGAACACCAAACAGCTGATCAACCGCGCAACCAACGCGGAAGACCGGCGCGCCGCGTTCGAGCGCGTGCAGGCGTACATGGGCGAGCTCATCGCGAAGAAGGAAGCCGACCCTGGTGACGACCTCATCAGCCGGCAGATCGCGAAGCGGCGCGAAGACGGCACATACGACCGGGCGAAGCTCGTCAGCCTCGCGTTCCTGCTGCTCGCGGCCGGGCACGAGACCACGGCGAACATGATCTCGCTCGGCACCGTCGCGTTCCTGCGGAACCCGGAGCAGCTGGCGCTGATCAAGGCCGACCCGGCCAAGACGCTCACCGCCGTCGAGGAGCTGCTGCGCTACTTCTCCATTGTGGACAACGCCACGCGCATGGCGAAGGAGGACGTCGAGATCGGCGGCGTCACCATCCCCGCCGGCGACGGCGTGGTGGTGATGACGTACGCGGCGAACTGGGACCCCGAGGTGTTCGAGGACTCGTCGGCGTTCGACATCGAACGCGGGGCGCGTCACCACGTGGCGTTCGGGTTCGGGCCGCACCAGTGCCTCGGCCAGAACCTCGCGCGGACGGAGCTGCAGATCGTGTTCGACACGCTGTTCCGCCGCATCCCCACGCTGAAGCTCGCCAAGGACGTCGACGACCTGCCGTTCAAGGACGACGCGCTCATCTACGGCCTCTACGAACTGCCCGTGACCCGGTGAAGGAGGAGCGATGACCACGGCCGAGGAACTCGAACTGCCGGTGGCGCGAAAGTGCCCGTTCGCACCGCCCGAGGAGTACACGCAGATCCGCGAGGAACAGCCGATCACGCGCGTGAAGATCCCCGACGGCAAGGAAGCGTGGGTGGTCTCGCGGCACCAGGACGTGCGGACGGTGCTCAACGACCGCCGTTTCTCCTCGGACCGTTTCAACCCGAACTTCCCGATCCTGGTCAAGGGCGGCAACGTCTTCCGCCAGACCAACGCCGAGCGCACGATGATCACCATGGACGCGCCGGAGCACGGGCCCGCGCGCAAGTCGGTGCTGAGCGAGTTCACGGTGAAACGCGTGAACGCGATGCGGCCGCGGATCCAGGAGATCGTGGACGGGTTGATCGACGAGATCCTGGCCTCTGACAAGCCGGTGGACCTGGTCGAGAAACTGTCGCTGCCGGTCCCGTCGCTCGTGATCTGCGAGCTGCTGGGCGTGCCGTACTCCGAGCACGACTTCTTCCAGGAGAACACGGCGAAGATCCTGAAGCGCACGGTCAGCTTCGAGGAGCGGCGCGCGGCGTTCGAGCGCGTGCGTGGTTACCTCGACCAGCTGATCACCACGAAGGAAGCCGACCCGGGCGACGACCTGCTGGGCCGCCAGATCGTGAAGCTGCGCGAGGAAGGCAACTACGAGCACGGCGCGGTGCTGGGCTTGTCGTTCCTGCTGCTCGTCGCGGGCCACGAGACCACGGCGAACATGATCTCGCTCGGCACCGTCGGCCTGCTGCAGAACCCCTCGCAGCTGGAGACGATCAAGGCCGACCCGGGCAAGACGCTCGACGCGGTGGAGGAGCTGCTGCGCTACTTCACGATCGTCGACACGGCCACCGCGCGTGTCGCCGTGGAGGACGTTGAGCTCGACGGCGTCACCATCCGGTCGGGTGAAGGTGTGCTCGCGCTCGGGTACACCGCCAACTGGGATCCGGCGGTGTTCGACGAGCCTTCGAAGCTGGACATCACTCGCGGGGCGCGTCACCACGTCGCGTTCGGGTTCGGGCCGCACCAATGCCTGGGCCAGAACCTCGCGCGCGCCGAGCTGCAGATCGTGTTCGACACGCTGTTCCGTCGCATTCCTTCGCTGCGACTGGCCGTCGACGTGGACGACCTGCCGTTCAAAGAGGACGCGTCGATCTACGGGCTCTACCGGCTGCCGGTGACCTGGTAAAGATCATCAGTATGGGCACTCCTGAACTCCCGGTCGCGCGGACCTGCCCGCATCAGCAACCGGGGTTTCCTCGCCATTCGCGCGCAACCGGCGAAGAACCCATCCGCACCATGCTCGGGATGGACGGCCAGGAGCATCGAGCGGCTCGCGGCGCCGTGCTCGGCGCGTTCACACTGCGGCGCGCGAACGCGCTCCGCCCGCGGATCCAGGAGATCGTCGACGGCGCGATCGACGATCTCCTCGCGGCCGGTGGCCCGGCGGACCTGGTGACGTCGCCGGCACTGCCGGTGCCGTCTCTGCTGTTGTGCGAACAACTCGGTGTGCCCTACGTCGATCACGCCTTCTTCCAGGAGAACTCCGCGAAGCTGTTCGACCGCGATGCTCCGCCGGAGGAAACCGCCACCACCTACGAGCGGCTGTTCCGCTACTTCGACGAACTGGTCACCGCCAAGGAAGCCGCGCCGGGCGACGACCTGCTCGGCCGCCAGATAACCGAGAGCCGCGCGGCCGGCACGTACGACCACGCTTACCTGGTCGGGCTCGCGTTCCTGTTGCTGGCGGCCGGGCACGAGTCGACGGCGAACATGATCTCGATCGGCGTCCTCCCACTACCGGAACACCCCGAGTTGATGACAGCCGAGACCCCGACCGCGGTCGAGGAGCTTCGCCTTCGGGTTCGGGCCGCACCAGTGCCTGTGTGTACGGGCTGCACAGCCTTCCCATCAGCTGGTAAACATCACAACGCTCCCACCACGAGCAAGGAAGAGGGAACCATGAAGATCATCGCGGACACCGGCAAGTGCGTCGGCGCCGGCCAGTGCGTGCTCACCGAGCCCGCCCTGTTCGACCAGAGCGAGGACGACGGCACGGTGATCGTGCTCAACGAGACGCCCGAGGGCGAGCTCGTGGACAAGGCCCGCGAGGCCGTGAACGTCTGCCCGAGCCAGGCGCTTTCGTTGCAGGAGTGAGCTACTTCGCCGCGGTGAAGAGCACCGTGGTGTAGTCGCAGGTGAACTGACCGCCGCGGGCGTCGATAGCGGCGCCCACGGCGGTCAGCACTTCGTCCTGCTGTGGCTGGGGGACGCGGGTGAGGCCGCCCTGGGTGGGGAGCAGGTCGAGGTACTCGTCGCGGGTGTAGTCGTGTTGCCAGGTGTAGAAGTGTCTTTGCGGGCTGTGGAGGCCCGTATTGCGTAGGGCCTCTTCGGTTTTGTCGATGATCGGTTTGTAGGCGTCGCTTCTCGGGGTTCTGTCGACCTTGATGGGGAAGTTCGGGGCCACCTTGCGGAACGCTTCGCCGAAGGCTTCGGCGATGTCGTCCGGCGGCAGGAAAAGGTGCCAGAACACGGCGAAGATGCCCTGTGGTTTGAGGACTTCGGCGGCTTTCTCGGCGCCTCGCTGAGGATCCACCCAGTGCCAGGCCTGACCGGCGGTGAGGACGTCGAAGGTGCGGTTCTTCGGATCCCACTCCTCGAAGGTGGCGACCTCTACGTCGATCCCGGTGGTCCGGGCGAATTCGGCCATCCGCTCGTCGGGCTCGACTCCGAGTACCTGGCAGCCGTTGTCCTTGAGTTGCCGCGCGACGATGCCCGTACCGGTGCCGACGTCGAGAACCTCTTTGCCACCCTTGATCACCTCGGCGATCAGCGCTTCGGGATACCCCGGCCGCGCACGGTCGTAGCGCCCGGCATCGATCCCGAACGACTCGGCCGTCTTCCTCAACTCGTGCGGCTCAGGTGCGGACTCTGCTTGGCGCTCCGGTAAAGTGGGCATGCGCCCACCATAGTGGGCACTCGCCCACTTAGCTACCGGAGTTCGCTTTGCCGACCGGCGTCCACCTCCGCGACGTACGCACCCAGCTCTTCGACGCCGCCGAACGCGTCCTGCTCCGGGGCGGCCCGAGCGCCCTGACGAGCCGCGCCGTCACCGACGAAGCCGGCTGCGCGAAGGGCGTGCTGCACAAACACTTCACCGACTTCGACGGCTTCCTCACCGAACTCGTGCTGGACCGCATCACTGCCGTCGAGTCCCGCTCCGACGCCCTTGCCTCCGCCGCCGGCACCGGCTCGGTGGTGGACAACGTGTGCTCCGCTCTGCACGACGTGTTCACCTCGGTCGCCGTGTCGATCGTCGCCCTCATCACCTTCCGCGACGAACTCCGCACCCGCCTCCGCACCGCCCGCCCCGGCATCGGCGTCCCCCTCGCCTCCGACGCCTCCCGCATGCTCGCCCGCTACCTCACCGCCGAACGCACCCTCGGCCGCCTCACCCCGGACGCCGACGTCGACACCCTCGCCCCCACGCTGGTGGGCGCCGGGCACCTCCACTTCGCCGACCGCTCCGCTGACGCGTCGTCCTTGCGCCCCATGGTCGCGGCTGTGCTGTCGGGCGTGTTGGCATGAAAAAGGTGGCCACCCCCAACAAAACAAGGATGGCCACCCGAAACCAACGAGAACCTACTTCACCGCCCCCATCGACAACCCGCGCACCAGATGGTTCTGCGCGAACCATCCCACGATCATCACCGGCAACGAAGCCAGCAACGCAGCCGCAGACAACTGCGCCCAATACAACCCTTCGCTGGTGATGAACCCGACCAGGAACACCGGCACCGTCCCGGCACGGGCGGCCGTCAGGTTCACCGCGTAGAAGAACTCCGTCCACGAGAAGATCACGCAGATCAGCGCGGTCGCGGCGACGCCAGGGGCGACGACCGGCATGATGATCTTGCGCAGCAGCGTGGGGAGGTTGGCGCCGTCGATGTGGGCCGCCTCGATCATCTCGCCGGGGACCTCGAGGAAGAACGAGCGCATCATCCAGATCGCGAGCGGCAGGTTCATCGACGTGTACAGGATGATCAGCGCCCACACCGTGTCGAGCAGGTTCGTGTTCTGGGAGATCACGTACAGCGGGATGATGGCCGCGACGATCGGCAGCATCTTGGTGGACAGGAAGAAGCTCAGAGCGTTTTTCGTCTTCTTCACCGGCGCCAGCGAAAGCGCGTACGCCGCCGGGATGCCGAGCAGCAGCACCAACAGCGTGGACACCACAGTGACGAACGCCGAGTTCGCCAGGTACGGCAGGAAGCCGCCCTTGAGAACACCCGAGATCTGGTCGAATGTCGGGCTGAAGAAGAGCTTCGGCGGGTCCGTGTAGGCGTCGGATTCCTGCTTGAACGCCGTGAGGATCATCCACAGCAGTGGGAACACGAAGAGGATCGCGAGGATCCACGTGGCAACGGTGAGCGAGCCCGCCCCGAAGCGGCGCTTACGCCCGGAAACAGCCGTGGTCATTTCGTCCCTCCGTCCACGGAGAACGCCCGGAACATCAGGCGCAGGGCGAACGTCGCCACGATCATCGTGATGATCACGACCACCACGCCCATCGCCGACGACTGGCCGATGTCGAAGCCCTCGAACGCGCGCTGGTAGATGTAGAACGGCAGGTTGGTGCTCGCCGTGCCCGGACCGCCCTGCGTCATGAGGAAGATCGCGTCGAAGCTGTTCACGATGTAGATCGCGCCGAGCAGCGTCGCGAGCTGCAGGAACCGCGAGAGGTGCGGCAGCGTGATCGACACGAACGTGCGCCAGCGGCCGGCGCCGTCGACCGACGCGGCCTCCAGCACGTCCTTCGGCTGGCTCTGCAGGCCGGCGAGCGTCAGCAGCATCATGAACGGCGTCCACTGCCAGATGATCTGCGCCATCACCGCGGCGAGCGGAAACTGCGAAAGCCAGTCGACGTCGGTGCCGAACACGAAGTGCAGCAGGCCGTAGGTCGGGTCGAACATCGTGGTCTTCCACAGCAGCGCGCCGGCCGCCGGCAGGATGAGGAACGGCGTGATCAGCAGCGTCCGCACGAAACCGCGGCCGACGAACTTGCGGTCCAGCAGAATCGCCAGGCCGAGCCCGAGCAGAAGCGACAGGAACACGCACACCACCGTGAGCACCACGGTGTTGAGCAGCGCGCCGAGGAACGTGGAGTCGGTGAAGACGTCGGCGTAGTTCTGGAAGCCGACGAAGTGGAACGAACCCGGCCGCACCAGGTTCCACGACTGGAACGAGTAGTAGATGGTGAGCAGGAACGGAATCTGCGTCACCGCGACCACGAAGATCAACGCGGGCAGCAGCGGCAGCCGTCGCTTCCCGGCGGTGCCGGTGGCTTTCTTCTTCGTGGTCGCCGGGCGAGTGGTGGCCGGCGCCGTGCCGGCGGGGACCGAGATCGTACTCATCCCTGCACCTCCTGGTACGACTTACCGACTGTTGCGGCGTACTTCTGCGACTGCGCCAACGCATCAGCCACCGACGTCTGGCCCGCGATCGCCGCGGACAACTGCTGGCTCACACGCGTGCCGAGGTCCTGGAACTCCGGGATCCCGACGAATTGGAGTCCCGGGTACGGCACCGGGCTCACCATGGCTTTCTGCTGGTTGGCGTCGGCGATCCCGTCGAGCGTCGGCTGGGCATAGGCCTTGGCCGCGTCGCGGTATTGCGGGATCTCATACGTCGACTGGCGCGTGCCCGGCGGCACGCGGTTCCAGCCGTAGGTCTCGCCGACCTTCTTCGCATACGCCTTGTCGGTCATCCACGCCATGAACTTCCAGGCGTCGCCGGAGTCCTTGGCGACCTTCGGGATCCCGAGCGCCCACGTGTACAGCCAGCCGCTGGCCTGCGTCTTCTCGACCGGGGCCGGCGCGTAGCCGTTCTTGCCGACGACCTTGCTGCTGGTGGGGTCTTCGGTGGTGCCGGTCATCGACGTGGCGTCGTACCACATCGCGGCCTGGCCCTGGGCGTAGCGCGTGCCGCACTCGGAGAACCCGGCGCTGGAGGCGCCGACCTCACCGTGGTCGCGCACGAGGTTCACGTAGAAGTTGGCCGCCTGCGTGAACTCCGGGCTGGTGAGCTTGGCGTTCCAGTCCTTGTCGAACCACTGCGCGCCGAAGGTGTTGGCGACGGTGGTGAACGGCGCCAGGCTCTCGCCCCAGCCCGGCTTGCCGCGCAGGCAGATGCCCGCGACGCCGGCGTTCTTGTCGTCGAGCTTCGCCGCGTAGTCCGCGATCTGCTGCCACGTCGGGTGCGCCGGCATCGTGATCCCGGCGTTGGCGAACAGATCCTTGCGGTAGACCACAAAGGACGATTCCCCGTAGAACGGCACCGCGTACATCTGGTTCTCATACGACAGCGACTGCCGGATGCTGGGGATGAAGTCGTTTTCGTCGTAGCCCGGGGTGGCCTTCATGTGCGGTTCGAGGTTCTCGAGCCAGCCGTTGGCCGCCCACTGCGGGGCCTCGTAGTTGCTGATCATCACCACGTCGAACTCGCCGCCCTGGGTGGCGGTGGACGCGGTGATCTTCGCGCGCGCCTCGTTCTCCGGCAACGAGACGAACTTGAGGTGCACGCCCGGGTTCGCCTTCTCGAACTCACTCGAGAGCGAGATGGCGTCCTTCATCTGGGGGTTCGAGTCGATCGCGATGACGAGCGTCCGCCCACCGTTGCCGAACGACCCGGCTCCGGCGCATCCCGTGACGAACAACGCTGTTGCGGCAAGGAGGCACAGGAGTTTACGCACGGCCGCCTCCGGGGAGCACCTGGATCTTGAGGCCGGAGCCGCTGCGCATCTTGGCCAGCGCGTCGGGGTACTGCTCCAGCGGAAGGGTGTCGGTGATCAGCGCTTCGGTGTCGATGAAGCCCTTGCTGACGAGGTCGAGGGCGTTGCCGTAGCTGTTGAGCACGGCCATGGAGCCGACGATGGTGATCTCGTCGTTGTAGATGCGGAAGGGCGACAGCGCGACGCGGGCCTCGGCGGGCGCGACGCCGAACACGAGCAGGCGGCCGCCGCGGCGCAGCGCGTCGAAAGCCGACTCGATGGCAGGGGCGGCGCCGGTGCAGTCGACGGCGGCGTCGTAGAGCTCACCGTCCAAAGCGGACACGTCCTCGGCCACGGCGGTGGCGCCGAGGCCGGTGGCGCGCGGCAGGCGGCCGGCGTTGCGGTCGACGACGGTGACTTCGGCACCCGCGCGCTGGAGCAGCTGCTGCATGATCAGGCCCATCGTCCCGGCGCCGACCACGAGGAAGCGTTCGCCCGCCTCGACGCCGATGCGGCGCACACCGTGCACGGCGCAGGAGACGGGTTCGACGAGTGCGCCCTGTTCCCACGTCATCGAGTCGGGCATCTTGTGGCAGGTGTCGGCCGGGACGGCGACGTACTCGGCGAACGCGCCGTTGACGGTGTCGCCGGTGGCGTTCCAGTTGGCGCAGAGGTTGCCGTGGCCGGAGCGGCACGGCGTGCAGTAGCCGCAGTACAGCGACGGGTCGACGGCCACGCGGTCGCCGATCTTCCACTCGCCCGGCACGTCGGCGCCGCGCTCGACGATCTCGCCGGCGAGCTCGTGGCCGGGAACGATGGGGTACGGCGTCGGCGGGAAGTGCCCGTCGGCGATGTGCAGGTCGGTCCCGCAGATCCCGCAGGCGCCGACCTTCACGACGACCTGGCGCTCTCCGGGCTTCGGATCGGGAACGTCGCCGACCCGGATTTCCCCGGGCCGGTCCACGATCGCGGCACGCATGCCTCATCCCCTTCCTAGGCGCTCATCTGAGCAGCATTAACGATTGACGCAGCTAATTGGTGGAAGCATTACAGGTGTTTTCTAGGGGTTTCGTCAACCTTTTGGGTGGGTTTCTGCGCTATAGTGCTCATATGAGCAGGAAGAAGGCCGGGCCACTGCTGACCGAGAGCTTGGAGCTGGCCACCATGGCCCGCCGCTTCTACGTGCAGGGTCGTTCGAAGCTGGAGATCGCCGAGGAGTTCGGCGTCAGCCGGTTCAAGGTCGCGCGCCTGCTCGACACCGCCCGCGAGACGGGCCTGGTCAGGGTGGAGTTCGACCTGCCCGCGCCGCTCGACGTGGAGCTGTCCGACGAGGTCAGGCGCGCCTACGGGCTGCGCCGCGCTCTGGTGCTCGAACGAGCGGCGGCGAAGGAGCCGCGCGAGGTCGTGCGCAAGAAGGTCGGGACCCTCGCCGCTCACCTCCTCGAGGAGATCGCCCGCCCGACAGACGTCATCGGGCTGTCGTGGGCCCGGTCGGTCAACGCGATGACCGAGGCCATCAGAACACTTCCGCGCTGCCCGATCGTGCAGTTGTGCGGCGTGCAGGCCGGCATGGACATGCGCGGGCGCTCCGTCGAAACCGTGAGCCGCGTGACCTCGGTCTCCGGCGGCGACGCTTATCCGATCTTCGGCCCCCTCGTCCTCCCCGACCGCCGGACCACGGAGATCCTGCGCCACCAGCCCGGCATCGCGGAGACTTTCGGGCAGTTCGGCAAGCTGACCAAGGCCGTCGTGAGCATCGGCGCCTGGTTACCCGGCGAGTCCACCGTCTACGACGCCCTGGACGAAGCCGAGCGCGCCGCCATCGCCGCCCGCGGCGCAACGGCCGAAGTCGCAGCGCGCCTGTTCGACGCCTCGGGCAACGCTTTGTCGACCGGCTTGGCACACCACGTGCTGGCGATCAGCACGGAAGAGCTGCTCGCAGTACCGGAGGTGATCGCCATCGGCTACAGCGCGCCGAAGGCGGCCGCCGTGGATGCCGTGCTGAGGTCCGGCATGGTGTCGACGCTCATCACAGACGCGGCGGCTGCGGTGCCGTTGCTGGAGCTGGCGGAGAAGCGGCCGCTGTCAGAGTGAGCCGTCGACCGCGAGCTAAGTGGCGCCCGGCTCGACGAGGGCCTGCTGCCAGTGTGAGCGATCAACGGCGAGCACGCCGCTCGACCGCCCGGGCCGGCGCTGCTCAGCGAGCCCCGAGTCGCCTGCACCTGCGCGAAGTGGGACAGCATCGCATTGGGCCGGCGCTGATTCATGCGGCGCGGCTGCGGTGCCACTGCTGGAACTGGCGGAACCGCTGTCAGAGCGAGCTGTCGACCGCGAGCACGCCGGCGAGGATGACGAAGCAGATGCCGGAGCCGGCGTCGACCTTCTGTTGGGTCCTGGCCTTCACGCCGGCGACGCCGATGGCCCGGCCGACCAGCACGTACGCGAGGCCGACGACGAGCTCCACTCCGAGGTAGGCGGCGCCCAGCTCGGCGAGCGCCGTCGGGCTGCCGGTCGTGGTGAACTGCGGCAGGAGGGCGGCGAAAAGCAGCAGCGCCTTGGGGTTGCTGATGGCGACGGCGAACTCGTTGACCACCACGGCTCGCAGGTTCTTGCTCTTCGGCGGATCCTGCGTCTGGCTCATCTCGCGGCGGGCCTTGAGGATGCTGCTGATCCCAAGCCACAACAGGTAGGCGACGCCGATCCACTTCAGGATCGTGAGCAGCTCGGCCGACGCGGCCAGCAGCGTTCCGAGACCGGCCGCGACGAGGCCGATCAGGACCACGAACGCGGCGAACCGGCCGCCGATACCGGCCATGGCGTAACCGATGCCGTAGCGGGCGGCGTTGCGCAGGCCGAGCAGCTGGTTGGCGCCCGGGATGAGCGAAACCAACACGGCGGCGGGGACAAATCCGGCCCAATCGACCATGGCTCGCCTCCTCGGGACTTCCTCCGGCGACGGTAACCCGAGTTTGTCCGGCTGTGGCGGGGTTTGTGACGAAGTCTTCAGGCATTGCCGCCTCCCAACGGTCGATGTCACCGCACGGGCGGCTTCCAGCCGAACGTTTGAGCCTGGTTTTACCGCGCGCGCCGAGGTCATCGACTTTCGCCGCAGCTCACCAGCGCATCCCCCCTCGAGCCGGCGGGCTGTCGGACAGCACCTACCGACTGTTCCCACCCCTAGATGCACCTCAGCTCCCGCCGCAACGCGGGCCGCAGCTCATCGCACTTGCAGGCAGAGCCGCAACTCAGGCCACGTCGCTGGAGTCAGCTCACGCGTTCCGGCGGCGGTCGACGTGGTGTCGGAGCTCGTCCGCGACGTCGGCTGCACTCCCCTGCCCGCCGGTGGCCTCGAGCGCGCCGCCTTACTGGAGGCGACCGCCGCGTTCGCGATCGGCCTGTGGCGCGCCGGGTTCGACGCTCGGGCGGCCTTCGTCTCGGGGTGATCTCAGGGTCTTCACCGGATGTGCCCGCGCCGATGTCCGAGCGATTGTTACTGGCGTGACCCGGGTTTCGCCGCGGTGGCGGCAGGCGGTGGTGTGGCTGCACGCGGTGTCGTCGATCGCGTGGATGAGCCAGGCGTTCGGGCTCATGACGCTGACACTCGTGGCTCTGCAGGGCGACGGGAACACTCGCGCCGCCGCGATGAACATGGCGCGGCACCTGGACACGGCGCTGCTGGCGCCCATGGCCAACGCCGCCGCGTTCACCGGGCTGGTCCTGGCGGGCGCGACGGCGTGGGGCTACTTCCGGTACTGGTGGGTGCTGGTGAAGTTCGGGCTCACGCTCGTGCAGCTCTACGCCGGGATCTTCCTGCTGTCGCCCGCCCTGGAGAACGCCGCCGTCACGGCCAACCCGACGTGGCAGCAGGCCGCCGGCGCCGGCCTCATGGCGGGTGGATTGGCCGTGCAGGCGTGGATCTCCGTGGCGAAGCCATGGTCCCGCACACCCTGGTCCCCCACCGCGAAACCCGCGACGGCGCCCACGTGGGTGTTCGTGGCGGCGATCGTCGCGCCGGCTCTCGACACCACCGTGGGGCTGGTGCTGGGCTACCCGCTGCCCGCGCTGTCCCTGGTGATGCTCATCGTCCTGCTCAGCGGGCGGCGGCAGCGCCTGGCCGTGGCCTGACGCTGCCGCCGGTCGTCACTCGATGTCCCCACCGCTCGCGGGCTTGGCCTCGATGTCGCCGCCACTCGCCGGCTTCGCTTCCACGTCCCCGCCGCTGGCCGGCTTCGCCTCGACGTCACCACCGCTGTTGTTCTTGTCCTCCACCATGGTTCCCCCCTCCTTCTCGGCCCGCCCCACGCTAGGGCGTGCCAGGGGACCCCACGGCCGCTCGGACAAACCTCACTCAAACGGACGCGGCCGTCAGAGCTGATTGACGTCCACGATCCGCACCACAGCCGAACCCACCTCGTCCGACGCGCGCAAGTCCACCTCCGCGCTGATGCCCCAGTCGTGGTCGCCTGCGGGGTCGTCGAAGATCTGCCGCACCCGCCACAAGTCGGGTTCCTGTTCGATGAGCAGCAACGCGGGGCCGCGGGCGTCGGGGCCGATGCCGAGGGAGTCGTGCTCGTCGAAGTAGTCCTCGATGGCGTCTTCCCAGGCGTCGGCGTCCCAGCCGGCGGCGGTGTCGAGCTCGCCCAGGGCGTAGTAGTTGCGGCGGGCGGCGAGTTCGACGCGGCGGAAGAGCTCGTTGCGCACCAGGACGCGGAAGGCGCGTTCGTTGCGGGTGACCGCGGGTGGCTCGGAAGGCCGGCGCTCCAGAGGAGAACCGTCAGCAGACGGGTGCCGCAGGGCTTCCCACTCGTCCAGCAGGCTGGAGTCGACCTGGCGGACCAGCTCGCCCAGCCACTCGATGAGGTCCTGCAGCGCCTCGGTCTTCGCCTCGTCCGGGACGGTGTGGCGCAGCGCGTCGTAGGTGTCCGCCAGGTAGCGCAGCACCAGGCCCTCTGAGCGCGCCAGCTGGTAGAAACCGATGTACTCGACGAAGTTCATCGCGCGCTCGTACATATCGCGCACCACGGACTTCGGGGACAGCTCGTAGTCCGCGACCCACGGGTGACCCTGGCGGTAGCTGGCGTACGCCGCGGAAAGCAGCTCCTCCAGCGGCTTCGGGTACGTCACCGCCTCGAGCAGCTCCATCCGCTCGTCGTACTCGATGCCCTCGGCCTTCATCGCCTGCACGGCCTCACCGCGGGCCTTGAACTGCTGCTGCGACAGCACCGGCCGCGGGTCGTCCACAGTGGATTCCACAATGGTTACGACATCAAGCGCGTACGACGGCGATTCCACATCCAGCAGCTCCACCGCCGCCAACGCGAACGGCGACAACGGCTGGTTCAGCGCGAAGTCGAACTGCAAGTCCACCGTCAGCCGCACGATCCGGCCGTCGGCGTCCGGAGTGGACAGTCGCTCCACGACACCCGCGGCGAGCAGCGCCCGGTAGATCGCGATCGCCCGCAGGATGAGCTTGCGCTGCGTCGGGCGGTCGGAGTGGTTGTCCTCCAGCAGGTGGCGCATGTGGTCGAACGCGTTGCCCGGCCGGGAGATCACGTTCAGCAGCATCGAATGCGACACCCGGAAGCTGGACGTCAGTGGCTCGGGATCGGCCGCGATCAGGCGGTCGAAGGTGCTCTCCGTCCAGTTGACGAAGCCTTCCGGCGCCTTCTTCCGGACGATCTTCTTCCGCTTCTTGGGGTCGTCGCCAGCCTTCTCCAGAGCCTTGGCGTTCTCCACGACGTGGTCGGGCGCCTCGACGACCACATACCCGTCGGTGTCGTACCCGGCGCGGCCCGCGCGACCGGCGATCTGGTGGAACTCACGCGCCTTGAGGTGGCGCTGGCGCACGCCGTCGTACTTGGTCAGGGCGGAGAACACGACCGTACGGATGGGCACGTTGATGCCGACGCCGAGCGTGTCCGTCCCGCAGATCACCTTCAGCAACCCGGACTGCGCGAGCGTCTCGACCAGGCGCCGGTACTTCGGCAGCATGCCGGCGTGGTGCACGCCGATGCCGTGGCGCACGAGCCGCGAGAGTGTCTTGCCGAAGCCCGCGGAGAACCGGAAGTCGCCGATCAGGTCGGCGATCGCGTCCTTTTCGGCCTTCGTCGTCACGTTGATGCTCATCAACGTCTGCGCTCGCTCGATGGCCGCGGCCTGGGAGAAGTGCACCACGTACACGGGTGCCTGGCCGCCGTGGAGCAGCTCGGACATGGTCTCGTGGATGGGCGTGAGCGCATACCGGAACGTCAGCGGCACCGGCCGCTGCGCCGACGTCACGACGGCCGTCGAGTTGCCCGTGCGCCGGGTGAGGTCCTTCTGGAAGAACGAGACGTCGCCCAAGGTGGCCGACATGAGCACGAACTGCGCGCCCGTCAGCTCGATGATCGGGACCTGCCAGGCCCACCCGCGGTCGGGCTCGGAGTAGAAGTGGAACTCGTCGGCGATCACCTGGCCCACGGGCGCGTCGGCACCGAAGCGCAACGCGATGTTCGCCAAGATTTCCGCGGTGCAGCAGATGATCGGCGCATCTGCGTTCACGCTGGAGTCGCCGGTCATCATGCCGACCTTGTCGGCGCCGAAGATCTCGATGAGCTGGAAGAACTTCTCCGAGACCAGCGCCTTGATCGGGGCGGTGTAGTAGCTGCGGCGGCCGTGGGCGAGCGCCGTGAAGTGGGCGCCGACGGCCACGAGGCTCTTCCCGGAGCCGGTGGGCGTCGAGAGGATCACGTTGGCGCCCGAGACGACCTCGATCAGCGCCTCCTCCTGGGCCGGGTACAGCTGGATGCCCCGCTCGGCCGTCCACGTGGAGAAGGCTTCGAACAGGGAGTCGGCGTCGGGATCCGCTGGCAGGAGGTCTGTGAGTGTCATCGCGCTGCCCATCGTGCCATCCCCGGGCCGCCAGTTCCCCAGGGGCGATCGCGGCTGCTTGCCCCAACCCGTAGGCTTCGCGGTACCGCGCACCGACCGGGGGATACTTCCGGGCGGGCGCGCGTACACGGGCGGTACTCCGGAGGGTTCGCAGAATGGCACAGGACATCATCCCGATCGAGCTCGGGCTGCCGCAGGGCGACGTCGTCACCCTGTGGGCTCCGCGGTGGCGGGAGGACGGCGAGGAGTGGGAAGCGTTCCTCGGCGACGAGGACGACCTGTACGCCTTCCCCGACGCTGCTCACCTGGCCGCTTTCGTGCGCACGTCCGACCAGCACGACCTGCTCGACCACCCGGCGTGGGACGCGGTGCCGGCACTGAACGTGCCCGAGCTGATCCCGGACGACGACCACTCCTACGACCTCGTCGGCGTGCCGGAGCTGGTCGCCGAGGAGCCCGACTCGTGGACGATCGCGGAGCTCGCGGAGATCGTCGGCATCGTCCGGTCGCTCGCGGACGTCTGCGAGCTCGAGGAGGTGCACGAGGTCCTCGACGCGTACGAGGGCTTCTCGCTCCTGGAGCAGGGCCGGCTGCCGTTCACCGGCCGCGAGGGCGAGGCCCTGTGGAACGACCTGTCGAAGGCCGTGTCCGAGAAGTGGGACATCGTGCTCGACGCGATCGACAACCTCGTGACCGTGCCCGACGTCGACGCCGCCGTGCTGGAGCAGACCGCCGAGGAGCTGGCGGCGTTCCACGAGGAGTCGGCCGAGGCCGAGGCCGCGCAGCCGGAGGACCTCGAAGCCGTGGACGCGCCCGACTCCGACGAGGAGGAGGACGACGAGCCGGTCGGCTTCTGGGGTGAGGTCGGCATCGACCCGATCAAGATCGTCACCGCCGGCGCCGAGTACTACACGCTGCGCTGCTACCTCGACGACAAGCCGATCTTCCTCGGCAGCGAGGGCGAGATCGACGTCTTCTCCTCCGAGAAGGCCCTGCTCGCCGCCCTCACGGACGGCAAGGACGTGGCCGACACCGACCTCGCCGACGTGTCCACTTGGGACGACGTGCTCGAGAAGGCCAAGGCCGGCGAGCTCGAGGTCGAGATCGACGCCGAGAACACCTACGTACTCACCGGCCTCGACGACGACATCGCCGCGGGCGTCGAGTCCATCGACCCCAACCAGCTGGAGCTGGCGGTCGAGCTCATCACCGACGCCGCCGACTGGGCCGAAGACGACTCGGTCGAGACGGCCCTGTCCCAGAACGAAAGCCTCGGCTGGCTGGTTTCCTTCGTGCTGCGCCCGGACCCGACGCGCCTCGAGCCGAGCGCGCCGTTCGACACCGAGCAGAGCGCGTGGCGCAAGCTGGTGGAATCGTTCGAGAACCGCCTGACGGTGGTCTGAACCTCTCATACACACTGAAGGCCACCCCGGGAAGTCCCGACGGGTGGCCTTCAGCGCGTCCGGACCGCCCCAATGTGGCATTGGGTGCGTCGAGCGCACCGAACGCCACATTGGGTGCAGCCAACGCACCCAACGCCACATTGGGGTGGTGTGGCCACCGCCCGATCGGCCCGCGGCGATCAGGGCGAGTCCCGCTCAGTGGTGCGCTTCCGCTTCCGCGCGGACCGGCACCATCGCGATCGCCAGCGCCGGAAAAACGGCCACCAGGCAGAACGCCAGCGCGTACCGGCTGTCGCCGATGACCAGGCCGAGCAGCGGTGGGGTGAGGGCGCCGGCGATGTTCTGCGCGGTGTTCTGGGTGGCCATCGCGCGGCCCGACCAGGCGACGCCGGCGAGCTCGGCGGAGGCGGTGAAGCCGAGGCCGTTGTCGGCGACGGTGATGATCGCGGCGAGGACCAGGGCGATCAGCACGAGCCACAGCCACGTCACGTCGCCGAGGGCGACGAGCAGCATCACGACCACGCCGGCCACCGCGAGCTGGCGCATCGGGCGCAGGCGGCTGCCGACGCGGTCGGACCAGTAGCCCGACCCCAGCCGGCCTGCCGCGCCGAGGACCTGGGCCACCGCCAGGAACACGCCGGCGCCCGACGGGCTCCAGTGGTGCTGCGACACGAGGTAGACGGGCGCGAACGCCGACACCGTGAACTGCGGCACGACCAGCAGCGCGCTCGCGCCGTGCACGCGCCAGAGCCACGGCTTGCGGTACGGCGACGGCGGCTTCTCGGCACCGCGCGCGGGGCGCGGCGGCCGCGGCGGGTCGGCCACGAACACCGCGACCAGCAGCGCGACCAGGATCGCCAGCACGGCCGGCAGCAGCATCGCGGCCTGGAAACCCCAGCGTGCGGCCAGCGGCGGGAGGCCCAGCGCGGCCACGCCGACGCCCAGCGGCTGGGCCGTCTGCCGGATGCCCATCGCCATGCCGCGTTCGGACTTCGAGAACCAGCCCATCACGACCCGGCCGCTCGCCGCGTTGACCGAAGCCGTGCACGCTCCGGCAACAAGGGACAGGCCGAAGAGAACCCCGACCGGGTGATGCCACAGCGCGGCGTACACCAGGAGTAACCCCGAACCGCCCAGTCCGAGGGCCATGATCAGGCGCTCTCCGTAACGGTCCGCAGCCGCGCCCCACACGATCAGGGTGAGCAGCAGGCCGATGCTCGGCGCGGCGACGACGGTGCCGGCCTCGGCGAGCGTCAGGTCGTCGGCGGCGCGCATCGCGGGGACCAGGAAGGGCAGCCCATAGAGGAAGGAACAGCTCGCGGTCTGCGCGGCGAGGCCGAGCGCGAGGATGAGCCACCGCCGAGAACTGGGCTTTTCGCGTATCGACTCCCCGGCCGCGACCTGCGACATCCTTCTCACCGTCTCACATATTGAGAATCTGTTCCTACATTCTGAACTTTAGTTGGGCAGGCTAACGAACGCAACCACCCACGAGGTGGCCGCGTCCGGGAGCGCGGGGAGGTCAGGCCAGAGCGGCGTACCCGGGCTTGATCACGTCGTTGATCAGCGACAACCGGGCGTCGAAATCGAGGAACGCGGATTTCATGGCATTGATCGTGAACCAGCGAAGATCATCAAGACCGAACCCGAACGTGGTCGCCAGAGCGGTGAATTCACTGGTCATCGTGCATCCGCTCATCAGCCGGTTGTCGGTGTTCACCGTGACCCGGAAGTGCAGCCGGGCCAGCTGCGCGATCGGGTGCTCGGCGAACGAGGCGACGGTGCCGGTCTGGACGTTCGACGTCGGGCAGATCTCCAGGGGTATGCGGCGGTCGCGAACGTAGCTCGCCAACCGTCCAAGGTGGACCGTTCCGTCCGAATCGGTCTTGATGTCCTCGACGATCCGGACACCGTGGCCGAGCCGTTCGGCGCCGCAATACTGGATGGCCTCCCAAATGGACGGCAAGCCGAATGCCTCGCCCGCGTGAATCGTGAAATGCGCGTTGTTCTGACGCAGATATTCGAATGCGTCGAGATTTCGGGTCGGCGGAAAGCCGTCTTCGGGTCCGGCGATGTCGAAGCCCGCCACTCCGGCGTCGCGGTGGCGCACGGCCAGCTCCGCGATCTCGAGGGCGCGGGCGTGCTGGCGCATCGCGCAGAGCAGCGTGCCGACCTTGATCGCACCGCCCGCGGCGGCCACGCGCTGTGTTCCCTCATCGATGCCGGTCTGGACCGCTTCGACCACCGCATCGAGTGACAGCCCGCGTTCGACGAACAGCTCGGGCGCGTAGCGCAGCTCGGCGTAGACCACGCCGTCGGCCGCGAGGTCTTCCACGGCCTCCGCCGCGACCCTGACCAGCGCTTCCTCGGTCTGCATAACGCCGCAGGTGTGGGCGAACGTCTCGAGATAGGACACGAGCGAGCCGGAGTCGGCGGCTTCGCGGAACCAGCGGCCGAGGGCCTCGACGTCGGTGGTCGGCAGGGCGTCGTAGCCCGTCGCTTCGGCGAGCTCGACGACGGTGGCCGGGCGAAGGCCGCCGTCCAGGTGGTCGTGCAGCAGGACCTTGGGGGCTCGGAGCAGGGTCGCTGCGCCGAGCGGGGTTACGTCTGACATGCACCAACGGTAGTCTCGTTGTCATTCCCCTACATGGCGGTAACTCTGAGCGTCGAGGCAACCCTGAGCTTTGACGATCAAGGAAGGAATCGGCCATCCGGGTAACGCAGCCGTTATCCCGTCTTGGCGGGGCCCACACGCACAGCAATTTTTCACTAGATAAGCTTCGGGCCACGTCCCTTCCATTTCCCCGCCGACGAAGGACACAGCAGTGACCACTGACAACCACATTGCCGCTCCGTCCTTCGACCGGATGCGCAACATGCTGGTGCGCGCGGCCGAAGTGCGCGAGAGCGAACAGCAGCAGATCTTCGACGCGCTGGACGACATCTACGCGCGCCTCGCCCCGGTCGACTCGCTGGGCGCCGTGCGCAAGCGCCTGTCCGAGATGCCCGACCGCACCGAGGTCGGCGTGATCGCGGAGCGCCTCGACGAGGCCATGACGCGCCTGGAGGCCCAGGACAACGCAATCGCCGCGATCACCCACGCGGTCGAGAGCATCGTCGACAAGCTGGCCAAGCCGTTCGCGCAGCTCGACGGCCGGCTCGACGGCGTCGCCGCGCGCTTCGAGGGCGTCGCCGGCCGGATGGACGGGCTCGAGGACAAGCTGCAGAACATCCACCGCCGGCTCGACGAGCTGGGTGGCCACCTGGACAAGCAGGACGCGAAGCTCGACTCGATCCCGCAGACCACGCAGGGCCCGGTGCGCGAACGCATCGAGCTGGCGGAGGCCACGCTGCGCGAGCGCATCGAGATCGCGGACGCGAGCCTGCGCGAACGCATCGAGACGGCCGACCACGAGCTGCGCACCCGCGTCGACGAGCTCGATCGCGCCACTCGCGAGCGCTTCGGCAGCACCACGGACGCGTTGCGCACCGCCATCACCGAGACCGGCGAGATGGTCGACGCCTCCGAGCGCCTCGAAGGTCTGGTCAACCGCCTCGACACGGTCACCCAGCGCCTCGACGACCTGGGCAACCGCCTGGACAAGGTCGAAGACGGCTTCGTCTCCCAGCTGGGCGACCTGGACGGCTCCATCAAGACCGGCCTCTCCAAGGTCGAGGGCACGCTCGCCAAGCAGCCCGACACCGACTCCGTCGACTCCCTGGTGCGCCGCTCGAACGACGAGTCCGTGCGGCGCATCGGCGGCCAGCTGGACGAGGCCATGGCCACCTTCGCCGAGCTCATGCTCGGCGGCGGACCGGCCGTGCAGCAGATCGCCCCGCCCGCCCCGGCGCCCCGGCAGCCCCGACGCAGCTCGCGCAACGGGCGGTCGCCGAAGGCCGTGGACCCGAAGGCGAAGAACGGGTCCGAGCCGGAAGACGCTGCTGGTGAGTGAGGTCTGAGTCCTCTTGAAGAAAGCCCCCGCCTCGGCGGGGGCTTTCTTCGTCTGGACCACCTGACGAACGTGTCCCGCAGGCTTCCCGCGGGACACGCTTGTGTTCAGGGCTGGGACAAACCCCGCTCCGGAGGTCAGGATTGCTCCGATGTCGTGGTCGAAGCTGTCGAGGCGGTCAGCCGCGTAGTCGACGAGCCGGCCGTGGTCGAAGCGCGCGCCCGCACGGACAAGGGCGATGAGGTGAAGCGCCATCGGTGGCCAAGGCGAGCGGGGCCGAGTTGTCCACAACTCACGGATGGTGTGAACAACCCGGCCGCGAGTCAGGAGCGAATGGTCTCCAGGACAATCGGCCCCACAGCCGGAGCCGTATCCGACACGGTGAAGGCGGCCGCCAAAGCCGCCAACGCGCCGGGCACCGCGTCGGGTGTATCCGTGTGCAGTTCGAGCAAAGGCTCGCCCGCGGAAACCGCGTCGCCGGGTTTGGCCAGGCACAACACGCCGGCGGCGGCCTGCACCGGGTCTTCCTTGCGGGCCCGGCCCGCGCCCAGGCGCCAGGCCGCCACGCCAACCGCGTAGGCGTCCAGAGAAGACAGGACCCCGGAAGCCGGCGCCGGGACCACGTGGACGTGCGCAGGCGTGGGCAGCGGAGCCGACGGATCGCCACCCTGAGCGGTGATCATGCGAGACCACGTTTCGTAAGCCTCACCTGAAGCCAGCACTGCCGCGGGGTCCACTGAGGACAAGCCAGCCAAAGAGAGCATCTCGCGGGCCAGAGCAACCGTCAGGGAAACCACGTCAGCAGGACCGCCGCCCTGCAGAACCGACACGGCCTCAGCGACTTCCACCGCATTGCCGACCGCACGGCCGAGCGGCACGTTCATGTCCGTGATCAACGCGGTAGTGGGAACACCGTGCGCTGAGCCGATCGAGACCAAGGTCGAAGCCAAAGTTCGAGCGTCGGCCACCGTCTTCATGAAGGCACCCGAACCCGCCTTCACGTCCAGGACCAGGCCCGAAGCGCCCTCGGCGATCTTCTTCGACATGATCGACGAGGCGATCAGCGGGATCGACTCCACGGTCGAAGTGACATCCCGCAGGGCGTACAGCTTCTTGTCCGCCGGAGCCAAGCCCTCGGTGGCCGCGCACACGACCGCGCCCACCGAAGACAACTGCGCCGTGATCTCGTCCAACGACAGAGCCGCGCGCCAGCCCGGGATGGACTCCAGTTTGTCCAGGGTCCCGCCCGTGTGGCCGAGGCCGCGGCCGGACAGCTGAGGCACAGCGGCACCACAAGCAGCGACCAACGGCGCCAGCGGCAAGGTGATCTTGTCGCCGACGCCGCCCGTCGAATGCTTGTCGACTGTCGGGCGCCCGACGGACAGCGACAACCGTGAGCCCGACGCGATCATCGCGCCCGTCCAGCGGAAGATCTCCGAAGGGACCATCCCGCGCAGGAAGATGGCCATCGCCAGGGCGGCCATCTGCTCCTCGGCGACGACACCGTGGGTGTAGGCGTCGACGACCCAGTCGATCTGGGCGTCCGAAAGAACACCGCCGTCGCGTTTGGCCCGGATGATGTCGACCGCCACTGGATCCGATGCCGCCTCCGCGGGAGGGAGTGCGTCGGCGGAGGTCACGGAAGGTCCTCGGGGCCGAAGGCGTCGGGCAGCACGTCGGACATCGGCAGGATCCCGCGTGGCGTGTCGACCAGGCACGACGAACCGCCCAGCTCGAACAGGATCTGCCGGCACCGCCCGCACGGCATGAGCAGCTCACCCGCGCCGCTGCGGCAGGCGACGGCCACCAACCGGCCGCCGCCGGACAACCGCAGCTGGCCCGCCATCGTGCACTCGGCGCACAAACCCAAGCCGTACGAAGCATTCTCGACGTTGCAGCCCGTCACCATCCGGCCGTCGTCCACGATGCCCGCGACGCCGACGTGAAGGCCGGAGTAAGGGGCGTAGGCCGAAGCCGCCGCGGAAACCGCCGCCGCGCGCAGGGCGTCCCAATCGAACGAAGACATCAGTCCCCCTCCCCCCGTCGATACGGTGCCCCGTCGGCCTTCGGTGGACGGAGCCGTTGAGACGCCACCGCCAGCACGATCAGCGTCACGAAGTGCGCCGTGTACGGGATCAGGTCACTCGGCAGCGTGTCGTTGGTCCAGTAGATCGCGTACAGCGCCCCGGCGGCGATCACGCCGAGCGCGGCCGAGAGCCAGCGCTTCCGGAACAGCTGCACGATCACGATGATCGCCACGAGGATCACCGCGCCGTACAGCAGCGCGAGCACCGCTGTGCCACCGCCGGCGAGCTGCAGGCCGTCGGCGTACCCGAACAGCGCCGCACCGCCGAGCAGGCCGCCCGGGCGCCAGTTGCCGAAGATCATGGCGGCCAGACCGATGTACCCGCGACCGTTGGTCTGGTTCTCCAGGTAGTCGGCGCCGCCCTTGAGCAGCACCAGCGAAGCGCCACCCATGCCGGCGAAGCCGCCGGAGATCAGCACGCCGAGGTACTTGTAGCGGTACACGTTGACACCCAGCGACTCCGCGGCCACCGGGTTCTCACCGCACGAACGCAGCCGCAGGCCGAATCGCGTGCGCCACAGGATCCAGTAGCTCACCGGCACCAGCAGGATCGCGATCATCGTCAGCGGCGCGATGCCGGTGACCAGACCACGCAGGATGCCGGCGACGTCGGAGATCCCCACCCGCTGCTCGTTCTCCAACGTGCCCAGCCAGTCGGACAGGCCCGACGCGGAGTAGGTGTCGAACTTCGGCACCGGCGGCGACTGCCGCGGGTTGCCCGAGATCGGCTCGAAGATCAGGTTCGCCAGGTATTTCGCGACGCCCAACCCCAGCAAGTTGATCGCCACACCGGAGACGATGTGGTTGACGTTGAAGGTCACCGTCGCGACCGCGTGCAGCAGGCCGCCGATGGCGCCGAACGCGATGGCCGAGATCAGGCCGACCCACACGCCGCCGTAGTACGCGCCCCAGGCCGCGCCGAACGTGCCGAGGATCATCATGCCCTCGAGGCCGATGTTGACCACGCCCGCGCGCTCCGACCACAGGCCGCCGAGCGCGCACAGCAGGATCGGCAGCGCGAGCCGCAGCGCTGTCGACGCCGTGTTGCTCGATGTCAGCGCCGAAACACCGGTCGAGTACGACGCCGTGGACATGACCGCGATCGCCACGACGGCCCAGATCACACCGCGCAGCCAGCCGGGGATCCGCGGCCGGCGCTTCATCGGCTCGGTGATGCCGGAGGCGGGCTCCGACATGGGGAACTCCGTCACCTGGCTCACACCGCACCGCCTTCCGCGACGGACGAACGCTTGCGCCCGTTGCCGGCGAGCGCCCGGCCCACCCTGCGTTGTTCGGCCGCGAGGTCGGCGCGGCGCACGATCTCGTACGCGACGACAACCGACAGCACGATGACACCCTGCATGATCGTCGCGATCTCCTTGGACACGTTGATCTGCTCCAGCGACACCGCCGAGGTGTCGAGGAACGCCCACAGCAGCGCGCCGAACGCGATGCCGCCGGGGTGGTTGCGGCCCAGCAGCGCGACGGCGATGCCGGTGAAGCCGTACATCTGCGTGGCCGTGATGCCGTAGCTGTAGTCGCGGCCGAGCAGCTCCGGCATGGCGACGAGACCCGCCACCGCGCCGGAGAGCAGCATTGCGATCAGCGTCATCCGCTTCGCGCTCACGCCACCGGCGGCCGCGGCTGTCGACGACTCACCGCTGGCCTTGAGCTCGAAGCCGAACCGCGTGCGGTTGAGCATGAACCAGTAGGCGACGCCGATCACGATGGCGATGAAGAAGAACCCGAACAGCACGCCCGAGCCGAGCGGGACGCCCGGGATCCGGCCCGACGGCGCGATCGTGCGCGTGCCGATGTTGTTGCCCGTCTGCACGCCGAACTGGTCGGCGTTGACGAGGAACGCGATGATGCCGGCGACGATCGAGTTCAGCATGATCGTCGAGATGACCTCGCTGACGCCGCGGGTCACCTTCAGCACGGCGGGGATCGTCGCGTAGAGCGCGCCCGAGGCGACCGCCACCAGCAGGATCACGATGGTGTGGAGGACCGGTGGCAGCTGCAGCGCGCCGCCGATGATGGCGGCGACCACGGCCGCGAACCGGTACTGGCCCTCGACACCGATGTTGAACAGGTTCATCTGGAAGCCGATGGCCACCGCGAGCCCGGACAGGTAGTACACCGTCGCGAGGTTCACCGTGTCCACGGCGGTGGAGCCCTTGAAGAGCTGCCCCACCATGGTCCCGAACGCCTCCAGCGGGTTGGCGCCGGAAATGACGAGCGCGATCGCCGAGAGCAGCACGGCGAACACGATCGCGAGCAGGGGCGGCAGCAGCCGCGTGCGCCACGAAGTCATTACGCTTCTTCACCTTCTTCGGCACCGGTCATGGCGGAGCCGAGTTCCTGCGGGGTCACCGTGGCGGGGTTCGCCTCACTCACCAGGCGCCCGCGCAGCATCACGCGGATCGTGTCGGAGAGCCCGATCAGCTCGTCGAGGTCGGCGGAGATCAGCAGCACCGCCAGGCCGTCGGCGCGCGCCTGCCGGATCTGCTCCCAGATCATGGCCTGCGCACCGACGTCGACACCGCGCGTCGGGTGCGAAGCGATGAGCAGCACGGGGTTGCCCGACAGCTCGCGCCCGACGATCAGCTTCTGCTGGTTGCCGCCCGAGAGCGCGGCGGCCGGCACGTCGATGCCCGGCGTGCGCACGTCGTACTCCCGCACGATGCGCTCGGTGTCGCGGCGCGCGCCGGCGATGTCGAGCAACTGTCCACTCGAGACGGGTTTGCGCGTCTGGTAGCCGAGGATCCGGTTGACCCACAACGGTTGCGTGAGCAGGAGGCTGTGGCGCGTGCGGTCTTCGGCGATGTAGCCGATGCCGGCCTCGCGCCGCGCGAGCGTGCCCAGTTTGACCAGGTCATGGGTCTTGCCGTCGGCCTCGAGGAGCTCGATGTGCCCGCCGCTGGCCTTGCGCATGCCCATGAGCGTCTCGACGAGCTCGGTCTGGCCGTTGCCCTCGACGCCCGCGATGCCGAGCACCTCACCCGCGTGCACGGTGAACTCGATGTCGTCGAGCAGCTTCAGCGACGAGTTCTCGGCCGTGAGGCTCAGGCCGGTCAGGCGCAGCACGTCGCGGTCGGTCACCGTCGACTCGCGCGTCTCCGGGCTCGGCAGCTCCGAGCCCACCATCATCTCCGCCAGCTGACGGCTGGTGATGGACTTCGGGTCGACCGTGCCGACGGTGGTGCCGCGCCGGATCACCGTGACGGTGTCGGCGATCGCGCGCACCTCGTCGAGCTTGTGGGAGATGAAGAGGAAGGTGTAGCCGTCGGCCTGCATCTCGCGGACCGTGGCGAACAGCGCGTCGACCTCCTGCGGCACGAGCACCGCGGTGGGCTCGTCCAGGATGATGATCTTCGCGCCGCGGTAGAGCACCTTCACGATCTCAACGCGCTGGCGGTCGGCCACGCCGAGCTCTTCCAGCAACGCGTCCGGCTTGGCGCGCAGGCCCGTCTGCTCGGAGAGCTTCTTGAGCCGGGCCCGCGCTTTGCCGCCGATGCCGTGCAGGGGCTCGGCGCCGAGGAACACGTTCTCGGAGACGGTGAAGTTGTCGGCGAGCATGAAGTGCTGGTGCACCATGCCGATCCCGGCCTCGATGGCGTCCTGCGGGTTGCGCAGCTTCATCTCGGTGCCGTTGATGGCGATGGTTCCCTCGTCGGGCTGCTGCATCCCGTAGAGGATCTTCATCAGGGTCGACTTGCCCGCGCCGTTCTCGCCACAGAGGGCGTGCACCTCGCCCGCGGCCACGGTGAGGTTGACGTCGGAGTTGGCGACCACACCCGGGAAGCGTTTGGTGATCCCGGTCAGCTGGACGGCCGTCGTGCCCCGGTCGGGGACGGCATCGGCCTCGGCAGTGCTCATTGCTGGGGCATCCAGTTCTGTCGAAACGCGTGAGGGCTCGGAAGGAAGATCCTTCCGAGCCCTGGCACGTGGCGGGTACTACTTGGCCGGCTTGTCCGAAACCTGGATGGCGCCCGAGATGATCTGGGCCTTGTAACCGTCCAGCACGTCCTTGATGTCGTCGACCTTGCCGCCGGAGGTGGCGTAGCCGACGCCGTCGACCTTCAGGTCGAAGCGCTGCGGCAGCACGCTCAGGTCACCCTTCGCGTCGGCCTGCAGGAAGTCGAACACCGCGACATCCACGCGCTTCATCATCGAGGTGAGGATGATGTCCTTGTCGGCGGCCACCGTGGCCTGGTTGTACTGGTCGGAGTCGACACCGATGGCCAACGCCTTGCCCGACGTCTTGGCGGCGTCGAACACGCCCTTACCGGAGGCACCGGCGGCGTGGTAGATCACGTCCGCGCCGTTGTTGATCTCGGCGGCGGCCTTCACGTTGCCCTTGGCCGGGTCCTGGAAACCGGAGAAGTCGCCGGCCGGCGTGAGGTACTCGTCCTCGATCTTGACCTTGTTCGACGCGGCCTTCGCGCCCTGCAGGTAGCCGGCCTCGAACTTCTGGATCAGCGGCGTGTTCACGCCACCGACGAAGCCGATGTGGCAGTTCTTGCTCTTGTAGACGGCGGCGACGCCGGCCAGGAACGAGCCCTGCTCCTCGGCGAACACCAGCGGCGTCACGTTGGGGAGCTTGATGGTGTCGTCGTCGACGATCGCGAACCTGGTGTTCGGGTGCTTCGGCGCGACGGCGGCGACCGACGGCGCGTAGGCGAAGCCGACCGCGATGATCGGGTTCAGGCCCTGCGACGCCATCTGCTCGAGGCGCTGCTGCTTGGCCGACTCGCTCTCGCTCGGGCTGGCCGTGCTCTCGCTGACGGTCGTGATGCCGAGCTCGGACTTCGCCTTGTCGACACCGGCCGCGGCCGCGTCGTTGAAGGAGGCGTCACCCCGGCCGCCGATGTCGAACGCCAGGCCGACCTTGAGCTTGCTGCCGTCCACCTTCTCGCCCGACGAGCTGCTGGTCGTCGTGGCGGCCGGGGCCGCGGGCGGCTTCGGCGCGGTGACGCAGCTCGTGTCGGAGCTGCCGCCCGAAGCGCTGTCGTTGTTGCTGCTCCCGCCCGTGTCCTTCGCGCACCCTGCCAAGGTGAGGACCCCGGCCATGGTCGCGGCGGCCAGCGCGGTTCCACGCATGCGACGCAACGTGTGTCTCCCTCCCCGCTGATCCAGCGGACTAAGTGGAAGCGGACTCGGCCCTGTGTCTCCCGATGCCGAGTTCAACCGCCAGACCGTACCCAACCGCCAGACAAGCGCCATAGGAAAGGCACGCTACGTAACACAAACGTTTACTCAGCGGTCTGATTCGCGACCGATCGTGTACTTACGGTGATCAACTGGATCAGGATGGTGTTCACCTGCTGTCACGGCGAGCCCCCGCGACCCGTCGCCGTGGCGTTCGGGAACCCGTCCGGACGATCTTCGTCGACCGCCCGGCGAAGACCCCGGCCGAACGGACGTTGCGGACATCACGAAAACCATTCGGGCCCGGCCTGTTTTTCACTCGCGGCCGGATCCGGTTCCGGTCTGCTGAATCGAATCGACCGGGCCGGGAGCCGCAGGTCGGATTCGCCCTGGACCGCCCGTGGCGCGTGGCCGGCGCCACACGTCCGAGTGGTGCGGGACGCTCCGGGTGTCTGGTCCATCACAGAGACGAACCCGGAGGTGAGCCGGGTCCAGATGGCGGGTCTAGCATCTTTTCATCCACGCTCGATGGCCTTAGATCTCGGCACCGCTGCCGGCGTTGTCCCCAGTGGACCGACGCTGAAGCGGGTGCGGACCTCACCGGTCAGCCGGGCACAACAGATGACGTTGGAGGCCGTTCACCGATGTCCACCACGGCGAGCCCTGCCACTGAGGCGGGAGCGAGCGATCGGGCGGGTGCCTCACGCCGGCAGGGGACCTTCTACCGGGGCGACCCCGGCATGTGGTCCTGGGTGCTGCACCGCATCACCGGCGTGCTGACATTCTTCTTCCTGTTCGTGCACGTCCTCGACACCGCGCTCGTCCGCGTGTCGCCGAACACCTACGACCAGGTGATCGACACGTACAAGACGCCGCTCGTGAACCTGCTCGAGGTCGGTTTGGTCGGCGCGGTCCTCTTCCACGCACTCAACGGCATCCGAGTCATGCTGGTCGACTTCTGGTCCAAGGGCCCGAAGTTCCAGAAGACGATGCTGTGGGTGATCGGCGTCGTGTGGGTCGTCGTGATGATTCCCGGTGCGTTCTTCATGCTGAAGCGCACGGCCGAGATGCTCTTCGGGGGTAACTGACCATGGCCGACTCGCTCGTCATCGAATCGCCGCGCACCCCGAAGCGCCCGGCGGCCCGCCGCAGCAACTTCGAGCTCTACAGCTGGCTGTTCATGCGCATCTCGGGCCTCGCGCTGATCATCCTGGTGCTGGGCCACCTGCTGATCATGAACATCCTCGACGGCGGTGTGCACCGCATCAACTGGGGCTTCGTCGCCGGTCGCTGGGCTTCGCCGTTCTGGCAGTTCTGGGACCTCGCGATGCTGTGGCTCGCCGAGATCCACGGCGGCAACGGCCTGCGCACGATCATCGACGACTACGCCCGCAAGGACTCCACGCGGTTCTGGCTGAAGATCCTGCTGTACGTCTCGATGGTCCTGATCCTGGCCGTCGGCACGCTGGTGATCTTCACGTTCGACCCCGAGATGCCCGCCAGCTAGGCGCACCCACCACACACAGTGCTCGATTCCTGATAAGCGGAGCAATCCCTATGCAGTTCCACAAGTACGACGTGGTGATCGTCGGCGCCGGTGGCGCCGGCATGCGCGCGGCCATCGAGGCCGGCCAGCGCGCCCGCACCGCGGTCCTCACGAAGCTGTACCCGACGCGGTCCCACACCGGCGCCGCCCAGGGCGGCATGTGCGCCGCGCTGGCGAACGTCGAAGAGGACAACTGGGAGTGGCACACCTTCGACACCGTCAAGGGCGGTGACTACCTCGTCGACCAGGACGCCGCGGAGATCATGGCCAAGGAGGCCATTGACGCGGTCCTCGACCTCGAGAAGATGGGCCTGCCGTTCAACCGCACGCCCGAGGGCAAGATCGACCAGCGCCGTTTCGGCGGCCACACCCGTGACCACGGCAAGGCGGCCGTGCGCCGCGCCTGCTACGCCGCGGACCGCACCGGCCACATGATCCTGCAGACGCTGTACCAAAACTGCGTCAAGTACGGCACGGAGTTCTTCAACGAGTTCTACGTGCTCGACCTGGTGACCAGCGAGGACGAGAACGGCAACCCGATCGCGTCGGGCGTCGTGGCCTACGAGCTGGCCACCGGCGAGCTGCACGTGTTCCAGGCCAAGTCCATCGTGTTCGCCACCGGCGGCGCGGGCAAGATCTTCAAGACGACGTCGAACGCGCACACCCTCACCGGTGACGGCCTCGGCATCATCTTCCGCAAGGGCCTGCCGCTGGAGGACATGGAGTTCTTCCAGTTCCACCCGACCGGCCTCGCGGGCCTGGGCATCCTGATCTCCGAAGCCGTCCGCGGCGAGGGTGGGATCCTGCGCAACTCCGAGGGCGAGCGATTCATGGAGCGCTACGCCCCCACCATCAAGGACCTCGCGCCGCGTGACATCGTCGCCCGCTCGATGGTCCAGGAGGTGCTGCAGGGCCGCGGCATGGGCCCGAACAAGGACTACGTCGTCCTCGACGTGACGCACCTGCCGGTGGAGGTCCTCGAGACCAAGCTGCCGGACATCACCGAGTTCTCGCGCACCTACCTCGGTGTCGACCCGGTGAAGGAACCGGTGCCGGTGTTCCCGACCTGCCACTACGTGATGGGCGGCATCCCGACCAACATCCACGGCGAAGCGCTGCGCGACAACGAGAACGTGATCCCGGGCCTGTACGCGGCCGGCGAGGTCGCATGCGTCTCGGTGCACGGCTCGAACCGCCTGGGCACCAACTCGCTGCTGGACATCAACGTGTTCGGCCGCCGCGCCGGCATCGCGGCCGCGGAGTACGCGCTGGCGCACGAGCACGTCGAGCTGCCGGAGCTGCCGACCAAGCTGGTCGAGGAGCAGCTGTCGGGCCTGCTGTCGGAGCACGGTGACGAGCGCGTCGCCGACATCCGCAAGGAAATGCAGCAGACGATGGACTCGCACGCCTCGGTGTACCGCACCGAGGACACGCTCAAGCAGGCGCTGACCGACATCCAGGCGCTGAAGGAGCGGTACACGCGGATCACCGTGTCGGACAAGGGCAAGCGGTACAACACCGACCTGCTCGAGGCCGTCGAGCTGGGCTTCCTGCTCGAGCTGGCCGAGGTCCTGATCGTGGGCGCCCTGGCGCGCAAGGAGTCGCGCGGCGGCCACGCCCGCGAGGACTACCCGAACCGCGACGACACGAACTTCATGCGGCACACCATGGCCTACAAGCAGGGCGAGGGGCTGTCCGCCGACATCCGGCTCGACTACAAGCCGGTGACCTTCACGCGCTACGAACCGATGGAGCGGAAGTACTGATGACTGCGGCAACCACCGAAGACGCACCCGCGGCCTCGCAGGACCACACGCCGATCACGGTCACGCTGAAGATCCTGCGCTTCAACCCCGAGGTCGACACCGAGCCGCACTGGGAGTCCTACGACGTCCCGGCGCAGCGCACCGACCGGCTGCTCAACCTGCTGTTCTACGTCAAGGACTACGTCGACGGCACGTTCTCGTTCCGCCGCTCGTGCGCCCACGGCGTGTGCGGTTCGGACGCCATGCAGATCAACGGCATCAACCGCCTGGCCTGCAAGGTGCTCATGAAGGACCTGCTCGAGAAGGACGGCAAGAAGACCGTCATCACCATCGCCCCGATCAAGGGCCTGACGACGTTGAAGGACCTCTACGTCGACATGGACCCGTTCTTCGAGGCCTACCGGTCGGTCAAGCCGTACCTCATCAACTACGGCCACGAGCCCTCCCGCGAGCGCATCCAGTCCCAGGCCGACCGCGACCGCTTCGACGACACCACCAAGTGCATCCTCTGCGCCTGCTGCACGTCGTCCTGCCCGGTCTACTGGAACGACGGTTCGTACTTCGGCCCCGCCGCCATCGTCAACGCGCACCGCTTCATCTTCGACTCCCGCGACGACGCGGCCGAGGAGCGCCTGGACATCCTCAACGACTCCGAGGGCGTCTGGCGCTGCCGCACGACGTTCAACTGCACGGACGCGTGCCCGCGTGGGATCCAGGTGACGAAGGCGATTCAGGAAGTGAAGCGCGCACTTTTGTTCAAGCGCGTCTGAGATTTTCGTTGCGGAGAGGCCCCCATCCTGTACGCCGGGTGGGGGCCTCTCCGCGTACCGGGCCTCGCAAAAGCCGACATAACTCCCCTGTTCGGCGCTAACGCGACCCTGCGTGACTGGGCTATTCTTACCCGTTACCGATGACTCGGACGGTCGTGCGACGGGGAACGAACAGATGAGTGCTGGTACGGAACTGCGGAAGGTGCTTTCCCAACACTTGACACCGTTCATCGCAGATCTCGAAGAACTGGTGTTCCGACATGGCTACTTGCGGGTGTTCGCGGCGACGGTCGCCACGCTCGGCAGCGTGGGCCTGCTCGGCGAGGTGCTCGGCATGGAGTGGTTGCGCACGACGTTCGCCAGCATCGCGGGCGGGTTGTTCGTGATCGCGAGCGCGATCTCCTTCGCCGGCACCCACAAACTCCGCACCCAGGCGCAGCACAGCGAGGAGCTGCTGCACCGGTACGCCGACGCGCTCGCCTCGCGCACGCGCAAGCCCATCGCCGTGCAGGAGTGGATGCAGGAAGTGACCATTGAGGACAATGGCGACGCGTTCTGCCGCCGCGTGCTCGTGCTCCACGAGGCGAACGACAACATCCCGCGTTATCTGTCCGTTAACCTCGTCTACTACGGCACCACGCCAATGACCGAGCGGGCCCGCCGATTGGTACAGTGCAAGGCTTTCCACGCCGGAATCGAAGACATCGACCAGAAGACCCGCGCCAACGCGACTTCGATCTGGTCCACGTCCGCGAACGGGAAACCGAAACTGGACATCTACATCCACCTCGGCACCATCGTTCAGGAAGGCGACGTGGTCACCGTGGAATGGACGTGGCCGAAATACTCGGTGGACCTGATGTCGGGCACCGAGCCGGAATCGTTCGACGTGATGTTCCGCAAGGAAATCAGCAAGTTCGAGCACCGGGTGATCTTCCGCAACGTCAAACGCGACTCGGCCTTCGTCGTGCGAAACCAGGGCGCACAAGGACTGCGGCGGCTCCGCCAGGGCAAGGACGTGATCGTGGAGTTCTCCGCGGCGAACCCGAAAATGTCTCAGTACATGGGGTTCATCGCCGACTATTCACCGGATTCGTGACGGTCATAAAAAAACCCGGAGTGCGGACTCCGGGTTTTTTGGGTGTGCAATCGGAACAACCGATCAGTTGCCACCCGTTTCGGAACCGCCGGACATACGAATTCCATTCGGGTAATGCGAGCCAGCGCTGGAGAGGCTCGCGAGAGCGCTGACCCTACTCCATTCGCGCTCGGCTGTCATACCGGCGGACGGCCGTATCCGGCGAACGCCGAACCACCCTGCCCGTGGATCAGGAATCGTCCGAAGATCGTTCCTTCGATCGGGTGGAGCGCAGGGCGCGCCAGCCCAGGATGCCGATGATCGTCCCCAGCACGAAGGACACCACCGTGAGCACCGCGTGCACGATGAAGTACGCCGTGGGGGAACCGTCGACTGACCAGGACTGATCGCTCGCCCAGAGGTTCTTGGCGAAGGTGATCCAGATGATCCAGGACCACACGCCGAACAAGAGCAGGAAGACCGCAGTACCTCGCGAAATGCGCATGCCCCTGAGTATGCAACCGGGCTCTCGACGCTAGATTGCGTGGGTGCACAGCGTTTTCTCCCGGTCGCTCCCGGTCCTCGTCGCGGTGGTGGCCTTCGGGCTGTTCGGCGCTGGAAGTCCCACGGCAGCCGTCGCCCAGGCTCAGCCCTGTCAGGACCAGGCCGCGCCGCCGGCACCGGTGGACACGTCCGAAAAGCCGGCGCCTGGGCAGCCGGCTCCGCCGCCGTTGCCGGTACCCGTGGAGCCCGTCGGCGGGCTGCGCATGGGCGGCTGCGGGATGATCCTGCCCGACGGCGCGCTCAACCCGCCGGACGGCAACACCGCCGCGTCGTGGGTGGTGCAGGACCTCGACACCGGTGACGTCATCGCGGCCAAGAACCCGCACGCGCGGGAGCGGCCGGCGTCGCTGATCAAGACGTTGCTCGCGCTGGTCGTCACCAGCGAGATGAAGCCCGACCAGATCGTGGTGCCGACCAAGGAGGACGCCGAGCAGGAGTGCACCTGCGTCGGCATCGTCGCCGGCGCGTCCTACACGGTCGATCAGCTGCTGCACGGGCTGCTGATGCACTCTGGCAATGACGTCGCCCACGCGTTCGCCACGGCGCTCGGCGGGGTCGACATCGCGACCACGAAGATGAACCTGCTGGCCAACCGCATCGGCGCCACGGACACGCGCGCGGCGACGCCGTCGGGGCTCGACGGGCCGGGGATGTCCACCTCGGCCTACGACCTGAGCCTGATCTTCCACTACGCGATGAAGCAGCAGGAGATCGCGCAGGCCGTGGCCACGAAGTCGTACACGATTCCGGCAGCGGGCGGCAAACCCGCCATTCCGGTCTACAACGACAACAAGCTCCTCGGCGCCTACCCCGGCTTCCTCGGCGGCAAAACGGGCTTCACCGACGACGCCCGCCACACCTACGTCGGCGCCGCGGAGAAGGACGGCCGCCGCCTCGCCGTAGTGATGATGCGCGCCGAGCAACGGCCCACGAAGGTCGTCGACCAGGCGGGCAAGCTGCTCGACTACGGCTTCGCCCTCGAAGCCGACCACGCCGAGCCCGTCGGGCGCATCGCGTACGAGGCCCTCGTCGCCACGGCCCCGCCCGCTCCCCCGGCGAACGTCGCGGCCGGCGCCGCTTCGTCGGCCGCCCTTGCGAAGGAAGACCCGTTCGGCACCACGGGCTGGATCCTCACGCTGGTGGTCGCCCTGATCATCATCGGCGGGTTCGTGATCGGCCACCAGCGCAAGAAGCAGGCCCAGCAGTAGATCAAGCCTAGTCGCGCCGTCGCCCCATCCAGCCGAGCAGCGCGCCCACACTGAACACACCCGCGGCCGCGCCCAGGCCGAATCCGTGCTGGACGGTCACGCGCGGCTCCAGCAGCACGGGCGCCGGGGGCCGCACGACCTTGCGCTGGTTCTCCTTCGCGGTCGCCGTCCACGCGGTGACCATGAGGAGGAAGCGCGACACGAGGTTCGCGAACACCATCAGACCGATGATCGGCCCGAAGATCGCCGCCGCCGGGGATTTCGTCACGCTCGCCAGGTAGATCGATGCCACCTGCTGCAGGATGACGAACCCGATCGCGGCGACGATCGCGCCCTTCACCGCGCTGCGCATGGCCACGTGCTCACGCGGCAGGCGCGCGATGACCCAGATGAACACGAGTGTGTTGGCCGCCAGGCTGAGGATGATCGTGGCCACCCGCAGTGCCCACACCGCCCAGGTCTGGTGCTCCAGGCCGACGAGCTCGAGCAGGTACTGCCCCACCCCGCCGCCCGCGGCGGTCACCGCGAACGACACGATCAGCGCCACACCGAGCCCGACGAGCGACAGCAGGTCCTTGATGGTCGTCGACACGATCGGCTGCTGTTTCTTCTCCTGCCCCCACTGCGCCGTGAGCGCGTCGCGCAGGTTCGACATCCAGCCGATGCCGGAATAGAGCGCCAGGAGCAGACCAAAGATTCCGATGCCACTGCCGGACTTGATCGCCGCGTCCACGATCGTGTTCACGAGGTCCTGCAGCGCCGGGGGCACGGAGTTCTTGATGCCGTTGGTGATCTGGTCGATCACCGCCTGGTCGCCGCCGACGACGATGCCCACGATCGCGAACGCGACCATGAAGATCGGGAACACCGCCAGCACGCTGAAATACGTGATCGCGGCGGCGTAATGGTTGCCGTAGTGCTCGCCGAAGGATTCGTTGGCTCGGATCAGGTGATCCAGCCACGGGTACTTCCGCCGCAGCCGAGGCAGCAGCTTTTCCTGGTCACCAGTCTTGTTCGCCACCGTAAAACGCTAACCACGGTCGGTGAGAGCCGCAACGCGAGCGGGTACCCGAGGGTCAGTCCAGAGCGGCGAGCACCGCTCGGTAGGCGCCGTCGAGCCGACCGGCCGACGTCGTGATGACCCGCGCCCGCGGCCGGTCGGCGAGGAGGAATTCAAGGCGGTCGTGGAACGCGGCGACCTCGGCCGCGGTGGTGTCGTGGTGGTGCGGCCCGGGCGTGCGAGAGGCGAAGCGGGTCAGGACGCTTTCGCGGGTGTCCATGAGCATCAGCTCGTGAAAGGAAGCGCCGACGTCGTCAGCCAGTTCTTCCAGCCGCACAAGGAAATCCGGGCGCCCGAGCAGCTGCGGAACGACCACGTCGTGGCCCGCCGCGAGGTGCGCGCGGGCGGCCGCGAGGGCCAACTCGCGCGCCGCCAAGCCGGACTCGCTCGGCTGCGCGCGCCAGCCGCCGACGAGCGAACGCACGCGGTCGACGTCGAGGTTCAGCGTCGGCGGGTGGTCCTCCGCGAACCGCTCCGCCAGCGTCGACTTGCCGATGGCGGGCGGTCCGTTGAGGACGATCAGCCGCACCTACGTCCCCTGAAAAGCCTGGGCGATCTTCTGCCCGGCCGGCACCAGCAGGCTGTTGGCCTCGGCGAGGGTGCTGCCGTTGGGGTGGCCGTCGTGGTCGGCCAGGTACAGCTCGAAGGCGAAGCGGCCCTTGCGGAAGATCAGCACGCCCCGGGTCCTCACCGACATCGTGTCGGTGAGGACCCGCGACTCGTCGCCGATCGCGGCCGCTTGAGATCGAAGTCGAAGCCGGCGATGGTGTCGCCGAGGATCACGGTCGCCTGTCCCGATGCGTCGGCGCCTCGCCGTCGGCCTGCGAGCAGGAGGGGAACGAGGTCTTGAGCGGACCGTTGCCGTCGCCCACCAGGTAGTCGCGCTTGAAGTTGACCACGTTCGGGTCCGGCCGTGAGCCGACCTTGATGCCGAAGTCCCTCAGGTCGTTGAGCGACAGCAGGTTGCAGGCCTGGATCACCGGCTTCCCGCCGACCTGCACGGCCTGCGCGTTCGGCTTTTCCTTCAGCGGCGCAGCATCCGGGTAGTCGGAGCCCTCGTAGCCGGGCCGCTGCGGGTCTGGCCGTCGGCTACGGCCATGGCTTTCTGGCTGTCCGGAGTGGACTCACCGCAACCGGCGAGCGGCAGGACGGCAGCCATGATGGACAGACGCTTCTTCACTTTGCCCCCCGGCAAGTGATTTTCAGCGAGCAGCGGGCAAGAAGCCCAACCGCTCGTATACGGTGGCGAGCGTCGGCGCTGCCACCTCCCGGGCGCGTTGCGCCCCTCGCGCCAGAACCTTGTCGAGCTCGGCCACGTCGTCCAAATAGGACTGGACCTTGACCTGCAGCGGCGTGACCCACTCGACGAGCACCTCGGCGAGGTCCTTCTTCAGGTCGCCGTAGCCCTTGCCTTCGTAGGCCTCTTCGAGGTCGGCGATCGAGCGCTCGGTCAGCGCCGAGTAGATGCTCAGCAGGTTGGAGACGCCGGCCTTGTTCTCCGCGTCGAACTTGACCTCGCGGCCGGTGTCGGTCACGGCGGAGCGGATCTTCTTGGCCGAACGCTTGGGGTCTTCGAGCAGCTCGACGAGACCGTTGGCCGCGGACGCCGACTTGCTCATCTTCGCTGTCGGGTCCTGCAGGTCGTAGATCTTCGCGGTGTCCTTGACGATGTAGGGCTCGGGCACCGTGAACGTCTTGCCGAGGCGGTTGTTGAAGCGCTGCGCGAGGTTGCGCGTGAGCTCCAGGTGCTGGCGCTGGTCCTCGCCCACCGGCACGGCGTCGGCCTGGTAGAGCAGGATGTCGGCGGCCTGCAGGATCGGGTACGTGAACAGGCCCACGCTGGCGCGGTCGGCGCCCTGTTTGGCCGACTTGTCCTTGAACTGCGTCATCCGGCCGGCCTCGCCGAAACCGGTCTGACATTCGAGCACCCAGCCGAGCTGCGCGTGCTCGGGCACGTGGCTCTGGACGAACAGGGCACTTCGGTCAGGGTCGACGCCGATCGCGAGCAGCTGCGCGGCCGAGCGGCGCGTGCGCTCCAACAGCACCTTCGGGTCCTGCTCCACCGTGATGGCGTGCAGGTCGACGACGCAGTAGAAGGTCTCGTGCGTGTCCTGCAGCTTCACCCACTGCCGCAGGGCGCCGAGGTAGTTGCCGAGGTGGAACGAGTCGGCCGTCGGCTGGATCCCGGAAAGCACCCGCAGGCGCCCGTTCTGTTCGTCGGACACGTCAGCGATTCTTTCAGGAGCCGGAGAGGCGGGTCACAGGGAGGTCTCCCTGAGGCGCTCGGCGGAGGTTCTCGGCCGAGCTGCCGGCGGGGTCACCGGGCGTTTCCGGGGCGCTTCTAGGGGTGCTGGACCGGCGCGAGGGGCCGGGTGGGCTCCTCGGTGTCGGCCGGCTCTGGGGTGGGCAGTGCCGTCGCGGTCGCCGCGCGCGCCTTGCGACGCTGGCGCAGCACTCCGAGGGCCATGCCGACGATGCCCAGGGCCACGGCGACCAGCCCGACCGGGCCAAGGATGCCGAAGCCCGAGGGGGTCTCCGCACGGACGACGCCGTCGTCGGCGAGCGCCGTGCCGCTGCCCGCGAGCAACAGGACGGCCGGCAGCACGACGAGCGTCGCCGACCGGGCCGAGCGCAGCGTGGACCGCAACAGGAGATGACCTGGGTTGCGCACCGGAGTGCCTCCCGCGAAGTGATGTTCCTGGCGAGATCTCTCACCCGTAAGGATGAGTCATACAGTGAGAAAACTACCGAGCGTGTCAAGACCTGTCGGTTCTGATCAACTCGGGCGCCGAGACTAGCGCCCGACCGGGGAGTGCGGGTGACCACCCCCGAGCTGACGGTGTCACTGGTGGTCAGCGCTCTACTGCCGGTTTTTCGGGCTGCCGAGGCCGCTCGAACGGCCGTCACGACTGTCGGCTTGGTCCGGTTCCGCTCGCGCGGCGCGAGCAAAACGTGAAAAACGTTCACCCGTTCGGCGGCGACGAACTACCGAAAGCAAGTTATTCACCAACTCTGTTGGTCTGATCGCGTCTTTTTGACCTTCTCCAGACGTCGGGCTCTGGTTTTCTCTCGGGTGATTGGTCTATACCTCTGTGGTGTAGACCACTTCAGGGGCGAACAAAGGAGTGAGCCCATGTCTCTCCGAAGGATCCTCACCGCCGTCGGGATGGCCGCCGCGGCCGCGATCACGGTGCTCGTGCCGGCCACGACGGTCGCGAATGCCGCACCGGCCGCGAGCTTCGTCGTCAGCGTGTCGCAATTCAACCAGATGTTCCCGGGGCGCAACTCGTTCTACAGCTACAGTGGACTGACCGACGCACTCGGCGCGTATCCGGGCTTCGCGAATTCCGGCAGTGACACCGTGAAGAAGCAGGAAGCCGCGGCGTTCCTCGCGAACGTGAGCCACGAAACCGGTGGCCTGGTGTACATCGTGGAGCAGAACACCGCGAACTACCCGCACTACTGCGACACCAGCCAGTCGTACGGCTGCCCGGCGGGCACCGCCGCGTACTACGGGCGCGGCCCCATCCAGCTCAGCTGGAACTTCAACTACAAAGCCGCGGGCGACGCGCTCGGCATCGACCTGCTCGACAACCCGAACCTCGTGCAGAACGACTCGGCCGTCGCGTGGAAAACCGGCCTCTGGTACTGGAACACCCAGTCCGGCCCCGGCACCATGACCCCGCACGGCGCGATGGTCAACGGCCGCGGCTTCGGCGAGACGATCCGCAGCATCAACGGCTCCATCGAATGCAACGGCGGCAACCCCGCCCAGGTCCAGAGCCGCATCGACGCGTACCAGAAGATCACCGGCATCCTGGGCGTCGACCCGGGTGGCAACCTCAGCTGCTGACGCTGGTGGGGTAGCAGGCAGGGCCCCTCGGTGGCGGCTGAGGGGCCCTTCTGCTTGGCAGGTAAGGAAATCAGCCCCGGCGTCGGCGCAACCGGCGCCGGGGCCGCACTTCGACGGGTCAGCGCGGGAAAGGCACGTCGTAAGTCGCCGTGACCGGGGCGTGGTCGGACCAGCGTTCGGCGTAGGTGGCGGCACGTTCGACGACCACCGACTGCACCGCGTCGGCCAGGGGCGGGGTGGCGAGCTGGCAGTCGATGCGCCAGCCGGAATCGTTGTCGAAGGCCTGGCCGCGGTAGGACCACCAGGTGTAGGGGCCCGGGCCTTCGTGCAGGCGGCGCTGGACGTCGACGTAGCCGGCTTCGTCGTAGACGCGGCCGAGCCAGGCGCGTTCTTCCGGCAGGAAGCCGGAGTTCTTGTGGTTGCCCTTCCAGTTCTTCAGGTCGACGGTGTCGTAGGCGATGTTCCAGTCGCCCACCACCACGACCTCGCGCCCGGCCGCGGCGGACTTCGCACGCAGCTCGCCGAGGTAGGGCAGGAAGGCCGCCATGAAGCGCTCCTTCTCGTCCTGGCGCTCGGTGCCGACGTCGCCGCTCGGCAGGTACAGGCTCGCCACGACGACACCCGGCAGGTGCATCTCGAGGTAGCGCCCGCTGTCCTCGAATTCGGGCTCGCCGAAGCCGATGCGCACCTCGTCGGGCTCGACGCGGCTGTAGAGCGAGACACCGTTTCGCCCCTTCGCAGCCGAGGGCGCGTGGGCGGCGAACCAGCCCTCGGGTTCGACGACGTGCGCGGGCAGCTGCGCGGCCTCGGCCCGCACCTCCTGGCAGGCGACGACGTCGGCCTTCGTGGTGGCGAGCCACTCGACGAAGCCCTTCTTCACGGCGGCCCGCAGGCCGTTGACATTCACGGTGGAGACGGTCAGCACCCCGCGCACGCTACCCGCCGGGTCCGACAATCCTGTGCCAGACTGCGCGCATGGCACGACTCACCGTGCTCGGCAGCTGCGGCGCCTGGCCCGAACCCGGCCGCGCGTGCGCGGGATTCCTTCTCTCACAAGGAAACCACCACGTCGTGCTCGATCTCGGGTACGGCGCGGCGAGCCGGCTCTTCACGCACGTCGCCGCGAAAGACCTCGACGCCGTCGTGATCACCCACGAGCACCCCGACCACCTGGCGGACCTCACGGCGCTCAGCCGCGCGTGGCACTACACCGTCGAGGACCGGCGCCTGCCGCTGCACTGCACCCCCGGCGTGCTGCGCCGCCTCGAAGCCGCCGAGCCGCGCCCGCACCCGGCGACGATCTTCGACATCCACCCCTTCTCGCGGCCCGAAACCATCGGCCCCTGGCAGCTCACCTCCGCGCCGCTCCCCCACCACGTGCCCAACCACGGTGTGCGGCTGAGCGCGCCGCACGGCACCGTCGTGTACTCCGGCGACACCGGCCCGTCGCGGCTGCTCGTGGAGCTGGCGCGCAACGCCGACCTGCTCATCTGCGAAGCCACCCTCCAGGGCGAGCCGCCGGACGAGCCGCGCCACCTGCTCACCGCCTCGGAGGCCGGGCGGACGGCGGCCGAAGCGGGCGTGCGGACCTTGCTGCTGACGCACTTCTGGCCCGGCGCCGACCGTTCCGGGTCCGCCGCGGAAGCCCGCCGGGAGTTCGACGGCGAGGTACTCGTCGCCGACGAAGGCCTGACCATCGAGGTTGACGCCAACTAGCTAATGCAATTAGCTTTTAAGCTATGACAGTTAGCCAGCCCGATGTCCCCTAGAGCCGGCCTCACGCCGGACGCCGTCGTCACCCTCGCCCTCGAGGTGGTGGACGCCGACGGCGCCGACGCGCTCAGCCTCGCCAAGGTCGCCGAACGCGCGGGCGTCGCCACGCCCTCGCTGTACAAGCACATCGGCGGCCTCGCCGCCCTGCGGCGACTGGTCGACCTGCGCGTGGTCGCCGAGATGACCGAAGCGTTGCGCGCCGCCGCGACCGGCCGTTCCGGTGACGACGCGATCGAGGCGCTCGCCGACGCCTACCGTGCGTACCTGCGCACCCACCCCCACCGCGTCGCCGCGCTGGAAACCGCGCCCGACGAGGGCGACGAGGAGCTCGCGAAAGCCACCCACGGCGTCGCCGAAGTCGCCTTCGCCGTGCTTCGCCCGTACGGCTTCGACTACGCGAGGACCGTGCACGCGACGCGGTGCCTGCGCGCGGCCGTCCACGGCTTCGCGAGCCTCGAAACCTCCGGCGGCTTCGGCCGGCCCGAAGACGTCGACGCCAGCTTCACGCTCCTGAAAACGATGCTCGTCCGCGGCATCACCGACTACGCCAGCTGAGGAGAACCATGTCCTTCGTCCTCGCCGTTCTGCTGTTCACCGTCGCGCTCGGGATCCCCGACGCGCGGTTCCCCTGGCCGGCCAAGGCCAAGCCCGTCGAGAGCGAGGTCGCGAGATGATCGCCGGGCACTTCGGGCTCGCCGCCGCCGTGAAAGCCGGCCGGCCCGCCATTCCCGTGTGGACGCTGATGCTGGCCACCGCGTGGCTCGACGTCGTGTTCACCCCGCTCTACCTGGCGGGCATCGAAACCATCGACCAGTCGGGCGGAACGGGCTACGGCGAGGGCGTGATCCACCCCGACTACACCCACGCGCTCGTCGGCGCGCTCGTGCTCTCGGCCCTCTTCGGCCTGGGCGCGGCGCGGTGGCTCGGCCGCAGCGCCGGCGTCACCCTCGGCGCGGTCGCGTTCTCGCACTGGCTGCTCGACCTCGTCGTGCACCGCGCCGACCTGCCGATCCTGCCGGGCAACGCGGGCGACCTGCCGACGTCCGGCTTCGGCCTGTGGCGGCTGCCGACGGTGTCGATGACCGTGGAAGTCCTGCTGCTCGTGGCCGGGATCGGCCTCTACTGGCGGGCCGCGGCGAAGCGCGACCGGCGCCAGGCGCGCACGCTGGCGCTGATCGCGGCGCTTTCAGGCGTGGTCACGGCGGCACTGGACTTCGCGGGCGTCTAGGCCTTCAGAGGCGTCAGCGCCGAAACCCACTCAGCACTTCGAACCCTCAAGCGGCTTCACGAAGCTGCTCGCCACCCACTTGTCCTTGGCGACTTCGCGAAATCCGTTCTGCTGCACCGGCATCGCATCGAACTCGGCGCCGTTGAGGTACTTGCCGACGATCTTGCCGTTGCCGTCCGGGGTTTCGCGGGCGTTGAGGACGTCGGCGGTCACCGTGACCTTGCACCCGGTCGGAGAACCCTGGGCGTCGGCTTGGCCCTTCTGGTTCAGGACGTAGATCACGATCACGGCAACGATCACACCGATGACGATCAGGGTCTTCTTCGGTATCAACCCCAGGATCACGGCCGCTCCTCCGTCACCAAGAACTCAGTCGCGAAAAATCCAGCTTCACCAGGGTAGACACGGAGTAGGTCCGCCCGACAGGTCCGGCCTGGCAGACCACCCGGAGGCGCCAACAGCGTCACCCTCTGGTGACAACCGGTAGTCACGACGAAGGGGCACCTCGGAAGACTCCTCCGAGGTGCCCCTTCGCGGTGGCGGGAAAGGCAGTTCAGCCGGTGGCTGGTGTGGTCTCCGGATCAGCCCTGGGCGATCTTCTTGGCCAGGTTCTCGTCGAGCGTCCCGAGGAACTCCTCGGTGGTCTGCCACGCCTGGTCCTTGCCGACCAGCAGCGCCAGGTCCTTCGTCATCTTGCCGCCTTCGACGGTGTCGATGACCACGCGCTCGAGGGTGTTCGAGAAGCCGATGAGCTCCGCGTTGCCGTCGAGCTTGCCTCGGTGCTCCAGGCCCCGGGTCCACGCGTAGATCGACGCGATCGGGTTCGTGGAGGTCGGCTTGCCCTGCTGGTGCTGGCGGTAGTGGCGAGTGACCGTGCCGTGAGCGGCCTCGGCCTCGACGGTCTTGCCGTCCGGCGTGCGCAGCACCGACGTCATCAGGCCGAGCGAGCCGAAGCCCTGGGCCACGGTGTCGGACTGCACGTCACCGTCGTAGTTCTTGGTGGCCCAGACGTAGCCACCCTCCCACTTGAGCGCCGCGGCGACCATGTCGTCGATGAGGCGGTGCTCGTAGGTGAGGCCCTTGGCGTCGAAGTCGGCCTTGTACTCCGCCTCGAAGATCTCCTGGAACACGTCCTTGAACATGCCGTCGTAGGCCTTGAGGATCGTGTTCTTGGTGGAGAGGTAGACCGGGTAGCCGCGGTCGAGGCCGTACTGCAGCGACGCGCGCGCGAAGTCCTCGATCGACTTGCGGTAGTTGTACATCCCCATGGCGACGCCGCCGCCCTCGGGGAAGTTGGTGACCTCGAACTCCATCGGCTGGGAGCCGTCGGCCGGGGTGTAGGTCATGGTGACCTTGCCGGGGCCGGGGACCTTGAAGTCGGTGGCCTTGTACTGGTCGCCGTGGGCGTGACGGCCGATGATGATCGGCTTGGTCCAGCCCGGTACCAGGCGCGGCACGTTCTGCATGATGATCGGCTCGCGGAAGACCACGCCGCCGAGGATGTTGCGGATGGTGCCGTTGGGGCTCCGCCACATCTTCTTGAGGCCGAACTCCTCCACGCGCGCCTCGTCGGGCGTGATCGTGGCGCACTTGACGCCGACGCCGTGCTTCTTGATGGCGTTGGCGGAGTCGATGGTGATCTGGTCGTCGGTGCGGTCCCGCTCCTCGATACCCAGGTCGTAGTAGTCCAGGTTGACGTCCAGGTACGGGTGGATCAGCTTGTCCTTGATGAACTGCCAGATGATGCGGGTCATCTCATCGCCGTCGAGCTCGACGACGGTGCCCTGGACCTTGATCTTGGCCATGAGCAGCGGTGCTCCTTCCGCGGATCTTCGCGTTACTTCTTCGACTCGTCGGTAGCGGTACAAGCGTACTGCTTGCCGGAGCGGGATGGTTCCAGAAGTGGTCGGTATCAAGTCTCCACCCCTTGCTCGCGGCTCCGACGGGTGGGCACACCACGCGTTCACCGGTCGCGAAACCGGGTGAGGTCGGCCACCATCCCATCGGGGAGCCACTCATCCGGGAGGTCACGCTATGTCGTATTCCGACCCGTACGCCACCTTTCAAACGCCCGTCCACGAACCGCCGCCGCCGAGCCGGGCCGTGGCGAGGGTGCTGAGCGGGCTGCTGGGCCTCGTGCTCACACCCGTGGCGCTCGGCCTGCTCGCTGCCGGCGGCTACCGGCAGCAAACGCTCATCGCGGTGATGAGCACGCGCCGCGACGCGCTCGGCATCGCGCTCCTGGCCGGTGGCGCGATCCTGCTGCTGCTGGTGGCGGCGCTAGGAGCGTGGTCCTCGTCGGGTCCGCTGCTCGGCGGGCTCGTGGGGGGCGTGCTGCCCGGCGTCGTCGCGCTGGCCATGCCGGAATGGGGCTTCGACCTGCTCGACGTGCTGCCGCACGGCGGGCTGTCGTTCGGCCTGACGACCTGGCTGTTCTCCGGCGCCCTGCTCGCCGCCGGGTTCCTGCTGGTGGGCACGGGTCTCGCGACGACAGTGGCGCGGCGGCGGCCTGCTCGGTGACGCGCGACTCGAGCGCGGTGAGAACATCCTCACATGGGTCTGTTCACCGTGGCCGAGGCGCGCGCCGAGCTCTCCCGGCTGCTCCCGGTCCTCGCCGAACTCGTCCGTGTGCGCGCCGACGCCGCCGAGCTCGCCGCGTCGCTGCGCCCGGGCGGCCGCGACACCGACCTCGGCGGCCTGCCGGAGTGGAAGGCCGCGCAGGCCCGCCTCGACGAGCTGATGACCACCGTCCAGCGCACGGGCGCCGAACTGAAGGGCTTCGCGCCCCTGCTGGTCGACTTCCCGGCATCGCTGGACGGCGACGACGTCCTGCTCTGCTGGCTCGAGGGCGACCGCGAGCTGGCCTGGTACCACCGCGTCGACCTCGGCTTCGCGGGGCGCCGGCGGTTGAGCTGAAATTTGCTGGTCAGGGTCACTACGGTGATTTGGTGAGTTCAATCTTCGACGAAATGGCCGCTTCTTACGACGACGATCCCTTCCACCCGTTGGTGGCGGACACTTTGATCTCCTTCTTGCCCTCCCACCCCGGCTTGCTGCTCGACGTGGCCACCGGGACGGGCGCCGCGGCGTTCGCTTCACTGCGGCTGTCGCCCACGGTCGTGGTCGGGGTGGACATTTCCGAGGGCATGGTGGCACTGGCCCGCGCGAAGGCTCCCGCGCTGGACCCGGCCGGGGTGATTTCCTGGCAGGTGGGTCCGGCCGTGCCGCTGCCCGTTGCCGACGCGACCGCCGACGCGGTGGTTTGCGCGTCGGCTCTGCACTTCCTGGGGGCCACCGCACTGGCCGACTGGGTGCGCGTCCTCCGCCCGGGCGGGATCGTGGCGTTCAGCATCTCGTCGTCAGCGCGCTTCGACCCGTGCGGCTCGATGTCCGACGTAATGGCGCACGACCTGCGGATTCCCGGATCTGAGGCCGAAGCCGCCGCGTTGGCCACGGACGCGGGCTTCCACTCGGCGACGGCCCAGACGGTGACCGCGCACCTCGGCGGGCGCGACCGGCTGGTGTTCGCGGTGCGCGCGGTGCGCTAGCGGTGGAAGTGGACCTCGCCGGTCGTGGCGGGGCCGGCCGGGCCGGAGCAGTGCAGGACGAAGGTCGTGTCGAGATCGGTGAGGGTGCCGTCGGCTGCCCGGGCCAGGTCCGTGACGGTGAAGTCGGCGGTGGCGTCGCCGGCGACGTCGTCGCACGCCTGGGTGCCGTCGGCCTGCGTGCCGCGGAAGGCGGCGAAGCCCGCGGTGGTGAGCTGCGGCTCGGTCTGGCCTCGGAACCGGGCGCCGGTGTAGGTGCCTTCGTGCAGTTGCTGGCCGGCCGGCGCGCTGAGCTCGAGGCGGGCCCAGTCCCAGCCGCCGTCGGCGTCGACCTTCACGGCACCGTCGTACTCCCAGCCGCTCAGCTGGTCCGCGCCCCACGCGGCGCTGCCGACGAACGCGTGCGCCCCGGCCTCCGACGTGTAGGTGAAGCCGTCCTGCGGATCCGCTTGAGCCGTGGCGACGCCCGTCGTACCCACCACGCACGCCGCAGCCGCGACAACCAGCACTCGTCTCAACACCATGACTTTTCCTCCCCTGGACGGACTGCGACCGCAGCCCGGCGAAGATCCTTCCGATTCCAGGGCCGCCGCGGATAGCCGCCGTTGGGCGGATCCCGATCAGCGGGACATCGGGGGTGTTTCGCCACGGGTGTGTTCGTAGCGGTGTGGCGGCCGGAGCCGCTGCCCGGAGGAAGAGCTACTTCTTCGCCGCCGCCTTCTGTTCCTTCTTGAAGGCGCGGACCTCCGCCAGCGTCTTGGCGTTCACGACGTCCGCGATGGACCGCCGCGAACCCCGATCCCCGTACGCACCCGCCGCCTCGCGCCAGCCCTTGGGCTGTACGCCGTATTGCTTGCCCAGCAGGGCGAGGAAGATCTTGGCTTTCTGCTCCCCGTACCCGGGCAGAGCCTTCAGCCGCTTCAGCACCTCAGGACCGTCGGGCTTGGGCCGCCCCTCCGTCCAGATCGCTTCGGCGTTGCCGTCGTAGTGCTCCATGAGGAACTGGCACAGCGCCTGCACCCGGCGCGCCATCGACCCGCCGTAGCGGTGGATGGCCGGGGGCGTGACGCACTTCTCGACGAACGCCTCCGTGTCGGCCTCTGCGATGCGCCGCACGTCGAAGCCGCCCATGCGGTCGGCGATCTTACGTGGGCCGAGGAAGGCGACCTCCATGGAGATCTGCTGGTCGAGGAGCATGCCGACGAGCAGCGCGACCGGGTCCTCGCTCAGCAGCTTGTCGGCCTCGGCGTCGCCGCTCAGGTGCACTTCACGCGTCATGCGGTCCATTTTGGCAGGTCGCTGCCCAGACACGCAGCTCCCCGAGTGGGGTGGCGCCGTAGGCCAGCGCCGAGGCCAGGGCGTCGCCGTGTTCGTAGCCGACGATGGGCAGGCCCGGGAACGCGGCGGCGGCGCCGGCGACCGCGCCGGCCCAGTCGTCGCCGGTGACGTTCCACAGGCCGACCGCAGCCGGGCCGCGGTGGGCGACGGTCGGGCCGTCGAGGTGGACGAACGACGGGTCCGGTGACGCCGACGAGGGCCACCCCGACGACGACAGCACCGGAAAGTGCAGCCACGTGGCCGAGAACAGCACCTCGAAGCCCGGCAGGTCGAGGGACGCGAAGCTGTCCTTCACCGAGCAGCCGGCGGAAGCGTCCACGAGCGGCAGGACGTCGGCGCCAACCGCATCCTGTGTGAGGGTGACCGCGTCGGGATAGAACTTCGGCGTGCGCGCGGGCGCCGTCCAAGCGTGCGGGCCGAAGACGCCGGAAACGCCGCTGATACGGCAGAAAGCGTCACACCACGCCGCGTTCTCCGAAACGGCCGCCCTCAGCAACGAGCGAACCACAGCACGTCCGGTTCCCCGCGCGGCACCGGGACCTCGACCACGCGTACGTCGGCGAAGTGCCCCCGCAACCGATCCGTGAACGCGGGAGAAGCGCCGGCGCTCCAAATCGCCAACACGCCGCCAGGGCGCAGCAGGCGGGCCAGACCGTCCACTCCGGACTCACCGTACAACGAGGTGTTCCCGTCCGTCACCGTCCACTCGGGACCATTGTCGATGTCGAGGCACAGGGCGTCGAAGGTTTCCCCCGAGGAATGCAGCCACGACACCAGATCCGCCTCCACCAACGACACCCGGTGATTCTCCAGTGCCGCACCGTGCACCTCGCGAAGCGGGCCCGTGCGGTTCCACGCGATCACCGCCGGTTCGCGCTCCACCACCACAACCGACCCGACGTGCGGGTGATCCAGCGCCGCCCGCAATGAAAAACCCACCCCGAGTCCGCCGATGAGCACGCGGGCGCCCGGTGCGAGCAGGTCGGCGGCGCCGGTCACGAGAAGCCGTTCGGATTCCCCGTTCCGGGTGTCCATCAGGAACACACCGTTCTCGATCACCTCGAGCACCGCGCCTTCACGGCGGAGCACGAGCTCACCGCCCAACCCGTGGGCCACGTCCAGAACCTCAGCCACGGAGCCAGCTTTTCACAACTGCCCTGTACGCGGCCGCGAGGCGCTCCTACCCTGAACCACGGAGGTGAAACCCCATGCACGCGACGGTAGGAGACGAGATCCAGGTCCACGGCCGCACGGTGGGGGCCGCCGAGCAGCGCGCCGAGATCCTCGAGGTGCGCGGCCCGGACGGCTCACCACCGTATGTCGTCCGGTTCGCCGACGGACACGAAGCACTGCTGTACCCCGGGCCCGACTGCGAGATCCTCACGGACTAGCCGACGGCCACTTCTTCCCGGGCCGCCACGCGACGAGTGCGGCGAGTCTCCCAGAAGAACACCATCACCGCGATCGCGACGGCGCTCAGCACCGCGGCGATCTCCGGCAGCACCGTCGGCCCGGCGGACGTCAGCACCGCGCCGCCGACGATGCCGGAGAGCCCGACGCCGAGGTAGATCGCCGACGCGTTGAGCGAGAGGGCCAGTCCGGCGTGCCCGGGCGACAGCTCGATGAGCCGGTGCTGCATCGGCGGGTTGATCGCCCACGTGATCGTGCCCCACACGAAGAACGTCACGCCCGCGCCGGCCACGGTCACCGACGTGAACGGCAGCAGCGCCAGCACGACGGTCATCGCGCCCAGCACCAGGAGCACCGGCACGCGCGCGCCCCACCGGTCGGCGGCGCGGCCGCCGAGGTAGTTGCCCAGGGCGCCGCCGATGCCGTAGCAGAACAACAGCACCGTGACGGTGCCGCCGGTGAGGCCGGCCGTCGCGGCGAGCAGCGGCGACGAGAGCGTGTAGACCATGAACGCGCCGAGGCACGCGAGCACCGTGGTGACGAGCAGCGCGACCACGCGCTTGTCGCGCGCCACCGCGAAGCGCTCGGCCAGCCGCACCGCGGGCGGCGGCGCGACCCGCGGCAGCACGAGCCGCACGGCGACCGCGCCGGCCAGCGACAGCACGCCGACGAGCAGGAACGCGGCCTCGTAGTCCCACTGCTGGGAGACCAGGCTGCCGAGCGGCACCCCGAAGATCAACGCGACTGTGAGCCCGCCGAACACCATCGCGACGGCGCGGCCGCGGCGTTCCGGCGTGGTCAGCTCCGCGGCCACGGCACTGGCGGCCGGGGTGAAGACGGCGGCGCCGACGGCCGTGACAACCCGCGCAAGAAGCAGCGTTGTGTAGCCGGGCGCGACGGCGGCGAACAGGTTGCCGAGGCCGGTGACGACCAGCGCGGCCACCAGGAGCGTCCGGCGCTCCCAGCGCCCGGTGACGGCGGCGAACAGCGGCGAGCCGATCGCGTACGCGATGGCGAACGACGTGACGAGCTGCGCGGCGGCGGTGGCCGACACGTGCAGCTCCGAAACGAGCGACGGCAGCAGCCCGGCGACGATGTAGCCGCTGGTGCCGACCCCGAAGGCCCCGAACGCCAGCACGGCGTTCCGCGAGCTCCCGGTGGTGGAGACGCTGGACATGGTGGTGCCCCCAAGAGGTGAACGGGATTGGTTCGACGGACGTCGTAGTTCGATGTCGACCGTACACCGTGGGCCTGACAATTTCGAGGAACGTCGTACTATGGACCCATGGCCGCCACCACGCACCTGACTCCGCTCGTCCACCCCGAGCGCGACGAGATGACCGTCGAGGCAGTGCTGCGCGCGCTCGCCGACCCGGTGCGCCTGGCGATCGTGCGCCAGCTCGCCCGGTCCGAGGCCGAGGTCTCGTGCGGCGGACTCGAGGTGCCGGTGACCAAGTCCACACTCACGCACCACCTCGGCATCCTGCGCGCCGCGGGCGTGCTCGCCGGCCGCCAGGAAGGCACCACGCGGTACAACTCCTTGCGTCGCAACGATCTTGACGAGTTGTTCCCGGGTCTCCTCGACGGAGTGCTCGCCGCGCGCCGCTGACGGTCGCGCTACGTGAACAGCCTCACCCGGATACCGGGATGACAAACCCACACCCCATCGGTTGAACTGGGTTGCAGACAGCACGACGGCGTCGGGGCCGCACACGGCTGTCTTGTTTTTTGCCCTTCGTCTAAAGCGCTTCAGAACGGGGTCACCCCGAGCTGAGTAATCGATTTCTCACGAAAGGAGAGCCGTGCCCGTCGCGTTGCTCGCGCTCGCCATCGGTGCCTTCGGCATCGGGACCACCGAGTTCGTGATGATGGGTGTGCTGCCCCAGGCCGCCGGGGACTTCCACATCGACATCCCCACCGCCGGCTACTTCATCTCCGCCTACGCGCTCGGCGTCGTGATCGGCGCCCCGCTGCTGACCGCGGTGGCCGTGCGGCTGCCGCGCAAGACCATGCTGCTCGCGATGATGGGCCTGTTCACCCTCGGCAACGGCCTGTTCGCGCTGTCGCCGAACCAGGGTTTCGGCATCGCGTTCCGCTTCCTGGCCGGCCTGCCGCACGGTGCGTTCTTCGGCGCCGGCGCGGTGGTCGCGTCGAGCCTGGTGAAGCCGGGCGACCGCGCGAAGGCCGTGTCGATGATGTTCATGGGACTCACGCTGGCGAACGTGGTCGGCGTGCCGCTCGGGACGTTGCTGGGCCAGCAGGTGGGCTGGCGGGCGACGTTCGGGGTGGTCGCGGTGATCGGCCTGTTCGCCGCCGCCGCGATCGCCAAGCTGGTGCCGCACCAGGGGCGCCCGGCCGAGGCTTCGCTGCGTGGCGAGCTGGACGCGTTCCGGCGGCCGCAGGTGTGGCTGGCACTGGCGATCGTGACGTTCGGGCTCGGCGGGGTGTTCGCGTGCATGTCGTACATCGCGCCGATGCTCACCGATGTCGCCGGGTACTCGCCCGCGGACGTGACGCTGCTGCTGTCGCTGGCGGGGGTCGGCATGACCGTCGGCAACTACCTCGGCGGCCGGCTCGCGGACCGCGCGCTGATGCCTTCGCTGTACGCGGCGATGCTGTCGCTGGCCGTGGTGCTGGGGATCTTCACGCTGACGGCGCAGTCGAAGGTCGGCGCGGCGATCACGATCTTCTTCGTCGGTGTCGCGGGTTTCATGATCGGCCCGATGATGCAGACGCGGATCATGCAGAAGGCCGGCGGCACTCCGTCGCTGGTGTCGGCGGCCGTGCAGTCGGCGTTCAACATCGCGAACTCGATCGGCGCGTACCTCGGCGGGCTGGTGATCGCCGGTGGTCTGGGCCTGGTGGCGCCGAACTGGGTCGGCGCGACGCTGGCCGTGCTCGGCCTGTCGATCGCCGCCGTCTCCGGCTCGCTCGACCGCCGCGACGCCCGCGCGGCCGAGCAACGGGAGCTCGCTCTGGCTTCGTGATCCGGACCAGAGCCGAAAACACAGCGGCCCCGCACCTACCCGGTGCGGGGCCGCTGTGTACGGAGCGTCAGGACGTGGTGTCGAACGGACCGCCCGTGATGGTGAAGGCGATGTACAACACGGCAGCGCACAGCGCCGCGTACGTGACGACGTCCACGATCTTGCCGCGGATCGCCAGCAGGCCGACGCGGTCCTCCGGCAGCAGCAGCCGCAGCAGCCCACCCACGAACAGGGCGGCGCCGACCAGCACCGCGCCCTCGCGCCAGTGGTACTGCAGGATCCGCAGCGCCGCGGCGAGCAGCAGCAGGATGACCAGCCCGAACGGCACGTGGACGGTCCACGACCGTTTCGTGCGGGGCCGGTCGGCGGTCATGGTCACCGGCTCGCGACCGCGCGCTCGGCGGCTTCGACGACGTTGGACACGAGCATCGCGCGGGTCATGGGGCCGACACCGCCCGGGTTCGGGGACAGCCAGCCCGCGACCTCGGCCACGCCCGGGTCCACGTCGCCCGTGAGCTTGCCGTCGACGTGGGAGACACCGACGTCCAGCACAGCCGCGCCGGGAGCCACCATGTCCGGCTTGATGATGCCGGGGACGCCGGCGGCGGCGATGACGATGTCGGCGCGACGGACCTCGGCCGCGAGATCGCGGGTGCCGGTGTGGCACAGCGTCACGGTGGAGTTCTCGCTGCGGCGCGTGAGCAGCAGGCCCATCGTGCGGCCGACGGTGATGCCGCGGCCGACCACCGTCACGTTGGCGCCGTCCAGCACCACGCCGTGGCGGCGGAGCAGCTCGATGATCCCGTACGGCGTGCACGGCAGGGGGCCGCGCTGGCCGAGGACGAGGCGGCCGAGGCTCGTGGGCGCGAGGCCGTCGGCGTCCTTGTCGGGGTCGATGCGCTCGAGGACGCGGTTGGCGTCGAGGTGCTTGGGCAGGGGCAGCTGCACGATGTAGCCGTGGCACGCCGGGTCGGCGTTGAGGTCGTCGATGACGGCCTCGAGCTTCTCCTGCGAGATGTCGGCGGGCAGGTCGCGCCGGATCGAGTTGACGCCGATCTTCGCGCTGTCCGCGTGCTTCATCTTCACGTACGAGTGCGAGCCGGGGTCGTCACCGACCAGCACCGTGCCCAGCCCGGGGACCACACCCCGCTCGGCGAGCGCCGCCACCCGCGGGCGCAGCTCCGCGAAAATGGCGTCCTTCGTGGCCTTGCCGTCCAGAATCTTCGCCGTCACGGTGACCATTCTCGCAAAGCACCGTCCACACCCGGACCTCGCCCGGGGCGCACACGCAGCGTGCTCGCCGCACCACCCGATCGGCCCGGCGCGTCGTGGCCGGACGCGCAGGGCCACCGGACGTAGACTCCTGGTCACCCCAACGCCGGAGCCCAGTCCCAGCCCGCACGGGTGTGTGATCTTGAGCATCGTGCGTCGACCGAGGTCAGACCGCCCCTGAGTGGCAAAAGACCTATGCGGGGTGCGTTCGCGCGCGCGAACAGTCAAAATGTTCCCGTGGCACAACCGACGACGCAGCTGAACGCGACCGAGCAGGACACACTGGTCAAGCAGATCGGACTCGCCCTGCTGCGCGCAGCACCACGCGACTGGCGCAAGGTCACGGTGGAGTATCGGGCCGTCGGCCGCTACCACGAGCTGACGGGCGAGATCCGCACCGAAGACGGCACCGGGCAGGAGTGGGTCGCCACCCACGACATCGCGACGCTCTTCGGCCGGCTGCGCGCGGGCATGTACCGCGACGGCCGCGGCACGTGGTTCAACGCGCGCTACCAGCTCGACCACCCGTCCAGCTACAACCTCGAGTACAACCGCGAGGAGCCCACGTGGCACCTTGCGCCGCCGCCCCAGGCGTACCAGGACGAGCTGCGCATGTTCCCCCGGACAGAGGAGAACGTGCCGGAGTGGCTGATCCGGCGCCTGTCCGGCCTCGGCCCCGAGCAGCCCGGCCCGCACTTCCGCATCGCGCGGATCTTCGACACGATCGGCCCCGCCGGGCGCCCGGTCATCAACCGGCCCGACCTCGACGTCGCCGAGCAGGACCGCCTGCTCGACTACCTCGATCACGCGCCCGTGGTGGTGCAGGACCGCGGCTACGACATCGACCGCCTCGCGCAGACGCCCGAGGCGACCGTGCCCGTGGCCTTCCACAGCGACGGGCAGTGGATCTGGCCCGCGGCCGTGAACTTCTACCTGCGTCAGTACGGCGTCTCGCCCGAGCCCGACCTGGTGGAGCACATCCGGTCCAACGGCTTCCAGCTGCCGCAGGTCGACGACGGCGCGCTGCAGGGCGCCGCCGCGTACCTCACGCGGGGCAGCCAGCAGCAGCGTCCGGGCCCGCCGCCGCAACAGCAGCAACCGCAGCAGCAGCCCATGCCGCCCGCTCCCCCGGCCGCGCAGGCGCCGCAGGCCCCGGCTCCCGAAGCCGCTGCGCCGGCGCCGGTCGACGTGCCGCTCGCCGTGCACACGCCCCCCGCCGAGCCGGATGCGCCGGCCGAACCGCCGTTCGAGCAGGTCTTCGACGGGCCCGGCCCGCAGCACGAGGACGGCCCGGGCTTCGAGAACGAGCAGTACCAGGACGAGCGCTACGACGAGTTCGGCGACCGCTTCGCCGGCGAGGACCACTTCGAGGACCAGCAGCACGCGGACTTCGAGACGGCCCACGACCAGGCGCCCAGCGGCGCCGGGTCTAACGCGGGCGCGGTGCCGAACGGGGCCGGGGCCGACAACCCGACGCCGGTGGCCGAGCGGACCGCGATGTACGCGCCCGTGGACCCGAACACCGCACCGCCGGCGCACGAAGAGCAGCAACGCACGGCGATGTACGCGCCCGTCGACCCCAGCGCCGCTCCGCCGCAGCAGCACGACGAGCAGCGGACGGCCCTGTACGCACCGGTCGACCCGAACTCCGCCCCGCCGGAGGAGGACGCCGAGCAGACCGCGCTGTACGCGCCCGTCGACGCCGTCGGAGCCGAGCAGCCGCTCGAGGAAGAGCCGGTGCTGTTCACCCACACTGATGAACCTTCGCGCCATGAAGAGCCGGCCGAGCAGCACACCGCGCTGTACGCCCCGGCCGACCGCGGCGCCGAGCAGTACGAAGACACCGAGCAGTACGAAAACGCCGAGCCGTTCGAGGACGCGCAGTCGTTCGAGGGTGGCCAGCCGCTCGAGAATACGCAGACGTTCGAGAACAGCCAGTCGTTCGAGAACGGTCAGCACTTCGAAGCCGGCCAGTACGACCAGGCGGGCCAGTACCAGGACGAGCAGTACGAGGACGACGAGCACTACGAGGAGCAGCCGTACGGCGAGTCCCAGTACGGCGACCAGCCGCGCGACAGCGGCGGCCCCGCCGGCCGGGAACCGGACTTCGACTCGGGCCCGCCGACCACGATGATCACGCCCGACGAGGGTGTGCCGGGTGTCCTGCCGGTGCCCGAGCTGCCGATGGCCCCGCGCGCCGGCGTCCGGCCGGAACCGGCCGCCGCACGGCAGGCCCCGCAGCGGCAGCCCCAGCAGCCGCCGAGACGGCCGCGCCGCGAGCTGCCGGCCGAACCCGCGCTGGCGAAGCTGCAGACGCGGCTCGACGAGCTGGACGTGCCGGACGCCGCCTACCAGCTGGGCACGCCGACCGAACGCGGCTGGACCGTGGAGCAGGTGGACGAGGGCTGGCGCGTCGGCTGGTACGACGGCGAGCTGATCAACCCGGCCGTGTTCGGCGACTCCGACGACGCCGCCGCGTTCATGCTCGGCAAGGTCCTGCTGCACCCCGACGGCCACGAGCCCGCCGAGGAGCAGCCGCCCGCGCCGCCGGCAGAGCCCGTGGCCGAAGCCCCGAAGCCGCCGGTGGTGGCGACGCTTTCGCCGGAGGTCGCCACGGGTTCGTTCCCGGTGCGCCCGCGCGAGGCCGTGCCGCCGCAGGAGCAGACGGCGTTCACCTCGGCCGAGGAGCTGCTGGGCGACGAGCCCGAGGCCGAAGAGCCGCCGCAGCGTCAGGTCCCCCCGCCCCCGCAGCCGCCGACTCAGGTGACCCCGCCGGTTCAGCCGCTGCAGCGCCGGGAGCCGCCGATGCCGCCCGCGCCCCCCGTGGGTGGTGGGCTGGGCCTGCCGACCGGGCCCGGAGTGCCGCCGGGTGCTCCCGTCGGTGGACCGGGTGGGCCCGGTGGGCCTGGCGGTCTTGGGCTCGGTGGCCCCACCGGTCCTGGTGGGCCCGGTGGACCGGGTGCGCCCGTCGCGCCGCCGCGTCGGGAAGAGCCGGGACGGGCCAACGGAGCGCCGCGTGCCGCCTCCGGTGGTGGCGGCAACAACCAGTGGCCGATCGGGCCGTTGTCGGGTGAACCGCCGCTGACGTTGTTCCGCGGCAAGGAAATGCGGGAGCTGCCAGCGGGCAGCGAGCTCGACCGCTTCGGCGGCCCGAACGGCAACCTGACCTATGCCGCGGGCACGCCGTTCGAGGAGCGTTCGCTGGTACCGGAGTGGGTGAACCGGCCGTATCACGTGTACCGCGTGCAGCGCCCGCTCGAGACGCTCGCCGGCGTCGCGATCCCGTGGTTCAACCAGCCCGGCGGGGGTTCGGCGTACCTGCTGCCCGCCTCGATCGAGGAACTGCTGGCCGAAGGCGACCTGCTCGAACTGGAGCCGGGCGAACCGCCGATCGACTGAGTTGCTTGCCGAAGGGGGCGGGGCCTGCGGGTCCCGCCCCCTTTCTCACGTGCCGCGGGTGCCGGGGTGCTTAACGCCGACCGGGAAGTACTCGGGATCGCCGGCCGGCCGCAGGACAACCTCGTCGTCGGGCTGCACACGACCATCATGTGCCGGTGCGCGGGCAGGCGGCCGGTTCGTGACCGGTTTTACTTGACGATGAGGCCGTGGGCGGCGGCGAACCCGATGGCCGTCTCGACGTCGACGTAGGCGCCGCGCAGGTCGGCCTGCACGAGGGCGTTGGCGTCGAGCCGGGTGCCGCGCAGGTCGGCACCGGGGAGCTTGGCGCCGAGGAGGCGGGCGCCGGTGAGGTCGGAGTCGCGCAGGTCGGAGCCGGTCAGGTCGGCCTCGGTGAGGTTGACCTCGCGCATGCGCAGGCCGGACAGGTGCAGCTTGCGCAGCCGGCCGCGGGCGAGTGAGGCCAGCGACAGGTCGCACTCCGTGAGCGCGATGCCGAGGAACCGGCAGTCCACAAAGGACGAACCGAGCAGCGAGCACGACGACCACCGGCTGTCGGCGAGCACCGCGCGGTCGAACGTGCAGCTGCGGAAGGCCGACGCGTCGTGGCGCGAGCCGGCGAGGTCGGCCTTGGTGAAGTCGCAGTTGTCGAACGTGCAGCCGCGCGTGCGCAGGTCACGCAGGTCGGCCTCGGTGAAGTCGCAGCCCGTGAACTGGCGCTTTTCCCACCACTGCCCGGAAAGTACGGCGTCGCGGTAGTCCTCACCGGTCTCGATCACCTCGACAGGATGTCACACGGCTTCAGCGGGCCTGGCGCATGGCGTCCGCGCCGGGCCCGCGGCGGTCACCGGAAGTCCCGCGACTTCGCCCTGATCCGCAGGGGCAGGGGCTCCAGCTTCTGAGCCCGCACGCTCGCCACGCCGTCGGCCTTTTCGACGACGCCGCGGACCAGCAGAGCGGTGCTGGAGCGCGCGACGCGGTGGAAGCGTTGCCAGAGGCCGAGGGTGCAGACGACGTTGACCATGCCCGTCTCGTCTTCGAGGTTGATGAAGGTGACGCCGCCGGCGGTGGCGGGGCGCTGGCGGTGCGTGACGGCACCGCCGACGAGGACGCGGGCGCCGTCGGGCTGGTCGAGCAGGCGGGCGGCTGGGACGACGCCCAGGGTGTCGAGGTGGTCGCGCACGAACTCCGTCGGGTAGCTGTCCGGCGAGAGGCCCGTGGCCCAAACGTCGGCGGCGGCGAGGTCGAGCTCGTCCATGCCCGGCAGAGTCGGGGCGTCGACGCCGGGCGCCGTGCCGGGCAGCTTCTCCGGGCGGTCCTGCGCGACGGCGCCCGCGGACCACAGGGCCTGCCGGCGGTCGCCGCCGAAGCAGCTGAAGGCGCCGGCGGTGGCGAGGGCCTCCAGCTGCGGCGCGGTGAGCCGCACGCGGCGGGCGAGGTCGGACATGCTCGCGAACTCCCCGTGTGACCGCTCGGCCACGATCTTCTCCGCCAACTCGTCGCCGATCAGCCGCACGGTGCCGAGGCCACCGCGGACCGCGTGAAGTTTTCCGTTGTCCGGCAACGGTTCCAGCGTCGCGTGTGCCACGCTGCGGTTGATGTCGGGGCCGAGCACCGTGACGCCGTGGCGCCGCGCGTCGGCCACCAAAGACTGCGGTGAGTAGAACCCCATCGGCTGCGCGCGCAGCAGCCCCGCGCAGAACGCGTCCGGGTGGTAGTACTTGAAATACGCGCTCGCGAACACCAGGTACGCGAAGCTCAGCGCGTGGCTCTCCGGGAAGCCGAAGTTCGCGAACGCCTTGAGCTTCAGGAAGATCTTCTCCGCGAGCTCCAGCTCCAGACCGTTGGCGGTGGCGCCGTCGAGGAACCGCCGGCGCAGCAGCTCCATCTTCCGCTCGGAGCGCTTGGACCCCATCGCGTGGCGCAGCTGGTCGGCCTCCGCCGCGGTGAAGTTCGCGACGTCGAGCGCGATCTGCATCAGCTGCTCCTGGAACAGCGGCACGCCTTTGGTCTTGTGCAACGCGTTCTTCAGCAGCGGGTGGTCGTACTCCCACTCCTCGCGCTTCTGCTTGCGCCGGATGTACGGGTGCACGGAGCCGCCCTGGATCGGCCCGGGACGGATGAGCGCGACCTCCACGGCCAGGTCGTAGAACTCCTCCGGCCGCAGCCGCGGCAGCGTGGCCAGCTGCGCGCGGCTCTCCACCTGGAACACGCCGATCGCGTCGGCGCGGCAGAGCATCCGGTAGATGTTCTGGTCCTTCAGATCCAGGTCGGCCAGGTCGATCTTCTCGTGCTTGTACTCCTCGACGAGGTCGAGCATGTAGTGCAGCGCCGACAACATGCCCAGGCCCAGCAGGTCGAACTTCACCAGCCCGGCCGCGGCGCAGTCCTCCTTCTCCCACTGCACCACGCTGCGGTTCTCCATCCGCGCCCACTCCACGGGCACGACCTGGCTCACCGGCTCCTGGCAGATCACCATGCCGCCGGAGTGGATCCCGAGGTGGCGTGGAAAGTCCTCGAGCGCGAACGCGAGCTGCACGACGTCGTCGGGGATGTCGTGGTCGTGGTCCTTTTCGGTGCTGCGCAGCGCTCCCCAGCGGTCGATCTGCTTGCTCCACGCATCCTGCTGGCCGGGTGAGTAGCCGAGCGCGCGGGCGGCGTCGCGGATCGCGGAGCGGGCGCGGTAGGTGATCACGTTGGCGACCTGTGCGGTGTTGAGGCGGCCGTGTTTGGCGAAGACGTACTGGATGGCCTCTTCGCGGCGGTCGGACTCGATGTCGAGGTCGATGTCGGGGTAACCGTCGCGGTCGGGGGCGAGGAAGCGTTCGAAGAGCAGCTTGTACTTCACCGGGTCGACCTTGGTGATGCCCAGCGCGTAGCAGACGGCGGAGTTGGCGGCCGAGCCCCGGCCCTGGCAGAGGATGGTGTTGTCGCGGCAGAAGCGCACGATGTCCCAGACGATCAGGAAGTAACCGGGGAAGCCCAGGTCTTCGATGATCTTCAGCTCGTGCTCGATCTGGGCGTACCCGGCGGTTTCGTCTTCCTTGCCGAGGTATCGCTCTGCGGCGCCCTTCATCGTGAGCTCGCGCAGATATGTCGTCTCGGTGTGGCCCTCGGGCACGTCGAACGGTGGCAGCTCGGGCGCGAGGAGTTCCAGCTTGAACGAGCATTCCACGCCCAGCAGCGCCGAGCGCTGCACTGCGCCGGGGTAACGCCGGAAACGCTCGGCCATTTCCGTGCCGGAACGCAGGAAGGCGGCGCCGTCGCTGGGCAGCCAGCCTTCGAGGTCGTCGATGCTGCGGCGCGCGCGGATCGCGGCGACGGCGTCGGCGAGGCGGCCGCGTTCGGGGCGGGCGTAGTGCGCGGCGGTGGTGGCGACGGTGGGCAGGCCGAAGTCGTTCGCCAGGTCGGCGAGGAGGTCGTTGTGGGTGCTGTCGAGGGGCTGGCCGTGGTCGAAGAGCTCGACGTAGACGTTGTCGCGGCCGAAGAGCTCCACCAGTTTTCTCAGCTGCGTGGCCGCGGCGGCCGGGCCTTCGCTCAGCAGCGCTTGCCGGACGGAGCCCTTGCGGCAGCCGGTGAGCACGGCGCACTGGCCGGTGACTTCCTCGGCGACGGCGCGCAGATCGTAGACGGGACGGCCCTTTTCGGCCTGCTCCCGGTCCGGGGTGTCGTCACCACGCAGCTGGCCGGCGGTGATGGCGCGGCAGAGGCTGCGGTAGCCGTCGTCGCCGCGCGCGAGCAGGAGCAGGTGCTCGCCTTCGGGGTCGGCGACGCCGTTCTGCGGGGCGGAGAGGCCGAAGCTCAGCTCGGTGCCGAAGACTGTGGCGACGCCCAGCTCCTTCGCGGCTTCGGCGAAGCGGACGACGCCGTACATGCCGTCGTGGTCGGTGAGCGCGATGGCGTCGAGGCCGAGCCGCGCGGCCTCCTCCACGAGCTCCTCGGGGTGGCTGGCGCCGTCGAGGAAGCTGAAGTTGGAGTGGCAGTGCAGCTCGGCGTAGGGCACGCGCGGCCCGGACTCCACCTCGCTACGCGGCGGCGGCACGTCGGCGGGGCGGCGGTAGACGTCGCGCTTTCGGCCCCACGCCGGGCTGTCGCCGTGGTCGCCGGGCGGCACGCCACCGTCGCCGGACAGGGCTCGCGCGAGGTCCTGCCAGGGCACGGGCGGGTTGTTCCAGCCCATCTAGTCGTTTTCGGGGGAACTGCGGGGCCCCGGGATGAGCGGGGGTTCGCGGCGCACGTAGGTGGTTTCGGTTTCGTCGTCCATCAGTCGTAGATCCCTTCCACTGTCCACACAGGATTTTCGGTGCCGGAGCACAGGACGAGCACGGCTTCGTCGGCGTTGTCTTGTCCGGCGGCGGCCAGGAGCAGCTGCAGGCGGGCCTGTTGCGGCGTGGCCGCGCGACGGCTGGCCGCGACGGGCCACGGGCCGGCCCAGTCGAGGACCGTCCGCGGCGGGCCGCCCGTCACGCTCAGCCGGCACGGCGGCGCCGTGAGCTGCTTGCGGCTGGTGATGCCCACGGGCACGCCCTGCTCGTCGACGATCCGCACCGGCACGGGTTGTTCGAGCACCGTCGCGGGTGACGGCGCCGGCAGGCGGCCCGGCCACGTGGCGTCCGGTGGCGAGACGGGCTCGCGCGGGTCGCCCCACGGGATGAGGCGGACGCGGCCGGCGGGGTCGCGGCCGCCGTCGAGGATCGGGGTGACGACGCCTTCGGGGCCGAGCAGGCCCTGCACGCGCACGAAGGCGCGGGCGGCGCGTTCGGTGGTGAGCTCATCGTCCTCGCTACGGTTACCGCCGTGCCAGAGGCCGAGCTGCAGGGACTTGCCCTCGACCGTTTCCTCCGGCTCCAGCCGCAGTCGCGCGACGCCCGAGGTGGGCCGCTTGCCTTTCAGCCAGCCCTCGAACTGCCAGCGCACGCGGTCGGCGACCCCTTGGGGGGTCAGGGGTTCCGCGCAGCGCCAGACACGGCCGAGCTGCTCGCCGCCCTCGGTGGTGGCGTAGATGCCGAGGCGCGTGCACGCCAGGCCGCGGTCGGCGAGGGCCGCGTGGAACCGCGCGCCGAGGTTCTTGGCGAGGAACGCCGCGACGTCGATGCGCTCCAGCACCGGGTCGAACTCCTCGGTGAGCGTGAGGTCGGCCGGCGGTTTGCGGCGCAGCGGAGGGCGCTCCGACAGCCCGCGCGCCAGGCGGTGGGCGAGCACACCGTCGAGGGCGAAGCGGGACATCACGTCGCGCTCGGTCAGCTCCGCGAACGCCCCGAGTGTCTTGAGGCCCAGGCGCGTGAGCAGGTCGACGAGCTCCTTGCGCTCGACGTCGGGCTGGTCCAGCTCGGTGACCCGCAGGGGCGCGAGGAATCGCGCGGTTTCCCCAGGCGACACGAACTCACCGTGCCGGGCCGCGATCGTGGCCCCGAACAGCCCCTCCGCCACCCCGACCTGGCATTCGACGCCCGCCACCGCGGCCACCTGGTCCAGCAGCTTCTCCGCGAGCGGGTGCTCGCCGCCGAAGTAGCCCGCCGCACCCGCCACGGGCACCGCGATCAGCCCCGGCCGCACCACCTCCAGCCCGACGACCAGCTCCTCCACGGCGCGCGCGACGTTCTCGAACAGCCGCGCGTCCCGCCCGTCGTCCACGCCGAACACGCCCAGCTCGGGACACTTCGACTCCGCCTCCCGCCGCCGCATCCCCCTCCGCACGCCGTTCTTGCGCGCCACCGCGGTACACGCCACGACCCGGTTGGCGAGGAACACCGCGGCCGGCTTGGTGAGCGGCGCGCCGGCCGCGGCCACCGCCGCGACGGCGGGCCAGTCGGGGCACCAGAGGACGAGCATCCGGGTGGGGAGGCCCGTGGTTCTGGGGGGTTCGTGGGTGATGGTCATCCGGCCGCCTCGGGGTGTCTGATGTGGACGGAAGTCACGCGAGTCCCGCGGCTCTGCGCCGGACCTGCTGCAGTGGACCACGCTTCGAATCCGCACGGCCCGGCTCCCGCGGTCACCCGAGCGGCGCCACGCGACCCGGGCGCACGCCGGCGCCGCACAGTCGACCCACGCGGCACACCGGCGAGCGCGAAACTCGCGCAGACGGTCATCTCCAGCTCGGCGCCACGGCCGTTGCCGACCTTCTCAGGACCATCCCGCGTGAAGTCCGGAGCGAAGGCGGCGGTCATCCCACGGCCTCCTCGTCGAGACGCTGCAGCGGGAGACCCACCGGCATCGCGAGCGGCTCCACCGGAAGCGCCCGGCCGTCGGGACCGGGCAGCGCGACGGAAACCGAGCGGGGCCGGGCAGCGGAACCCCGCCCGCGCGCGTGCACCTCGGCGGGCCGGGAGCGCAGGAACCCCGCCCCGGAGCCGAGAAACCCCGTCCACTCGTCCGGGACGCAGTGGAGTTCCACGTCGGCCGCGGGCCAGGGGCCAAGGGTGAGCAGGACGGTGCCGCGATGGCGGGCGCGGGCGGAGAGGCGCCGCGCGACCGCGGGGCGGACGGAGCGGGGCTCGGTGACCACGAGGTCGACACCGTCGAGGAGTGCGGCGACCACTGCCGGGTACTCGGCGCCCGGGCGCGGCACGAGAGCGAGGCGCGACACCTCGACGCCGTGTTCCGCCGCCGCGGCGATGCCCAGGGAGGGCACGCCGACCACCGCCGCCCACGACCCGGCGGCGGTGGCCTCGGCGAGCAGGGCGAGGAGCAGCGACGGGGAGCGGTGGACCGCCACGGTGCTCCCGCGCCGGAGCCCCGCGTCGGGCAGCAGACCGGCCAATGCCGGGGACACCGGGAGCACCCTTCCCGTCGCCCTGGCATGCTCGGCCTGCTCCGCGACCCGGCTCGCCGTGCTCACGCCGGGCAGCGCAGCGAGCCGAGCCACCGGCTCCACCACTGCCGTCACCGCACACCCCTCCCCTCCACGCACACGCCGGCGCCCACCCTCACCGCAGGCCCAGGCCAGGGCCCCACAGGACGAGCACCGACGCACCGCGGGGAAGGCGGCCCTCGACACCCTGCATCGAACACCTGTTCGATGCCTCAAGTAGACCGGGATCCGGCAGCCGTGTCAAGCCGGGCCTGATGTCGAGTTCCTGCCAGCCTCGTCCCCACCGCGGCCGCATTCTCGAAGGGAGATCACAGCGAAGGAGACCCCGAGTGCTACGCCCGTTCCGCAGCGAAACCACCGAAGCACAGCTCATCGATCTGAAAGACCGCCTGGCCCGAACCCGTTTCGCACCCGCGCTGTCCGGGCACGACTGGACCCACGGCACACCGCCGGGTTACCTGGCCGAGCTCGTCGACTACTGGCACACCGAATTCGACTGGCCCGCGGCCGAAAACCGGCTCAACGCGCTCCCCCAATTCGTCGCCGACGTGGGCGGCACCACGCTGCACTTCGTCCACAGCAAGGGAACCGGGCCCCGGCCGTTCCCCTTGCTGTTCTCGCACGGCTGGCCGGGCTCGTTCTTCGAGGTCACCAAGATCATCGGCCCGCTCACCGACCCCGCGGCACACGGCGGCGACTCGGCCGACGCGTTCGACGTCGTCGCCCCGAGCCTGCCCGGCTTCGGGTTCTCCCCGCACCCCGGCACACCCGGGATGAACCCGACGACCATCGCGAACCTGTTCGACCGACTCATGACCGACGTCCTCGGCTATTCGCGCTACGCCGCGCAGGGCGGCGACTTCGGCGCGCAGATCACCAGCCGCCTCGGGCGCGACCACGGCGAGCACCTGACCGGCATCCACCTCAACCTGATGGGCGCGACGCCGGCGCTCGACGGCACCCCGCTCACCCCCGCCGAAGAGACGTTCCTCGCCCAGGCCGAACACTTCTTCACCGCCGAAGGCGCGTACGCCCAGCTCCAGGGCACCAAGCCGGCCACCCTCGCCGCGGGGCTGTCGGACTCTCCCGCCGGGCTGGCCGCGTGGATCGTCGAGAAGTTCCGCGCGTGGAGCGACTGCGGCGGCGACGTCGAGTCCGTGTTCAGCAAGGACGAACTCCTCACCGACATCACCCTCTATTGGCTGACCGGCACCATCGCCACCTCCGCCCGCCTCTACTACGAAACCATGCACACCGAAGGCATGCTGGGCCGCAACACCCCCGGTTACGTCGCCACGCCCACCGGCTTCGCCTCCTTCGCCAAGGACAACTTCACGCCGCCCGAGGAGTGGGTGCGGCGCGCGTACAACTTGACACGATTCACCCGGTTCGACGACGGTGGTCACTTCGCGGCACTGGAGCGGCCGGACGAGCTCGTCACCGAGATCCGCGAGTTCTTCCGCCCGTTGCGCCCACAACCGTCCTAAGTAGAGTTTCAGAACCCGAAGCACGACAACCACAACACGCTCCGCGACCGCGATACACTGGGACTAGCGGGGCCACCGGCCCGCACCACGTCCGAGCGAAGCTGGTGGAGACACAGCATGAAACACCTCACCCTGCGGCCCTTCGCCGAGGAAGACCTGCCGGTGCTCGATCGGTTCGCCGCGGAGCCCGAGGTGCTGGGCGCGTTCCAGTGGGCCGGGTTCACCAACACGCAGGCCCGCCGGCGGCGGTTCGCCGAAGACGGGTTCATCGGCGACGAGTCCACGGCCCTCGCGGTCACTGTGGACGGCGTGGTGGCCGGGATGGCGAGCTGGGAGGCCGCCGATCGGGGTGGGCCGGCGGGTGGCTGTTTCGAGATCGGGGTGACGTTGCTGCCCGACCACCGCGGGCTCGGCCTCGGCACGAAGGCCCACCGGCTGCTGGTCGAGCACCTGTTCCGCTTCACGCGCGCCCACCGGCTCGAGGCGTTCACCGACAGCGAGAACCTCGCCGAGCAGCGCGTGCTGGAGAAGGCGGGCTTCCACCGGGAAGGCCTGATGTGCCAGGTGACCTGGCGAGACGGCGCCTACCGCGACGAAGTCGTGTACGCGCGCCTTCGCGAATAAAAAGGGCCGGCCCCGAAAAAGAGCCGGCCCCGGGAAAACCTCAGTGCGCGAAGTGGCGCGTCCCCGTCAGGTACAGGGTGACGCCCGCCTTCTCGGCCGCCGCGATCACCTCGGCGTCGCGGATGGAGCCGCCGGGCTGCACGACGGCGCGCACGCCGGCTTCGAGCAGGACCTCGAGCCCGTCCGGGAACGGGAAGAACGCGTCGGACGCGCCGACGGAACCCTTCGCCCGGTCGCCCGCGCGCGCGACGGCCAGCCGTGACGAGTCGACGCGGTTGACCTGGCCCATGCCGACGCCGACGGTCGCGCCGTCGTGGGCCAGCAGGATCGCGTTGGACTTCACCGCGCGCAGCGCGCGCCACGCGAAGGCGAGGTCGGCCAGGGTCGCCGAGTCGGCCGGCGTGCCGGTGGCGAGCTGCCAGTTGGCGGGGTCGTCGCCGGGCGCGTCGATCGCGTCGACGGTCTGCACGAGCACGCCGCCGGAGATCGGGCGCAGCTCGACGGGCGCCGGGTTCTCGATCACGGGCAGCTTCAGCAGCCGCACGTTCTTCTTGCGCTGCAAGATCTCCAGTGCTTCCGGCTCGAAGTCGGGCGCCAGCACGACCTCGGTGAACACCTCGGCGATCTGCTCCGCCGCGTCGACCGTGACCGGCCGGTTCGTGGCGATCACGCCGCCGTAGGCCGAAACCGGGTCGCACGCGTGCGCCTTGCGGTGTGCCTCGGCGATGTCCGCGCCCACCGCGATGCCGCACGGGTTGGCGTGCTTGATGATCGCGACAGCGGGCTCGGCGAAGTCGAACGCGGCCCGGCGAGCGGCGTCGGTGTCGACGTAGTTGTTGTACGACATGGCCTTGCCGTGCAGCTGCTCCGCGTGCGCGAGGCCCGGCTGCGCACTGCGGTACAGCGCGGCCTTCTGGTGCGGGTTCTCGCCGTAGCGCAGCACATCGGCGCGGTCCCAGGTGGCGCCCAGGAAGTCGGGGAAACCGGAGTCGTCCGCCGGCGCGTACACGTTGGCGAACCACGACGCGACAGCCGAGTCGTACGCCGCCGTGTGCGCGTACGCCTGCGCCGCGAGCCGCTTGCGGTCGACGAGCTCGAAGCCGCCCGCCGAGACCTGCTCCAGCACCCATGCGTAGCGCGACGGGTCCACGACAACCGCGACGCTGCCGTGGTTCTTCGCGGCCGCGCGCACCATCGCCGGGCCGCCGATGTCGATGTTCTCCACGCAGTCCTCGGGGCTCGCGCCGGAGGCGACCGTCTGCGTGAACGGGTACAGGTTCACCACGAGCAGGTCGAACGCGGCGATCTCGAGCTTCCGCAGCTGCTCGACGTGGTCGGGGTTGTCCTGGTCGGCCAGCAGCCCCGCGTGCACGCGCGGGTGCAGCGTCTTCACGCGGCCGTCGAGCGACTCCGGGAACCCGGTCACCTGCTCGACCGGCGTGACGGGGACCCCGGCGTTCGCGATGACCTTCGCGGTCCCGCCGGTCGACACGATCTCCACGCCCGCGGCGTGCAGACCGGTCGCGAGCTCGAGCAGGCCGGCCTTGTCCGAGACGCCGATCAGCGCGCGCCGGACCGGGCGTCGTCCCTCTGCAGTGCTCACGAAAACCTCACCTTTCGTCCGTCCACGGTGCAGCCACCACGGCCGAGTCGCTCGATCGTTTCAACCAGCAGCCTGCGTTCCACGGCCTTGATCCGTTCGTGCAGGACGTCTTCGGTGTCGTCGGCCTCCACGACCACCGCCTCCTGGGCGATGACGGGGCCGGTGTCCACGCCCGCGTCGACGAAGTGCACGGTCGAACCGGTCACCTTCACGCCGGCCGCCAGTGCGTCGGCGACCGCGTGCATTCCCGGGAACGACGGCAGCAGCGCCGGGTGCGTGTTGATCACCCGGTTCGCGAACCGGGACAGGAACTGCGCGCCGAGGATCTTCATGAACCCCGCCGACACCACGAGATCGGGTGAGTACGCGGCGACGGCCTCGGTGAGCGCCTTGTCCCACGCCTCGCGGTCGGAGTGGTCGGCGACGCGGACGGTGAACGACGGCACGCTCGCGCGCTCCGCGCGGGCCAGCGCCTCGATGCCCGTGCGGTCGGCGCCCACGGCCACGACCTGCGCCGGGAACGCGGGGCGCGCGACGGCGTCGAGCACCGCCTGCAGTAGCGTGCCCGAACCGGACGCGAGCACGACGATCTTCACCGGGGTCGGCAGGTCCAAGCGGCTGGCCAGAACGGGCTCCTTGCACGGCGGCGGCGCACCTCGGGCGCACCGCGCTTCACCAGGTCACCCCAACCCTAACGGTCGCGCTCGCGGCCCTCGTCCTCACCGGAGCCGTCGGTGGACTCGGTCACAGCTCCGGGCCCGTCGGAGGCACGCTCCGGGCCGGTTTCCCGCTGGTCGAGCGGGACGTCTTCGGGCAGCTCGAGGCCCAGTTCGGCCTCGGCTTCGGCGTCGTACTCGTCGTAGTCGGGCTGCCGGGGCTGGGGAGCGGTTTCGAGCTCCGGTTCCGGCTCGGTGAACTCGGCCTCGAACTCGTCGGTGTCCAGCTCCTCCGGGTCGACGTCTTCGAGCACCTCGTCGGGATCGAGCTCGTCGACGTCTTCCTCGCCCGGTTCGTCCGTATCCTCTTCGGACTCCTCGGCCTCTTCGGACTCTTCGAGCTCGTCGGTCTCGTCTGAGTCTTCGGTGTCTTCGGTGTCTTCGGTGTCTTCGGTGTCTTCGGTGTCTTCGGTGTCTTCGGCCAGGTCCTCGTCGCCGAACTCTTCCTCGACCTCCAGCGTGTCCGGCGGCGCGGCCGGCGCGTGCTCACCGGCGAAGAACGCCACGAACCCACCCGGGATCACGATCCAGCAGGCCGCCACGATCGACGCCACCCCGACCGGCACGCTGACCGGGTCGAACGGGCCGTCGGCGAGGCGGCCGCCCGCGAGTGTCCCCAGCACCACGCAGCCGAACCCGACCACGGCGCCCGCGACGGCGACGATCCGGATCCGGCCGGCCGGGTCGTCGTCCGCGTGGCGCACCGACCAGCCGACCAGCGCGCCGACGGCCGCCGGCAGCACCAGCAGCACGGGCCACCACGCAGCCGTGTGCTCGGGGATGCTGCCGAGCAGCGGCACCGCGGGCACGGAGCCACCGCGGTAGCCGACGAGGCTGACGTCGAGCGACCCGATCGTGAACCCGGGCCCGCTGACGAACGACAGCGCCGCCACCACGGCGTTGGGCAGGTAGGCCACCGAAAGCACGAACAGCCCGAAGCTGGTGCCGAACGACGGCTCGAACAGATCGTCCACAGTGGACCACGAGAACACCGTGGCGACCGCGAACACGATCGCACCCACCGCCAGCAGCGCCGCGAGCCCCAGCGCGCCCGCCCGCAGGCCACGCACGGCCACCGGGTCGAGCCGTTCGGCCACCGCCGCGGGCAGACCGCAGCGGCGCACCGCACCGCCCGTGGCCGCCACCACGGCGAACACGCCGGGCACCACGAACGCCAGCAGCGGGTTCACCCGCACCGGCGCGCTGAGCGAGAGCAGCCCGATCAGGAGGCCGAACAACGCGTGGGCGGCGCCGATCACGGAGATCAGGGGGACGGTCTGCCGCAGCGTCGTGCAGCCCAGCCGCAGGGCGGCGCCGGACGCGGCGCGAGCCACGAGCAACACGGCGCCGATCGTCGGCAGCAGCGGCAGCACGCCCAGCAGGTGGCCGCCGATGCCGAGCTGCACCTGGAACCCCGCGAGCCAGCCGGGGCCGGCCGAGAGCAGCACGCCGGCGGCGGAGAACGCGGTGCGTTCGGCGGTCAGCGCGACGAGCGCGACCAGCGTCGCGACCACGGCGTACTCCGTGATCAGCGGACCGAAGGCGGCGGTGAGCAACACCCGCACCCGGGTGGCCGGTGCGGCCTCGGCGTCGAGTTCGACGGTGTCGCCCACCGGCTCGCCGCCCGGCGGGCGTGGAGAACTGGTGAGCTGCTGCATGCTTCGCACCTTGACACCCGTGCTGGGCCGTCCGGGTGAGGCACGCCGCCCGCCGCAGGCATGGCCAAGCTAACCCACCCGGTCGGGGGCACCCGGACAACAAAAAACACCCGCTGTGACACGGAGAGTCACAGCGGGTGTTTTCACGAGGTGACAGCGCCCCAACGCGGCGTTGGTTGCGCTCAACGCACCCAATGTGGCGTTCGGTGCGCTGAACAGGGCATGGGCGCTGAGCGCCTCCGTTGAGGGTTGCGGCGGGGCATGGCTGGAGCACCGGCCCGTCACATTGGGGCGGGTCGGGCCGGGCTCCGGCGATCAGCCCTGCTGGCCGAAGCCGCCCGGCGGTGTGCCCGGGGGCTTGCCCTGCTCCCCCTGCGGCTGCTGGAAGAACTGGCCCTGCTGCGGCGCGTACGTGGTCGCCTGCTGGCCCGGCGGCGTCGCGCCCGGCTGCTGCGGGTACTGGCCCGGCTGCTGCTGCGGCTGGTAGGGGCCGGCCTGGCCGTACTGCTGGTAGTGCGGCGCGGCCGGCTTCGGCGCCGGCGGCTTGAGCACGCCGTACTCCATCAGCAGCGCGGCCACCGCGACCAGCATCTGCACGATGCCGAGGATCAGCACCACCGTGACAATGCCCGGCGTGCTCCGCTCGGCCACCACCGTGTCGAGTGCTCCGAGCGCGCCGACCACGCTGAACAGCGCGGCGAACGGCAGCACCCGCGGCGCCTTCGGCAGCGCGTGCAGCGCCGCGAGCAGGCCACCGGTGAGCAGGAAGATCGTCTCCTGACCGACGTCACCCGCTTCGTCGGAGAAGCCGATGAAGTACTGGACGATGCCCAGCACGGTCACCACGAGCGCGAGCACGAGCGGGAGGTTCTGCGGCAGCACCGGCCCGGCCGAGGACGGCGGTCCCTGCTGCGGCTGCTGTTGCGGGAACCCGCCGGACGGGGGCGGTCCCTGTTGGGGCTGCTGCTGGCCACCGCCCTGCTGGGGGTAGCCAGGCCCGCCGCTGGGGAAGGTCATCGGAAGCTCTCCTGTCGTTCGCCGGCAACTCCGGGGGAAGGTGGCACCCGGACGAATCACGTGACGGCCGCGTCGCCGAACGCTAGCGCATCCGAGGGTCCCCCGTCCGGGCCGTTGGACGCACGGGATGCCCGTTCGGTTGCGGCCGGAAACGCCACGGGCCGGGCACCAATCCTGGTGCCCGGCCCGTGTGACCAGCGTTTATGCAGGTCAGAGGTTGTTATACAGCTCGCGCGCGAGGACGGCGGTCTCGCTCGGGGTCTTGCCGACCTTCACGCCGGCAGCCTCGAGGGCCTCCTTCTTCGCGGCCGCCGTGCCGGAGGAACCGGACACGATGGCACCCGCGTGGCCCATGGTCTTGCCCTCGGGGGCGGTGAAGCCCGCGACGTAGCCGACCACCGGCTTGGTGACGTGCTCCTTGATGAAGGCCGCGGCCCGCTCCTCGGCGTCGCCACCGATTTCACCGATCATCACGATGACCTTGGTGTCGGCGTCCTTCTCGAACGCCTCGAGGGCGTCGATGTGGGTGGTGCCGATGATGGGGTCACCGCCGATGCCGACGGCGGTGGAGAAGCCGATGTCACGCAGCTCGTACATCATCTGGTAGGTCAGCGTGCCGGACTTCGAGACCAGGCCGATGTGGCCCGGGCCCGAGATGTCGGCGGGGATGATGCCGGCGTTGGACTTGCCGGGGCTGATCACGCCCGGGCAGTTCGGGCCGATGATGCGGGTCTTGTTGCCCTTGGCGACGGCGTGGGCCCAGAAGTAGGCCGAGTCGTGCACCGGAATGCCCTCGGTGATCACCACGGCGAGCGGGATCTCGGCGTCGACGGCCTCGAGCACCGCGTCCTTGGCGAACTTCGGCGGCACGAAGATGACCGACACGTCGGCGCCGGTCTCCTTGATCGCCTCTTCGACGGTGCCGAAGACCTTGAGGTCCTTGCCCTCGATGCTCACGGTCTGGCCGGCCTTGCGGGCGTTGACGCCACCCACGATGTTCGTGCCGGACTTCAGCATCTTCGTGGCGTGCTTCATGCCCTCGGAGCCGGTGAGCCCCTGGACGATGACCTTGCTGTTCTCGTTGAGGAAGATCGACATCTCACGCACCTGCCGCGGCGAGCTCGGCAGCCTTGTCGGCCGCGTTGTCCATTGTGTCCACCACGGTGACGAGCGGGTGGTTCGCGTCGGCCAGGATCTGGCGACCCTCGACGACGTTGTTGCCGTCCAGACGGACGACCAGCGGCTTGGTGGCCTCGTCGCCCAGGATCTTCAGCGCCTCGACGATGCCGGTGGCCACCGCGTCGCACGCGGTGATGCCGCCGAAGACGTTGACGAAGACGCTCTTCACGTCGGTGTCGTTGAGGATGACGTCCAGACCGGCCGCCATGACCTCGGCCGACGCGCCGCCGCCGATGTCGAGGAAGTTGGCGGGCTTCACGCCGCCGTGCTTCTCACCCGCGTACGCCACCACGTCCAAAGTGGACATGACGAGCCCGGCGCCGTTGCCGATGATGCCGACCTCGCCGTCGAGCTTGACGTAGTTGAGGCTCTTGGCCTTCGCCTTCGCCTCGAGCGGGTTCTCCGCGTCCTTGTCCACCAGGGCCTCGTGGCCCGGCTGACGGAAGTCCGCGTTCTCGTCCAGGGTGACCTTGCCGTCGAGGGCGATGATCTTGTCCTGGGGGTCGCGCACCAGCGGGTTGACCTCGACGAGGGTGGCGTCCTCGGAGACGAAGGTCTCCCAGAGCTTCACGACCACGTCGGCGGCCTCGTCGATGATGTCGGCCGGGAAGTTGCCGGCCTTCAGGATCTCGAGCGCCTTCGCCTTGTCGACACCGGCGATCGCGTCGACCGGGATCTTCGCGAGCGCGTCGGGGCGCTCCACCGCGAGCTGCTCGATCTCCATGCCGCCCTCGGAGGACGCCATCGCCAGGAACGTGCGGTTCGCGCGGTCCAGCAGGAAGGAGAAGTAGTACTCGGACGCGATGTCCGACGCTTCCGCCACGAGCACGCGGCGCGTGATGTGGCCCTTGATGTCGAGACCCAGGATGGCTTCCGCCTTCTCCTTGGCCTCGTCCGGCGTCTGGGCCAGCTTGACGCCACCGGCCTTGCCGCGGCCACCGACCTTCACCTGCGCCTTGACGACGACCTGGGTGCCGATCTGCTCCGCGGCGGCCTTGGCTTCTTCGGGGGTGTTTGCCACCGAGCCCGGCAGAACCGGTACTCCGTGGGCGGCGAAGAGATCCCTCGCCTGGTACTCGTAGAGGTCCACTACTCCAGTCTCCTGACGACACGCCACTGTGGTGGTCCGTTACCGAACCGCGCTGTCGGACCAGTCGAGGTTAGCGACCAGCGCAGAAGCAGGGGACTCCGCACCTGGTGAAGTCGGTCACCGTGCGCGGTCAGGGGGTGTGAGTCCGCCCACCGAGGCCGTTTTTTCGCCCCCCGCGGCGGCCGTCGCGGCGGCTGTTGCCGTGACGACGATCGCGGCGAGGCCGAACCAGAACCCGAGCGCGGGCGTCCGTCCGGCGATCCCGACGAGCGGCAGCTGTGCCACGTGGACGGCCAGCACGAGCACCGCGCCGGTGAGCGCGGCCGCGGCGGCGCCGGGCCGGGAGCGGACGCTCAGGGCGAGCACGCCGAGAACGACCAGGAGCGCGGTGAGCAGTCCCCACGACGGAGTGTCGAAATCGGACCAGAGCCCGGGCGCCGAGTAGCCGGGCGCGGCGAACACCGGTGTGCCGAAGGCGAGGACGGACAGGATCGCGGCCACGGCGACGGGCAGCAGCACCCGGGGGCGCGGACCTTCCGTGCCTTCGTCGTCGCGCTCGACGACGCCGGTGACGGCGGCCGCGAGCGCCGTGAGCCCGGCGAGGCCGAGCGCGATCGTGGTGAACACGGCGCCGGCGCCGAGGTGGTAGCTGATGGTGCCGCCGAGGCCGTCCAGCCCTGTCAGCCCGGTCGCTTGTGACGCCGTGATGGCGGTGCTGAGCACGGCCGTGCCGGCGAGGACGACAGCGGCCCAGATGACGGCGAGGATGCCGCGGGCCGATTTGTACGCGAACAGGAACGGCGCGGGCAGGGCGACGAGGATCGCGGCCGTGAGCAGGAGCCAGCGGGCGGGGCTCTGGGTCGCGGTCGCTGTGTCGAGCTGCGGGGCGAGGGCGCCCACGACTCCGACCACCGCCGTCAGCAAGGCGAGCAGGGCCGTGGCGGTGCGCCACAACGTGAGACTCGGGACGCGCGCTTCACCGGCGAGGTCCGTGCGTTCGACCTGGGTGATCTGAGGCGTCGCGAGGGGCGCGAGAACAAGGACGAGGAACATCGCCACGACGGCGACGACCGGTCCCCACGCGAGGTGCAGCCCGCCCACCGCCAGCCCGCCGACCAGCGGCGGAAGCGCCACGGCGAACGTCGCCGCGGCCGCGCCGCCGAGCGTCCCGCGCGCCACGCCGTCGGACGCCGCGCCGAACCCGAGCACGACGGCGAGCAGCAGCGCGCCCGCGATGACGACGTAGCCGGTGAGCGCAAGGCCGGGACCTTCGAACGCCGAGTGCGCCGGGAAGAACGGGTTGTCCGAGATCACGGGCGCCATCAACAGCCCGACACCGGCCGCGATCGTGAGCAGCGGCACGACCAGCCGCCAGCGCCGTCGCCCGCCGTCGTCGCCCGCGACCTCGTTGAGCTGCCGCGCCACCTGCCCGGCCGCGATCCCGGCCGCGATCGTGAGGACATGGCCGGCGACAAGCAGCCAGAACCCGGCACCGACCGCACTGCGGTCCAGCAGGCGGTCGGGGAGGTACAGCTCGGGGCGGACGGTTTTGGAGCCGTTGGCGAAGAACTGCAGATCGAGAAGCAGCCGGCCCGGGGCGAGCGCGGCCAGGCCCACGGTGAGCCCGGCGGCCAGCCCGTGCCTGCCGCTGTACGCGGCCGCGGCGCCGATCCCGGCCGGCACCAGGGCGAGAATGGCGAGGAGGGGCCATGCGAGGTAACCCGGGTTCGAGTCGGGCGAGACGGGGAGAATCGCGCCGGCCGCCAGGGCAAGCGCACCGATGACGAGGAGCGCGACGGCGGTTTTGAGCTGTGGGGACGGGGTGCGGTCGGCGTATTCGAGGTCGGGGTCGAAGTGGGGGGTGGGGGTTTGGCCGGGGTCGGTGGTTGCGGCGCCGGAGTTGGTACCGGTGGGCTTGGTGCGGGTGACGCCACCACTGCCCGCTGCACTCTGGGCCGGGCTCGCGGCTTCGGTCTCGTCACGGCCGCCGCCACTCGCGCCCCCTCCACCGTGCGCACTGCTCGCTCCTCGGTGGCCCGCACCGCGGGCACGGCCGGCCGAGGTGTTCGAGGGGGCGTGCTCACCACTCGCACCGCGACTCTCGCCGGTGTCGCCGCGGTCGAGGCCGGCGCCGCGCTGCGCGATGCGCGGTTCAGCAGTCGGCGTGCCATTCGCGGGCGCGTTGCCATTCGCGCGGGACGAAACACCGCCGGCGGCATCGAGGTCGGCCGCGGGGCCGGAGCCGTCGGCGGGCTTGCGGCCGCTCGCCCGGCGCTCGCGGCGGGTCTCGACGCGGGCGCGCTCCCGGGCGGCGGCCTTGCGCTCGGCGAGGCTGGGCCGTCGGTGGCCGGCGGGCGGCCTGGGGCTGTCCGGGTCGGAACCGGAACGGGCCGGGGAGGAGTCCCCGTCGTGGGGTCCTTCGGACGAAGTCATCGGACGCGACGCTAGCAAGTCGGACATCGCGCGGCCTCCGCAGTGGGAGGCAGGGACCCGGAGGGCGAAGGGCGGCCGGCAGGGCGAGGGCCCGAACGGGCGCTGGCGGAGCAGGCACCGGCCGAGGCCAGAGGAAGCGAAAGCTGCTCGACGCCCAGCGGCGCCGCTGCAGCGGCTGGCGAATCGACACAGGGCACCGGCCGGCGGGCTGCAGGAAGCAAGAACTTGGCCTCCGCCAGGCCATTGCGATCAGGTCGGGCGCAGGGTGTCAGCCCGGAACAAGCGCAGGTCGCGGGCGGAGTGTCGAGAGTCCGGTGCTGCGGCGAGCCGGAGCGAGCGGCCCCGTGCGCGTTGCCGATCACAGGACGGCGGCCAGCTCGAAGCGGACAGCGCTCAAGAACCGGACATGAGCGGCGCGCGCAGCGGAAGCGGGCGCGACCGGCCGCCCGTGGCGGTGGGCACGGCTTCGCGGGGTCCGCAACCGGTGTCGGCGAGGCCTCGGCGCACGTCGGTGGATTGATCGGGCGATCGGGTGATCACCCGGGGAGGCGAGTGACCGGCGCCACACTTGCGGCCGTGAATTTTCTTCAACACGGGGCCGCAAACGTTTATTTCAACGGTGGGGCCGTTCGGCGGGGTGCGAGGGGCCCGTTCGGGGGCGCGAATGCCCGAAAGTCCTGTAACAGAGATCACACTGATCGGAGTAGTTCCGGATTAACTTTGGGTAATCTCTACAGCTAGCAGCGTGATGGCTGCCGCCCGTTCGGCCGAAACGGCGGGCGCACCTTGCTCACAACGGTGCCCCTTCGTTACTGTCCCACGGTCCCCATTACAGTCAGGTCACGAAGCGCAACGCCGAGCGAACCACCCCCGAGGTTGGCTCAACGGGATCCCCCGCCCGTAGTCGCGCAACGACCCGGCTCCCCGACGATGGAAGGCCCCGTCTTGGCTTCACACCGCTCCCCCGGCGGCCAAGCTCCTTCCCCGGCGCTGAAGGACGCACTGGACGGTGCGGTCATCCGCGTGCGGGGTTCGCACCGCATCGCCCCGCCGTCCTCCGCCCTGCGTGGGCGGGTCGTGGTCGCAGCTGTCGCGGCCGGCGCGTTCGCCGCTGCCGCCGCGGGCCAGACCCTCAAGACCGTGACGACCGACTCCGACGCCGCCGTCACCCCGCTCGCCAACGCCCAGGACGCGAGCGCCTCGTTCACCCTCGGCAGCGCGGGTTCAGGGGGAGCCCCCGAGCTGCTGCCCGCCGGCCACTCGATGGACGCCTCCGCCGAGGCCGCCCGCATGGCCGACAGCCTGAAGGTCACCGAAGCCCGCGAGAAGGCCGAAGCCGCGGCCGCTCAGAAGGCCAAGGAAGAAGCCGAGCGTCCCAAGACCTGCCTGCCGGCCCACGGCACGTTCACCTCGGGCTTCGGCGCCCGCTGGGGCAGCAGCCACCTCGGCATCGACATCGCGAACTCGATCGGCACCCCGATCTACGCCGCCTCCGACGGCACCGTCATCCAGGCCGGCCCCGCCAGTGGCTTCGGCCTCTGGGTCCGCGTCCAGCTCGACGACGGCACCATCCAGGTCTACGGCCACATGAACAGCTTCTCGGTCCACGAAGGCCAGAAGGTCAAGTGCGGCGAGCAGATCGCCGAGATCGGCAACCGCGGCGAGAGCACCGGCCCGCACCTGCACTTCGAGGTCTGGCAGAACGGCACGAAGAAGATCGACCCGCGCCCGTGGCTCGCCGCCCGCGGCATCGTCGTCTGAGTTCGGGACTGGTTCTCCTTACTGTTCTTCGGTTTCAACCCCGGTTTTCGGCTCAACACTGTTCCACCCGGCCACGGTCAGCGCCCTCGCGCTCTCCGTGGCCGTGTGCGTCTCACTGAGGTGCGTTTCGCGGGCCTTTCCACACCCCCACCCAAAGCAGCGGCTACGGCGCCCGTGCGTCCTCGCGAGCGCCCCAGACAGCTCTAGCGCTCCCCGGTGGGCGAGCGGCGGATGAAGTACGCGACAGCGACCTGCCAGACCGTGCAGAGGCCGGCCGAGCGGCGTCGGACAGGCCACCGGCCCAGGCGGTGCGCACGGCAGGTCTGGCAGTGGCCATCAGGCCCGAGGTCGTGGTGGCGAAGCAGGGCGCGCCACGCGGCGGCCAAGCGGTGCGCTTCCCCCGAAGCACACCCCGGGCCGGGTCCCGAAGAACCGGCCGGACCGGACCCCGACGAACCGGACCCCGAACCGGCTGAACCACCGGAAACCCCCGCAGGTTCCGGCGTCCCCAGAACTCCCCGTAAGTAGTCCTGTACCCCTGCGGCCAGGACCCCAAACAAGATCGCGTCCACACCCTCGTGCTCCCTCCCGAGGCGGCCGGTGAACGAGCACCAGCCTACCCCATTCGTTCGAACTTGTGTTCGACTGGAGGGAGATTAACCGGGGGGTCCGACAAAATCAGAGCTTCACCATCGGCACGCTGCCGATCAGCATGAGGCGGACCTTGCCGGACGCGCCGAAGTCGATGGTGGCCGTGGCGCGGGGGCCGACGCCGTCGCAGGAGATGACGGTGCCGAGGCCGTACTTGTCGTGGCTGACGCGGTCGCCGATGTCGAGCTTGAGGGCCACCGTGTCCTTCCAGCCCTTGCCGAACGGGGACGACGAAGTAGTAGTCGACGAGGTCGTTCGCCGGCCCCAGGTCGTGGCCGCGCGCGGGCCCGAGGACGACGAGCCCGACGAAGACCCGAAGTTGCCGAAGCCCGGCGAAGACGGCTCCAGGCGCCGCCAGTCGACGAGGTCCGGGGGGAGCTCGTCGAGGAAGCGCGAAGCCGGGTTCATCTGCGGCTGGCCCCACGCCGACCGCACCAGCGCGCGCGAGACGTACAGCCGCTGCCGCGCGCGCGTGATGGCCACGTACGCGAGCCGGCGCTCCTCCGCGAGCTCCGTCGGGTCACCCAGGGCGCGCATGTGCGGGAAGACGCCGTCCTCCCAGCCCGTGCAGAACACCACCGGGTACTCGAGGCCCTTCGCGGTGTGCACGGTCATCAGCGTGACAACCCCGGCGCCGCCGTCGCCCTCGTCGCCGCCGTCGGGCGACGGGATCGAGTCGGCGTCGGCGACCAGGGACACGCGCTCCAGGAACGCGGCGAGCGAACCGGGCGCGGGCACACCGTCGTCGAGCACCAGCTCGGCGTTCTCGTCCTGCTGGACCTCGGCGGTGAACTCCGCGAACTCGCGCGCCACCGTGACGAGCTCCGTGAGGTTCTCCACGCGGGAGGCGTCCTGCGGGTCGTCCGACTCCTCGAGCTCCGCGCGGTACCCGGTGCGCTCCAGCACGGCCTCCAGCAGGTCGTGCACCTCCGAGCCGGACGCCGCCAGCTCGCCCAGGTCGTCGAGCAGCGACACGAACCCGGTGATCGCCTTGGCCGACCGCGGGTTCAGCAGCGCCACCTTGCCCTCGACGGCATCGCGCAACGCGGCCCCGAAGGTGATGCGCTCGCGCTCCGCGTGCGTCGCCACCACCGCTTCCGCACGGTCACCGATGCCGCGCTTGGGCACGTTGAGGATGCGGCGCAAGGAAACCGTGTCATCCGGGTTCGACAGCACGCGCAGGTAGGCGAGCATGTCGCGCACCTCGCGCCGCTCGTAGAACCGCACGCCGCCGACGACCTTGTACGGCAGGCCGAGCCGGATGAAGATTTCCTCGAACACCCGCGACTGGTTGTTGGTGCGGTAGAAGACGGCGACGTCGGAGTAGTCCGCCTCGCCCTTCTCCGCCAACGCGTCGATCTCGCCCGCGACGAACGCGGCCTCGTCGTGGTCGTTGTCCGACACGTAGCCGACGATCTTCTCGCCGTCGCCCGAATCCGTCCACAGCCGCTTCGCGCGCCGGTTGGGGTTGCGCTCGATCACGGCGTTGGCCGCCGACAGGATCGTCTGCGTGGAGCGGTAGTTCTGCTCCAGGAGGATGGTGTGAGCGTTGGGGAAATCGCGCTCGAATTCCTCGATGTTGCGGATCGTCGCGCCGCGGAACGCGTAGATCGACTGGTCCGCGTCACCCACCACGACCAGCTCGGCCGGGTCGATCCCGGTGTCGGCGGCGCCGGATTCGGTGCCCGCGAGCACGCGCACCAGCGTGTACTGCGCGTGGTTCGTGTCCTGGTACTCGTCGACCAGGATGTGACGGAACCGGCGGCGGTAGTACTCCGCGACGTCGGGGAACGCCTGCAGCAGCGAGACCGTGCGCATGATCAGGTCGTCGAAGTCGAACGCGTTGGCCGCTTCGAGCCGGCGCTGGTACTCGACGTAGACCTCGGCGACGCGGCGCTCCAGGTCGTTGGCGGCGTTGGCCACCGCCGCGTCGGGGTCCGTCAGCTCGTTCTTGAGGTTCGAGATGTGCACCGCGAGCGTGCGCGCGGCGTACTTCTTCGGGTCGATGTCGAGGTCGCGCGCGACGAGCGTGATGAGCCGCTTCGTGTCGTCCGAGTCGTAGATGGAGAAGCTCGACGACATGTCCAGCGTCTTCGCCTCGCGGCGCAGGATCCGCACGCACATCGAGTGGAACGTGGACACCCACATCGCGTTGCCGCGGCGGCCGACGAGCGACGCGACGCGCTCGCGCATCTCGGCCGCGGCCTTGTTGGTGAACGTGATCGCCATGATCTCGCCGGGGTGCACCCCCCGCTCCGCCAACAGGTACGCGATGCGGCGCGTGAGCACGCGGGTCTTGCCCGACCCCGCGCCGGCGACGACGAGCAGCGGCCCGCCGGCGTGCATGACCGCTTCGCGCTGCGCGGGATTGAGGTCCTCGAGCAGCTCGGCGGCGGCCTTCCGGGCAGGCGCGGGCTTTTCTGCGGGGAGATCGAAGAGGGTGTCCATCGCCTGTCCACGCTACCCCTGGGGTACGACACGTTCTGCACAGGCAACTGCGCCTGTCGACGTACGCCGCGGTGTCGCCTCCCGTCCGACGCGCCGGGGCGTTCGCGCGCGGAGCATCAAACGGTATGGACGACAAGATCCCCGCCCGGTTGAGGGCATCCGACAGCGACCGAGAACGCGTCGCCGCGACCATCCAGTCCGCCGGTTCCGAAGGCCGGCTCACCCTCGAAGAGGTGGAAGAACGGCTCGGCGCGGTCTACGCGACGCGCTACGTCGACGAGCTCGGCGCGTTCACCACCGACCTGCCGCGCCCCGAAGTCGCGCGGCGGCCGGGATCCGGCTGGCCGCTCACTCGCGCCGCGTTGCGCGAGCACCCGGCGCTGCGGATCCACGCCGTGATCGTCGTGGCGCTGGCGGTGCTGCTGATCGTGCGGTGGGCGGTGCTGGGCGTCGGGTTCTTCTGGCCCGCGATGCCGTTGTTCTGGCTGTTCGTCACCCTCGTGGTGCACGCGCGGGTGCGGAGTTTCCGGCGGCGCGGTGAAACTCCTGTGCCATACTGATCCCGTGCGGCACAGCAGTGAGCGATTTTTCTACGGGACCCGGACTCCGGCTCCCGTGATCGCGTAGTGCCCCACCCGCCATCACCCGCAGCCCCGGAGTCCACGGACCCGGGGCTTTCGCTGTCCCAGGGGCCACTGGGAGTCCGGACTTCAGAGAGGTCCCGATGAACGCGCAGACTCAGAACGCCGACGGCCAGCCCGCCGAGAACACCGCCGCCGGCGAGGACATCTCCTCGCTACGCAAGGAGATCGACTGGCTCGACGCCGAAATCCTGCGGCTGGTGAAACGCCGCGTGGAGGTGTCGCAGACGATCGGCGCGGCCCGCATGGCCGCCGGCGGCACGAGGATCGTCTACAACCGTGAAATGGACGTGCTCGCGCGCTACCGCGAGCTCGGTCCGGAAGGCCGCCAGCTCGCGATGGCGCTGCTCAATCTGGGCCGCGGCCGCCTCGGCCGATGAACTTACGGCCACATCGGGGACTTCCCCGATCCGCCGGTCCGCGAAAACGGGCAGACTGGACGCATGATTAACGTCATCGCCGTCATCATCGCGATCGCGAGTGTGCTGGCGGCACTGGGCCATGTCGGTTACCTGGCGCTGCTCAACAACGCGGCGGGCAAGCGAGCCGGCGGTGCACCAGTCTCGCAGTACGTGCGCAGCCGCTGGGTCATCGCCGGTGGTACCACCGCGGCATCACTGTTCGCCTGGCTGCTCACGTTAGGGGGACCCGGGGCCGACATCGTCGCCATCATCGTTGCCGTCGGTAGCGGTGCTGTGGCGACGAAGGCACTCAAGTCGACCCAGGAGAAGTACCGCAGCGGAGGGTGACTGGCCCTACCTGCGGCGATTGCACTGCGTAGCGTGACCCCACGCCCGTTCGGTCGCCCCCGACAGAGTGAAACCTGTGCAAGTTGCAGGTTGCCCCGAGACTTTCGCCTGGCGGTTTCCTAGTCTTGGGTTCGTGAGGACCCATGCGTCTGGGTCGGGCGACGCCCGGAGGATGCGCGGGAGCTGCGGCTCCGCGCGCCCGCTGCCGCGTGCGCGTGCAGATGCGCGGGAGTTCGCAAGTGTGGACGCAAGTGACTCCGTTCGCGCCTCTGCTCCGATCGGGTTGATCGGAGTGCCGGTGCCGTCACGCCCACACCGGGGAGGGGTCGGACGGGCATGACGGGAAACGCGATGGGTGGGTCGAGAAGCTCGAGCCACCCGGACACGGTGACGGCCGCGGAGGTCACGGTGCCGGGCAGGCACCGCGCTCGCAGTCTTCAGGACACGGACACGTGGACGCCCGTGGTCCCGCCGCACGGCGGCGGTCACCACCGCCACCGGCCCGGCGGCGAGCCCGTCGACGCACCGGCCGGCGCCCTGCCGTTGCCCCCGCCTCGCCGACGGGCGGCCGACCCACGTTCGACGTTCGCGCCGACGCACGGGACTCTGCCCGCGCCGGGGCCAGGAGTGCTCCTGCCGCAGCCCCAGCAGGCCCGGCAGACCCACCCGCGCCGCCCGATCCCGCTCCCGCAGCCGACGCGCCGGCCCGACGAGCCGCGCGAGCAGCACCGCCTTCACGAGGACTACCGCGCCTACGACGCGCTCCCCGAGCACGCACTGAACGGCCGCGGCCCGTACGCCCCGCCGGCGCGAGGCCGCACCGAGTTGCCGCAGCCCGGCCAGGGCGACCGGGGCTTCACCGCCGGCCGCCTCGACGAGCCCGGCCCGATCGGCGGCCCGCTGATGCCGGCGGCCGAGCCCGAGCCCGAGCAGCTCTGGAGTGGGGCGCAGTCCGGCGACCTCGCCGAGGCCGCGCCGGAGTTCGCGCACGACAAGCGGCGCTTGCCCGCTGGACAGGCCGGGCGGCCACAGACCGGCGCCGTCGCGGATGGACCGGAGTTCGCTCACGACGAGCGACGAACGCCCACTGCGCAAGCCGGGCAACCACGGCCTCGCGACCCCGCTGAGGCCACCGCGCCGGCGTACCCGCAGGACGAGCGGCGCGCGCCCGCGGGGCAGGCCGTGCGGCCGCACTCCCGCGACCTCGCCGAGACGGCCGGGCCCGAGTTCGCGGACGACGAACGACGAACGCTCACCGCGCAAGCCAGGCAGCAACACCACCGCGACCTCGCCGAGATGGCGGGGCCGGAGTTCACACCCGCGTTCACGCAGGACGAACGGCGCGTTCCCACCGGCCAGGCCGTGGTCCCTGATCCCCAGCCGGTGAGCGAGATCGACCGCGCCTGGGCCGCGCCGGGGACCACACGGTCGCTCGCCGACGTGCCGATGCACGACGGGCTCGGACGTCCGCAGGTGCGGCGCAGCCGGCGTGAGCGGGTCGCGGCGACGGCGGCCACGCTGGCCCAGCCGCAGCCCCCGGAGCTCGGCGAGCACGACGAACCTGACGAGGATGAAGGCACCCAGCTGAGCGCGCTGCCGGAGCCCGCCGCAGAGCAGCCGGCGAAGCCCGAGCCCCCGCGGCGCCAGCGGGTCACGCTGCGGGCGGGCCCGGCCAAGCCGCTGGTGCGCGGTCCGTTCGACGAGGCATCGCTCGACGAAGACGACGAAGTGCGCGTGTACGCCGCTCCGCTGCTCGACGGGCTCGGCAAGTTCGACCTCGGGTCCGTGCCCGCGTCGGTGACCCCGCCCAAGACGTGGCGGAAGGCGGCGTGGTTCGCGACCGGCGCGTCGGGCGCGGTGGTGGTCGGGCTGCTGTTCGCCGGGACCTTCCTCGTCGGCGGACCCACCACGACCACCGACGCGCTCGGCGGCGGCTGGCCGGGCCGGCAGAACGGCGGCAACCCGCTGATCCTCCCGGACCCGTCGCTCGGCCAGCAGGGCGGCACGGGCGGCGACTCGCCCGACCGCAGCCGCTCCGGCGGCGGCGGCCGCTCCGGCACCCGGGACGACGACCCGAACACGCACCCGCAGAACGCCGCCGGCTCCGAGACCAGCGAAGACCAGCCGCCGACCGACTCGGCTTCGAGCGGCGACTCGTCGGACCCCGTCACCACCGGGCCGACGTCGACCCCGTCCCGGCCGCCCGCGAAGCCGCCGATCACCCCGGCGCCGCGCGAAACCGCGCCGACCACCGTCTGGTACGCCGCCGACAAGGACCCCAAAACGATGGGGGACAACTCCGAGAAGTTCTTCAACAACGTGACCACCGACCCGAACGAGGCCGCGGCCGTCACCACCGGGGACCTCAAGCAGGAGGGCGCGCAGGGCCTGCGCCAGCACTACGCGAACGTCGCGTACTTCGAGGTCAAAAAGGTCGAGATCGACCCGGACAACAACACCACGGTCAACACGCTCGAGGTGACCCACACCGACGGCACCAAGACCGTCGAGCAGCGCACGCTCACCTTCGGCGACGACGAGAAGATCGCCGACGACGGCGCCTGACCAGGGCTGATCGTCCGGCCCGGGCCCAACGTTTCGTGCAGGTGCAGACTGCCCGTTCCGATGCACGTGCGGTGCGGTAAGCGGTTGAACTTGCTCCGGGTGGGTGACATAAGCTGCCGCTCGTCGTATGACGACGGCATTCCGGCGACTGAGCCTGGCGGGTGCCCGTCGCCACAGGGTTACCTGGCGACAGCGGGTCCGGGAACCGACCACGAGTCGGCCGTCCGGACCAGCGGCGTACGACCGAACGGCCGTACCGCCGTCCCCCCGAACCCCAGAGCGAGGACTTTCGTGCTTGATCGGCAGCGCACACGGCGTGAGACCCGCGAGGTCACTGCCGTCCGCGTTGAGGACGTGATCCCTCCCGAGCTGCTCGACGGCGTCGGTGACGCGGACCGCGACTACCTCGAGCAGGTCTTCCGCGAGCCGCAGAAGTACCTGCCGCCGCGGTCGCACCGCGCGGAGGCCGCCAGATCCGCCGAGCCGGCCGAAGAGCCCGAGAGCCGCTTCGCGCGCCGGTGCCAAGCAGGTGGGCCTCGTCGGCGCCGGCGCGCTCGTCGCGGGCGCCGTGGTCACGGCCGCGCTGCTCAGCGGCGGTCCCCGACCGACCACGCCCGTCGCCGAGGACACCATCCCCACCGGTTTCAGCGGCGCCGCCGCGCTCGGCGGCCAGGCCGTGCCCGGTCCGCGCGAGCACGGGGTCGGCGGCACCACGTCCGGGCACCGCGAGGGCACGCCGGCCGAGTCCGGCGCCGGCACCACGCAGCCGACGCACGACACCGGCTCCACCACGCAGCAGACCGGCGCACCCAGCACGGGCGCACCGAGCACCACGACGCCGTCGGAGCAGTCCGAGTCCACGGGCGCGGAGACCACGTCCGACGCCGACAAGCTGCAGGCCGTGAAGGCCTTCTACTCCTCGATCGACAAGAACCCCGACAGCGCACTGGCGCTGCTCGCCCCCGGTCTCGCCCAGGGCGAAACCGGCAGCCTGGTCCGCGCGTGGAGCGCGGCCCGCTCGATCGACGTCCAGGACGCGCGCGTGCAGGACGACGGCTCGGTGGTCGCCGTCGCGGTGCTGCACCAGACCGACGGAACACTGCTCCGCGTCACGCAGCTGTTCGACGTCGTGGAGCGCGACGTCATCTCCGAAGCGCGACTGCTCTCCGCCGTCGCATTCTCGTGACCTGCGACGATCCTGTTCCGAGTAGACGATCAGACCGTGCCGAGTGTGTGTGCACAGAGTGAACGCCTAGCCTTGCCACGGGCCGGTCTCGGGAAAACCGGCACACGGCCCACGACAGGTGCCTACGCTGCGGTGCTGCGGCCGGTTCGAGGTCGCATCTGCGGGGTGGGCACGTCCCGCTCCGGGCAGTCGGAGCCCCAAAGGGAGGTCGCGTGAGCGACGAGGGTCGTCTGGTCGCCGGCCGGTACCGCATCATCGGCCGGATCGGCACGGGCGCGATGGGTACCGTCTGGCAGGCACACGACGAGGTGCTGGGCCGCACGGTGGCCGTCAAGCAGCTGCTGATGCAGCCGGGCCTCGATGAGCACGACGCCGAAGACGCCCGGCAGCGCACCATGCGCGAGGGCCGCATCGCGGCGCGCCTGCACCACCCCAACGCGATCTCGGTGTTCGACGTCGTCACCGACGACAACGGTCAGCCGTGCCTGATCATGGAGTACCTCAACTCCACGAGCCTGGCCCAGGTCCTGCAGGAGCGCGGCACGCTGCCGCCGCTGGAGGTCGCGCGGATCGGCGCGCAGGTGGCCGCCGCGCTGCGCGAGGCGCACGCCGTGGGCATCGTCCACCGCGACATCAAGCCCGGCAACATCCTGCTGGCCGGCAACGGCACCGTGAAGATCACCGACTTCGGCATCTCGCGGGCCAAGGACGACGTCACGGTCACCAAGACCGGGATGATCGCCGGCACGCCCGCCTACCTCGCGCCCGAGGTCGCGATCGGCGGTGACCCCGGCCCCGAGTCCGACGTGTTCTCGCTCGGCTCCACGCTGTACGCCGCGTGTGAAGGCCAGCCGCCGTTCGGGCTGTCGGAGAACACGCTGAGCCTGCTGCACGCCGTCGCCGCGGGGCAGATCAACCCGCCGCGCCAGTCGGGCCCGCTCGCGAGCGTGCTCGCCGTGCTGCTGCACCCCGACATCCACCACCGGCCCACCGCCGAGGAGTGCGAAGAGCTGCTGGCGTCCGTCGCGCGGGGCGAAACGCCGCTGGGCGGACCGGCCGGCGAGACCGTGATGGTGGCCTCGGCCGGCACGCTGGGCGCTGCCGCTGTGGTCGGCGCGGCCGCCACGCACCTGTTCCCGGAAGAGGACTTGGACGACGCCGCGCACTCGGGCACGCTGCTCGACTCGCCCGGCCCGGCGCAGCAGTACTACGACGACGAGGACGGGTACCCCGCGGCCGCCGCCTACCCGCAGAACGACTACGACCAGCAGTACCAGGGCGAGCCGCCGCTGTACGGCGACCCGGGCCGCAACGGCCTGGCCGCCACCCGGTCCGTGTCGACGCACGACGTCTACGACGACGACCAGTACGACGACGGGTATGACGACGGCTACCACGAGCCGCCGCCCCCGTCGCGCGGCCAGACCAGCCCCACCGACGACGAGGACGGGAAGCCCGGCGCGTGGAAGAAGCCGGCGATCATCGGCGCCATCGTCGTGGTCGGCCTGGTGGCGCTCGGCGTGTGGCTGCTGAGCTCGAACAACCCGCCGGACGCATCGCAGCAGCCCGCTCCCCCGGCGACGTCGTCGAACGTGGTGCCGACCACAGGCACGACGCCTTCAACCGAGGAAGCAACCACGAGCGAGGAAGAGACGTCCTCTCAGGAGGAGTCCTCCTCACGTGAGACGACGTCGTCTCGCCGGACCTCCCCTCGAAACACACCTTCGCGGGAGACTTCGTCCGAGCAGGACACCCCGACCACCACTCCGACTTCGAAGAGCGTCACGCCTCCGAGCTCGTCGGGCGACCCCACGGACACCGGCGGCCCGACGGCGTCGAACAACCCTTGATCCAGGATCAGATTTGAGTTCAGAAGGCACCATCGTCGGCGGCCGGTACCGGCTCGACCAGCCGATCGGCCGCGGCCGCGCGGGCATCGTGTGGCAGGCGTTCGACACGCGGCTGTTCCGCACGGTCGCGATGAAGCGCATGTACCTGCCCGTCGGCCTGCCGCCGGACCGCGCTGAGCAGGCGCGCGCCACGGTAATGCAGGAGGGCAAGGACGCGGCGCGCGTGGACCACGCGTGCGCGATCACCGTGTACGACGTGCTGCCCGACGGACCCGACGTCTGGCTGGTGATGGAGTACATCCCGTCGCGCGGGATGGCGTCGTTCCTCGCCGAGCACGGGCGGCTCACGCCCGAGCAGGCGGCGTCGCTCGGGATCATGCTGGGCGACGCGATGGCGGCGATCCACGCGGCCGGCATCGTGCACCGCACGCTCGAACCTGGCACCGTGCTGCTGGCCGACGACGGCGGCGTGAAGCTCACCGACATCGGCATCACCGGCGGCGGGGCGCACCCGGCCTACCGCGCGCCCGAGGTCACCCGCGGCGCTCCGGCCTCGCCGGCCGCCGACGTGTTCTCGCTCGGTGCCACGCTGTACACGGCCGTGGAGGGCGTGCCGCCGTTCGGTGATGACGGCGAGGCGTCCGAGCGGCCGCCGCAGAACGCCGGGGTGCTCGCCGGTGCGCTGCGCAAGATGCTGCGGATGGACCCGACGGCGCGTCCGACGATGGCGGACACCGTGGCCGCGCTCAGCGCCATCACCGAGGGCCGCGAGCAAACCGCGTTCATCCCGCCCACGGCGCCCGCGATGCCGACCATGCCCGCGTCTCGGCCGCTGCCCCCGCCGCAGCAGGGCCAGCCGGGGCCGTTGATGCAGATGCCGGTGCAGCAGGTGCCCTACGCGCCGGCCGCGCCGCAGCCCATGCAGCAGCCGATGGTCGCCCAGCCCACGCAGCAGATCCCGCCCCAGCAGCAGCCGGTGCAGCCGCCGTCCGCGCGGTTCGTGCCGTCGGCGGCTCAGCAGGCGGTGTCGGCTGCGGAGGTGCGGCAGAAGGCGGCCGCCCGCCGGAAGCTGATCCTCACGGTCGCCGCGATCCTGTGCGCGGTGCTGATCGGGATCGGCGTTTCCGAGCTGTTCTTCGTCTGAGCCGGAGGAACCGTCAGGCGACCTTCGCGGTCGCCTCACGCATCGCGTCGATCAGCGTCCGCACGGCCGGGTTTCCCACGGCCCGTGCGGCGATGGCCGCGTGGATGATCCGGCACGGCTCGGGGTTGCGGATCCGCCGCACGGCCACGCCCGGGTGCGCGGGCCCGACGCCGAGCTCCGGCACCAGCCCCACGCCCAGCCCGGCCGCGATGAAGCCCTGCGCCGTGAGGTAGTCCTCCGACTCGACCACGATGTTGGGCGCGAACCCGGCCGACGCGCACGCGCCGTCGAGGATCGCGCGGCACATCCCGGGCATCGGGTCCACGCCTACCCACGGCTCGTCGGCGAGGTCGGTCAGGTCGAGCACCCGCTTGCGCGCGAGCGGGTGCGCGCGCGGCAGTACCGCGCGGTACGGATCGTCGAGCAGGTGCACGAGCTCGATCCCCTTCGCCGGCGGCGCGGGGCGGGGGAAGACGACGATCGCGACGTCGGCGCGCCCCTCCTCCACCTCGGGCATCGGGTCGTCGGGGTCGACGAGCTTGAGGTCGAGCCACACGCCGGGGTGCTCCCGCCGGACGGCGGCCACGGCGTGCGGGATCACCGACGCGCCGGCCGTGGCGAAGTAGCGGATGGCCAGCTTGCCGGTGCGACCTTCCTTGAGCTCGGTCAACGCCGCTTCGGCGCGCGCCAGCTCCGCGCTCAGCGTCTCCGCGTGCTCCGACAGCAGCACGCCCGCGGGCGTCGCGCGGATGCCGCGGCCGACGCGTTCGAGCAGCTCGGTGCCCGCCTCGCGTTCGAGAACCGAGAGCTGCTGGCTGATCGCGGACGGCGTGTACCCGAGGTTCCGCGCCGCGGCGGTGATCGACCCGCTGGTGATCACCGCGCGCAGCACCTGCATTCGCCGCACGTCGAGCATGGCCGGATTCTACAGCTCTGCTTAAGCGTTCCTGCAGTTATTTTCGCTTGTCCTTACGTCTCGGCGGGACCACGCTGGACCGTGGCCGTAAAGGAGGAACTGGGGTGGGCGAGACGAAGACCCTGCTCAGGATTGCCGCGTTGGCACTGATGTGGGGTTCGAGCTTCTTCTGGATCAAGCTGGGGCTCGCGGCGTTCTCGCCGGTGCAGCTGGTGCTGGCGCGCCTGGTGCTCGGCGCCGTGGTGCTCGTGGCGCTGTGCTGGCTCGGACGCCGGCGGCTGCCGACGGACAAGCGCACGTGGCGCCACCTCACCGTGGCCGCGTTCTTCCACAACGCGTTGCCGTTCCTGCTCTTCGCGATCGGTGAGACCACTGTGGACTCCGGCATCACAGGCGTGCTGAACTCGACGACGCCGCTGTGGGTGCTCGTGGTGGCGCCGTTTCTCGGGGTCCGCCACCGGATGACGGCGATGCGCGCGGCCGGTCTCGTGGTGGGCCTGGCGGGGATTCTGCTGATCTTCGCCCCGTGGGAAGCGTCGGGGCTGCTGAGCTGGGGCGCGCTGGCCTGCCTCGCGGCGGCGGCGAGCTACGGCTTCGCGTTCGTCTACGAGGGCCGCTACCTCTCGGACACCGGCGACTCGCCCTACGCGCTCTCAGGCGGGCAGATGATGATCGCCGCCGGGTTCCTCGTGCTGGTGGTGCCGTTCGGCGGGCTGTCGCCGGTGCACCTGACGCCGCTGGCCGCGTTCGCCGTGGTGATCCTCGGCATCGGCGGGACCGGGATCGCGTTCGCCCTCAACTACCAGCTGCTGGCCAGCGAAGGCGCCGTCGCGGCGTCGGTGGTCGGGTACCTGCTGCCCATCGTGTCGGTGGCGCTGGGCGCGATCTTCCTGCACGAGCAGCTGAGCTTCCGCGTGATCGCGGGCATGGTCGTGGTGCTGGGCGGCGTCGCGCTCACGCGGGTGCAGCGGAAGAAGGTCGTGGCGCCGGCGCCGCTGGTCGCTCCCGAGCGAGTCTGACCCCGCCCGTGCCTCAAACGAGGCGGCGGTCCGAGGCCCAGCGGGAGAGCTCGTAGCGGTTGGACAGCTGGGTCTTGCGCAGGACGCTCGACACGTGCGTCTCCACCGTCTTGACCGAGATGAACAGCTCCGACGCGATTTCCTTGTACGCATAGCCGCGCGCGAGCAGGCGCAGGACGTCGCGCTCGCGCGGGGTGAGCAGGTCGAGCTCGGGATCGTTGATGGGCGCCGAGCCGGGGCGGTCGGCGAACGCGTCGAGCACGAAGCCGGCCAGGCGCGGGGAGAACACGGCGTCGCCGTCGGCCACGCGGATGATGGCGCGCACGAGCTCCTTCGAGGAGATGGTCTTGGTGACGTAGCCGCGCGCGCCGCCGCGGATCACGGCGATCACGTCCTCGGCGGCGTCGGACACCGACAGCGCGAGGAACACGACGTCGGGCAGCTCCGGGCGCACGCGGCGCAGCACCTCGGCGCCACCGCCGTCGGGCATGTGCACGTCGAGGAGCACGACCTGTGGTTTGGTGCGCGCGATGCCGGCGACGGCGTCGGCCACCGAGCCGGCCTCGCCGACCACCTGCACCTCGTCGGTGATCGAGTCGAGCTCCGTGCGGACCCCGGCGCGGAAGAGCGCGTGGTCGTCCACGAGGAACACCTTGACCGGCTCGCGCTGGGTCTCCGTCACCGTGCTGCTCCCTCGCTCGTTGTCGCCCAGCCAGAGCATAGCGACGTCACGCCGCGCCCTTGGTCGCTTTGCGCGGCATGGCCAGCTGCACTTCGGTGCCTTCACCCGGCGCGGTGCGCAGCTTGCACGTGCCGCCGTGGCGTTCCATGCGGCCGCGGATCGAGTCGGCGAGGCCGTGGCGGTCGGCGGGGACCACGTCGGGGTCGAAGCCCTTGCCGCGGTCGCGGATGAACACGGTGACCTCGGTGGGTTCGACCTCGGCGTACACGCTGACCTCGTCGACGCCGGCGTGCTTGGCCGCGTTGACCAGCGCCTCGCGGGCCGCCTGGACGAGGGCGGTGAGGGGTTCGTCGATCTCGACGTCGCCGACCACGACCTGGCTGACGGAGATCGCGAAGGTGTCCTCGACCTCGCCGCACGCGGCGCCCAGCGCCTCGGACAGCGGGACGGCGCCCTCTTCCTGCTCCTTCGACTTCTTGTCGCTCGGCTTGCCGTAGCCGCCGGGGCCGTAGAGCCAGCCGCGCAGCTCTCGCTCCTGGCCGCGCGCCAGCCGCGCGACCTCGTGCGGCTGGTCGGACTGGCGCTGGATCAAGGCGAGGGTCTGCAGCACGGAGTCGTGCAGGTGCGCGGCGATCTCGGCGCGCTCGTCGGTGCGGATGCGGGCGCGGCGCTCGTCGCCGAGGTCGCGGACCAGCCGCAGCCAGAACGGGATCGTCAGCACGGCCACGCCGACCAGCGTGGCGAGCACGGCGATGAGGGCGAACTTGACCTGGTCGAAGCTGCCGCTGCGGAAGACGACGACCCCGATGCCGGTGGCCACGAGAGCCACACCGGCGAGGATCCGGATGATCGCGGCGCTGCGGCCGCCGCCGCCCACGAACGCGCCCGTGACGCCGTCGCGCGCCCCTGTGCGCCAGCGCCGGCGTTGCGATTCGTCGGCCTCGCGCCAGACCACGGCCGCGCCGAGCATGGCGATGGCCAGCGGCACGGCGACCCAGCCGCGGATGGTGCCGCTGAGCGTGCCGCTCGCGATGGCGAGGCCGATGCCGAGCGCGATGAGGCCGAACGCCTGCTGACGTTCCTTCGTGGCCTTCTTGCTGTCGACCTCGGCGGTGTCCTCGGCCTGCTGCGGCACGAAGACCCAGAGCAGCCCGTAGGCGAGCAGGCCGGCGCCGTTGAGGGCCGCGAGCAGCGCGAACGCCGTACGCACCCACACCACGGGCACACCGAGGTGGTCCGCGAGCCCACCCGCGACACCGGCCACGGCCCGCCCGCTGCGGCGCCGGTGCATCTTCGGCCGCCCGGCCTGCCCCGCGACCTCGGAAGTCCCGGAAGCCCCAGGGGTCCCGGAAGTCGCGGTGGCCGTCATGACGGCAAGCGGCACCGGCCCCCGGGCCGGGTCGCTCACCTGCCCGGCGGCGCCGAGGTCGAGGAAGTCCTGCACGCCGTCCATCGTCACACGCCACGAGGAGTTCCGGCATCGGGGAAGCCCCTGATCACGACCCGGGCACGGGCGGCACTCAGGGGAAACCTCAGGGAACGTCCCCGATGTGGCGCCGCCGCGGGTCGCGCATGCTTTGCCGTATGAGTGGTGCGAACGAGGCGCCGAGCCCGAAGTCGAATCCTTTCAACGGCTTCGAGGAGACGGTGAAGGATTTCTGGGTGAGCCGGCCGCGCCGGCCGCACGTGGGGCGCAAGGTCGCGGGGGTCGCGGCGGGGCTGGGGAACCGGTACGGCATCGACCCGGTCGTGATCCGGGTGGCGCTGGTCGCGGCGATGGTGTTCGGCGGCTTCGGGCTGGTGTTCTACCTGCTCGGCTGGCTGCTGTTCCCGAGCGAGGGCGACGAGACCTCGGGCTTCGAGGCGATGATCGGCCGCGGGCGCTCGACGATGTCGAAGGCGTTCGCCGTGGTCCTGACGCTGGCGTTGATCCCGGCGGTCGGGTGGACGTTCGGCAACGGCTGGTTCGACGGTGGTGGCCTCATCGGGTTCGCGCTGCTGTCGGCAAGCATCTACCTCCTGCACCGCAGCCGCGGGCAGGACAACCGCCCGGCGCCGGTCGTCGCGTACCCCGCGTATGAGACGGCCCAGGCCGTGCCCGGAACCGGAGCCTTCACGATGACGGACACCACAACGGAGCCCATGGGCGCCGCCGCTCCCGGCTGGGACCCGCTGGCCGCCGACCCGGCGGGCTGGGATTTGCCGGACCCGGCGGGTCCGACGCCGCCGGAGAACCCCTACCGCTACGAGTCCGACGAGCCGACCCCGCAGCCGCGGCAGCCGCGGTCGAAGATCGGTTCGGTGACGATGGCGGCGGCCGTGGTCGTGGCCGGCGTGGGCGTGGCCCTGAACCTCAACGGCGTCGACTGGTTCTCGGTGCGCCACATCATCGGCCTGGTGCTGGGCGTACTCGGCATCGGCATGGTGGCCGGCGCGTTCGTCCGCGGCTCACGCGGGCTCATCGCAGTGGCGTTGCCGCTCGCGATCGTCGGCATGATCATGACGACCAGCGCGTTCAACAACATCGACCTGCGCGGCGGCGTCGGCGACCTCAACGCGACCCCGCACTCGGTGGCCGAGCTGCAGCCGGTGTACCGGCACGCGGCGGGCGACATCGACCTCGACCTGACGCAGCTGCCGGCCAGTGACCCGATCACCACCTCGGTCAGCAACGGCGCCGGCGACACCCGGGTCACCGTGCCCGCAAGCGCCGACGTCACCTACACCTGCGAGAACTCCGCCGGCGACGTCGAGTGCCTCGACCGCTCGACGAGCGGCGTCGGCCAGCCCGCGCTCACCGGCACCGACTTCGGAGACGACGGCGTGGGCGGGCAGAAGATCACCCTGAACGTGACCAACGGTGCCGGCAGCGTGGAGGTGCTCCGTGACTGACAACTCGAACATCCCGACCCGCCGCCGCGGCGTGGACGTGATCACCCTGATCGTCGGCCTCGCGACCCTGCTGGTCTCGGGTTACGTGCTCTCCGACGGCGCGAGCTGGCTGCCCACCTTCGACTTCCGCTGGGTCGTCGCGGGCGGTGCGGTGTTCATCGGCGTGCTGCTGCTGGCGGCTTCCTTGCGGCGCAAGCGGTACTGACGTCCAGCACTACTCAACGCGAAGGGCCCCGGCGAATCCCGACGGGGCCCTTCACGTTGAAGCTCATTCCCACTCGATGGTGCCCGGCGGCTTGCTCGTCACGTCGAGGACAACGCGGTTGACCTCAGGCACCTCGTTGGTGATGCGCGTGGAGATGCGTTCCAGCACCTCGTACGGCAGCCGCGTCCAGTCGGCGGTCATGGCGTCCTCGGACGACACCGGACGCAGCACGATCGGGTGGCCGTAGGTGCGGCCGTCGCCCTGCACGCCGACGCTGCGGACGTCAGCCAGCAGCACCACCGGGCACTGCCAGATCTCCCGGTCCAGGCCCGCGGACGTCAGTTCCTCACGTGCGACGGCGTCGGCTGCCCGCAGCGTCTCCAGCCGATCGGCCGTGACCTCGCCGATGATGCGGATGCCCAGGCCCGGGCCGGGGAACGGCTGGCGCTGCACGATCGTCTCCGGCAGCCCCAGCTCGAGGCCCACGCGGCGCACCTCGTCCTTGAACAGCAGGCGCAGCGGCTCCACGAGCTCGAACTGCAGGTCGTCGGGCAGGCCGCCGACGTTGTGGTGGCTCTTGATGTTCGCGGTGCCCTCGCCGCCGCCGGACTCGACGACGTCGGGGTAGAGCGTGCCCTGCACGAGGAACTTGTAGTCGCCCTGTGCCTTGAGATCGCGCTCGGCCTGCTCGAACACGCGGATGAACTCGCGTCCGATGATCTTGCGCTTCTGCTCCGGGTCGGTCACGCCGGCGAGCGCCCCGAGGAACCGCTCACGCGCGTCGATGGTCACGAGATTCACGCCCGTGGCCGCCACGAAGTCCTGCTCCACCTGAGTTCGCTCGCCCGCGCGCAGCAGGCCGTGGTCCACGAACACGCACGTGAGCCGCTCGCCGATCGCGCGCTGCACCAGCGCCGCCGCGACGGCCGAGTCGACGCCGCCGGACAGGCCGCAGATCGCCCGCCCGTCACCGATCTGCTCGGCGATGCGCGTGACCTGTTCGTCCACAATGGACGAGGTGGTCCACTGCGGCTTGATGCCCGCGATGTCGGACAGGAACCGGCGCAGCACCTCCTGGCCGTGGGGCGAGTGCGCCACCTCCGGGTGGTACTGCACGCCGGCGAAACCGCGGTCGACGTCCTCGAAGCCGGCCACGGCCGCCCCGTCGGAGCTGGCGGTGACAACAGAGCCCTCGGGCGCCTTGGTGACGCTGTCGTTGTGGCTCATCCACGCGGTCTGGTGGCCCGGCAGACCGGCGTGCAGCCGTCCGCCTTCGCCGACCACGCGCACGTCGGTGCGGCCGAACTCGCGCACGCCGGTCGGCTCGACGACACCGCCGAGCGCGCGGGCGAGCAGCTGGTGGCCGTAGCAGATGCCGAGGATCGGCACACCCGCCTCGACCAGCTTCGGGTCCATGCCCGGGGCGCCCTCGACGTAGACGCTCGACGGGCCGCCCGAGAGGATGATCGCCGACGGGTTCTTGGCCAGCAGGTCCTCGGCGGTCGAGCTCGACGGCACGACCTCGGAGTACACCTGCGCCTCCCGCACGCGGCGGGCGATCAGCTGCGCGTACTGCGCCCCGAAGTCGACGACGAGTACCGGACCGGTGGGATTGGCCACCTACGACCTCCAGGCGAATGAGCGCTTTTGCCTCCATCGTCCCAGGTGGGCTGGGTCACGCCGCCCGCACCCCGGAACTGGGCCCCGAATGAGGACCGCACCTGTCCGCGAAGCGACCTACGGTTCCCCCATGACTGTCGCATGGACCACCGAACTGCACGACCAGCTCGACTGGTACTGGCAGCACCACCTGCGCCCGCGCCTCGACGGACTCACCGACGACGAGTACTTCTGGCAGCCCGTCCCGAACTGCTGGACCGTGCGCCCGCGCACGGAGAAGCCGGACGGGCCCGGCGCAGGGGACTTCACCGTCGACTTCGCGTACCCGGAGCCGGTGCCGCCGCCCGTCACGACCATCGCGTGGCGCCTGTCGCACATCATCGTCGGCGTGCTCGGCATGCGGGCCGCTTCGCACTTCGGCGGCCCGGCGATGAGCTACGAGACCTTCCCCTACGCCGGCACCGCGGCCGAGGCGCTCGACCAGCTCGACTCGGCGTACGGCAATTGGATCAGCGGCGTCGAAAAGCTCGACGCCGAGGCGCTCGCGCGGCCGGTCGGCGAGGCGGAGGGGCCGTACGCGGCCTCGCCGATGGCCACGCTCGTGCTGCACATCAGCCGCGAGACCATCCACCACGGCGCGGAAGTGTTGCTGCTGCGCGATCTCTACCGAAACCGCTGAGCGACAACGACGGCCCGGTCCCCCGACCGGGCCGTCGTACCCCCAGCACCCCGAGCTAGGCGCGCACCTTCGGCATGAGCAGGAACCCGAGCGCGATGCCCAGCAGCGCGGGCAGGCCGTGGTTGTCCTGCGCGATCGTGTCGACGACCGCGAGCGGTGCCACGAGGATCGGCACCACGATCGCCTGCGTCGGCAGCTTCACGCCGTAGCGCGCCGGTGCCCGCAGCAGCGCCATGGCCAGCGCCCCGATGAGCCCCGCGACGCACATCGAGTTGCCCGCGCCGACGGGCTGCAGCCAGACGTAGCTCATGAACTGGCCGAACAGCCCGCACCCGAAGTACAGGACGAACATGCGCGCGCGGCCGAAGTAGCTTTCCGCCAGCGTGCCGAAGATCGCCAGGATCACCAGGTTGAAGATGCCGCCGACGAGTCCGCCGTCCTGGAAGAACATGCCGGTGAGCAAGCGCCACCACTGCCCGGCGTCGATCGCCGCGCCGTCGCGCCGGACGTGCTCCAGCAGCCCCGGCACCGCAAGCTGAGCGATGAGCGCCGCCGCCGTGACGAGGAACACCGCGCCCGTGAGCACGGGTGCCCGGCGCGGGCCGATCTGGTCGAAGACGGCCACGAACGGGTTGCTGTGCCAGCGTTCCGAGGTCGGGTTGGTCATGCTCTGAACCTAAGGGGAGACCCTCCTGGGCACCCCGGACATTTGTCATGACACGGCCGGGGCATGCGTCATGAGGAATGAATCCCGGCCCGGATGACTCGGAACAGATGACCGCGAAAACCCGGAAAGGATCTTTATGCGAGCGACACTCATCTACGGCGCCGGCGACGTCCGAGTGGAGACGGTGGCCGACCCGAAGGTGGCCCAGGCGACGGACGCCGTGGTCCGCGTCGTGCGCTCCTGCATCTGCGGCAGCGACCTGTGGCCGTACGGCGGCATGCCCGCGCAGGAGAACGGCCGGCCGATCGGCCACGAGTTCCTCGGTGTCGTGGAGGAAACCGGTGCCGACGTGACCAGCGTGCGCAAGGGCGACCTGGTCGTGGCGCCCTTCGTGTGGTCGGACAACACCTGCGAGTTCTGCCGCGAGGGACTGCAGACCTCGTGCCTGCACGGCGGCGGCTGGGGCGCCGACGGCGTGGACGGCGGCCAGGGCGAGGCCGTGCGCGTGCCGCAGGCCGACGGCACGCTGGTGAAGCTGCCACACACGGAAGACGAGGACCTGCTGGCCTCGATGCTCACGCTGTCGGACGTGTTCGCGACCGGCCACCACGCGGCCGTGACCGCGGGTGTCAAGCAGGGCAAGACGGTGACCGTGATCGGCGACGGTGCGGTGGGCCTGTCCGCCGTGCTGGCCGCGAAGCGCCTCGGCGCGGAGCGGATCGTCCTGATGGGCCGGCACCAGGTCCGCACCGACCTGGGCCGTGAGTTCGGCGCGACCGAAGTGGTCGCCGAGCGCGGCGACGAAGGCATCGAGCGCGTTCGCGAGCTCACCGGCGGGCACGGCACGCACACCGTGCTGGAGTGCGTGGGCACGAAGCCTGCGTTCGAGATGGGCCTCGGTGTGGTGCGCGCGGGCGGCGCGCTGAGCCGCGTGGGCGTGCCGCAGTACCCGGAGGGGCCGATCGGGCGTCAGGTGTTCATGCGCAACGTCACCATCACCGGTGGCGTCGCCCCGGCGCGGCACTACATTCCGGAGCTGCTCCCGGACGTGCTCGAGGGCCGCTACCAGCCGGGCCGGGTCTTCGACCGCACGATCGGCCTCTCCGATGTGCCGGCGGGGTACCAGGCGATGGCCGACCGCGAGGCGCTGAAGGTGCTCATCAAGCCTTGAGCGACGCGCCGCGTGAACCCCCGTAAGGGTGGGGGTTCACGCGGCGGACACCGCGCCCCCATACCTTGGTACGCATGGACATGATCACCCCGGAGCCGCGGCCCGCGTGGGTCGCCGGACGGGCGGAGCAGGGGGCGGAGACCCTCGTCGTGCGGCACCCGGTCGACGGCAGCGAAGTGGCGACCGTGGCGGTGCCCGGCGCCGAGCAGGTGGAGCGCGCCGTGGCCGCCGCCGCGGGCGTCGCACGGGAGTTCCGCCGCTCCCCAGCGCACGAGCGCGCGGCGGCGCTGGAGCACGTCTCGCGCGGGTTGCGGATGCGGGCCGAGGAGATCGCCGAGGTGATCACCGCGGAGAACGGCAAGCCGCTCAAGTGGGCGGAAGCCGAGGTGAGCCGCGCGGTTTCGGTGTTCCGCATCGCGTCCGAGGAGGCGCGGCGGTTCAGCGGTGACGTGCAGCGCCTCGACGCCGACCCGTCGGGCGACGCCCGGCTGGCGCTCACGCGGCGGGTGCCGCGCGGGCCGGTGCTGGGCATCTCGCCGTTCAACTTCCCGCTGAACCTGGTGGCGCACAAGGTCGCGCCGGCGTTGGCGGTCGGCGCGCCGATCATCGTGAAGCCGGCGCCGCGCACGCCGTTGTCGGCGCTGATCCTCGGCGAGATACTGGCCGAGACGGACCTGCCGCCCGGCGCGTTTTCAGTGCTGCCACTGGGAAACGCGGAGACACAGGCACTGGTGGCCGACCCGCGGCTGCCCGTGGTGTCCTTCACCGGCTCCGGCCCCGTCGGCTGGTCGATCGCCGACGCGGCACCGCGCAAGCACGTGGTCCTGGAGCTCGGCGGCAACGCGGCGGCCGTGGTCCTGCGCGACTGGCCCGACCCCGAGGGCGCGGCGCAGCGCATCGCGACGTTCGGCAACTACCAGGCCGGGCAGTCGTGCATCTCGGTGCAACGCGTGATCGTCGACGCGGCGGTGGCCGAGGAGTTCGTGCCCGCGCTGGTGGAGGCCGTGGAGGCGCAGCAGACGGGCGACCCGTACGACCGCAACACCGACGTCGGCCCGGTCGTCGACGAGGCCGCGGCCGAGCGCATCATCGCGTGGGTCGAGGAGGCCGTGGCCGCGGGCGCGAAGGTGCTCACGGGCGGCACGCGCGAAGGCACCCAGGTCGCGCCGACGCTGCTCACGGACGTGCCGCCGGACGCGCGCGTGTGGTCGGAGGAGGTCTTCGGACCGGTGCTGGCGGTGTCCGTTGTGGACGGTGTCGACGATGCCTTCGCGGCGGTCAACGACTCGGCGTACGGGCTGCAGACCGGCGTGTTCACGTCCGACGTGCAGCTGGCGTTCCACGCGTCCGCCGAGCTTGAGGTCGGCGGCGTGATCATCGGCGACGTGCCGTCGTACCGCGCGGACCAGATGCCCTACGGCGGCGTGAAGGGCTCGGGCGTCGGACGCGAGGGCGTGCTGGCGGCGATGAACGACCTGACCGAGGAACGGGTGACGGTGTTCACCGGGGTGGATCTGTAGGCGCCGGGAACCTCTCGGTGTTTGAGGCCGGAGGCCGGTCGGTCGTGGCTCGTGGCTGTCGCAGGGCGAGGACCGACCCGGCCAGCAGCGCGACGGCGGTGACGCCGACCGCCAGGCTCGTCGCGTGCGAGCCGGCCGCGGCCAGGGCCACCGGCAAGGCCAGCCCGACGCTGCCGCCGAGCTGTTGCAGCGTGGGACCGACCGCGCCGGCCACTCCCGCATGGGGCTCGGCGTTCTGGTTCATGGCGCTGTTCGCGTTCGGCATCACCTGGGAGGTGCCCAGGCCCATGAGGGCCAGTGCGGCGAGAATGGTGCCGAGCCCGTCCGGCGAGAACGCGAACGTGATCTGTCCGGCCGCGATCAAGGCGAGCCCGACGCCGATGGCCGAGGCCGGTGGCCTGGCCCCGGCTCGACGAGGAGACGAACAGGCGCAGCTGGATGGTCGCCGGGTAGCCGAGGAAGAGCACGCCGACCACCAGCGGCGCGAGGTGTTCCTGCTGGAGCGCGCGGCTGGCCGCCACGAACGTCGCGATCGTGGCGACACCCCACAGCAAGAGTCCGACGTAGGCGACGCGTCGGATCACGGAACAGCACGACCGGGATGAGCGGAGCGTGCGACTTCCGGTCGCGGGCGGCGAACACCGCGAGCACCGCGACGCCGGCGAGGCCGAAGCCGGCGGCCCGGCCCGGCGCGTACACCACCGTGAGCGCCTGGATGATCAAAGCCGCGCCGAGAGCCAGTACGACACCGAGCCACCAGTCGAGCCTGTGGCCGGGTGACCGCTCGACCCGGTCCCCGGCGAGAATCGAAAAGCCGAGCGCGACCACGACGAACACGACGTTGATGTCCAGGCAGGCACGCCAGCTCGCGAGTTGCGTCGGCACACCGCCGAGCACGAGGCCGATGGCCGTGCCACTGCCCATGATCATCCCGAAGACGCCGTACGCCTTTTCGCGGCCCGTCCCGGGAAACGCGGCCGAAAGCCGCGCCATCGCGGCCGGGGGTGAGGGCCGCCGCACCGATTCCCTGGGCGACCCGGGCGCTGATCAGCACCCATCCCGCGTCCGCCGCGCCGCCGACCGCGGAAGCGACGCCGAAGATGACCAGGCCGAGGCTCATCACGCGGGTTTAGCCGGCAGCCTGTGCGATCCGCCGGCGATCATGAGCGAGCCGCCGGCGAGGACGTAACCGGCCATCACCCAGGCCAGCGCTCCGGAGGACGGGTGCAGGTCGGCCGCCATGCCGGGGATCGCCAGCACCAGGATCGTCGCTGCTGGAGACGCCCAGCTGGCTGCTCACCCAGATCGCGGTGGGCGCGAGCCGGCTGAGCCGCGAGGTCTTCGACTCCGTCGGAGCCGGTCGCTACCACTACGCGATCCTTTGCGCCGTCGAGGAGTTCGGTCCCTGCAGCCAGGCCGAGATCGGCCGGCGGCTGCGCATGGACCGGAAGGACGTGGCCCAGCGAGTCGTCGAGCTGGAGGACGAACGCTGCGTCGAGCGCCGGGCGGATCCGGCCGACCCGCGGCGCAACCTCGTGCGGCTGACCGCGCGAGGCCGTAAACGCCTGGAGCTCATCCAGGCCCGGTTGGCGGTGGCCCAGAACGAGCTCGTGGAACCGCTCACCGTGCAGGAGCGAGCCGGCCTCGTCGCGGCGTTGCAGAAGCTCCTCGGTCGCTAGCTTCTTCGGGATCCGTCAGGCGCTCTGCGCGAACTTGAGGACGCCGTCCGGGTCGTAGGTCTTGGCAACCTGGTCGAGCCTGGCCGCGTTGTCGCCGTAGTAGGCGGTTTTCCAGTCGGGCATGGCGGGGTCGAGGTAGTTGACGTAGCCGCCGCTCGCGCCCGCGTCGGCGAGGCCGCTGACCACAGTGGACACGGACTTGGCGACGCCTGCGTGGTTGCCCGTGGTGGCGGGCGCGTAGACCTGGATGCTGGCGAGCGCCTTGCGGTGCGGGAACGCGGTGTCGGCCGGGGCGACGTCGGCGACCGCACCGCCGAGGCCGTCGATGAGCAGGTCCATGCCCTTGTGGCCGGCGGCGAGGTCGCTGACCTTCGCGCCCGCCACCGGGTCGGTGATGATCCGCGACGAGGCCACGAACGTCTGGCGCGCGGAGCTGCCGGAGAAGTAGTTCATGGCGCCGCCGTAGCTGAGGCTCTTCATCGTGCGGCTGGACGGAGACGCGTTGAGCTTGCCCAGCAACGTGGTGAGCTCGGCGGTGCCGCCGACGAACGCGCCGCCGACCCGGCACGACACCGGCGAACCGCCGGACACGACGAGGTTCGACCAGAGCTCGGGCGGGGTCGTGGGGAGCCACTGCTGCCACGCGTCGAGCACGTCGCCCGCCGAGCCGCCTGGGAAGTGCAGCGAGAACACCGTGATCCCGGGCGCGGGGTCGGTGCGGAAGGTGAACGACGTGACGATGCCGAAGTTGCCGCCCCCGCCGCCGCGCAGGGCCCAGAACAGGTCGGGCTCGGAGTCGGCGCCGGCGGTGCGCAGCTTGCCGTCCGGCGTCACGACCTGGGCGGACACGAGGTGGTCGCAGGTGAGGCCGTACTTGCGCGCCACGACGCCGATGCCGCCGCCGAGCGTGAGCCCGGCGATCCCGACCGTCGGGCACGAGCCGGCGGGCAGGCAGCGGCCGGCCTTGGCAAGTGCCGCGTAGACGTCACCCAGCCGCGCCCCGGCGCCGATCACGACCTGGTCGCCCTGGACCTGGACGCTCGACATGCTGCCGACGTCGACGATCAGGCCGCCGTCGGGCACGGAGTAGCCGGCGTAGCTGTGTCCCCCGCTGCGCGCGGCGATCGGCAGCCGTTGGGCGGCCGTCTCGAAGCAGGCCTGCACGTCTTCGGGGTTTCGCACTTTCGCCACGGCGGCCGGGGTGTGGCCGTCGAACAGCGGGTTGAAACCGCGCTTCGCGGTGGCGAACCCGCCGTCTCCCGGGAGCACGAGGTCGCCGCTGAGCTTGCTCTTGAGCGCATTCCAGTCCGGCGGCCCGGACGGCTTCGTCGACGGCGGCGGTGCTGTCGTCGTCGGCGTTGCGCTCCCGGGCGGCTGCTGCGGCGGCGCGGAGTCCGGCGAACACGCGGCGGCCACCGCACCGAGGGTGGCGAGCCCGGCGGCCCGCAGCAACGTCCTTCTCCCGACAGTCATGTTTGTTCAGACGTTCCGGACAGCGGTGGGGTTCATCGGTTCGCCCGAGTGAGTGTCACGAGCAGGGTGAGTAGCCCCGCAGGTAGTGCCCCACGACGGCGTCGGCGGCGAAGAGTTTCCTGGCCCGATCCATGGCGGCGTGCACGTCGTCCGTGATCGCCACGACGGAGTCGGTGAAGGTCGCCGTGTCGGCCGTCGGCAGTTGGTCCGCGCGCCGGAGGAGCTGGGCGAGGTCGGCTTCGAGGCGCCGGTAGACGGCGTTGATCCGGTCGCGCGTGGCGCTCGGCGGGGTTTCCGCGACCTGGACCGCGTTGTCGTGTACGAGCCCCGCGAGGGTGGTGGTGTCCTGCACGGCTTCCTGCTGGAACTGCTTGCGGTGCGCCGGAGTGCTGGTTCCGGCGATCCGGTCGTCCGCGGCGTGGGCGCCCAGGTTCCCGATCTCGGTCAGGATCTGCCTGGGGGTGCTGCAGAACGCGCCCGCCCAGTGCCAGGCCAAGGTGTCGGTCAGCGACATCGGAGCCGCTGACTTGGACGGCGCGGGAGCAGGCGGCGGGCTTGCCGAGCAGCCCGAGACCGTCAACGCGGCCAGCGCAGCCACCACCGAAAACCTGCGCACGAAGTCGTCCCTTCCCCAGTACTCGCCAAAAGCCAAGCACAACGGGAAAAACCGCTTCACACCAGGGACTTGAACTCCGGCACCGGCCCCTGGAGCACCTCACCAGAGGCGCGGCCGGAGAGCCACGCCAACACGGCACCGGGGGTGCCGGAGACGAGGCCGTCCGCACCGGAAGCCATGGTCCACGTGTGGGTGCCGTCGGTGAGGCGGATCGGGGGCAGGTCACCGAGGTACATGTTGATCATGTTGGTCACGACGTCGTCCACGTAGTCGCCCAGGAGCGAGCACGCGCTGGTGAAGTCGTGGCCGGCGTCGAGGTCGACGAGGTGGATGGTGGTCTCCGCGAGGCGCAGCGTCAGGGCGTCGGCGCCGGTGATGGGCTGGCCGCCGCGGCCGCGGACGGGCGCGGTCCAGGCATGGTCCGGCAGCGAAGCAGCCAGGTCGACGAGCCGCTCCCCCGATGCGACCACGTCGGCGAGGATCTCGGCGGCACCGCGGGAAGCGCCGGCGGCGATGTCGTCGTCGCGGGCGGTGCCGGGGCCGTACATGGGGTGCTCGACGCCGGTGGCCGCCCAGGTCAGGAGGTTGCCGACGGCGTCGGCGTTGCGGGCGAGGTGGGTGAGCAGGTGCGCGCGCGTCCAGCCGGGCAGCGCGCTCGGTGCGCGCAGGGCCGTCTCGTCGAGGGAGCCGATGACCAGGGCCCACTCGTCCTGCAGTTCCCGCACGCGGGTCAACGCCGTTGTCGTCACCCGGTGATCGTAGGAGCTATCGGCGGAGTGCGGCAGGGGCGTCGGAGGGAACCGCGGGGTTCTTCGGCGCCACCGCGTCCAGCCGCGTGTACGCCGTGTCCTGCCCCGGACGCTGGTCTGCCTCGCCCTTGTTGGGCCAGAACGAGAACGCCCGCTCGGCCTGCGCCGTGATCGTGAGCGACGGGTTCACGCCGAGGTTCGCCGTGATCGCCGAACCGTCCACAACGGACAGTCCTGGGTAGCCGTAGACCCGGTGGTACGGGTCGATCACGCCCGACTCCGCGCTGTCCCCGATGGGCACGCCGCCGATGAAGTGGGCCGTGAGCGGGATGTCGAAGATCTCGCCCCACGTGCCGCCCGGCATCCCGCCGATGTGCTCCGCCGTGCGGACGTTGGCCTCGTGTCCGGCCGGGATGAAGCTCGGATTGGGCTCGCCGTGGCCCTGCTTCGACGTGTACTTGCGCCGCCCGAACAAGCCGGGCCGCGTGTATGTGGTGATGGAGTTGTCGAGGCTCTGCATCACCAGCAGGATCACGGTGCGCTCGCTCCAGCGGTAGCCGTTGAGCAGCTTCGCGGACTGCAGCGGGTGCTTGACCAGGAACGTCAGCGCCTGGCGCCAGCGCGGCACCGGCGACGCGCCGTCGGTGGCGACGGTCTGCAGCAGGCTCATCGCGTTGCTGCCCTTGCCGTAGCGCACGGGCTCGATGTGGGTGTTCTCGTCGGGGTGGATCGACGACGTGATCGCGACGCCGCGGCTGAAGTCCCGCGCGGAGTCCACCGCGGTGCGCGCGGCCCCGATGATCGCCTCGGAGTTCGTGCGCGTCAGCTCGCCGAGGCGCCGTGACAGGCGAGGCAGCGCGCCCGTGTCCTTCATGCGGTGCAACAGGTTCTGCGTGCCCCACGTGCCCGCGGCGAACACGACCTGGCCCGCGGTCACGGTGGTGCGGAAACGCTTCGAGCGCGTGCCGGTCTTCTGCAGCGTCACGCGGTAGCCGTCGCCCGCCGGCTCGACCGACGCGACGGTCGTCAGCGGGATGACCTTCGCCCCGTCCTGCTCGGCGAGGTAGAGGTAGTTCTTGACCAGCGTGTTCTTCGCCCCGACGCGGCAGCCCGTCATGCAGGCGCCGCACTCGGTGCAGCCGACGCGGTGGGGCCCGGCGCCGCCGAAGAACGGGTCGCGCGCGGTCTCGCCGGGCTTGCCGAAGTACACGCCCACCGGCGTCGGGTGGAACGACTCGCCCACACCCATGTCCTCGGCAACCTCGCGCATCACCACGTCCGAGGGCGTCAGCGTCGGGTTCGTGACCACTCCGAGCATCCGGCTCGCCTGGTCGTAGTGCGGCGCGAGCTCCGCCTCCCAGTCGGTGATGTGCGCCCACTGGCGGTCGGCGTAGAACGGCTTCAGCGGGCGGTACAACGTGTTCGCGTACACCAGCGACCCACCGCCGACGCCCGCGCCGGCCAGCACCATCACGTCGTTGAGCATGTGGATGCGCTGGATCCCGTAACACCCGAGCTGCGGCGCCCACAGGTACCGCTTGAGGTCCCACGACGTCTTCGCGAACTCGTCGTCCGCGAACCGCCGCCCCGCCTCCACCACGGCGACCCGGTAGCCCTTCTCGGTGAGCCGCAGCGCCGCCACGCTGCCCCCGAACCCGGACCCCACCACGACGACGTCGTAGTCGGGCCCGCCCTGCGCTGTGGTGGTGTTACTGGCAGTCACAGGTCCGAGCGTAACCCGGGGATGTCCTTCTGACCAGAGGTAAGTTACTCGTCGGTTACATCACCGAACCGCGGAAGCCGAGCTCGGGCAACCGATACGATGCCCGCCGATGACGGTGAATTCGGTCCGAGCCCGGCGACGGGCCGGCGCGGCGAGCCAGACCGGCTTGACGGTCCGCCTGCGCGAGATCCGCCCCGCCGACCACCGCGTGCTCGCCGGGTTCGACCGCGACGCGGCGCGCGGCCACGACCTGCGCCTCGGCGGCTACCGGCACTGGGCCGCGCACCGCGGCCGGGCGGCCGATCCCGGCGACGACTTCCACTTCGCCATCGAGGCGCGGCACAGCCGGGCAGTGGTCGGGTCCATGTGGATCCAGGCCGATCCGGCGACGCGCCGCTTCAGCTACGGCATCGGGATCGGCCCGCAGCACCGCCGTTGCGGGTACGCCGCCGACGCCGTCACCGTGTTGCTCACGGTCATGTTCGAGCAGCGCGGCTACCGCGAGTGCGTGGTGAGCGTGAACGGCGCCAACTTCGCTTCCCTTGCGCTGCACGGAGAACTCGGCTTCCGCGAGGAGGGCCGGCCGCGCGACACCGAGCTGCGGCACGGGGAGGTGCGGTATCCCGTCCTGATGGGACTCACCGCGGCCCGGTTCGCCGCGCACCAGCGGGCCGGGCGCGCTCCCCTGCGTCCCGAGCGCGGACGGCATTGGCGCACCCCGCGGCGCGGCCGGCACTGGGCGTCCCGCACCGCTTCCTGAAAGTCCTGAAGTCGTGAACGAGGCCCCCACGTCCAGGACGCGGGGGCCTCGGCAAGCGAACGATCAGCGGCGGACGGTCAGCCCGACCCGCTGGAACTCCTTCAGGTCCGAGTACCCCGTCTTCGCCATCGCGCGGCGCAACGCGCCGAAGAGGTTCACCACGCCCTCGGCGTCCGACGAAGGGCCGAAGAGCAGCGTCTTCAGGTCCACCGCGTAGTCGGAGTCCGGGCCGGCGACGACGCGCGAGCGCGGCAGCGACGGGTGGGCCGCGGCGGCGGTCCAGTAGAGGCCCTGGCCGGGGGCGTCGGAGGCGGTCGCCAGGGGCGCGCCGAGCATGACGGCGTCGGCGCCGCAGGCGATGGCCTTGGCGATGTCGCCCGAGGTGGTCATGCCGCCGTCTGCGAGGACGTGGACGTAGCGGCCGCCGGTCTCGTCGAGGTAGTCGCGGCGGGCGGCCGCGGCGTCGACGACGGCGGTGGCCATGGGGACGCCGATGCCGAGCACGCGGTCGGTGCTGGTGACGCCCGGGGTGTAGCCGTGGCCGACGATCACGCCCGCCGCGCCGGTGCGCATGAGGTGCATGGCCGTGCGGTAGTCGCTCACGCCGCCGGCGATCACGGGCACGTCGAGACGGCCGATGAACTCCTTGAGGTTGAGCGGTTCCGCTTCGCGCTCCACGTGTTCGGCGGAGATGATCGTGCCCTGCACCACGAGGATCTCGACACCGGCGGCCAGCAGGTCGGGCGTGAGCTCGGCGGCGTGCTGCGGGCTCACACGCGCGGCCACGGTGACGCCCGACTCGCGGACGGTCTTGATCGCCTCGCTCAGCAGGTCGAGCCGGACCGGCGCGGCGTGCAGCTCCTGCAGCTCACGGACGACGGCCGTGGGGTCCTCGGTCTCCTCCGCGGCCCGGACCAGCCGGAAGATGGCGTCCTCGACGTTGGCGTGGCGCGCCCACAGGCCCTCGGCGTTGAGCACGCCCAGGCCACCCAGCTCGCCGATCGCGACGGCCGTGCCCGGCGACACGATGGCGTCGGTCGGGTGTGTGACCAGCGGCAGGTCGAAGCGGTAGGCGTCGATCTGCCACGAGGTCGACACCACCGACGACGACCGCGTGCGCCGCGAGGGCACGATCTCCACGTCATCGAGGTCATACGCCCGCCGAGCGGTGCGACCCATCCCGATCTCGACCAGATCCCGCACGTGATGTCCCTTCTCGCACCGACGACAACGCTGTCCATTGTCGCTAGCCCGCGTGGGTGACCAACGCACGGGGCCTGTTTCGAGGGCGAACAACCGCAGGTTGTGCACCGCGTCACGAGGTTGTTTGCCACCGCCGTTTCGCGCGCTGTTGGATGCGTCGGACGACGACAGGGGGACAAGAGTGGCGCTGGGACAGGACTTTCGACGGCTGTGGCTGGCGTACGCGGCGAGCACCGCGGGCACTTTCCTCGCGCTCGACGCGTTCCCGTTCATCGCCGTGACGGTGCTCCACAGCAGCACCACAGAGGTCTCGGTGCTGGCCGCGGCGGGCCTGGCCGTGGGCGCGCTGATCGCGGTGCCGCTGGGGCCGTGGGTGGAGTTCCGCCGCAAACGGCCCGTGCTGGTGGCGATGGACGCCGTGCGGTTCGTCGCACTGCTGACCCTGCCACTCGGCTACGCGTTCGGCGGGCTCACGTTCGGGCAGCTCGTGGCCGTGTCGGTGGTCGTGGCGGCCGCGAACATCGTGTTCACGGCGGCCAGTGGCGCATACCTCAAAGGCCTGGCGACGGGCGAGGACCTGCTCGTCGCCAACGGCCGGTTCGAGACCACGCAGTGGACCGCCACCGCCGTCGGCCCGCCGTCGGGCGGCGCGCTGATCGGCGTGTTCGGACCACTCGCGACGGTGGTGCTCGACAGCGTCAGTTACCTGCTGTCCGCGCTCGCGATCGGCGCCATCCGCACGCCCGAGCCGCCGCCCACCGCGCGCCCGGCGACGGTCCGGACCAGGGACGTGCTCGACGGCTGGCACTACATTCTCGGCCACCCGCGGCTGCGCGCGCTGTTCCTCAACACGACGCTGGTGAACGGCCTGATCATGGCGACGGCCCCGCTGCTCGCGATCCTGCTGCTGCGCGAGCTCGGGTTCGCGGCGTGGCAGTACGGGCTGGCGTTCGGCGCGCCGTGCCTCGGCGGGCTGCTCGGCTCGCGGCTGTCGCGCCGGATCACCGCGCGCTTCGGCCCCGAGCGCGTGCTGCTGGTGACGGGGACGCTGCGCGTGATCTGGCCGGTGGCGCTCGCGTTCACCCCGCACGGGCCGGCCGGGCTGGGGTTCGTGATGCTCGTCGAGTTCGGGCTGATCCTCACGATCGGCATCTTCAGCCCCGTCTCGGCCACCTACCGGCTGCAGGAGACGGAGACCTCGCGCGCCGCGCGCGTGCTGTCGGCTTGGGGCATCACCGCCGGGGCGACGCGGGCCGCGCTGACACTGGCGTGGGGCGCGCTCGGCGCCTGGCTCGGCACGCGCGAAGCGATCGGCCTGGCCGGGCTGCTGATGCTGGCCACGCCCGTGCTGCTGTGGCGGGTCAGAACAACGTCGCGCCCGCCACGGCCCCCGCGACCGCGGAAATCAGGCCCACCGCGAGCGACACCGGCAGCGCCCGCTTCCCGCCCCGCACCATGAGGAACACCGCGTAGGCCAGCACGATCACCCCGACCAGGCCACCCCACACGGGCCCGATCAGCGAAGACGAGCGCACCCCGACCACTTCGTCGCCTCGGCGCACCTCGCGCACCGCGCCGGACCGGTTCGAGCGCGTGAGCTCCACGGCCGTGCCCACGCGGGTGTCGAGCGCCGGATCCACACTCAGCATGTCGACGTTCTCGCCGCCCGACGTCAGGAACCGCAGAACGTAGCGCGTGGGCGGGTTGTCGGGGTCGCGCACCTCGTCGCAGCTCACGACGTGGGCCGCCTCGACGTGCGACGGCCCGGCCACCTGAACCACGACGCCGGCCCCGACGGCCGCCGGCATGGCGAAGCCGACGACGACCACGAACAACTCGGCGAGACGATCCGCTTTCACCGCACCACTCAGCCGCACCGCGGCCGTCGCCGCGAGGGGACAAATGCCCGCCGGGTCAAAACGAGACGCGCGCCGCGGAGGCGCCACCCGTCGTGATACCGACATCCCGCCCGTCCCTTCGAGAAGATCAACGACCTGCTCGAAGCGTGGTGGTACGGGCGGGATGTCGGGAAGATCCGAACGGGCGGACTCCCCGGGCTTGCCGGACTTACCGCGCGGAGTAGTTCGGGGCCTCGACGGTCATCGTGATGTCGTGCGGGTGGCTCTCCTTCAACCCGGCCGCGGTGATGCGGACGAGCTGTGCCTCCTGCAGCTGAGGGATCGTCTCGGCGCCCGCGTAGCCCATGCCCGCGCGCAGGCCGCCGACGAGCTGGTGCACGACGTTCGCGAGCGGACCGCGGAACGGGATGCGCCCTTCGATGCCCTCGGGGACGAGCTTGTCCTCGTTGAGCACGTCGTCCTGCGCGTAGCGGTCCTTGGAGTACGACTTGCCCTGGCCGCGCGACTGCATCGCACCGAGGGAACCCATGCCGCGGTAGACCTTGAACTGCTTGCCGCCGACGAGGATCAGGTCGCCGGGCGACTCGGCGGTGCCGGCGAGCAGGCTGCCCAGCATCACGGTGGACGCGCCGGCCGCGATGGCCTTGGCGATGTCGCCGGAGTACTGGATGCCGCCGTCGCCGATCACCGGGATGCCGGCCGGGCGGCAGGCCTGGTCGGCCTCGTAGATCGCGGAGATCTGCGGCACGCCGACACCGGCGACGATGCGCGTCGTGCAGATCGAGCCCGGCCCGACGCCGACCTTCACGCCGTCCACGCCGGCGTCGACGAGCGCCTGCGCGCCCGCGCGCGTGGCGACGTTGCCGCCGACGATGTCGACGGTGTCGCCGAGCTCCTTCTTCAGCAGCTTCACGGTCTCGACCACGGCGCGGGAGTGACCGTGGGCGGTGTCGACCATCAGCACGTCGACGCCGGCCTCGGCCAGCGTCATCGCGCGCTTGTGGCCGTCGGCGCCGACGCCCACGGCCGCGCCGACGATCAGGCGGCCGTCGGTGTCCTTGGTGGCGTTGGGGTACTGCTCGGTCTTCACGAAGTCCTTGACCGTGATCAGGCCGCGGAGCTTGCCCGCGCCGTCGACGATCGGCAGCTTCTCGATCTTGTGCCGGCGCAGGAGGCCGAGCGCGGCGTCGGCCGTGACGCCGACCTGCGCGGTGATCAGCGGCGCCTTCGTCATGACTTCGCTGACCAGCCGGGTGTAGTCCACCTCGAACCGCATGTCGCGGTTGGTGATGATGCCCACGAGCGAGCCGGACGCGTCCGTGACCGGGACGCCGGAGATGCGGAAGCGGGCGCAGAGGGCGTCGACCTCGGCCAGCGTGTCGTCGGGCGAGCAGGTGACCGGGTCGGTGACCATGCCGGCCTCGGACCGCTTCACCACCTCGACGGCGGCGGCCTGTTCGTCGATCGGCAGGTTGCGCTGCAGCACGCCGATGCCGCCCTGGCGTGCCATGGCGATCGCCATGCGGGCTTCGGTGACGGTGTCCATGGCGGCGGAGACCAGGGGGACGTTGAGGGTGATGTTGCGCGTGAGGCGGGTACTGGTGTCGACCCCGCTGGGCACCACGTCGGATTCGGCCGGCAGCAGCAGCACGTCGTCGAAGGTCAGGCCCAGCATCGCGAACTTGCTGGGCACGGGGGCGGTGATGCTTTCGCTGGTCATAGCGGGCGAAGGGCCTTCCTGGCGGGGGTGAGCGATCTGGCCGAGGGGCTGGCTGAGCCTTCCCCTCATGATATCCGGGCTCCGCCCCTGACCCGGGCGGGTGGGGACGGGCGCCACACGGCGGGTACCGTGCACGCCGTGCCGCACGACGTGTTGCCCCCCGACCCCTTCGCGGACGACCCGGACGATCCGGCCCGGGCGTTCCTCGATCCCGAAGACCAGCTGGACGAGCCCATCAGCCCGGACGAACGCACCGAGCTGCTGGCCGACCTCTCCGACCTGGCTGTGTACCAGGCCCTCCTGGAGCCCCGCGGCGTCCGCGGCATCGTCGTGGACTGCGGCGAATGCGACGAACCCCACTATCACGACTGGCACCTCCTGCGCGCCAGCCTCGAACAGCTCCTCGCGGACGGCCGCATGCGCCCCCACGAGCCGGCCTTCGACCCGAACCCCGGCGACTACGTGAGCTGGGACTACTGCCGCGGCTTCGCCGACGGCGTGACGGCGAACGAGAGCGCGTACTGAGTTTTACGGTTGAACGGCCCTGGTGAGACTGCTCACCAGGGCCGTTTTCGTCTCGGTGGGGTGGGCCGAACTGCCCTGGTGATCTTCGGATCGCCGGGGCCGTTTGCGGTTCTCGGGCTTGCCGCTGCAGGTGGGGGCTCGGGTTGCTGACCAGACGCGGGCGGCAAGGCGGACCCCACCCTCCCCAGGGGGCCATCCCCAGCCCAGTCTATCGGCCACCTCCGACAAAACCGCTGTTCACGCCATGCCCGAGGCGAAGTTGTCCACAACTCGGCACCCCTGTGGACAACCGGCCGCCGCACTCAGCCGACAACACCCGCGCACGAAAAAACGCCCCGGCCGGAGCCAGGGCGTTTTCGAAGCGAGGTCCTACGGGTTCTCCGGCGAGATGTTCTGCCCGCCGACGCCCCCGCTTTCCGAGGACTCGTTGGACTCGTTGCGCGGGCTACCGCCGCCGCTGCCGGGGTCGTTGCCCGTGACATCGGTGGGCGTGGTGGACGGCGGCGGCGTGACGGTGGTGGTGTCCGGCGGCGGCGGAGGCGGCGGCGGCTGGGTGACGCTGCTCGTGTCCGGCGGGTTGGTGCTGCCGCTGCCGGTGCCGGGCAGGGACGTCGGCTGGCCGCTCGACTGCTGCGACGCCGTGTTGGCCGGGTTGTTGACCGGCGGCGGCGTGGACGGGTTGTTCGACGAGTTCTGGCCCCCCGTGGTGGGGGTGACCGGGCCACCGAGCTGGGCGGCGAGCTGGCGGTGCTGCTCGAGCAGCTGGTCGCGGTTCTCGTCGTCGGTGACCTGGTTCAAGGCGGCCTGCGCGTCGTCGAGGGCTTTGCGGGCGTCGGCGAGGCGGTTGTCGGCCAGGGCGAGGTTGGCCTTCTCGAGGTCGAGCTTCGCCGCGGCGGCGGCTTCGACCGAGTGGGCGTGGTCGGTGTAGAGGACCTTGGTCAGGCCCCACAGCGTGTCGCCGGGCTGGGCGTCGCGGGCGGCGAGGCCGGTGCCGGCGAACGCGATGGCCACCGCGGCGCACGCGGCGGCGACCGGCACCAGGATGCGGCGCCGGCGGCTGCGGTCGGCGCGTTTGCGAGCCAGCGAAGCCGTCTTCACGGTGGTGACGGCGGTGTCGACGTCGACCAGCTCGGCCAGCGGCTCGCTGTCGATGTCGCGGCGCCAGGCCAGCAGCAGCGCGTTGAGCTCCTGGTCGCCGAGCCCGTCGGCGATGGCCGGGTCCGTGCCTCCGAGCGCGTCGAGCAGTGCGTCGTCGGCCTGGATGGCCGTGAGGTCACCGTCGGCTTCCGGGTCGTAGGCCGTCATGCCGCTCGTGAACGCGGACGGCGACAGGTCACGATCGTCGTCGTGATCGGTCACTCAGATCACCTCCTCGGCGGCGAGCACCTTACGCAGGCGAGCAAGCGCTCGGTGCTGGGCCACTCGAACGGCACCCGGGGTCGACCCGACGGCCTCCGCGGTCTCTTCCGCCGACAAGCCCACCACGACACGCAGCACGACGATCTCGCGCTGTTTGTCGGGGAGCACCTGCAGCAGCTGTGCCATCCGCTCGTTCAGCTCACCCTGCAACGCGCGCTGTTCCGGGCCGACCCCGACCTCGACCTCGTCGGGGACCTCGGCCACTGGTTCAGCCCGGTTGCGGGCCGCCGCGCGGTGCGCGTCGGCCACCTTGTGCTGGGCGATCCCGTAGACGAAAGCCAGGAACGGGCGGCCCTGTTCACGGTACGAAGGCAATGCCGTGAGCACCGCGAGACACACCTCCTGCGCAACATCGTCTGCCGAAGCGAACGAACGCTCCTGCCTGCCAACCCGAGCACGGCAATACCGCACTACCAGGGGGCGGATGGCCGCCAGTAGCCGGTCCACCGCCTGAGGATCTCCCTCTACGGCAGCGGCGACCGGCTCATCCAGTCCATCCCCCACATTGGCCATCGCAGACAACAGTCCCAGTGTTACGTGTAGGCGTGCAAAGAATCCGGCGCGTGGTCATCGTTTCCCGCCCGCCGGTGACAGTTACCGTACCGTCGGCGACCTCTCCGACAACCGCCAGAGGTGGTCACCGGCGAGCCGCGTCGTGGACCCGGCCGCACCGCACACGTCGATCAGAGGACCAACGAGCGGCTGACCTGCGGGATACGGCTTGCTGCCCGGGAGGGTGGCGCCGGCTGGGAGCCTGCCCGAGCGGTGGGGACGAAGGCGACGAACGTGACAGGTGACACATCTGATATCGATGCCACAGGTCCTGGCCGGAGAGCCGGGACCGAGGACACAGGTACGGGCCAGGGCGGCAACCCTGGCCCGTCGTCACCGTGGCGTCAGAACGGACAACCTGTCACGCGGAGCGTGGTTTGGCGGTTATGCGGCTTCAGGAAACGAGGCCACGGCGGAAACCGTGGGCCACGGCCTGGGCGCGGTCGCGGACGCCGAGCTTGCGGAACAGCCGCCGCGCGTGCGTCTTCACCGTGTCCTCGGACAGGTACAGCTCACGGCCGATCTGGCCGTTGCTCTTGCCCTGGCTCATGCCGCGCAGCACCTGCAGCTCGCGCTCGGTGAGCTGCACGCCGGGGTCCGACGGCTGGCGCGGCGCCGGCACGGAGGTGCTGGCGAGCGTGTGGGCCAGTGCGGCGACCAGCTCGGGGCGCGAGGCGTCCCAGCGGAGGTAGCCACGGGCACCGCCGGCGATGGCGGCGGCGATGCTGCCGGCGTCGTCGGGGGCACCGAAGACGATGACGTTCGCCTGGGGGTTCGCGGAGACGAGCCGCCGCGTGGCTTCGACGCCCGTCGGGACCGCGCGCTGCGTCCCGACCAGCACGACGTCGACCGGCTGACGGGTGTACCGGGCCAGCAGCTCGTCACCGTGCGCTACGCAGTCGATGCGACTGACCCCTGGGACCGCGGACATCACACGGGTGAGCCCTTCGCGGACACTGCGTCGGTCGTCGCAGATCAAGACCGTCGTCACGGGGTTTCCTTCCTGCAGCCGGGTGACATTCCACTTCCCCTATCGGACGCTTTAGCCCGAACCTTGACACGATCCGGTGGCTTTTTTTGAAGTTTCTTAGCCCGGATGCCGGAACGGCGTTTCCAGAGGGCTCAACCGGGCTCCCGAGGTACCCACGGTGAATCCTCTGCGATCCGCATCACGCAAGGATCTGCGTGTCGTAACACTGCGTGCAACACTTCGCGGCTTCTGAATCGATACTTCTCGGCGTGTCCGGGGTCCAGATCGGCCGCCACGCGTGTCGCCACCCAAATAAGTGAATAGAGTTCGTATTTCTCGGCGGTCATGGCGGCATTTGTGACGACGTCGAGTGCAGTAGCGCGTTGGTCCGGTTCCCCGGCCGTCGCGAGTGCGACTCCGAGCACGATGTCGGATTTGACGACGTGCCGGCGCGAGCCGCGCACTCGCGCAGCTTCCGCAGCTCGCCGCGCAGGCGCGAGCGCTTCCCGCGGACGGCCGGCGGCGAGCGCGATCTCGGCGCCGACCCAGCCGCCGCGGACGGTCGCGCGCCAGCGGTCGTCGGCCTCCGCCGCGCCGGCGGCCAGGCGCCGGGCGGCGGCGAGCCGGCCCAGGGCGAGGTTGTCGGCGGCCAGGCCGAGCAGGGCATCGGCTTGCGCGCCGGCCGCGTCGAGGCCGTCCGGGTCCGTCTGCCCGCCGGCACCGTCCAGGGCCACCAGCGCCTCCCCGTCCAGCGCCCGCGCGGCGACGTGCCCGCCGAGCTGACGCCGGTGCGACGCCAGTGTGGTCGCGGCCAGTGAGGCCACCACGGGGTCGGCGCCCCGGCGCAGATCGGCCAGCGCCGTGGCCGCGGCGGCGTAGCGGCCCTGGGCGCCGAGCACGACGGCGGCCAGCAGCCGCTGCCGGGGCGCGGCGGAGCGCGGCGCGGTGACGGGCACCGGCGGCGGCACGAGATCGCCGAACGCGAGCTCGGCGAGGAAGCTTCGGGGCACGGGACCTTTCTAGCGCCCCGCCCCGACAAGAACGTGCTCGACGCGGCCCGCGGCGGCCGGCAGGTCGGCGAGCAGCTCGACCTTGTCGGGCAGCGTGGCGACGTCCCAGCCGGGCCCGCACGCGAACAGCCGGCTGCGCTGGCGGCCGCGGGACACGCGCGCGAACAGCCGCGGGTCCGCCACCGCACGCCGGTGCGCCCACAGCACCACCGCGGCGGGCGCGCTGCGTCGCACGGCCACCGCCAGGACCTCCGCGGGCAGCGGCACGCCGAACAGCTGCGCGCCGATCCGCCGCCCGGCCAGGGCGGCCGCGAGCGCGTAGACGGGCATGGTGTCGCGTTCCTCCGGCACGCAGGCGAGCAGCACCGGACGCAGGTTGCGGGGCACGTCGAGGACGGGCGTCGCGCGCACGAGCGCCGCGTAGACGCATTCGGCCAGCAGGTACTCGACCTCGGCGCCTGCGCTGACCCCGCGCCAGCGCGCGCCGAGCGCCGTGAGCACCGGCTCGACCACCCCCGCCCACGCGGCGAGCACGCCGAGCTCGTCGAGGGCCTCGGCGAGCATGCGCTGCACGGCGCCGACGTCCATGGCCAGCGCGGCCGTGCTCAGGCGGCGGGCCAGGCGCGACGGGACCTCACCGTCGGCCGGCGCGGCGTGCGCCGGCGTCGCGGGTTCGTCGGCGGGCGGGACGATCTCCGTGCGCGGCATCTGCTGCAGCGCGTAGCGGGCGGCCTCGGCCGTCGAGGCGCCGCGGAGGAGGGCGCGCTGCATGAGCTCGAGGCGGTCGATGTCGGAGCTGCCGTAGCGGCGGTGCCTGCCGTCGGTGTGCCGGCTGGGGCCCAGCCCGTAGCGGCGGTCCCAGGTACGGAGGGTCGACGGGGCGACCCCGAGCCGGCGAGCGACCGAGGCCACCGGCAGGGTGGGTTCTCCTTCACGCGCTCCGGATCCCACCCGGCCAATATCCAGGCCCGCGACAGTCACGGCAACCGGAGCCAAAACCCCTGCTCACCATTCCGGGGGATGCCTAACGGCTGAATCATCCCGAAGCCCTTGAACAACTATTGGCGCGCTTCTAACGTTACCGCCGTTGCACCGAATGGAGTATCGGCACCACAGCAGAGCAGCTAATGGCATCGACCGGATGACGGAGGCGGTCAGGATGGCAGACACGCGCAGGCTCCCCGGTCCCAACGCAGATATGTGGGACTGGCAGCTGGAGGGGTCGTGTCGGGGGATGGACAGCGCGGCGTTCTTTCACCCGGACGGCGAGCGGGGGCCGGCTAGGGCGCGCCGCGAGGCCAGGGCGAAGGCGGTCTGCCTGGCCTGCCCAGTGCTGGACATGTGCCGGCGGCACGCACTGGCCGTGCACGAGCCCTACGGGATCTGGGGCGGACTGTCGGAGTCCGAGCGGGAGAACCTGATCAAGCAGGACAAACGAGCGCTGAGCATGTCCGGCGGCTGAGCGCGCTCACGAACTCGCGACAGGGGCGGTGTCCACTTCGGACGCCGCCCCTGCCACGTTTTCCCGGTCCGTGCCGGGCCAGCACAGCATCGCCGCGTCGATGATCGCGGTGAGCCCGGCCAGGTCGACGCCGTCGCGGGCCTGCATCGAGAGGCCGAACAGGATCGTGGCGTAGTACGCGCCGAGCGCTTCGATGTCGACGGATTCGGCGAGATCACCCTCCTTGACGCCACGCCGCAGGCGGGCGCGGACCAGGTCACGCACCTCTTCGCGCTGCGCCCTGAGGTGAGCGCAGACGCCCCCGTTCGCGGGCGAGCAGTTCGTGGCGGCGAGCACGACCATGCAGCCCGATGGGTGTGCGGGGTCCACGTACGAGCGGGCGTTGTCGCGAAGCATCGCCTCGATCGCCGCGCGCGCCGTCGACTCTTCGCGCAGCGCGCGGGGTGTGTGGCTGCCGTACGTCTCCCCGTAGCGCTCCACCGCTTCGCGGAACAGCGCCTCCTTGCCGCCGAAGGCCGCGTACAGGCTCGGCGGGTTGATGCCCATGGCGCCGGTCAGGTCGGCCAGCGACGTGCCCTCGTAGCCGCGCTCCCAGAACACGAACATCGCCTGGGTGAGGGCGTGCTCTCGGTCGAAGGCGCGGGGCCGGCCTCGCGGTGACATGGACCACCTTCTTTAGTGAGCGATACAGAAAAACTTGACGAGCCCACGGTACAGGCTCTTTTATGTATCCATCGATACAGAAAGGCTTTCACATGGGATCGCTTGACGGCAAGGTCGCACTGGTCACCGGCGGTAGCCGGGGCATCGGCGCGGCGATCGCGAAGCGGCTGGCCGAGGACGGCGCCGACGTCGCGATAACGTACGAACGCTCAGCGGACAAGGCGGCCAAGGTGGTCGCCGGGATCGAGGAGCTGGGCCGGCGCGGCCTCGCGTTGCAGGCCGACTCCGCGGACGCGGCGGCGGTGACCTCGGCCGTCGACCACGTCGCCGAGGAGCTCGGCGGGCTCGACATCCTGGTCAACAACGCCGGCATCTCCATCGCGGCGCCACTCGACGAGCTCTCGCTCGATGACATCGACCGCACGCTCGCCGTGAACGTGCGCGCCGTGCTCGTCGCCACGCAGGCGGCGCTGAAGCACCTCCCTCGCGGCGGCCGCGTGGTCTCGATCGGCAGCGACCTGGCCGAACGCGTGCCTTTCGCGGGCATGAGCCTGTACTCGGCGAGCAAGGCGGCGCTGATCGGCTTCACGCGCGGCCTGGCGCGCGACCTCGGGCCGCGGGGCATCACCGCCACCGTCGTCCACCCGGGCTCGACGAACACCGACATGAACCCGGCCGACGGTCCCGCTTCCGCCGCCCAGGTGCCGCACATCGCACTGGGCCACTACGCGGACGCGGCGGACGTCGCCGCGACCGTGTCCCACGTGGCGGGCCCGGACGGCCGCTACCTGACCGGCACCGCGATCACCGTCGACGGCGGCTTCACGGCGTAACCGGCCCGCGCCACCGGGGCCGCGCCGCCAGACCGGTCCAGAACCGGAGGGCGGCGCGGTCCGGCTCGAGACCCAGCTGCGTGGCAAGGTCGGACGCGGCGGCGGCGCCGTGGCGGGCGATACGGCTGCGGTTCTGCTCGACCTGTTCGACCGCGAGCTACGAAAGACTCTCGGGGTCGCCCAGGTCACTGAAGGCGAGCTTGAGCCAGGCCACACTGCGGATCTCGGCCGGCTCGGCGCCGGGGCGGCTCAGCCACTGCCGCAACGCGCGGCGGCCGGCTCCAGTGACGTAATAGGTCTTGCGGCGGCGGCCGGAGCTCTCTTGGTCGCCTTCGAGCAGGCCTTGTTCCTGCAGCTGGCCGGAAATCGCGTACAGCTGCGCGTGCGGAATGGGCCAGTACTGCCCGATTGAGCGGCGCAACGCCTGCTTCACCGCGTACGGCGTGGTCACGCCGAGCTGGGCGACCATGCCGAGCATTACGTAGGCCGTGACGGACAGCTCTCGCGTTCCCGAAGTCATCGGCGCCTCCAGTAGTCACACTGAGACTACTCGACGACTACTGGACGACGCTGGGAAAACCGGCCGCCAGGATCTTCCCCACGCGATCGGCCAGGCCGCGGCGCCGGCTGACGGCGAGCTGCAGGCCGAGCGGCGCGACCGGCACGTCGTGGCCGCGCCAGCGCACGTGGTCGAGGCGGCCGGTGCGGCTCTGCTCGTGGGGTTCGCCCGTGTCGTGGACGCCGGCGATCCATTCGACGACACACCCCGCGAACGCCCGCCCGCCGCGGTCGGCGACCCAGCCCGTGAACTCGGAGACGGGCTCGACGAGCAGGTCTTCGAAGAGTTCGCCGGCGAGGTGGGCGTCGTCGACGGAGAAGTCGAGATCGCCGGGGTCGACGTCGATCCCGCGCACGGCCAGGGCGCCGGAGCCGTAGCGGAACCAGCTCAGGCGGCTGCCTTCGACGCGGCTCAGGAAGACCTCCAGCGCGTCCTCCCACGGCACCGGGCGCGACGAGCGCTCTGCAGCAGCATTTCCTCGAGGTGACGCGCGAAGTTCGCGTGCGTGCGCCGGACGCCGCCGGTTGCGGACAGCCAGCGCACGAAGCAGTCGGTGCCCGCGGGGTCGAAACCCAAGTGAACCAAGCGATCCCGATAGAGCTCGACGTTCGTACTGACCTCGCAGGCCGCACGGGCGCCGTCCAGGTGCAATGAGTTGTCGAGGTTCACGGCAGCTTCCTTGAGCGCGCGACAGGAGTGAAAATTTCCCACAGTATGGGCAACATCGGCACGGGCACTAGCGTGTTCGCCCTCGCTCGGCCCGACGTTCCTTGCCCCCGGGCGTCTTTCTCGTTTCAGATGGCCGTGGAGCGAAATCCGGGGAGGGGAAGACATGGGAACGTTGGACGGCAAAGTCGCGCTCGTGACGGGCGGCAGCCGCGGCATCGGGGAAGCGATCGCCAGACGCCTCGCGGCGGAAGGTGCGGACGTCGCGATCACGTACGAGCGGTCGCGCGACAAGGCGGAGAAGCTCGTCGCCGCGCTTCAGGAGATGGGGCGGCGCGCGATGGCCGTGCAGGCGGACGCGGTGGACGCCGTGGCTGTGACAGCCGCCGTCGACCGGGTCGCCGAGGAGCTGGGCGGGCTGGACATCCTGGTCAACAACGCGGGCGTGCTGGTGACCGGGTCGATCGACCAGCTGGCACTCGACGACATCGACCACCTGCTGGGCGTGAACGTGCGGTCGGTGATCGTGACGACCCAGGCAGCGATCCGGCACATGTCGCGTGGTGGCCGGGTGGTGTCGATGGGCAGCTCCCTCGCCGACCGCGTGCCGTTCCAAGAGCGCGCTCGTCGGGCTCACCCGGGCGCTCGCGCGTGATCTGGCGGACCGCGGGATCAACGTGACCCTGGTCAACGTCGGTTCGACCGACACGGACATGAACCCCGAGGACGCGACGTTCGCGTCCGCGCAGCTGCCGCACATCACCCGCGGGTCCTACGCGCGGCCGGCCGAGATCGCGGGCGCGGTGGCGTTCCTGATGGGGCCGGACGGCGAGTTCGTGACCGGGACGGCGACCAATGTGGACGGCGGCTGGGCGGCCTGAGCCCAGGCCCGGCCTGCCGGACGAAACCGGGGCGGCACCCCCTCGAAGGGAGTACCGCCCCGGTTCGGCGTGCTGGTGGAACTAGTGCGAGTGACCGTGGCCGTGGCCGGCGTCGGGTTCCTCGTCGACCGGCTTCTCGACCACGGAGCTCTCCGTGGTGAGCACGAGCCGGGCGATGGACGCGGCGTTGGCGACCGCGGAGCGGGTCACCTTGACCGGGTCGACGATGCCCGCCGCGATCAGGTCGGTGAGCTCGCCGGTGGCGGCGTTGAAGCCCTGGCCCCAGCTCTGCTCCTGGACCTTGTTCACGATGACCGCGCCCTCGTGGCCCGCGTTGCTCGCGATCCAGAACAGCGGGGCGGTGAGCGCGTCACGGACGATGCGAACGCCCGTGGCCTCGTCACCGGAGAACTCGGACTCAAGCCCTGCCAATTCCTTGACCGCGTGGACCAGCGCCGAGCCGCCACCGGGGAGGATGCCCTCCTCGACGGCCGCCTTCGTCGACGCCACGGCGTCTTCGATGCGGTGCTTGCGCTCGTTGAGCTCGGTCTCGGTGGCCGCGCCGACCTTGATCACGGCCACGCCGCCGCCGAGCTTCGCGAGCCGCTCCTGCAGCTTCTCGCGGTCCCAGTCGGAGTCGGTGGTCTCGATCTCCTTGCGGATCTGCGCGATGCGGCCGGCGATGGCGTCCTTGGAGCCGCCGCCGTCGACGATCGTGGTGTCGTCCTTGGTGACGACGATCCGGCGAGCGCGACCCAGCGAGCTGAGGTCGATCTCCGAGAGCTTCACGCCGATCTCGGCGGAGACGACCTCGCCGCCGGTGACGAACGCGAGGTCGTCCAGGAACGCCTTGCGGCGGTCGCCGAAGAACGGCGCCTTGACCGCGACGGCCGTGATCGTCTTGCGCAGCGAGTTCACCACGAGGGTGGACAGCGCCTCGCCGTCGACGTCCTCGGCGATGATCAGCAGCGGCTTCTTGGCCTCGACGACCTTCTCCAGCACCGGGAGCAGGTCGGCCAGCGCCGAGATCTTCTCGCGGGACAGCAGGATGTAGGCGTCCTCGAGGATCGCCTTCTGGTCCTCGGGGTTGGTGGCGAAGTGCGCCGACAGGAAGCCCTTGTCGAACTGCACGCCCTCGGTGATCACGAGCTCGGTCGCCAGGGTCGACGACTCCTCGATGGTGATCACGCCGTCCTCGCCCACGCGCTCGACGGCCTCGCCGAGCAGCTGGCCGATCGTGGCGTCGCGGGAGGTGACGGTGCCGACCTGCGCGATGTTCTCGCGGCCCTTGACCGGGGTGGCCCTGGACTTGAGGACCTCGATGACCTTCTCGGCCGCGGCCTCGATGCCCTTGCCGACCGAGGTCGGGTTGGCACCGGCGGCGACGTTGCGCAGGCCGTGCTTGACCAGCGACTGGGCCAGCACCGTGGCGGTGGTCGTGCCGTCACCGGCGACGTCGTTGGTCTTCGTGGCCACGTTCTTGGCCAGCTGCGCGCCGAGGTTCTCGAACGGGTCGTCGAGCTCGATCTCACGGGCGACGGTCACGCCGTCGAGGGTGATGGTCGGGCCGCCGAACTTCTTGTCCAGAACGACGTGGCGACCACGCGGGCCGAGGGTCACCTTGACGGCGTCGGCGAGCTTGTTCACCCCGCGCTCGAGCGCGCGACGAGCGTCCTCGTCGAAACTGATCTGCTTGGGCATAGCGTGTTCCGCTTACCTTTCAGGGGTTTTTGAACGCAAGAACGCCCCGTCCCCCGGCTTGTGCGGGGCCCGGGGCGTCATGCGCTGCGAGCGGACGTCAGTTGATGACGGCCAGCACGTCGCGGGCGGAGAGGATGAGGTAGTCCTCGCCGTTGTACTTGACCTCGGTACCGCCGTACTTGGAGTAGATCACGACGTCGCCCACGGCCACGTCGAGCGGCACGCGGTTGCCCTTGTCGTCGATCCGGCCCGGGCCCACGGCCAGAACCTTGCCCTCCTGGGGCTTTTCCTTGGCGGTGTCGGGGATGACGAGGCCGGAAGCGGTCGTCTCCTCGGCCTCGCTCGTCTGGACAACGATCTTGTCCTCGAGCGGCTTGATGTTCACGCTCACCGGGTTGACCTCCACGGTCGTCGAAAGCGTCGGCAGGATGACTTACGGCTCCTACCACCCCCGCCGTCGCGGGTGCCGGGCGTGTTCGGGCCGTTCGATTAGCACTCTAGCCACGGGAGTGCCAGCATTGCAAGGAGGGTCCATCTGACGTGGGGGAATCCTCGACGAAGCGGGCTGACCGGGGGTTTTGTTCCACGAGCGTTTCGGACCCCGTCACCAGGCGCCGTCGGTCAGGATGAGCAGGCCGAGGGCGATCAACACGACGGGCAGGGCGACGTGGCCCCAGCGCGCGAGCGCCCGCGCGACGGCGGGGCGCGCGGCGAGGTGGCGGCCGGCGGCGAGCCAGGCGGCGACCAGCACGAGGAACACGACGACGTAGACGCTCGTGCCGCCCGGGCCGGCGGTGGCGAAAACGGGGACGTAGACGCCGATGTTGTCGCCGCCGTTGGCGAGCGCGACGGCGGCGACTTCGAGGGTCCGCGGGCCGCCGGACCGGGTGGGTTCGCCGTCGTCGCCGCGGTGGCGCCAGGCCTGGACGGCGGCGCGGATCCCCAGGGCGATCGGCAGCAGGCCGAGGTACGGGACGAAGCCGGCCGGCAGGAACTTCACCCCGAACGCGGCCGCCACGGCGACGGCGAGGATCGCCGCGAACCCGAGGTACTGGCCGGTCACGACGGCCCGGGTCGCGCCGGGCCGGCCGGCGCCGCGGGCGAAGAACAGGGCCAGCACGAGAATGTCGTCGACGTTGGTCACGGCGAACAGGCCCACGGCCTGGCCGACGACGTTCGGGTTCACCCGCGCGACGATGCCAGCCCGGTCGGTCAGGCGGGTTTGGTGGCGCGGACGATCGCGGAGTGCATGCCGTCGGCGACGGGGTGAGTGGGGGTGAGCTGGACGTCGGTAAAGCCGGCCGTCTCGAGGCCGGCGCGGTATTCGGCGAAGGACAGGGCGCCCGCGATGCAGCCGACGTAGTCGCCGCGTTCGGCGCGCTGGGCCGGGGTGAGGGTGTCGTCGGCGACGACGTCGGAGACCCCGATCCGCCCGCCGGGCTTGAGGACGCGGAAGGTTTCCGCGAAGACGGCGGGTTTGTCGGTGGACAGGTTGATCACGCAGTTGGAGATGACGACGTCGACGGAGCCCGCGGGCAGCGGGATGGCTTCGATCGCGCCGCGCAGGAACTCGACGTTCGTGGCTCCGGCTTTGGTGGCGTTGGCGGTGGCCAACGCCAGCATCTCGTCGGTCATGTCCAGCCCGTAGGCCTTGCCGGTGGGGCCGACGCGGCGGGCGGACAGCAGCACGTCGATGCCGCCGCCGGAGCCGAGATCCAGCACGTGCTCGCCGGGGTGCAGATCGGCGACGGCAGTCGGGTTGCCGCAGCCCAGGGAGGCGGCGATGGCGTCGGCGGGCAGCTCGGCGCGTTCGCCGGCGGCGTAGAGGGCAGAGCCGAAGTCGACTTCGGCCGGTGCCGGGCCGCAGCACGCAGTGCCGCCCGAGGTGACTTCGAGAGCGGCCGCGGCGTAGCGCTGGCGCACGGTTTCACGCAGGTCGGTCATTGTGCTTCTCCTGGCTGGATCAGCTTGTATCGACGTTTGTGGAAACAACCTTGCGCCTTGGATCGGCGAACGTCAATATAGAATCATGTCGATACAGGAGTTGCTCGACCAGCGCGAGGGGTGCTGCGCGGGGCTGAGCGCCGCGCCGTTGGCCGAAGCTGAGGCCGCCGAGCTGGCCCGGGTGTTCAAGGCCCTGGGCGATCCGGTGCGGCTGCGGCTGCTGTCGATGATCGCCTCCCGCGAGGGCGGCGAGATGTGCGTGTGCGAGCTGACGCCGGCCTTCGACCTCGCGCAGCCGACGATCTCGCACCACCTGAAACTGTTGCGCCAGGCCGGTTTGATCGACTGCGAGCGCCGGGGGACGTGGGTGTACTACTGGGCGCTTCCGTCCACAATGGAGCGGCTCGCGGCTGTTTTGCGCGTGCCGCAAAGGTGACCACGTCGCTTGCCCGCCGGGCCGCCGCCGAGGCCGTGGGGACGGTGTCGCTGGTGGCAGTGGTCGTCGGCTCCGGCGCCCAGGCCGCCGAGCTGCCGCGCGACGTCGGTGTGCAGCTACTGGCGAACTCGCTGGCCACCGTTTTCGGGCTGGGTGCGCTGATCGTGTTGTGGGCCGGTGTCCGGGGCGCATTTCAACCCGATGGTCTCGCTGGCGGCCTGGTTCACCCGTCGTGAGGAGTTCGCGTTGCGCGATCTCGCCGTCTACGTGCCCGCGCAATTCGCCGGCGGCATCGGTGGCGCGGTCCTGGCGAACGCGATCTTCGCCCGCCCGCTCGCGCAGTGGTCCGGTCACGACCGCGCCGCCGGAAACCTGTGGCTCGGCGAGGTGGTGGCGACGGCGGGACTGCTCGTGCTGCTCTTCGGGCTCGACCGCACCGGACGCGGACACCACGCACCGGTGGCGGTGGCGTCGTTCATCGGCGCCGCCTATTGGTTCACCTCGTCCACCTCGTTCGCGGACCCGACGGTGACCGTCGGACGCGCCTTCACCACACGTTCGCCGGGATCTCGCCCGGTTCGGTCGGTCCGTTCGTTGCCGCCCAGGTCGTCGGCGCCGCCGTCGGCCTCGGGCTCGTCGCGCTGCTGTTCGGCGTTCCCCGCACACTCCAGGAGGCTCGCCCGTGACCCGGTCCGTGCTGTTCGTCTGCGTACACAACGCGGGCCGGTCGCAGATGGCCTCCGCGTTCCTCGCGCGCCTCGGCGGCGACCTCGTCGAGGTCCGCTCGGCCGGGTCCGCACCGGCCGACGCCCTCAACCCCGCCGTGGTCGAAGCGATGGCCGAGGCCGGCATCGACCTCGCCGCGGAAACGCCGTAGATCCTCACCATCGACGCCGTGGAAGCGTCGGACCTCGTCATCACCATGGGCTGCGGCGACGCCTGCCCCGTGTTCCCCGGCAAGACGTACCGCGACTGGGAACTCGAGGATCCGGCTGGCAAAACCCTCGCCGAGGTCCGTGTCATCCGGGACGAGATCCGGAACCGGGTGCGGGCGCTCGTCCGGGAACTTTCCTACGGCGGCGGGCGGTTGCTCGAAGAGTGCCGGGACGTGCAGGACTTACTCGACCAGGTCCGGCTGCGGCCGAGGATGTGGGTGCCGAAGGGGTCGTTGCGGGAGCTGCAGACCTACCTCGCCGGGTATGGGGCGGCGCTGGACGTGCACGGGGTGGAAAAGGAGTTCGTGATGCAGCCGGTGGGACCGTTCGCGGAGTGGGTGCGCGGGCGGACCGGCTGGTCGATGTCGCTGGGTTGGGCCGCGGCGATCGAGAGGCACGCCGGCACCGAGGACCCGCTGGACGTGTTTTTCGGGCTTCTGGACGAATACCGCCTGAGCACAGCCGAAGATCGCTAGGCTCGCGGCGGGTGAGCAGCAGGATGGCCGACGGCAGCGCGGGCGACGCGGACTACGCCGAGATCGGCAAGGTCTACACCGGCTACCGCAGCCCCGACCCCCGCATCGCCGCGGCGGTCGACAAAGCGCTCGGGGACGCGAAGACCGTGCTGAACGTCGGGGCCGGCGCGGGGTCGTACGAGCCGGTCGACCGCCGAGTGACCGCGGTGGAGCCGTCCGCGTCGATGCGGGCGTTGCGGCCCGCGGACCGGCCCGCGGTGGACGCGACGGCGGAGGATCTTCCGTTCGCGGACAACAGCTTCGACGCGGCGATGGCGACGGTTTCCATGCTCCCAACCGCCAGCCCCCGGTTGAACCGGCTATCCCACTGCGGCTGACAAGAGCCGCCGTCGGGCGACGTAACCCGCATGTCGCCCGACCAACGGCCACGCGGGGCAAAACCCCCGCCCTCCCAAGGGGGCGTCCCCGTCCCATTTTATCGGCCAACACCGACGAAAAGGGCCTGAGCAGGTCGGGAAGCGGAGGTTGTCCAGAACCCCAAAGCGTGGGGATAGCTCGACGGGTGAGGCGCGGCGGCAGCACAAGTCGGCGGCGAGGCGGCACGCCATGACCCCGCCAGGCGCGAAGGAGACGCAGCAGATGCGGAGCTTTGTCGACGAGGCGGCCGTGAAGCGCTTCGCGCGGAAGCTCACCCGGGATCTCGCGGACGGGACCTGGGCCGCCAAACACCAAGCGCTCAAGGACCAACCCGCGTTCGACGGCTCCCTCATGCTCGTGATCGGCCGCTGACGACCGCTGAACGAATGCGGGTCGCAGATCGGCCACCACCGACGAAAAGGGCCTGAGCAGGTCGGGAAGCGGAGGTTGTCCACAACCCCAAAGCCTGGGGATAGCTCGACGGGTGGGGCGCGGCGGCAGCACATGTCGGCGGCGAGGCGGCACGCCATGACCCCGCCAGGCGCGGAGCAGACGCAGCGAGCGCGGAGTTTCGTCGTCAAAAGGATTACCTCGCCGAGACGGCCTGGGCCGCCAAACACCACGCGCTCAAGGACCAACCCGCGTTCGACGGCTCCCTCATGCTCGTGATCGGCCGCTGACGACCGCTGGGCGAAAGCGGCGTCGCGGAGGCTTACGGGGAGCCGCGGTTTCTGGTTAAGTTTTGCCGGAAAAGCACCGACACCTGGGGGTCCCACCGATGTTCCACTCCGTTGCGCGGCGGCTGGCCGTCGCGGGCGGGGCGGGGTTGCTGGCGGTCGCGTTGGCGACGTCGGCACCCGCTCAAGCCCAACCGGCGAACCAACAGCGCCAGCAGGACTTCGTGAGCGCCGCGCAGGAATTCGGCGTGCCGCTCGATGTGCTGCTCGGCGTCTCGTACCTGGAGTCCCGCTGGGACTACAACGCGGGCACGCCCAGCACCGCCGCCGGCTACGGGCCGATGCACCTCACGGACCTGCGCACGGCCGGCGTCGTGACCAGCGAGTTCGACCAGAACGGCGAAGACCCGCGCGGCGACGACGCCCGGCCGGCGCTGCACCCGAAGCCGACGCAGCAGCCGGCGGCGATCCCGCCCGGGTTGCAGACTGTCGACCAGGCCGCGGCGCTGCTGCACACGGACGCGGCGACGCTGCGCACCGACCCGGAGCAGAACATCCGCGGCGGCGCGGCCCTGCTGGCCGAGGACCAGCGCAAGCTCGGCGTACGCAGCGAAGATGCGAAGGACTGGTACGGCGCCGTCGCCGCGTACAGCGGCTCCGAGGACGTGACGGCGGCCCAGACTTTCGCCGACGAGGTCTACGGCACCATCGCCACCGGCGAGACGCGCACGACCGACGACGGCCAGGCCGTCACGCTCGTCGCGAACCCCGGCGTCACGCCCGACAAGGCGCAGGCCGAGCGGCTGGGCCTGCGCACCGACGCCCCGCCCGCCACCGAGTGCCCGAAGTCCGTGGCCTGCGAGTCCGTGCCCGCGCCGTACCAGGAGCTGCCGGGCGGCGACTACGGCAACCACGACATCGCGAACCGGCCGCAGAGCCAGAAGATCGACACGATCGTCATCCACGACACCGAGGGCTACTGGGACGACGCGCTCACCCTGGCGCAGGACCCGACCTACCTCGCGTGGCACTACACCGTGCGCTCGCAGGACGGCCTGATCGCGCAGCACGTGCCGACCAAGGACGTCGGCTGGCACGCGGGCAACTGGTACGTCAACGCGAAGTCCATCGGCGTCGAGCACGAGGGCTTCGCCGCGCAGGGCACCTGGTACACCGAGGCGATGTACCGGTCGTCGGCGAAGCTCGTCGGCTACCTGGCGAAGCGCTACGGCGTGCCGCTCGACCGCGCGCACATCATCGGCCACGACAACGTGCCGGGCACCACGCCCGCCACGATCCCCGGCATGCACTGGGACCCGGGCCCCTACTGGGATTGGTCGCACTACTTCGACCTGCTGGGCGCGCCGATCAAGGCCACCGGCGGGGCCGGCTCGTCGATGGTGACGATCGCGCCGAAGTTCGCCGCCAACCAGCCCGTGTTCACCGGCTGCGACAAGATCGGCTCCGGCACCCCGTGCGCCGCGCGCGGTTCGGAGGCCGTGGTGCTGCACACCGCGCCGGACGCCGCGTCTCCCCTGCTGTCCGACGCCGGCCTGCACGGCGCCGGAGTGTCCACTATGGACGTTTCCGACGTCGGCAGCCGCGTGGCCACCGGTCAGCAGTACGCCGTGGCCGGGCGCCAGGGCAGCTGGACCGCGATCTGGTACCTGGGCCAGAAGGGCTGGCTGCCCAGCAACACCGTGGTCCCGGCGAGCGGTCTCGTCGCCACGCCGAAGCCCGGCAAGGCCACGATTCCGGTGTACGGGCGGGCTTATCCGGAGACCTCGGCCTACCCGGCCGGGATCGCGCCGCAAGCGTTGGCCCCCATGCCGTACACGTTCGCCGCGGGCCAGACGTACTCCGCCGGCGGCGTCGTTCCGTCCGAGTACTACTCGGCGACGACGTTCGACGTGTCGGACCACGTGGTGGTGCGCGGGAAGATGAAGTACGTGGAAGTCCAGTTCGGACACCGCGTCGAGTACGTGAACCTCGATGACGTAGTGCTGAAGCCGGCTTTCTGAGGTTGAGACAGAGGAAGGGCCCCTCCGCGGAGGGGCCCTTCCTCTGTCTCAACTGTCCAGCGCCACCTTCACGCCGCTGGTGACCTCGGTGTTGCGCCGCGTTTTGGACCAGCCGTTGCGGCGGCGCACGAGGCGGATCACAGCGCGCCAGGACGTGAGGTAGAAGGTGTAGATGTAGGCCGCGTACAGCAGGCCCATGCCGAGGCCGCGGAAGATGTTCTTGCTGCCCAGGCATTTCATCTGGTAGATCGGGCCCCACACCACGAACGGCAGCAGGCCGAACGAGCCGTAGATGGCGAAGAGGATCCAGGCGCCGCCGGTGAACCAGGTCCAGACCTGCGACGGGTCACCGGCCGTGGAGGTCAGCAGGAGGATGAAGGGCACCGGGTAGAGCAGCGAGCCGAGCAGCTGCATCCACGGCTGCGCCAGGTAGTACATCATCTCCGCGGCGCCCAAAGTGGACACGTGCGGCGAGTCCCAGATGCGGCGCAGGTACCGCGAACACTGCATCGTGCCCTGGCCCCAGCGCGTGCGCTGCACGAGGAAGCGCCGCAGGCTGTACAGGCCTTCCTGCGCCACGTGGGAATCCGGGGTGAAGCCTGTGCGCCAGCCGGCCGTCAGCAGGTGGACGCCGAGCTCGAAGTCCTCCAGCAGGGAGCCGCGCCAGGGCTGGTGCTCGTCGCCGCCGATGGAGTCGAGGGCGGCGAGCCGCGTGAACTGACCGTTGCCGCCCATGGAGATCGTGCCGGTGAAGCCGCGGGAGGTCTGGATCGCGGCGATCGCCGTGCGGAACTCCAGGTCCTGCAGCTGCGCCAGCTTCAGCCCGAACGCGCGCGCGAACCAGGTGCGCCCCGGCGGGCGGGTGCGGACGTTGCTCATGCGCACGTCGAGCTGCACGGCGCCGATCTTCTCGTCGCCGAAGAGGTGTTCGGCCGCGCAGACCTCGAGGCAGTTGGCGGCCGGGCGGCCGTCCGCGTCGACGACCACCACGACCACGCGGTCGCGGTCGGTGTCGGGTTCGAGCCATTCGTTGAGGGCGTGGTAGGCGGCGTTGAGCGCGTCGCCCTTGCCCGTGCGGGCTTCGGGCCGCCTGCGCGCCACCAGGTGCAGGTTGGGGTCGTAGCCGCCGTTGCGCCGCCACACCGAGCGGACGACGCGGGCGGTGCGGTCGTCGGAGTCGTCGTCGACCACCCACACGTGCGCGCGGCGGAAGGTGGTGCGCAGGTAGCGCACGGTCTCGCGGATCACGGCTTCCTCGTCGCGGCACGGCACGAAGAAGTGCCAGGCGAACGCGTCGGGGTCGCCCAGAGGGGCGGGTTTGCGGCGCAGGTAGGGCACCACGATCATCGCGACGTAGACGATGAACGCGACGCTCATCGTCAGCGCGAACGCCTGGGTGATCGAGAGCAGGACCTTGAAGCCGGTGTCGTTCACGCGGCCGTGCCCTGGTTCTTCTCGGCCTTCGTCCTGCGGGTCGCGAGCCAGACGAACAGCACGAGCGACACCGCGCCGCCGAGCACGCTGACCATCGAGCCGAGCAGCGTGTGGCCCCAGTAGTAGCCCTCGTCGGTACCCAGTGCGTGGACCAGACCGACGATGGTGAGAATGCGCAACTGATTCACGAGAATGACGGCGATCGCGGCAATTCCCAGCGAGAGAAACAGCCGGCGTGCATTCTGCGGACGGAAGTAGAGGAGAACCGCGGTTACGAGCAGAAGTGGCAGCAAGAGGAATACAGAAGAGCATTCCGGGGTCATTCTCAACCCGAACGGAGTAGCGCCAGTCAACCCGAAGTACACGGATTCGCGACTACCGGCCACATAAACACCCGATGAGGTGATGACCCTCAGTATCGCGCCTGCGAGCTGCACTTCCAGCTCGCGGTAGGACCGCTCCACGAGCACGAGGACCACGCCGACCGCGACCACCCCGAGCACCGCCATACGCAGCGGAAACCGGGAGACGGGGGACACAGGTGTGTTCGCTACTGCCACGACGACCTCTCAGCCGGAAACCTTCGGAAGAACGGCGAACCCCGGCGCCAGCGTAGGACACAGGTGCCGGAACTTTCGACGGGTATCCCCCTTCTCAGGGATCTCCCAGCGCCTTTCGGCACGAATGGCGAGAACCTTGCTAGGCTGTTCGGGTGATGCCCGCACCGACGTGGGAATTGGCCCGGATAAACCACCCGATACGGTGGTCCGCCCGGAATTGTGTGCCATTTCCGGCAACGCCACCGATATTCGATCAGCGTGCCGACTCTTGTTCAGCGGGATTCGTCCGTGCAGCGGCTCGCTCTGACAAATTCGGAGGACCAGTGAAGAAACACCTCTTGCGACGAGGCGGGATGCTCGCCGCTGTGGTGGCGAGCATCGCCCTCGCCGGAGCAGTTCCGGCCTCGGCGGCGCCCGGTGACGGCTCCGCCTACGGCGTGAACGTCGACGTGAAGCTGCTCGGCGCGGACGCCGTGAAGCTCGGCCCGCTGGCGGCGGCGAACACCGACGGTCCGACGAGCAACAGCACGGTCAGTGCCAACGCCGCCGGGATCCTCACCGCCGGGGTCATCAACACCTCGGCCGTCCGGGACGACAACTCGGGCGCGGTCACGGCGAAGGCGAGCACCGCCGACGTCGGGCTGCCGCTGCTGAAGGCCGCGCTGGGCAACGTCGGGATCAAGGCCGTGGAGGCCGTCTGCACCGCGACCCAGGAAGGCGTCAAGGGCAGCTCCACGCTGGTCGGGGCCGATCTGGGCAGCGTCGGCGACGTCGATTCGAACCCGGCGCCGAACACGCAGATCAAGGTCGGCCTCGGCCCGGTCAACGTGGCGACGCTGATCCTCAACGAGCAGATCAAGAACAAGGACGGCAGCCTCACGGTCAACGCCTTGCACCTGAAGCTGCTGGGCGGCGTCGTCGGCGCTCTCGGCAGCGGCGACGTCATCGTGTCGTCGGCGACCTGCGGCCCGGCCGCTCCGCCGATGCCGCTCGCGTCGGGTGCCGGCCTGTGGGTGGGCCTCGGCGTGCTCGCAGCCGTCGCCGTGCCGGTCGGCCTGCGGTTCACCCGTCGTCGCTCGGTCGCCTGAGCGGTCGGGGTGATCGACTGATGTACAAGATGCCAGGTGCGGGCGTCGGCGTCGCCGGTGGCGGCGTGGGCACCCTCGCCGCTACCGGCGCCGACGTCGGCTGGTGGCTCACGATCGGCGCGCTCCTCGTGGTCCTCGGGACCGTCGCGGTGATCGCCGCCTACCGCCGCAACCGGCGGCTCGCCCGCGGTTAGCAGCCCCGTGGGCCACCGGCTCCAGCTGGTGGCCCACGGTTGCCGCGGTGCGCCGGGCTGCCCGCCTCCCGCAGGCAGCCCGGCGCACCGCTTCACCGACCGAACAACGAGTGAAGGGCGACCGGCCACAACGGACCGCAACGGCGGCACGACCGTCGGCTGTGCGCAGGAACCGGCGCCACCCGAGCGGCCCTCCGGGGCCAATGCGACAGCAATGAACCGAGGAAGACAACGACAAGACGAGCGCGCGCACATGATGGCAACGGGAGCCGCCATCAACCGGCGTCGCGCGTGGCCCGGGTGCCGGACCACCGGTACCCGCGCCGACCGCCCGGGCCGGACACGAACCTGGGGAACCAGGCCACCTTGGCGACCACCGGCGCAGTCGCTGCAAACAGCGCGGGCACAGGCAACTGGCAGGACTCGCGCGACCGGCACCCGCCGGTCGCGCGGCAACGGCGCCAACCGCGGAGCCGCCAGGCGAGCGGAAGCAGGACACACAACCAAACACCTCAAGACCCCCGGCAGCCGCACCCCGCGGCGGCCTCGTGCGTGGCGCGGCAAAAACCCGGCCGTTCGCTCGAACGTCGGTGGGCCGGGGTTTCCGGGACACTCGAAAGTGTGGAACACGTGGACGTGATGTTGCTGGCCGGCACGCGGCCGGAGGCGGTGAAGCTGGCGCCGCTCGTCGTGGCGCTCGAGGGGCGCGACGGGGTGCGGCCCGTGTTGGTGCACAGCGGCCAGCACCAGGGGATGGTGGAGCAGGCGCTCGTACCGTTCGGGCTGGGCGTGGACGCGTGGCTGGACGTGCCGGCGCGAGTGAGCGGGACGCAGGCGGAGCTGGTGGGCGGGCTGTTGCCGGCGTTGGACGCGCAGCTGCGGAGCCTCATGCCGGCGGCGGTGGTCGTCCAGGGCGACACCACGACGGGGCTGGCGGGGGCGCTCGCGGCGTTCTGGCTGGGGATTCCGGTGGTGCACCTGGAGGCCGGGCTGCGGACGAACGACCTCGCCGCGCCGTTCCCCGAGGAGGGCACGCGGCAGATGGTGGCGCGCATCGCGGCGTTGCACCTGGCGCCGACCGAGGCGGCGGCGAAGGCGTTGCGTGCGGAGGGCATCCCCGAGGAAAAGATCGTGCTGACCGGGAACACGGTGGTCGACGCGGTGCTGGCGATCACGGCGCGCGACCTGCCTGCGCACGATCCGGCGCTGGCGTTGCTGGAGATGGAGATCGCGGAAGCCGGGGAACGGCTGGTGCTGGTGACCTCGCACCGCCGCGAGTCCTGGGGTGAGCCGCTGAACCAGACGCTCAGCGCCGTGCGGCGGATCGTCGAGACCCATCCGGACGTGCAGGTGTTGTTCCCGGTCCACCCCAATCCGGCGGTGCGGGCGCAGGTGACCGCGACGCTCGGCGGCGTCGAGCGCGTGACGATCACCGAGCCGCTCGAGTACCCCGACCTCGTGCGCGCACTGCGGCTGGCGTCGCTCGTGCTCACCGATTCCGGGGGCATCCAGGAGGAAGCACCGACGTTCGGCACGCCCGTGCTCGTGCTGCGCGAAGTCACCGAACGCGCCGAGGCCGTCGACGCAGGTTGTGCGTGGCTGGTGGGCACCGACCCGGCGAAGATCACCGGCACGGCCGCCCGGCTGCTGGCCGGAAGCCTCTGTCCCGCGGCCACGCCGAACCCCTATGGCGACGGGCACGCCGCCGAGAAGGCGACCATCGCGATCGAACGCCTGCTCGGCGTCAAAACCACGCTGGAGCAAGCCCACTCCTGAATCGACCTGCGTCAAAGCCCGCAGCTACAGCGACACGACCTCCACCGAAAGCCCGGGGTTGGCCGAGAACTCCCACGGCGCCGTCGGCCGCCCGGCCGCGACGACGTGGGCGCCGAGCGCCGCGATCATCGCGCCGTTGTCCGTGCACAGCCGGGGCCGCGGCACGCGCAGCTCGATGCCCGCCGCGGCGCAGCGTTCGGCCGCCAGCTCCGACAGCCGCGAGTTCGCCGCGACGCCGCCGGAGATCACGATGGTCCCGATCCCCTGCTCCTTCGCCGCCTTCACGGCCTTCGCGGTCAGCACATCCGCCACGGCCTCCTGGAACGAAGCCGCGACGTCGTTCACCGGCACCTCGCCGCCGTCGCGTTCGACGTTCTCCACCCACCGCGCCACGGCGGTCTTCAAGCCGGAGAACGAGAAGTCGAACTTCGCGTCGCGCGGACCCGTCATGCCGCGCGGGAACGCGATGGCGGAGCCGTTGCCCAGCCGAGCCGCCTTGTCGATCGGCGGCCCACCCGGATAAGGCAGGTCCAGCACGCGGGCGACCTTGTCGTAGGCCTCACCGGCGGCGTCGTCCACAGTGGACCCGATCTCGGTGATCTTCGACGCGATGTCGTCCACGCGCAGCAGCTGCGTGTGCCCGCCGGACACCAGCAGCGCGAGCACCGGCGAGGGCAACGGCCCGTGCTGCAGCGTATCCACGGCGATGTGCCCGGCCAGGTGGTTCACGCCGTAGAGCGGCACGTCGAGCGCCGACGCGTAGGCCTTCGCCGCCGACACGCCGACCAGCAACGCACCGGCGAGCCCGGGTCCGGCCGTCACGGCGATGGCGTCCACATCGGACAGCTTCAGCCCGGCCGTGGCGAACGCCCGCTCGGCCGTGGGAACCATCGCTTCGAGGTGCGCGCGGCTGGCGACCTCGGGCACCACGCCGCCGAAGCGCGCGTGCTGCTCAACGCTGGAGGCGACCTCGTCGGCGAGCAGTTCCACCGCGCCGTCGTCGTGCAGGCGGACGAGGCCGACGCCGGTCTCGTCGCAGGAGCTCTCGATACCCATGATGACGCGCGACATCAGCCGGCCACCTCATCTCGTGCCGGGGTCCGCGCCGGGCGGGCCATGGTGAACGCGTCGGCGCCGGAGGGCTGGTAGTAGCGCTTCCGGATGCCGAGCTTCTCGAAACCGTGCCGTTCGTAGAGGCCGACGGCCGTGTCGTTGTCGGTGCGCACCTCGAGGAACACCGGCGCCGACACCTCGTCGGCGCGCTCGAGCAACGCGCGCAGCAGGGCCTTGCCGATGCCCTGGCCCTGCGCCTCGGGCACCACGCCGATGGTGTGGATCTCCGCTTCGTACTCGCCGCGGCGGCCGACCACGGCGAGGCCGCCGTAGCCGAGCAGCTCGGTGCCGTCGTCCGTGCGCGCGGCCAGGTAGAAGTGACCCTGGTCGAGCTCGGAGTGGAACGCGCGGGCACTCCACGGGTCGTCGCCGGGGAAGAGCACCTGCTCGATCTCCGCGCAGCGCTTCGTGTCACTGCGGCGCAGGCGGTCGAGCTTCACGGCGAGGTCACCCGCTTGCGGGCCGTCGGCTCGACGGCGTCGGGGCGGCGCAGGTACAGCGGCGTCAGCGGCTCGGGCGTCGCGCCGGACAACAGCGCTTCGCGGGCGACGCGGACCAGCCCGGACGGCGACGGGAACCGCGGCTCGATGGGCACGACACCGATCGCGTCGGCGTACTGCAGCGCACCGTCACCCGCGGCCACGCGGGAAGTGGTCTCGACCTCGGCGGGCCGCTGCACGTGGGGACCGCTCACGCGCGTGCCGGCCGCGTCGTACTCGGCCCAGTACACCTCGCGCCGGCGGGCGTCGGTGAGCACGAGGAACGGCTTGTCGGTGCGCACCACCTCGGCGGCGATCGCGTCGAGGCTGCCCACCGGGTAGACGGGGATGCCGAGCGCGTGGCCGTACGCCGCGGCCGTGGCCATGCCGGCGCGCAGGCCCGTGAACGGGCCGGGGCCGACGCCGCACACGATCGCGTCGAGGTCGCGCAGGGTCACGCCCGCTGCCTCGGCCGCCGCGAGGGCGTGGGGGGTGATGAGCTCGCCGTGGGCTCGCGGGTCGACCGTGACGCGGTCGGCCCGGGTGGTCAGTTCCGACTCGTCCACGGCGACGATGCCCGCGGTCACGGCCGGGGTCGAGGTGTCGATCGCCAGTACCAGCACGGTTTCCCAGCTTACGTCCAGTCTCGAAGTGACAGGCTGGCGGGCCGAAGGGGCAACCCCGAGTCCGTGTGAATCGCGTCGCAGGTGGCCGAGGTCACGGCGCGGTACGGTGCCGGTGAGACGCCCGCCGACGCCGCGCCGCAGGAGGTCCTCACCGTGCCCGATCCGCTGTTCCCCGCGATCACCGCCGGCTCTGGCAAGGAGGCGTTGCGCTTCGGTGACCAGGCGCTCACCTACGCCGAGCTGGGCGCGGTCGCCGGTTCCCTGGCGAGCGAGCTGCCCGCCGGCCGGGTCGCGGTGTGGGCGACGCCGACGCTGCACACCAGCGTCGCCGTGGTCGCCGCGCTGCTCGCGGGGGTGCCCGTGGTGCCGCTGAACCCGAAAATCGGTGAACGCGAGCTCGCTCACATCCTGGCCGACAGCACGCCGGCGCTGGTGCTGGCGGAGGCCGGCGTCACGCTTCCCGAGGGGCTGGCCGAGCTCGAACGCCGGGACATCCCGCTCACCGGGTCGGGGCCCGTGCCGGCTGACGAGCCGGGCGCCGAGGCGCCCGCGTTCATCGTCTACACCTCCGGCACCACCGGCCCGCCCAAGGGCGTGGTGCTCCCCCGCCGCGCGATCTCGTCCACGCTGGACGCGCTGGAGGACGCCTGGGCGTGGACCGGCGACGACGTGCTGGTGCACGGGCTGCCGCTGTTCCACGTGCACGGGTTGATCCTCGGGATCCTCGGCCCGCTGCGCCGGGGTGGCTCGGTGCGGCACCTCGGGCGGTTCTCGACGGAGGGTGTCGCGCGAGAGCTGACCAGCGGCGCGACGATGATGTTCGGCGTCCCGACGATGTACCACCGGATCGCGGAGACGGTGGCCGACGATGCCGAGCTGGCCTCGGCCCTGGGCCGCGCGCGGCTGCTGGTGTCCGGGTCGGCGGCGCTGCCCGTGCACGACCATCAGCGCATCACGGCGGCGACCGGGCAGCAGGTCGTGGAGCGCTACGGGATGACCGAGACGCTGATGAACACCAGCGTCCGCGCCGACGGCGAGCGCAAGCCGGGCACGGTCGGCGTGCCGCTGGCGGGCGTCGAGCTGCGACTGGTGGACGAATCCGGTGCTGAGATCACCGAACTGGAGGCCGTCGGCGAGATCCACGTGCGCGGGCCGAACCTGTTCACCGAGTACCTCAACCGCCCCGACGCGACGGCCGCCGCGCTCGCCGGCGGCTGGTTCCGCACCGGCGACATGGCGACGCGCGACGCCGACGGCTACGTGAAGATCGTCGGGCGCAAGGCCACCGATCTCATCAAGAGCGGCGGGTACAAGATCGGCGCCGGCGAGATCGAGAACGCGCTGCTGGAGCACCCGGGCGTCGCCGAGGCGGCGGTGACGGGGGAGCCGGACGACGATCTCGGCGAGCGGATCGTGGCGTGGGTGGTGCCGGCCGGTGCGCGGCCGTCGGCTTCGGAGCTGGCGGATCACGTCGCGAAACTGCTGGCGCCGCACAAGCGGCCCCGGGTCGTGCGGTACCTGGATGCGCTGCCGCGCAACGACATGGGCAAGATCCTGAAGCGAGCGCTGGGGTGAGGCCCTCCGCCCGCGAGGTCATCGCGCAGGTGTCGACGGGGTTCACCGAACTGTCCGATGTGGACAACAGCGTGGACGACCCCCTCGGCTGGCCCGGCTACCGTGAGGCCTACGCGGCGGCCGCGGCGTGGACGGGCGAGACGGAGTCCGTGGTCGTCGGCGAGGCGCTGGTGGGTGCGACGCCCGCGGTGCTGGTGGTGTGGGAGTTCGGGTTCCTCGGCGGGTCGATCGGGCGCCGGACCGGTGACCGCGTGGAGGCCGCGTTTTCCTTGGCGCGGTCGCGAAAACTGCCCGTGGTGGCGTTGATCGCGACGGGCGGCAGCCGCATGCAGCACGGCATGCGCGCGTTGTCCCAGTTGCAGCGGATCGCGCGCGCTTCGGCGGCGGCGCGGACGGACGGCGTCGCGCAGATCTCCGTGCTGCGCGACCCCACGACCGGCGGCGGCTGGGCGACGCTGGGCGCGAGCGCCGACGTGGTGCTCGGCTTCCCGCTGGCGCAGGTGGGTTTCGCGGGCTCGCGCGTGCGGCCGGCGACGTCGCCTTCGGAGGCTTACACGGTCGAGGCGAAGTACGAGTGGGGGCAGGTCGATCAGCTGGTTTCCCCCGATTCGCTGGGGGCGGTGCTGGAGCGGTGGCTGCGTCTGGTGACTTCGCGGTCTTCCTCGCCGGCCCCTCCCCCGGCTGCTCTGCGTGACGTGTCGTTGCCCTCGACGGGCTGGGACGCGGTCCGCGCCGCCCGGTCCTCCCGGCGCGCCCGCGCGGCCGAGTACGTGGACGCGTACTTCGACTGGCACGAACTCCTCCGCGGCGACCGCACCGGCGCGGTTGACGACGGCGTCCTGTGCGGCTTCGGCTGGCGCGACGGCCGTGCGCTCGCTTTCGCCGCCCAGTGCGGCACCGCGACGCGCCCGGCGGGCTTCCGCACGGCCACGCGCCTCGTCCGGCTGGCCTCGCGGCTCGGCATCCCGGTCCTGACGCTCGTCGACACCCCCGGCGCCGCCAACGACGCCGCCGCCGAAGAGGGCGGCGCCGGCCCGGCCATCGCCTCGCTGTTCGACGCGATCGCCACTGCGACCGTCCCCGTCACCACCCTGGTCATCGGCGAGGGCGGCTCCGGCGGCGCTCTGGCCTTCGCGGCGCCGGACAACACGTGGATCGCGCCGGACGCGTACTTCTCGGTCACCTCGCCGGAGGCCGCCGCCGCGATCTTGAAGCGGCCGATGATGGAGGTCCCGGCCACGGCCGACCAGCTGCGGTTGCGGCCTCAGGACCTGGTCGAGCTCGGCTTGGCGCGGGGGATCGTCGAGGCCTGAAACGGTGTTGCGTCCGCGGCGAGAATGGGGGCGTGAAGATCATCGTGGTCGGGGCGAGCGGGACCGTCGGCGGCGCGGTCTCCGCGGCTTTGGAAGCGGCCGGGCACGAGGTCGTCCGGGCGTCGCGGCGGGGGCCGGTGCAGGTGGATCTGGAGGACACGTCGTCGATCGAGGCGCTGTTCCGCGCGGTGCCTGAGGGTGACGCGGTGGTCTGTTGCGCGGCGAGCGGGCCGCTGGTGGACCTGGCGTCGGCCAGTGACGAGGAGTTCGCGGACGGGTTGCGGGGCAAGCTCTCGGGGCAGGTGGCGTTGGCGCGGCACGCGCTGCACCGCTTGCGGGACAACGGGTCCATCACGCTCACCGGGGGAACGTTCGCCGCTCCGTTGGCCGGTGGTTCTCTCGGTGCTCTCGTCAACGCCGGTCTGGCGGGGTTCGTGCGCAACGCCGCCGCAGAGCTGCCGCGGGGGTTGCGGATCAACGTCGTCAGCCCGGGTTGGGTGTCCGAAACCCTGGCTGCGCTGGGTATCAGCGACGCCGTCGGTACTCCCGCCGCCGAGGTCGCCCGCTGGTACGTGGGGTGCGTTTGCGGGACGTCCTCCGGCCAGACGATCACCGCTTGACGCCCGGCGCCCGGCGAGCTCGAGCTGGTTGCCGATCGCAGCGGATTTGCCACGGGCGCGGCAAGATGCCATTCGCTGGCGAGGCTTGCCGAACACGGGTGAGGGGTTGCCATTCGCGGGCTGGCCTTGCCACACGGTTGGCGGCGTTGCCGCAAAGTTCGGCACCTTGCCACCCGCCAAGGCACGGCACGGCACGGCACGGATGCAGCGGGCTTGCCACGGGCCCGGCGAAATGTCGATCACCGGCGAGACTTGCCAATCACCAGTGAGGCTTGCCATTCGCGCCATGACCTTGCCACACGATTGGCGGCGTTGCCGCGGAACTCGGCATCTTGCCAACCACCAAGGCGCCCGCCGCCGCCCTGTCACTTTCGCTGAGCGAGCGACGGCGTCAGGCGGGCCCGGCGCGGCGGCCGGGCGAGCCGGAACCTAAGCCGTCGGCAGCGCCGACATCCGGGACGCCCAAGACCCGTGCGGCTCAAGAGAAACCTCGCGCACATCGTCGTCCCGACGGGACATCCGCACCACCAGGTAGTCCGAAGACAGCCGTTCCGCCGAGCCCTCTCCCCACTCCACCACGACCGCCGAACCCTCCAGGTCCGTGTCGAGGTCCAGGTCGTCGAGCTGGGCGAGGTCGCCGCCCAGCCGATAAGCATCGACGTGGATGAGCGGCACGCCCGCGGCACCGGCGGCGTGGACGCGGGCCAGCACGAACGTCGGCGAGCTGACGCGGCCACCAACGCCCAAGCCGTCGGCGATGCCGCGGGTCAGGGTGGTCTTGCCGGCGCCAAGGGGGCCCGCCAGGAGCACCAGGTCGCCCGCGCGCAGGGACGCGCCGAGCGAGCGGCCGAAGGCCATCGTGTCGTCGGGGGTCGCGAGAAGGAACGTCACCGTGTCCACCACCAGTTCCGCCGGTTGGCTGCGGCGCTTCCGGAACAGCGCTGCAGAAGATCGATGAGCCGGCCCGTGACGAGGTCGGGCTGTTCGAGCTGCACCATGTGGCCCGCGCCGCGCACGCGGACGAGCTCGGCCTCGGGCAGCTCGGCCGCGATGCGCTCGGCGTGCGAGAACGGCGTGAACCGGTCGGAGTCGCCGCCGATCACGAGGACCTGGGTGTGCTTGAGGCCCGCCAGGGCGGCGTAGCGGTTGTGGCTGCCGAGCGTGTCGACGAAGTTCACCAGGCCCCGCACCGGAGTCACGGCGAGCATCGAAATCATGAAGTCCACCAGCCGCGGCGAGACGTCGCGGCTGCCGAACGCCAGGCGCCGCACGGCTTGCCGCTCCAGTTGGCCGCCGGCCGCGCGCACGAACTCCACCAGGCCCGGCTGCCAGCCCGCGAGATTGCCGACGCCGCGCGTCAACGGGTTGTACTTCGACAGCAGCGAACGCGGCAGCCCGCGCGCGCCCACCTCGCCCGCGGCCGTGGCGATGAACGCGACCCCGCACACCCGATCCTCGAACAGCGAAGGGTTCTCCGCGGCCAGCTCCATGATCACCATGCCACCCATGGAATGTCCCACGAGGACGATCGGCCCCTTGGGCACCATCACGCGCAGCACGCTGTCGAGGTCGTGCGCCAGCTGTTCGATGGTGCTGGTCTCGGCCGTGGCCGCGCCGGAGAGGCCGTGGCTGCGGTGGTCGTAGTACACCTGCCGCACGCGCGGCAGCCGCAGCGACGCGATGGCGCGGCGCTGGAAGTGCCAGGACTTGCGCGACAACGCGAATCCGTGCACGCCGACCAGCGTCACCTCGGGCTCGCCGCCGTCCTCGGGGTCGATCTCCTCCACCGAAAGGGGCGTGCCGTCCTCGGCCGCGACCGTGGACGTGCGGTCGGGCTTCAGCTCGCCCAGCTGCTCGTCCACGTACTGGTCCTCACTCTGCCTGCGTTGCTGCGCCGCGACGAGGGCCGCGGCGGCCGTGCCCGTGGCCACCGCGCCGAGACCGCCGACGATCGCCCACAACCGAGCCGAAGGGCTCACGGCCTCTCCCCCAGGTACCGCCGCTGCACGCGCGGCCGGTACATCGAAGTGACGATCTCGTAGTCGATCGTGCCCAACTTGTCGGCCCACTCGCGCGCGGTCGGCTCACCCGCGCGACCGTCGGCGAACAGCACCACCTCTTCGCCGACAGCCGGGGTGTCGTCACCGCAGTCGACCACGACCTGGTCCATGCACACGCGCCCGACGACCGCCCGGCGCCGCCCGCCCAGCCACACGTCCATGCGGCCCGACAGCGACCGCGGCACCCCGTCGGCGTACCCGGCGGGCACGAGCGCCACGGTGGTGTCGCGCTCGGCCGTCCACGTGTGTCCATAAGAGACGGACTCGCCGGCGGGCAGGCGTTTCGTGAGCGCCACGGCCGCGCGGAACGTCATCGCCGGCCGCAGGTCTTCGTGCTGCGGCACGGGGTTCAGCCCGTACATCGCGATGCCGGGCCGCACGAGGTCGAAGTGCAGGTCGGGCCGGGTGAGCACGGCCGCGGAGTTCGCCAGGTGCCGCAGCGGGTCCAGGCCGGCGGCGCGCGCGGTGTCGTACGCGTCGGCGAAGCGCTTGGCTTGGATGTCGATCGACGGGTGGCCCGGCTCGTCGGCGCACGCGAGGTGCGACCAGACGGCGACCACGTCCACGTCGGACGAAGCCGCGGCGGCCGCGACCAGCTCGGGCCAGTCGGCGGGCTGGCAACCGTTGCGCGACAAGCCCGTGTCGATCTTGAGGTGCACGCGAGCGCGGCGACCCACCTGCTGCGCCGCCGTGGCGATCCGCCGCAGCTCGTCGACCGAGCTCACCCCGAGGTCGATGTCGGCGAGAATGCCGGGCCCGAAGTCGACTTCCGGCACGTCGAGCCAGCTGAACAGCCGCACCGACAGCCCGGCGCGGCGCAGGTCCAGCGCCTCACCGAGCGAGCACGTGCCCAGCCAGGTGGCGCCCGCCTCCACCGCGGCCCGCGCGACGGGGACCGCGCCGTGGCCGTACGCGTCGGCCTTGACCACGGCCATCACGGCCGAGCCGGCGGCGCGGCCGGCCAGCAGGGCGACGTTGTGGCGCACGGCGTCGAGGTCGATCACGACCTCCGCCCGCGGGAAACTGGCAGTCATAACGACCACCAGTTTCCCACGCGGGTCCGACAGGGCAGTGCGTCAGGGCAGGCGGAGACCGGTGGTGCCGGAGAACACGTGCAGCTCGTCGGGACGGATCCGCAGGTGCAGCGTGTCGCCCATCGACGGGGTCGCCCGCGGGTCGACGCGGACCACGACGTTCTTCGACGCGCCCTCGGCGGTGATCTCGGGGTGCGCGCCGGAGAGCTTGCCGTAGACGAACGCGTCGGAGCCCAGCTCTTCGACCAGGTCCACCTTGATGGGCAGCGTGCCGTTGGTGTCGGTGGTGGCTTCGAGCGACTCGGGGCGGAAGCCCAGGGTCACGGTGTCGCCGTCGGCGGCCGAGCGGATCGACGCCGCCAGCGGGACGCTCGCGCCACCGATCTCGGCACCGTCGGCCGTGAGCTTCGCCGAGACGAGGTTCATGGCCGGCGAGCCGATGAAGCCGGCGACGAACACGTTGGCCGGGTGGTCGTACAGCGCGCGCGGGGTGTCGCACTGCTGCAGCAGACCGTCGGACAGCACGGCCACGCGGTCACCCATCGTCATGGCCTCGACCTGGTCGTGCGTGACGTACACGGTGGTGACGCCGAGGCGGCGCTGCAGCGCGGCGATCTGCGTACGCGTGGAGACACGCAGCTTCGCGTCCAGGTTGGACAGCGGCTCGTCCATGAGGAACACCTGCGGCTCACGCACGATCGCGCGGCCCATCGCGACCCGCTGGCGCTGACCACCGGAGAGTGCCTTCGGCTTGCGGTCGAGGTACTGCTCGATGTCGAGCAGCTTCGCGGCCTCGAGCACCTTCTGCTTGATCTCCGACGCCGGGCGGCCCGCGATCTTCAGCGCGAAGCCCATGTTCTGCGCGACGGTCATGTGCGGGTACAGCGCGTAGTTCTGGAACACCATCGCGATGTCGCGCGAACGCGGCGGCAGCTGCGTCACGTCGCGGTCGCCGATCCAGATCGAGCCCTCGTCGACGTCTTCGAGGCCCGCGAGCATGCGCAGCGCGGTCGACTTGCCCGAACCCGACGGGCCGACCAGCACGAGGAACTCGCCGTCGGAGATCTCCAGCTCGAGTGCGTCGACGGCGGGCCGCTCGGTGCCGGGGTAGCGCCGGGAAGCCTTGTCGTAGGTGATGGTGGCCATCGGTCAGTCCTCTCCGAATTTCGCGGGAACCCCGTGCGCGGCTTCGCGCGCTTCGAGGTGGCGTCGCTGGATCTCCTTGCCCGCGGCGCGTTGCGCCTCGGCCGGCTCGTCCAGCACGAGCCGGTTTCCAGGTCCTTCGGCCACCCACGCGGGTGGTTCGGCGGTGCCGGCCAGCGCCCACGCGGCCTGGCGCGCGGCTCCGAGGGCCACGTACTCGCCCGTCTCGGGGATCACCACGGGCACACCGAGCACTATCGGCGCCACGGCCCGCACGGCCGCCGACTGGGCGCCGCCGCCGATGAGCAGCACGCGGCGGACGTCCATGCCCTGCGCGCGCACGGCGTCGAGGCCTGCGGCCAGGCCGCACAGCATGCCCTCGACGGTGGCCCGGGCCAGGTTCTCGGGCGTCATGTTCGCCCTGGTCAAGCCGTGGAGCGAGCCCGTGGCGTCAGGCAGGTTCGGGGTGCGTTCACCGTCGAGGTACGGCAGGAGCGTGAGCCCGCCCGCGCCCGGCTCGGCGGCGAGCGCGAAGCGATCGAACTCGGCGAGGTCGACGCCGAGCATGGTCGCGCCGGCGGTGAGCACGCGGGCGGCGTTGAGAGCGGCGGTGAGCGGGAGGAAGCGGCCGGTGGCGTCGGCGAACCCGGCGACCAGGCCGCTCGCGTCGGCCGAACCCGTCTCGGTCACGCCGAAGACGGTGCCGCTGGTGCCGAGGGAGATCACGGCGTCGCCGGGCGCGAGCTCCAGCGCCAGCGCCGCGGCCATGTTGTCGCCGGTGCCGGCGGAGACGAGCACGCCGTCTGGCAAATCGAACTCAGTGTGGCCGGCTGTATGACCAGCACTGTCGGCCGGGCCGATCACGGTCGGCAGCTCGGGCGTGCGGCCGCCGAACGCGTGGGCGAGCACGTCGACGCGGTAGGCGTTCTCCGTCGGCGAGAAGTAGCCGGTGCCGGACGCGTCGCCGCGGTCGGTCACGGCCTGCCCGGGCTTGCCGAGCAGACGCCAGGTGAGCCAGTCGTGCGGCAGCAGCACGCGCGCGACGCGGTCGGCGTTGGCCGGCTCGTGCTCGGCGAGCCAACGCAGCTTGGTGACGGTGAAGCTCGCGACCGGCACGGACCCCACGGACTTGGCCCAGACGCCGGCGCCGCCCAGTTCCTCGGTGAGGTCCTGGGCGGCCTGCGCGGAGCGCGTGTCGTTCCAGAGCAGAGCGGGGCGCACCACCTCGCCGGCCTCGTCGACGGTGACCATCCCGTGCTGCTGACCGCCGATGCCGAGGGCCTTCACGCCCTCGAGCACACCGTCGGTGGCCTCGCCGAAGGCCTGCCACCAGGCCGCGGGGTCGACCTCGGTGCCGTCGGGGTGCGGCGCGCGGCCGGTGCGCACGACGGCGCCCGTGCGCGCGTCGCAGACCACGACCTTCGTCGACTGGGTCGACGAGTCGATCCCGGCCACCAGCTCAGCTGTCATAGGGCTGCCCCTCCTCGACGTGCTCGACGGTCTCCACGGCCGTGCCGGCGTTGAGCGCGGCCTCGATCTCCTCGGTCGGGGTGATCTCGCTGGTGATCAGGAGGTCGTAGTCGCCGACGTCGCCGTGGGCGAAGGTCGCGGTTCGGCCGAACTTCGAGTGGTCGAGCACGAGCACGTTGCGGTTCGCGGCGCGCAACACGGCCTTCTTGAGCTCGGCGTAGTCCTGCACGGGGTGGAAGAGCCGGCCGACGGCGACGGCGCTCACGGACACGAACGCGATGTCGGCTCGGGTGCGTTCCAGCAGCGCCAGCACGTCGGGACCGGAGCAGGAGTCGTATTCCGGGTGGTAGCGGCCGCCGGCGACGACGACGGTCACGCCGTCGCCCAGCAGCTTGGCGGCGCGCAGGGAGTTGGTGATCACGGTGAGTCCGTCGAGGTCGGCGAGGCGCTCGACCAGGGGGAACAGCGTGGTGGAGTCGTCGACGAACACCGTCTGGCCGGGTTCGACGTGTTTGATCGCGGCCTCGGCGAGCGCTTCCTTCTCGGCGGAGTGCAGCGTGAAGCGGCTGGCGGTCTCCATCGTGAGCGCCGGGTAGGCCTCGACCTTGCCGCGCAGCTTGCGCAGGAGGCGGCGGTCGGCCAGGTCGTCGAGGTCACGGTGCATCGTCATGAGGCTCACGCCGAAGCGGGCGGTGAGGTCGTCGATGCGCGCCTCGCCGTGCTCGATGACGTGGTCCAGGATGTCGTGGCGCCGCTGCTCCACGGCCGCGTCCGAGGGGCGGGTCCTAGGCACGGCACACCTCACCGTCGGCCCGGTTGAGGGTCACCTGATCGGAGGCGCCAGTGCTCACACCTCGTTCTTACCAGATTTTATCGCGTTAGTTAACGGGTAACTCGATAACTTCTACGCCAGAGTCGCCGGCGGTGTCCCGAACGAGCTTGAGCGCTCCCGGGATGGCATCGACCAGGCCGGACGCGGAGGTCGGCACACCGTCCGCGGCGAGGGCGCCGGCGAGCGAGTGCACCTGCGCGCCCGCGGCCGCGGCCAGCCACGGGTCGAGGCCGGCGGCGAGGAGTGAGCCGATGAGGCCGGTGAGGACGTCGCCGGAGCCGGCCGTCGCGAGCCAGGAGCCGCGCGGGGTGTTGACGGCGACGCGGCCGTCCGGCGCGGCGATCACGGTGCAGTGGCCCTTGAGGAGCACGACGGCGCTGTACTTCTTCGCGGCGTCGCGGGCGGCCTTCACCCGGTCGGCGCCGGGACGGGCGCCCATGAGGCGTTCGTACTCGCCGGCGTGGGGTGTGAGCACGAGCGGGGTGTCGGGGTCGCGGGCGTCGAGGACGTCGGGGTGCTGGGCGATGATCGTGGTGGCGTCGGCGTCGGCGCAGACGGGCACGCCCTGGCCGAGGATGTGGCGCAGCACTTCGCGGCCTTCCGAGCCGGTGCCGATGCCTGGGCCGACGACCCAGGCCTGCACGCGGCCGGCGTCGGTGATCGAGCCCGTCGCGACGATCTCGGGCCAGCGGCCACGAACCACGTCGGCCGCGGGGCCGGCGTAGCGGACCATGCCGGCGGTGGCGTGCACGGCGGAACCCGAGGCGAGCACGGCCGCGCCCGGGTAGGTGGCCGAGCCGGCGGCGATGCCGACGACGCCCTGGGTGTACTTGTCGTCGCCCGCGCCGGGGATGGGCCAGAGGTCGGCCAGATCGGTGAGCTCCAGGCGATGCAGGTCGGGTTCGCCGAGCTCGGGGCGCAGGCCGATGTCGACGAGCACGATGTCGCCGCACTGCTGGGGCGCCAGCGCGTGGACGGGTTTGGGGGCGCCGAAGGTGACGGTGAGGGTGGCGGTGACGTAGGGGCCGTCGACGGCGCCGGTGTCGGGGTCGACGCCGCTGGGGAGGTCTACGGCGACGATGGGCGCTCGGACGTGCTTGATCAGCTCAGCGGCGTCGGGCCGGAGCGGGCCTTTGCCGGAGATGCCGACGATGCCATCGACCACCACGTCCGCCTTGTCGATCCATTGTGGACTGTCCTCGACGGACACCACACGGCCGCCGGCTTTGCGTAACGCGGCCAAGCCCCGGGCGTGCGCCTTCTCCGGCTTCAACAGCACCGCCGTGACGGCGACGCTGCGGCGGCGCAGGAACGCGCCGGCCCACAGGGCGTCACCGCCGTTGTCGCCGGAGCCGACGAGCAGCACGACCCGTCGCCCGGCGACGCCGCCGGTGCGTTCGGCCAGGAACCCCGCGAGGTGCGTGGCCAGGCCGAACGACGCCCGGCGCATCAGCTCGCCGTCGGGCGTGACGGCGAACAGCTTGCCCTCCGCCTCGCGAATCCGTTCCGTGGTCCAGATTCCCTGCACGGCGGGCCCTCCGCTATTCGACGGTGACGGACTTCGCCAGGTTACGCGGCTTGTCGACGTCGTACCCGCGGGCGCGGGCGATCTCCGCGGCCAGCACCTGCAGCGGCACGGTGGACACCAGCGGCTGCAGCAGCGTCGGCACCGCCGGGATCTCGATCAGCTCGTCGGCGAACGGCCGCACCGCCTCGTCGCCCTCCTCGGCGATCACGATCGTGCGGGCACCGCGGGCCTGGATCTCGCTGATGTTCGAGACCAGCTTGGAGTGCAGCACCGCGCGGCCCTTGGGCGACGGCATGATCACGACGATCGGCAGGCCTTCCTCGACCAGCGCGATCGGGCCGTGCTTGAGCTCGCCGGCGGCGAAGCCCTCGGCGTGCATGTAGGCGAGCTCCTTGAGCTTCAACGCGCCTTCGAGGGCGACCGGGAACCCGACGTGACGGCCGAGGAACAGCACCGCCTTGGAGTCGGAGATCCGGCGACCGAGATCGCGGACCTGGTCCACAGTGGACAGGACCTTCTGCACGGCGGCCGGCATGGCCTCCAGCTCGGCGAACTCGCGGGCGACCTCGTCGGGGTACTTCGTGCCGCGCGCCTGCGCCAGGGCCAGGCCCACAAGGTAGTTGGCGGCGATCTGCGCGAGGAACGCCTTGGTCGACGCGACCCCGATCTCGGGGCCGGCGTGCGTGTAGAGCACGGCGTCGGACTCACGCGGGATCTGCGCGCCGTTGGTGTTGCAGACGGCGAGCACGCGGGCCTTCTGCTCACGGGCGTGACGCACGGCCTCGAGCGTGTCGGCCGTCTCGCCGGACTGGGACACGGCGACGACGAGTGTGTCGCGGTCGAGTACCGGGTCGCGGTAACGGAACTCGGACGCCAGCTCGACCTCGACGGGCAGCCGGGTCCAGTGCTCGATGGCGTACTTGGCGACCAGGCCCGAGTGGTAGGCGGAACCGCAGGCGACGACGAAGACCTTGTCGACGTCACGCAGGTCCTGGTCGGAGATGCGCTGCTCGTCGAGGATGATCCGGCCGGCCTCGAAGTGGCCGCGCAGCGTGTTGGCCAGTGCCTCGGGCTGCTCGTCGATCTCCTTGAGCATGAAGTACTCGTGGCCGCCCTTCTCGGCAGCGGAGAGGTCCCAGTCGACGGTGAACGGCTTGGCCTGCGCGGCGTCGCCGTGGAAGTCGGTGACCTCGTAGCCGTCGCGGGTGATGACGACCAGCTGGTCCTGCCCCAGCTCCACGGCCTCGCGCGTGTGCTCGATGAACGCGGCGACGTCGGACGCGACGAACGTCTCGCCTTCGCCGACCCCGACCACCAGCGGCGAGGAGCGACGGGCGGCCACGATGGTGTCCGGCTCGTCGGCGTGCGTCACGACCAGCGTGAACGCGCCCTCCAGCCGTCGGCACACGGCCGCGACGCTGGCGGCGAAGTTGCCCTGGGTCTCACCGCTGTTGTACGCGCGGGCGACCAGGTGCGCGGCGGTCTCGGTGTCGGTGTCGCTCGCCATCTCGACACCGTCGGCCTCGAGCTCGGCGCGCAGGGCGGCGAAGTTCTCGATGATGCCGTTGTGCACCACGGCGACCTTCTTCGAGGCGTCCTGGTGCGGGTGCGAGTTCCGATCGACGGGCGCGCCGTGCGTCGCCCAGCGGGTGTGGCCCATGCCGGCTGTGCCGGTGAAGCCGTCCCTGCCCACGGCGTCGAGCTGCGCCTCCAGGTTGGCGAGCCGCCCTGCCTTGCGCTCGACCCTCAGGGCGCCGGCGCCGTCGAGCACCGCCACCCCGGCCGAGTCGTAGCCGCGGTACTCCATCCGCCGCAGGCCACCGAGGACCACATCCAGCGCCGGCCGGTGTCCGACATATCCCACGATTCCACACACGCGAACAAGCCTAACGAGGGATGTCCAGTCCCCTACTCCGGTACCTTCCCGAGGCTTTTCAACCCACCTGACCAGGGGATATCGAGTGGTGACGGTAGGGAGTGGGGTGGGGGTGGGCCGGCCCCTGATCGTGGGGTTCCGGGGCTTTTCGGCGCTGTGTCGAATCGGGGTGTTCCCGCTCGTGTAGAGGGTGAACCGAGAGGAGAAAACATGCGTTCCGTCAGCGTCACCATGAACATCACCCTCGACGGGGCCGTGCAGGGCCTCGGGCGGCCCGACGAGGACACGCGCGGCGGGTTCCCGCACGGGGGCTGGGGCAACCGGTACCAGGACGAGGTCCTCGGCCGCGAGATGGCCAGGGGGATGAACCAGCCCGGCGACATGCTGTTCGGGCGCCGGACGTGGGAGGACTTCATCGGCGCGTGGGCGGGGCGCGACGACGGCAACCCGTTCACCGCGCACCTCGACGCCGCCACCAAGTACGTGGCCTCGACCACTCTCGAGAACGCCGACGCGTGGCAGAACTCGATCCTCCTACCTGGCGACGCGGTTTCGTCCGTCGCCCGGCTGAAGGCCGAGCCGGGCCGGGACCTGGCGATCGTCGGCAGCGCGGCGCTCGTGCGCAGCCTGCACGCGGCCGGCCTGGTCGACCGCTACACGCTGGTGATCCACCCGCTCACCCTCGGCGTCGGCGCGCGGCTGTTCGACGGCCCGGCTCCGCTGACCGAGTTCGCGCTCACCCGCAGCGTCGCGACCACGAAGGGCGTGCTCATCGCGTACTACGAGCGTGTGTGACCTGGCCCGGAGCGGCGGGCGGGCCGGGGCCGGGCGCGGGCAGTAAGGTCACGCGCATGGCCAGCAAGCCCAAGCAACTGCTCGCGGAGCTGTCACGCCCGGGGCCCCACGAGGTCCTGCGCGGCAACCTGGCCCTGGTCGGGCTGCCGGGCGTCGTGTTCACGCCCCGTCAAGGGCTGGGGCTGCCGGCCATCGCGTTCGGGCACGGGTGGCTGCAGCCCGCGTCGCGGTACCGGCACCTGTTGCACCACCTCGCGAGCTGGGGCGTGGTCGCCGCCGCGCCCGCGACGCAGGGTGGGCCACTGCCGTCGTACCGCCTGCTGGCCAGCGACCTGCTGACGACGCTCGACGTGGTGACCACCGTCCGCCTCGGCCCCGACGGCATCAGCGTCGACCCCGCCAAGCTCGGCGTCGCCGGCCACTCCACCGGCGGTGGGTCCGCCGTCCTCGCCGCCGCCCAGGCCGCCGCGGCCGACGACTCGGTGCGCCCGCGCATCCGCGCCGTCGCGACGATCACCGCCGCCCAGACCCTCCCGTCAGCCTCGGCCGCCGCCCAGCTCATCACCGCCCCCGGCCTGCATCTCGCGGCCGAGGAGGACCTGGTCGCGCCGGCCGTGGCGCACGCGGAAGCCATTGCCACGGCGTGGGCCGGGCCCGTTCAGCTGCGCACTCTGGGGAAGTCCTCACACCTCGGCGTGACGGAGGGACGGCACTGGAGCCAGCTCCTGCTCCACGGCAAACCGCACCGGCGCACCCAACAGCTGACGCGGGCGCTGTTCACGGCGTTCTTCCTGACGCACCTGACCGGCACGGAGCGCTACTTGCCGCTGCTGGACGCGGACGTGAAGCGGGCGCCGATCGAGCTGACGGAAGAGCCGGCTGCCTGACGGTCGGTCCCGGCCAGGCGCCGCGTGACGGACCGCTCGCGAACCCGGCAGCCGCGTGACAGGGACCGTCCGCGAACCCGGCAGCCGCGCGACGGGACCGTTCGCGAACCCGGCAGCCGCGTGACAGGGACCGTCCGCGAACCCGGCAGCCGCGCGACGGGACCGTTCGCGAACCCGGCAGCCGCGTGACAGGGACCGTCCGCGAACCTGGCAGCCGCGCGACGGGACCGTTCGCGAACCCGGCAGCCGCGTGACAGGGACCGTCCGCGAACCCGGCAGCCGCGCGACGGGACCGTTCGCGAACCCGGCAGCCGCGTGACAGGGACCGTCCGCGAACCCGGCAGCCGCGCGACGGGACCGTTCGCGAGCCGGCGGATCGACGTGGCGCCCACGGGCAACTGGTCTCGCATCTCGGCTGATTACGGCGGGTAGCGCCGAGGGGCGTGAGGGGACCCTTCCGCCGGTTAGCTACCTCGCGCGGCCGCTAGGGGCACGAAGGGACCGTTCACGCCCTCATACGGCGACCGAGTGGGGTCAGTCGACCATCCAGGTGTTGTTGGAGAAGTCGTGGTCGTCGAAGCGGCCGGGGCGGGTGGGGTGGCCCGGGGTCGGTGGGGTGGGCTCGTCGGGCGGTGGGTCGGCGGGCGGCGCGAGGTCGATGGTGTGCGTGCGATCGGTCATGGTTTTTTCGGTGAGCCAGCCGCCGGCTTCGCGGTGGCGGCGCTGGAGGTCCTGGGCGCGGGTGAGGTAGCGGCCGTGGGTGGCGGCGTCGCGGTGGAGGGACTCGGTGGCGTCGGCCGTGGCCGAGTTGACGTGGCGGTCGCGGAGGGCGCGTTGTTCCTGGTGCTCGCGGGTGGCGGCGTCCTGGGCCGCGCGGGCGGCGGCGAGGCGGTCGGCGGCGGTCAAACTGCGTGCGGCGGGCGGGTCAGCGGCCGTCAACGCCGGGCCCGTCGTCGAGGGAGCCGCTGATGCGGCCGGCCGAGCCGCGGGTGTCGAAGACGTCCGTGCCGAGTCGGGCGGCGGTGCGGGCCTGGTCGCCGGGGGCGGTGCCGAGGCCGCCGAGGCCGGGGAGGGACAGGGCGCCGAAGCCGTCCATGCCGTCGGGGAGGGTTTCGGGGCCTGGGCCGAGGGGGTCGAAGGTGACGTCGCCGCCAGGGGCCGTGCCGAGTTCCGCGGAGGGATGCTGGTCTTGGGGCGGGTCGACGATGTGGGCGCCCAGGTCGGCCAGGGACGCCGAGGCAGTGGTGCTGTCGTCCGGGACGTTCAGGTCGCCCGAGGTCGAGCCTGATGACGGGTCGACGTCGGCCGGAACGACGGGGAGGCCCAGCGCAGGAGTCGGTGAGTCCACGGGCAGGCCAAGGCCGGGACCGGGTGAGTCAGCGGGGACACCGGGAGTCGGCGAGCCGACGGGGACACCCAGCGCGGGAGTCGGCAAGTCCGCAGGCGCGCCGAGAGCAGGACCGGCAGAGTCCACTGTAGACGCTCCCGTCGGAACGGACAGAAACCCCGCCAGGGCACGGAGATGGCCGTCGATGGTGGAGGCGGCCGTGGCGCAGAGGCCCTGGAACGCTGCGTAGCGACTGCTGAACTCGGTCGCGAAAGGACCGTTCAGCCACTGCCGGGCGGCGCGGACCGCGTAGGAGTTGTCGCCGGGTTCGCAGTCGCGTAGGCGGTTGTGGAGGTCGTTGCCGGGGCTGGCGGAGTCGAGCCAGCCGGCGAGGTCGAGCAGCTCGTCCTTCGAGACGGCGCGACCTTGGGCCACCGCGGCAATCCGTTGCGCCACCGGCAAAGGCGCGCCCGCGATGGAGTCGGTGCGAAGTTTCAGCGCTTCGTCCACTTTGGTCTTCAAGGTGGTGAAGACGTGGGTCATCGTCTCGGGGATGAGCTGGGCGGCGCCGGCGAGGTGGTCGAGCAAGTCATCCGGGCGGAGGCGGCGGTACGCACTCTGCGCAGCCGTTGCGGCGGGGCTTTGCCAGTCGCGGAAGAGGGCGGTGGTGGCGGTGGTCGCGTCGGTGTGGGTGGAGTCGAGGGTGTCGCGCGTGTGGGCCAGCGTGTCGGCGTCGGCGAGGAACTTGTGGAAATCGAGGCCGGCGCTGCCCTGGAACTTCAGCCGGATGTCCTGCTCGACGTCGATTTTCGTGGCCGCGAAAGTGTTCCAGACCGAGGCCCACTGCGCGAAGAAGTCCAGCGCGGGCGCCGCGAGCGCGAGCACCTCGTCGGACGTCGCCACCCCGACGCCGCCGGGCCCGGGGCCGCGCAGCGCGTCGGTCATCGGTTCGCCGTGTTCCGTGCGGTGTCGACGTGCTCGCCCTCGACGGACGCGTACCGCCCAGCCGCCACGTCGAGACTGCTGCCGAACGACGCGAGCTCGCCGGCGTAAGCCTGGACGGCGTCACTCAGCGCGGCGAACCCGTTGCGATACGCGGCAAACGCCCCGCCATGTCCCCGCCCGAAATCCGCCTCGGCGACTTGCGACGCCACCCCGGACACCCGCCCGGCCGCAGCCTCGAGCACGCCCTTCGCGGCGCGCATCGCCTCCGCATCCGCCCGGTGGCTGCCCTCCGGCATGGCCACCCCCTCACTCCGCCGACCCGCACCCACTCCGACGCACGCCGACGGCGCCCGGTGCCGGTTCCGTGCCCCGGAAATCTAGCGAGTCAGAACGCTTGAGTCGACAAAGAGCTCAGTTCGCAAGCCAGTTGGTGTCGGCGAAGTCGGCGTCGTCGTCGACGGCGTGTGCCGCCCGCCGGTGCCGCCCGGACGGTTCGGCCGGCTGTTCCACGGGCGTTGGAGCGGCGGGCCGCCCGCCGTAGCGGACCTCGGGGTCGTCGACGGTGCGGAACCCGGCGCGGCGCTCGTTCTCGGCCTCGTCTTCCTCGAACCCGTAGTCGTTGTCTTCGTCGCCCCGGTTCCCGACGGTCTTCTCCGTCGCCCAGCCGCCGGCCGCCTTCGCGCGACGGTTGCGCTCCTGCAGCCGGACGAACACCTCGCCCTGAATCTTGCCCTGCTTCTCGAGCTTCTCCTTGCTCTCCGCCACCGCCTCGGCCCGGTTGCGGTCGAGCAAGGCCGACCGGGCGCTGTTCTCGGCCTCCAGCGTCGCGAGCTTGGCGCGCATCGCGGCCAACGCGTCCTGCGAACTCATCGGACTCCCCTTCCCGATTCCGGCTAGCGGCCCATCACCGGGTCATCGTCGAGCGAACCGCTGATGCGGTTGCCCGACTTCGTCGATTCGAACAGTCCGCGGTCGACGCGGTACCCGCTCGAGGACCGCTCCTGGTCCTGGCCGCCTCCGCCCGCGCCGCCCATCATGCCGCCACCCATCATCCCCATCGAGGAGGACTGCTGGCCCTGGTGGTCGCCCATCGTCGGCGCGGCGCCGAGCGGAGACGTCGACGGGTCGGTCGCACCACCGCCCAGGGGCGCGCTCGCGTCCGGGCTCGTCCCGAGCGAGTCGTCCGCGTGCGCCTCGAAACCACTGTGGCTGTCGAGCGGGTTGGTGAGCGACTGGGCGGTGGTCGAGTCGTCGACTGCCACCGGTCCGTCCTGCCCGACGTGGCTCGCCGCGTCGGCGGAGAAGCCGGCCGGCTGCGGCACGTCCGCGGCGTGCTGGGGACCGGCATCCGCCGCGTGGAGCGGGACGGATTCCTGCCCGCTCGAATGCGCCGGCAAGTCTTGGCCGCCGGGCCCGCCGCCGGTTCCGGCCGTGTGACCGGGCCCGTCCTGCGGGCCGCCCGGGTCGCCCGAGTGGGAGGCGCCCGGCACGTCCGGAAGCCCGTGCTGCGCCGTGGTGCCCGTCGGAGCGGTGCCCGTCGGGTCGGTGCCCGTCGGAGCGGTGCCCGTGAGCGCGTCCGGCTTGTCATCGTCGCCGAGGGTGTACTTGACGGGCTCGCCGCTACCGTCGTCGACGGTCACCACGGTCGGCCCGTCCGGCCCCGACGGCTGTTCCGCGGTGATCTTGAGGCCGCCGTCCTCGATGTGGATCTTGCCGTCCGGGCCGGGCTCGTAGGTCTTGCCGGACGGATCGGCGGACTGGGTCCCGTCGTGACCCTGGGGGCCGAAGCCGGGGGTGGTTTGCCCAGGCGGAGTGGGCTGGCCAGGAAGACCCGGCTGCCCGGGCTGTCCTGAGTGGACAGGCTGACCCGGCTGGCCGGGCTGGCCAAGCTGCCCCGGAACGGCAGCAGCACCGTCCTTCGGATCATCGAAGTCGAGGTTGTACTGCTTGGGGTGCCCAGTGCCGTCGTCGACGGTGATGCCCATGCGGCCGTCGGAGTCCGGCTCGGTCATCGCGATCTTGTGATCGCCCTGCTCGACGGTCATCGTCTCGGGCTCGGCGGTCTTGATCGCCTCGCCGGTACGCGGGTCGATCGGATACGGCTTGCCCGTGGCGGGGTCGGTCTCGAGCGGCTGGTGCGTGACCGGGTTGAGGGTCGGATCGGTCGCGTCCGGGGTCTTCGGCAGGTCGACCTTCGGCATCGCCGGCGTCCCACCGCCGCCACCGGCCGAGGGCAGCCCGCCACCGCCGTTGCCTCCGCCACCACCGCCGCCACTGCTACTGCTACTGCTGGACGGCTTGGTGGTGCCCGGGTCCGGCGGCGCGGCCTGGTCGACGTTCGAGAACGGGTCCTGCGGAAGCTGGCCGAAGAAGTCGGTGAGCGCACGCCAGAAGCCGTCGACTACGGTGTGGGTGTTGGTGCACATCGTCTTGAAATCGCGGATGTACCCGTCGAAGAACTTCCCGAAGTTGTCCTTCAGGTAGATGTTGCACTGGTCGACGATGTGGTTGATCGTGTCGTCGTTGAGGTTGCACGAGTCGTCGTCGATCATCTGCTGCGATTCCTGGTCCAGGAACTTCGCGCAGTGTTTGAAGTCGTCCTGGCTGGCGTTGCTGCGCAGCTCGGCGATCCGGATGATGCGGTCCAGGTCCGGGGCGGTCACTTGGCCGAGCGAATCGACCCGGTACTTGATCACCCAGTTCGCCTTGTCCCGGCAGGCCTTGCCGACGGAACCGCACGCGGACTTCATCGCTGCGGCCGCGTTTGTAGCGGCATCGGACACGACCTTGGCGTCGGCTGTGTAGTTCTTCCGGAAGTTGTTCGCCGAGTCGGCCGCGCTGCCTTGCCAGTCGGCGAGGTTGGTCGAGAGCTGGCCTTCGACATCGGTCGACGCGTTGACCACGGCCCCGCTCAACGCTGCGAACTCATCGGCGCCCGTCATGAACTTGGTGAACGGGATCTTCCGCTGTTCGTCGTAGAGCTTGTAGAGATCGTTCCTGTTGGCGGGTTGATAGGTCCCGACCAAGGCGACGGCGCGGTTGAACAGAGGCACCCAGATGTCGAATGTCTTCATCCCCGGCAAGCCCAGGTCGAGGATCTCATCGGACGTGTTCGCCCCGGCGTTCGTCGCCGAGGCTTTGCCTGCCTGCGCGTCGAGCTTGCCCTTGGCGTCGTCCGCGGCCTTCTTGTCGGCCGCGCGGGCGTCCGCCTGGTTCTTCTGGTGGATGCCGTTCGCCTGCGAATAGGCGTCGTAGACGTCGTTGTTGTCGTGGTTGTCGTCAGCGTCCTCGGGCGGATCGGCACTGAGCGCCATGTCGTTCTTGACCCGGTCGCGCCACTGCTCGAACTCGTGCTCGTCCTTGAACCCGTACTTCGTCGGGTCGTTGTCTTCGAGGTACTTGATGTACTTCCACGCCAGGTCGGTCCCCGCCTGGGTCTTACCGAGGCCGTTGTCGTAGAGGATCTCCTCGACTTCTTGGCGGGACGGGACGTCGTCCCCCTCGCCGGCGCTCACTTGCCCGCCGCCTTCACCGCGGAGCCGGAAGCGTCTTCGTTCGCCTGGTAGTGACCCCCTGCGGAGTTGAGCTTTTGCGCGAAGGCGTCGGAGGCCTTCAGGTACGCATCGGCCATTCCAGCCAGACGGAGGACACCCGAGTGGTACGGGTCGAAGTTCATGCCGTGCGCTTCGCCGAAGTCGGCGGCCACGATCTGCACGTCTTTGACCGCCGCGAGGGGTTGCTGCAGCGTGTTCCGCGGCATTTCGCTCACGGCTTTCGCGGCCCTCGTCAGCGCCTCAGTATCGACCTTGTGGCCGCCCGCCATCACTCGCCCTCCCTAGAGCACCTGTGTTCCAGCACTCTAGGACGCACGGAACCCGTCCCCGGTGCCATCGCACTCGCACACGGAATGTACCCGGGCTGTGACGACGGGCGCAGCGATTCGGCGATCCGGGACGATCAGGAGACCGCGGACACCACACCGGCCAGTCGGTCCGCCGCCGCTTGGGCCGTGGAGTGGGCCGGGGCCTCGACCATGACGCGGACGAGCTGTTCGGTACCCGAGGGGCGCAGGAGGACGCGGCCCTCTTCGCCGAGTTCGGCTTCGACCTCGCCGACGGCGTCGCGGACTTCGGAGGAGCCCGCGACGGCCGCTTTGTCCGCGACGGGGACGTTGACGAGGACCTGGGGCAGGCGGTTCATCACGGACGCCAGCTCGGCGAGCTTCTTGCCGGTGGCGGTCATGCGGGACATGAGGCGCAGGGCGGTCAGCAGGCCGTCGCCGGTGGTGGCGTGGGCGGGGAGGACCACGTGGCCCGACTGTTCGCCGCCGAGGGCGAGGCCGGAGGCGCGCAGCTCTTCGAGCACGTAGCGGTCGCCGACGGACGTGGTGACGACCGTGATGCCGTGGGCCTTCATCGCGAGGTGCAGGCCCAGGTTGCTCATCACGGTCGCGACGAGCGTGTCCTTCACCAGCTCGCCGTCCTCGGCCAGCGCGAGGGCCAGCACGGCCATGATCTGGTCGCCGTCCACGAGCTCGCCGGACGCGTCCACGGCGACGCAGCGGTCGGCGTCGCCGTCGTGGGCGATGCCCAGGTCGGCGCCGTGTTCGACGACGGCGGCGCGGAGCAGGTCGGGGTGGTTCGAACCGCAGTGCTCGTTGATGTTGATGCCGTCGGGCTCCGCGTGGAGGGCGACGACCTCGGCGCCGGCGCGGCGGTAGGCCTCGGGAGCGGCGACGGCGGACGCGCCGTTGGCGCAGTCCACCACGACCTTCAGGCCGTCGAGGCGGTGCGGCGTGGCCGAGAGCAGGTGGGCGATGTAAAGGTCGAGCGCGTCGGAAACGTCGGACACCCGGCCGACGCCCGAGCCCGTCGGGCGGACGACGTCGGCGCCGCCCAGGCCGGCTTCGATCTCGTCCTCGATGCTGTCGGGGAGCTTGTGCCCGCCCGCGGCGAAGAGCTTGATGCCGTTGTCCGGCATGGGGTTGTGCGAGGCCGAGATCATCACGCCCAGATCGGCCTCCAGCGCACCCACGAGGTACGCGACGGCGGGCGTCGGCAGCACGCCCAGGCGCAGCACGTCGGCGCCGGCGGACGCGAGGCCCGCCACCACGGCGGCCTCCAGCATCTCGCCGCTGGCGCGCGGGTCGCGGCCGACCACGGCCACCGGGCGGTGCGAACGGTCGTGCGCGGCGAGCACACGCGCGGCGCTGGCCGCGAGCGAAAGCGCCAGCTCGGGGGTCAGCTCGGCGTTGGCCAGCCCTCGTACCCCGTCGGTGCCGAACAGTCGGGCCATCTCCACGACCTCCTAGGTCCAAATCGACCACGACAACCTAGCGGCGGCTGCGACCCGGCCGGGCCCCTGCCCCCACCCCAGGAATGTCGCGGACCGCGCGCGAAATGCATCACTGTGGGGCAGATGGGACACATGAGGTCCCAGAGAACACGTTCAGTACAGCACTCGGAAAACACGAGAGCGCCCATCCGATGGACGGATGGGCGCTCCCGAGGTTGCCCCTTGGCAGGGACACGGGGGTACGAAACCCCCACACGACTCAGCGCTTGGAGTACTGCGGAGCCTTACGGGCCTTCTTGAGGCCGTACTTCTTCCGCTCCGTGGCGCGCGCGTCACGGGTCAGGAAGCCGGCCTTCTTCAGGGCCGGGCGGTCGTCGGCGTCGACCTCGACCAGGGCGCGGGCGATGGCGAGGCGCAGAGCGCCGGCCTGGCCCGAGATGCCGCCGCCGTGGAGGTTGGCGAAGATGTCGAACGAGTCGGGCTTGTCGACCGTGACGAGCGGCTCACGGATGAGCTGCTGGTGCACCTTGTTCGGGAAGTACTCCGCGAGGCTGCGGCCGTTGAGCTTGAACTCACCGGTGCCGGGAACGACGCGAACGCGGACCACGGCCTCCTTGCGGCGGCCGACGGTCTGGGCGTTGCCGCCCGCGGCCCGCGACGGACGCGGGGCAGCCGGGGTCTCGCTGGTCGCGACAGCGTCGCCGACCGCGGGGGTCTCCGACGTGGCCACGACGGCGTCAGCGGCCACGGTCTCGGCGGCCTCGGTCTCGGTGCTGGTCACAGACTGTTCCTCACTCACTGCGCGACCTGCGCGATCTTGGTGATCTCGCGCGCCTGCGGCTGCTGCGCGGCGTGCGGGTGCTGCGGGCCGGCGTAAACCTTCAGCTTCTTGGCCATGGCGCGGCCGAGCTTGTTCTTCGGCAGCATGCCCTTCACGACCTTTTCGACAAGGTGCTCGGGCTTGGTGTCGAGCAGCTCACCGAAGGAACGCTTGCGCAGACCACCGGGGTAGCCACTGTGGCGGTACGCGAACTTCTGGTCGCGCTTGTTACCGGTGAGCGCGACCTTCTCGGCGTTGACGATGACGACGAAGTCGCCGGTGTCCACGTGTGGGGCATAAGTCGGCTTGTGCTTGCCGCGCAGCAGCGTGGCGACCTCGGTCGCGAGCCGGCCGAGCACGACATCCTCGGCGTCGATCACGTGCCAGGCACGAGTGACGTCGCCGGGCTTGGGGCTGTACGTGGGCAAGGGTCTACCTCGTCGTCAACATTGCGTGTGGGTTCTGTGCGGGCCTAGCGCTGACGCGCCGCAACGCACAACGACATATGAAGATACGCCCCTGCTCACGCGACCGTGCAGCGGGGGTGCAACAGGAGTGCCTGGCTACCGATACTTCCGGTGACCGAGCTCTTCGGACCGCTCACCCACCCTACCCGCCGACCTCGCCGAACCACCCACGCGGGCAGGCGGGACAAGCCAAGATGAGACGATCCGCGCGGACAGCCGAACACCTCGGGGGAAAGCGATGACGAAACGGGCAAGCCGGGCGGCACTCGCCCTGGGCGCCGTGCTGGTGCTCGCGACCGCGTGCGGGCAGGCCCGCGCCGGCACCGCGCTGCCCAACGGCGACCAGGCCTCGGCCTACGTCGGCGCCAAGTTCGAGAAGGCGATGTCGAAGCTCGAGAACTCCATCCTCGACGCGCGCGACGTCACCAACTCCGCCGACGCGTACTTCAAGTTCGACGACAAGTGGATCCACAGCGTGATCACCTCGGCCCGCACCGGCAGCCCCGAGAGCCGCGTGGTCCACAACCGGTCGCAGAAGAACCCCGACGAGATCATCGACACGTTCACCCCCGCCGACGGGACGCTCGACTACGTCTACCTCGGCCCCACGTACAAGTCGCTCGAGCCGACGGCGTGGGTGTCGATGCCGAAGCCGGAGGCCGGTCTCATCCAGCCGTGCGCGTGGGGCGGGGTCCTCACCGCCTGCAAGATGGCCAACGCCGTGGACGACTCGTACAACGCTGACAAGAAGGCCGTGCGCGGCGCGAAGAGCTCGGCCGACGGCTCGGCGGAGCTGACCGTGAACGTCCCCTTCTCGCAGTTCCTCGACAAGCGCGTGGAATTGCTGCCCGACTCGCTGCTCAAAGAGGTGGGGCCGCAGCTGAACAAGTCCGTGATCCCCACCACGATCAAGCTCAAGCCGGACGGTTCGCTCAGCGAGTTCGTGATGGCCGCCAAGTTCTCCGGCGACGGGCACAACATCGAGCTCAACTACGACTTCCGCTTCATCGGGAAGGCGACCGCGCAGGACCTGCCGAAGCTGCCGGACGCGAGCCAGATCACCGCATTGCCGGACGACGCCGCGAAGCAGGACTTCTACAACCGGCTCGCCCAGCTGCAGGGCAACTGATGAGCACCCGAGGTGACCTCCGATGACCCAGCCGCCCGAGCAGCCGCAGCAGTGGTGGCAGCCACCCGCGACGCCCGCGTCCGGCGGTCCCGGCGCGCAGGAAACCCAGTACCCGGGCCAGTGGCAGCAGGGCGGGCCGCAGCAGGGTGCGTGGCAGCAACCGCAAAACCCGCAGCAAAACCCGTGGTCACAGGGAACGCCGGCGCAGTACCCGAACACCGGCGGGCAGCAGTACGCCAACCCGCAGCAGTACGCGAACCCCGGATCCGGGCCGCAGCCGTACCCCGGCGCCGCGCCGCAGCAGTATCCGGCGAGCGGTCCGCAGCCGTACGCGAACCCGGCCGCCGGCTCGCACCAGCAGCCCTACGCCACCGGACAGCAGGCGCAGCAGGCCCAGCAGGTGCCGGGAGTGCCGCCGCAGCAGCAGGGCGCGGCGTTCGGCGGCGGGTTCCAGCCGACGACGTACGGCGGGCTCGGCGCGTTCTCCGCCGAAGCCGTGAAGAAGGCCCCGCGCTCGAAGCGGCCGTGGGTGATCGTCGGCGCCGCCGTGGCCGTGGTGCTCATCGGCGGCGGTGCGGCGTGGCTGCTCGGCGCGTTCCAAGGGGACACGCTCGACCAGAAGTCGTTGCAGGACGGCGTTTCCCGCGTGCTCGCGGAGAACTACGGCGAGCCCGACGTGAAGAACGTGGCGTGCCCCTCGGGTGAGTCCACTCAGAACGGCACCACGTTCGACTGCACGCTGCAGCTCGGCGGGCAGCCGCGCAAGGTCACGGTGCGGGTGCTCAACAACAAGCCCGAGTACGAGGTCGGCGCGCCGCACTGACCGCCGGGAACGCGCCAGTCCACAACGGACACGGCGAATCCCCTTTGCCCCCGCACCCGACTGCGCCACAACAAAACGGCGGGCCCGCACCGAAGTGCGGAGCCCGCCGTGGTTTCGTCAGAACCCGAGAATCAGAAGAGGTTCTCGACGTCCTTGTCGGTCTTGGTGTAACCGTCGGCGATCTCCGGCAGCGCGATGGCGATCTGCGCCAGCAGCTGGGTGAGGTCGTTGAAGCTGTTGTCCCAGTCGGCCTGGGCCTTCAGGTAGTTGTCCTTGGCCGCACCGGTCCAGGTGTTCGTGAGCTTGCTCAGGTCTTCCTTGAGCCGGTCGAACGAGGACTTCAGGTCCTTGGTGGTCGCGTTGCAGTCGTCAGCCGCCCGGTGAATCGTGGCCGGGTCAACGAGGATGCGTGCCATGTCGTACTCCTGTCAAAGTCGGGGTGTGGAATGGATGAACTGAACGTTGACGCTCTACTCAGCCGAGGACGCCGAAGCCCTTGTTGAAGCTGCTCACGATTTCGTTCTGCTCGGCTTCAGTGCGCTGGTACTTGGAGCCAGCTTCCTGCAGCAGGTCCGCAATGCGCTGGAGCGACTGGTTCAGCTTCTTGCCCGACTCGTCGAAGCGCTGCATGACGTTGTTGAACGCCTGAGCCGCCTCGCCGTCCCAGCCCGCGCGGGTGGCTTCGATCTCGCCCTGCAGCGTGGAGAGCCGCTGGTCCATCGCGACGCGAACGTCGGTGACCTGGTTCTCAGCGTTGGTGAACTCTTCCGGAGTTCCTTCAAAGCCGCCAGCCGCCATGGGAACTACCCCCTTCATCTCATTGGTCGTGCGTACCGGCGTCCTGTTTCCGCCGTACACCCCTACGACGAAGACAGTGCCAGGTTCGGTTCACCCTTGGTGCGAGATTTCCCAAGTAGTTGCTTGCGTGAACGCCGCCCGAGGGAACCGACGCCGCCGAACCGAGCGTGACGCCGGCGGGAAAAGTCGCAAAACCCTTGGCCTACTGGGCAATTAGCACACGCACAGCCGGAATGAACGAGATTCACGGTTCCCGGCTCATGATTCGCAACTGCGAAAAGTCCTCTTCGTCATCACTCGTTCGTGCGGCCGGCGACGGAACTTCGGGCTCGGACCGGACCAATTCCGCCTCCGTCGGCAGGTGCGGCATCGGCAGTCCGCACGCCGCGCGGAACCGGGCGGCGGCACCGCGCAGCACTCGCGGCGTGGGTTCGACGGCCCCGCCGCCCGAGAGCCGGTGGCGGGCGTAGGCCTTCAAGAGTTCCCGGTTGTCCTCGCGGTGCCGGACGTTGCGGGCGAGCGCGGTGCCGGCGACCCGGCGCGCGTGCGTGACCGCGTCCTGCCCCGCTCGCGTGAAAGCCGCCGCGGCGGACTCGGGTTCCGACGGCACGGGCACTCCTTCAGCTGGTGATCTTCAGCGTCCGCACGACCTGCTCGCAGGCCGTGTCGACGCGTTGCCGCAACGCGGGGGCTTCGTACTGGCACCCCACGTGCACCCGGATCTTCCCCTGCACCACCACGTACCAGTTCACCGTGAGCTGGTCGCTCTTGCGCTGGTGGTAGCCGATCACGGTGCGGCCACCGTACGTCAGGTTCGGATCGAAGGCGCTGTAGTTCGGATCTCTGGCCGCCTGCGCTTGCAAAGACTTCACGAGCTGCGCGCGGTCGGCGGTCGCGTCGTAGTCCATCACGAACTCCTGGGCGACCACGAGGTCGTTGCCGGCCGACGCGTCCTGCGGGTGCAGGATCACCTGGCGCTCGGCGACCTGGTCGGAGGTCTGGACCCAGTCCTGGGGCGCGCTGACGCTGAAGTCGTACTGGACGAACGTCTTGCCCGGCAGCCCCGCCGGGTCGTCGCTGCCCCGGTTGACCACGAACAGCACCGCCGCGGTGACGACCACGACCACCGCCACGACCGCGCCGATCCCCCACAACCGCTTCCGGCTCTTGCCGGTGGCGCTGGTCTCCGGCGGCCACGGCGGGCGGCCTGGACCACCTGGCTGAGCGGGACGCGGCCCGCCGGCCGCAGGTCCCGCGAAGCCTCGGCCCGGCGCCGGGCGCACCGCCGGGATCGGCCCGGACGGCGGCTGGGGCACCGACTGCGGCACTGGCTGGGGCATTGACTGGGGCATTGACTGGGGCCTCGGCTGAACCCGTGGCGCGGCGGGCCGCGACAACAGCTCGGTGCGGCCGTCACTCTCGGCCTGCGCGTCGCCCGGCCGCGGCGGCTCGCCGGGGCGCACGACGGCGGTGCGCTGCTCGGCCGCCGGAACACCACCGGGAGCAGCGGCCAAGCGCGCCGCCGAGGCGCCGGGCAGCGCGCCCGTGCGGTCCGGGTCCACAAGCACCGCCCGCAGCGCGCCGCGCGCCACCACCGTCTCCGGCTGGTCGAGGCTCGTGGGCACCACGCCCGTGCGCTCGTGGACCAGACGGGAGATCATCGGGATCCGGCTCGAGCCGCCGACGAGGAAGATCGCGGTGAGCTGCTTGGGCCGCAGCCCGGCGTCGGCGATCGCCGCACTGGTCAGCTCCACCGTGCGCCCGAGCGGCGCCGCGATGAGCTTCTCGAGGTCCTCACGCGTCACGTGCGCGTCGGCGAACGGCGGCGGCATCGGCACGTCGGTGTAAGCGTGCCGCGACAACGTCTCCTTGGCGCCGCGCACGTCCTGGCGCAGCACGCGGCGACGGCGCCGGGCGGCGAGCTCACGGCCGGCGACCAGCTGCCGCCACGCGTCCGGATCGGCGCCCGACACCAGCGAGCCGATGTGCTCCAGCAGGGCCTGGTCGATGTCCGCGCCGCCGAAGCTGGGGTCGCCGCGGGTGGCGAGCACCTGGAACCCGCCACGCGCGCCCGGCCCGCGCCCGGCCTCGGGCAGCCGCCGCACGACGCTGACGTCGACCGTGCCGCCCCCGAGATCGAGCACCGCGAGCGCGTCGCCGGGCCGGCCGCTGAACTCCACGGTCCGCCCGTCCGGCTGGGCGACGGGCACGAAGGTGGCCGCGTGGTACACGGCCGCGGCCACCGGTTCGGGCACCAGCGCGACCTCGCGCGCCAGCCGGCCTGCGGCCTGGCGCAGCAGACGGGTGCGGATCGCACCCCAGTCGGCGGGATGCGTGAGCACGAGGAGGTCGACCTCGGCGTCGCCCGCGATGCGGCGCGCCTCGGCCACCGCCCGGCCCAGCACGGCGTGGACGACGTCGGTGACCCGCAGCACGGAGTCACCGAGCAGCAGGTCACCCTCGTCGATGCGCCGCTTCGGGTTCGGCTCGTAGCGCGACGGGTCGACAGCCGCCTGGCGCTCGGCCTCCTGGCCGACGAACAGGGTGCCGTCTGCGGCCGCGAAGACCGCCGACGACATCAACGGCTGACCGTCGATCACCACGACCTGCGGCTCGCGGCCGTTGACGGAGGCGACGACGCAGGTGCTGGTGGTCCCGAAGTCCACCGCGACCCGCACCGTCACCCGTCACTCCTGCCGTCGCCCGGGCACCGGCCGCGCACGCCGCGGCCGGCCACCGAAATCAGTCGGGCTGGATCCACGACACCTGCACGAGCTGCCTGCCGTTCTTGCGGCTGAGCATCACACCCCGGCCCGGCGGCATCGCGGCGGGCCGGATGTTGCCGATCAGCACGCCCTCGTCCTTCGAGCCGTTCATGACCATGCCCGGCGCCGCGATCTCCTTGAGCTTGCCGATGACCGGGTCGTACGAGGCCCTCGACGCACCACCGGTGCGGCGCACGATGATCAGGTGCAGGCCGACGTCCTTCGCCTGGGCGAGGAAGTCCGCCAACGGCTTGAGCGGGTTGGACGTCTGCGTGGCCACCAGGTCGTAGTCGTCGACCAGAATGAACAGCTCCGGCCCGGTCCACCACGACCGGTTCCTCAGCTGGTCCTGCGTGACGTCCGGGCCCGGCAGGCGCCGGGTCATCGACCCGTGCACGTCCTTGACCATGCTGTCCAGCTGGTTCGACGACACGGCGTACCCGAGCAGCGAGTCGCCCTCGAGGAAGCCGAGCATCGTGCGCCGGTAGTCGACCAGGAGGATCACGCCCTCCTGCGGCGAATACCGCTCGGCGATCCCCCGGCCGATCTGGCGCAGCAGGTTCGTCTTGCCCGACTCGCCGTCGGCGAACGCGAAGAAGTGCGGCTCGGCGTCGAAGTCGAGGTAGACCGGCGAAAGGTCGTCCTCGTTAACGCCGAAGGGCACCAGCTTCGTGTTGCGCTTGGAGTCGATCTTGAGGACTTCGTCGTAGGTGATCATCTCCGGCAGCAGGCGGACCTGCGGCGCGGAACGGCCACGCCAGGCGCCGCGGATCTTCGCGACGGCGTCGGCCACACCCGCGGCCAGCGACTCGGCGTCGCTGGAGCCGTCGATGCGCGGCAGGCCCGTGAGCATGTGCAGCTTGTCGCGGGTCAGACCACGGCCGGGGCGCCCGGCCGGGATGTTGACCGCGATGCGGCGGTCGATGTCCGACTCGGTCGGGTCACCGAGGCGCAGCTCGAACCGGGTGCCCAGCATGTCCTTGATCGCCGGGCGCAGGTCGGCCCACCGGTTGGCGGAGATGACCACGTGGATGCCGTACGACAGACCCTGCGTGGCCAGCCGCGTGATCGACGCCTCGAGCTCGTCGAAGTCGTCGCGGATGGCGCGCCAGTTGTCCACGATCAGGAACGCGTCGCCGAACGGGTCCTGCTCGGCGGGGATCTCGCCGCGGCGCTTGCGGTTGCGGAACTCGGTCATCGAGTCGATGCCCAGCGCCCCGAACCGGCCTTCGCGCTCGGTCATGAGCGTGGTCAGCTCGGCCACGATCCGGCGGGCCTTGTCGGGCTCGCGCCGGGCCACGGCCACACCACCGACGTGCGGCAGGTCGGCGAGGCCCGCGAGCGTGCCACCACCGAGGTCGAGGGCGTAGAACTGCACTTCCTCGGGCGTGTGCGTGAGCGCCATCGACATGATCAGCGTGCGGAGCATGGTCGACTTGCCGGCCTGCGGGCCACCGGCGATCACCGCGTGGCCGGCGGCGCCGGAGAAGTCGGCCCACAGCAGGTCGCGCCGCTGCTCGAACGGCCGGTCGACGATGCCCAGCGGCACCTGCAGCCGGCCGTTGCCGAAGAACCCGACCGGGGACAGGCCGCGGTCGTCGGTGGGGTTGAGGTTCGGCAGCATCGTGTCGAGCGAGTTGGACTCGTCCAACGGCGGCAGCCACACCTCGTGCGCGGGCGGGCCCTGGCCGATGAACCGGTCGACCATCACCTCGAGCTCGCTCGGTTCGGTGGTCTCCTCCGGCTCCTTCGGCTTCGCCACCTCTTCGACCGGCTCGAACTGCGGCTCCGGCTCGGGCGGCAGCTCGACGAAGTCGGGCACGAACAGCTGCGGGCGCTTGTCCGCGCGCACGACCGTGGCCACCGGCCCGGCCGCCTTGATGCCGGCGGGGCGGTACGGGCCCGAGACGTACGACGCCTTGAACCGCACCATCGTGGAGGTGTCGTACTTGAGGTAGCCCGAACCCGGGATCGACGGCAGCTCGAACGCGTCCGGCACGCCGATCGCGGCGCGCGACTCCGCGGCCGAGAAGGTCTTCAGGCCGATCCGGTAGGACAGGTACGTGTCCAGACCACGCAGCTTGCCCTCCTCCAGCCGCTGCGACGCGAGCAGCATGTGCATCTGCAGCGACCGGCCGACGCGGCCGATCTGGAGGAAGATGTCGATGAAGTCCGGCTTCGCCGTCAGCATCTCGGAGAACTCGTCGATGCAGATGAACAGCGCGGGCAGCGGGTCGAGGTCGGCGCCGTTCTCGCGCGCCTTCTCGTAGTCCCACACGTTCTTGTAGTTGCCCTTCGCCAGCACTTCCTGGCGCCGGGACACCTCGCCCGCGATGGCGTCCTTCATGCGGTCGACCAGCGTGAGGTCGCCCGCGAGGTTGGTGATCGTGGCGGCGACGTGCGGGGCCTTGTCCAGGCCGAGGAACGTCGCACCACCCTTGAAGTCGACGAGGATCATGTTGAGCGACGTGCTCGAGTGCGTGGCGAGCAGGCCCAGCACCAGCGTGCGGAGGAACTCCGACTTACCGGAACCGGTCGCCCCGATGCACAGGCCGTGGGGGCCCATGCCCTCCATCGCCGCTTCCTTGATGTCCAGCTCGACGGCCTGGCCGTATTCGCCGACACCGAACGGCACGCGGTAGCGGTCGCGCACCGGCCGCGGGCGCCAGGCGCCCTGCACGTCGAACGTCATCGGGTCGCCCGGGATGCCGAGCAGCTCCAGCAGCGTGGGGTTGGAGAGCAACGGCTCGTCGTCCGACGCCTCCGTGCCGCCACCGCCTCCGACGCGGTACGGCGCGATCAGGCGGGCGAGCGCCTCGGCCTCGACCACCGACAGGGTGTCCGGCCGGCCGAACCACTCGACGCCGCCGGCGCTGCGCGCGCCGAGGCGGTCGGGCTCGGCCACGAGCCGCAGGCCGCGGCGCGCCGAGAGGTTCCCGAGGGTGTCGGACAGGTCGACCAGCGTGACGCCGACCAGGCCCTCCTCGAGGATGATCTGCTCTTCGCGCGTGACCTCGGCGTCGTCGATGATGATCACGACGTGCGGCTGGTCAGGCGCCGGCGTGGCGTTGCGTGAGAACCGCTGCCGGTCGCGCAGTTCCTCGTCGAGCCACTGCTCGATCTGGGCCAGCGAGCCGGCCATCATGCGGAGCTGGCCGATGCCGTCGGACATCGTGGGGTGCTGGACGTGCGGGAGCCACTTCGCCCACTCCCACTCCTCCTTCGCCCGGCCCGCGGTGGCGATCGCGATCATCACGTCGTCGGGGCTGTGGAAGGCGACCAGCTGCGCGAGCATCGCGCGGGTGAGGCCACGCGTGAGCGAGCGCTCGCCCTGCATGCTCACGGCGGCGAACCCGCGCAGGGTGATCTGCGTGGGCAGGTCGGGCACGATCGAGTGCGCGCGCACGAACCGGCGCAGCGCGAGGGTGGCGATCGGCTCCAGCTCGTCGACCGGGCCGGTCTGCGGCGGCACGAGCCGCGTGGCGAGGCGGTGGGAGCTGCGGCCGACGCGCAGGTGCAGGAAGTCCTGGTCGTTCTGCCGGCGTTCCCACATGCGGCGGCTGGCGGCGAGCGACCACAGCGACTGCGGGTCGGGGTGCACCCACTCGAGCGCGGCGCGCTGGTCGACCATCGCCTCGCGGGCACGGTCGCGCATCTGGCCCAGGTACCGCAGGTAGTCCTTGCGGTCCTCGTCCATTTCGGCCTTCTTCTGGCCACCGCCCCGGCCGCCACCGCCGGCGAGCATGCCGACGGTGCCCATCAGCATCATGCCGCTCATCATGATCGTGGTCGGGTTCTTCCCACCCGCCGTGAACATGAAGACCATCATCCCGAGCGACGCGAAGATCATGACGCCCGGAATCGCCTTCGCGACGATGTTGCCCGGGATCGTGCGGGGTACTTCGGGTGGGGGCTCGAGATGCACCTCGCCGCCCGGCGGGCGCGGCGCCGCCAGCCGCGGCGACTTCTTGAACTGAAGCGTGCTCATCGAAGGACCCCTCTATTCCAACTCGACGATTGCCGGCCGGCTCCTGCGCTCGGGCGCGCGTGACAACCTATCGAACGTCGCCGGAGAAATCCGGCCAACGCCCGGAAGTGCACCGCGCTTGCCCCCTCATCGGATACCGGCGGACACCGGCACGTCCGGCATCTCGCCCGCGAACCCGTTTCCTCTGATCCCCGGAGTGTACGACCCACCACCGACAGCGAGGACCCGAATCGGCCGATCCCACCTGGTCGCGCCGCCCGTCCGTCGTCCGGCCGGTGTACTTTCGCCAAGGATTTTCGGACAGTCGATGATCCCGGCGCCGGGGTTCGGTATAAGTTCCCCCGGGAGCTGACTCTTCAGAGCGGGGGCATCTAGTGGCAACGGGCACGACGGTATTCAGCAGGGTGACGGTGGTCGCACCGAACACCCGGATCGACGTCGCGCTTCCGGCCGACGTCGCGGTGGCCGACCTGCTGCCGATGCTGCTGGAGATGGCCAAGGAGACCTCGCCCGACGGCGGCGCGCGCCACGGCGGCTGGGCACTGGCCAAACTTGGCGACGCCCCGCTCGACCCGAGCCGCACGCTGGCCTCGCTCGGCGTCGTGGACGGCGAGCTGCTGCAGCTGCGCAAGCGCAACGAGAACCCGCCGCCGCCGCTGTACGACGACGTCGTCGACGCCATCGCCGAGTCGACGCCCGACAGCTTCCGCCCGTGGACCAAGGAGACGGCGCGCCGCTTCGGCCACGTCGCCGGCGGCCTCGCACTCTTCATCTCCGCGCTGGCGCTGTTCATGAGCGGCTCGCTCTACGGTGGCAGCGCGCTCGGCGCGGCCATCGCCGGCGGCCTCGGCGCGATCGCCTGTGTGGCGGTCGGCGCGACGCTCGCGAAGGGCTACCAGGCCGAAGCTACGGGCGTGCTGATCGCGGCCGCGGGCGGTCTGCCGCTGGCGTTCGTGAGCGGCTTCTACATCGTGCCCGGCCTTTCGGTGCGCGCGAACCTGCTGCTGGGCGCGGTGCTCGTGCTGATCGTCTCGGCGGTCTGCATCCTCATCATCGGCGCCGGCATCCGCGTCTTCATCGCCGCGGCCACGGCCGGCGCGTTCGGCGCGATCGCGTTCCTCGTCGCCACGCTCGTGCCCAGCGCCACCACGGCCGGGGTGGGCGCCGGCGCGGTCGCCGTGGCGCTCGCCTGCATCTCGATCCTGCCGCGCGCCACGATCTGGCTCGCCAAGCTCCCGCTGCCGCACGTGCCCAGCACCGCGGAGGAGCTGAAGGAAGACTCCGGTTTCCCGGACTACCAGGCCATCGAGCAGCGCACCGCGATCGCCCACGACTACATGACCGGCCTGATGATCGGCTGTGGCGCCACCACGGCTGTCTCCGCCGTGCTCGCCGCGACCGCGCCGGGCTACTTCGGGGTCATCCTCGGTGTGATCGCCACGCTCGTGCTGCTGCTGCGCGCCCGCGCGTACGCCAACGGCGCGCAGGCCATCGCGCTGCTCACCACCGGCATGGTGTCCGCGGCCGGCATCCTCGTCGGCTGGCTCTTCGCCACCACGGCGGAGTTCCGCCTGCTGTACGTGTTCGGCGCCCTGATCGTGGTCGCCGCGGGCTCGCTCGTGGTCGGCGTGATCTTCCCGAACCAGCGCTTCTCGCCGCCGCTGCGGCGCACCGTGGAGATCCTCGAGGCGATCTGCATCGCGGTCGTGCTGCCGCTGGCGCTCGGCGTGATGGACCTCTACACGACGCTGCGCCACCTGAACCTCAAGTGAGGCAGCAGATGCGCGCACGACGTCCGTTCGTCCGGCGGCTCGGGATCGGTGGCCGCACGGGCGTGGTCCTGCTCGCGGCCGGGCTCGGGGTGCTGTCACCGTTCGCGCTCGTCTCGCCGGCGTCGGCCCAGCAGGGCTCCGACGTCGCGGGCACGTGGGCGACGCCGCCGCAGGTGGACGACACCGTGTTGCCTCCGGACGAGCGCAAACCGGACAAGAACTACCAGAAGAAGACCGAGTGCGTGCAGCGCAGCCTCGGACAGAACGTCGAGATCAAAACGATCCCGTGGGGCCAGAGCTACCTGCAGCTGGACAAAGCGCAGCAGATCGTGCGCTCCGCCAAGCGCACGGTCGGCGGGGGCATCACCGTCGCAGTGGTCGACACCGGCGTCACCCCACACCCGTGGTTCCAGGGCCGCGTCGAAAGCGGCGGTGACTACGTCGCCAAGCCGGACAACGGCCAGCCGGACGGCCTGCAGGACTGCGACGGCCACGGCACCGAGGTCGCCGGCATCATCGCGGGCAATCCGCAGGACCCGAAGGTCGGTTTCATCGGCGTCGCGCCCGACGCGACGATCCGTTCCTACCGGCAGCTGAGCTCCAACTACGCCGAGGACCAGAACAGCACCGGCGACACCGGCGGCAACACCAGCAGCCCGCCCGGGAGCAACACCGGCACACCGCCCAGCGGCCAGAACGGCAGCCAGCTCCCAGGCAACGGCGGTGGCGAGGTCGGCGGCGGTACCGCTCCTCAGCAGGACGACAAGGGCGACACCCGGCAGCTGCAGAAGGAAGGCACCGCCGGCACGCTGCACACGCTGGCCGAGATCATCCACGGCATCGCGGAACGCCAGGAAGCCAGCGTCATCAACATGTCCGTGGACCACTGCCGCGCGGCCGACGGCACCGGCAGCATCCAGGAGGGCGAGCAGGAAGTGCAGGCCGCGGTGAAGTTCGCGGCCGATCAGAACGTGGTGGTCGTCGCCGCCGCGGGCAACGTCTCCGACGACTGCCCGCAGAACGACCAGGCCGACCCGAACAAACCGCGCTCGATCGTCACGCCGCCGTGGTTCGCCGACGACGTGCTGTCGGTCGGCGCGATCGACGAAACCGGCGGCGTCGCTTCGTTCAGCGTGCACGGGCCGTGGGTCGGCGTCGCCGCGCCGGGCACCGACATCGTGTCGCTCGACCCGGCCCAGGGCTCCACGGGCCTGGCGAACCTCACGATCGACGGCACCCAGCAGTCGGCGATCCAGGGCACGAGCTTCGCCTCGCCGTACGTGGCCGGCGTGGCCGCGCTCGTGCGCCAGATGTACCCGCAGCTCAGCGCGCGCCAGGTGATCCAGCGCATCGAGGCCACCGCGCAGCACCCGGCCGCACCGGGCGGGCGCGACGACTTCGTGGGCTACGGCGTGATCGACCCCGTGGCCGCGCTCACCGCGAACCTGCCGAACGACGTCGGCGAGCTCGCGAAGCCGAAACCCGTGGTGCAGACGGCGGTGCTGCCGCCCGCCGACTCCACGAGCTCGACGCCGATGATCGTCGCGCTCGCCGGCACCGGCGGTGGCGTCGTGGCGCTGCTGATCACGCTCTTCGTGATGCACACGATCCGGCGCAACCGTCCGACCGGACCGCCGAGCTGATCAGTACCCACCCGAAGGCGTTGAAGGGGCCGTACACCGCGGAAAAGCGGTGTACGGCCCCCTTCGGTCAGTTCTGGGGTTTCTTGGCCTTGGCGGGCTTCTGAGGGTCCTCCCCGATCACGGGTGGGGTGACCGGCGCGGGTTCGCCGAGGAGCTCGGAAGGCTTGGCGGGCGTGCGGTTCTTGGCCTGACGCGAGCCGCCGCCACCGCCGCCCATGCCCATACCGCCCATCGGCATCATGGGCATCATCGACATGCCGCCGGACTGGTTCTGTGCGGCCGGCGCGGGCGCCGGGGCGAGCTCTTGCAGCCCGATCGGCGGCACGCCCGCCTGCCCCTGTTCGAGGCGCGGGTCGGAGCCGGTTTGCTTGCCCTGGTGGGGTTCCTCGGCCGCGGATGCCGAAACGGAGTCGTCGGCCGACGGCGTCGTGGCGTCGGCGTCAGCGTGGGCCGGCGCGGTCGCGGCTTCGGTGTGAGCCGCGCCGGTCTGAACCGCACCGGTGTGGACCGCGGCCTGCTGAGCCGCGCCCTCGTGCGCGGGCTGCTCCGATGTGGACGGCCCCGCGGTGACCGCTGAGTGCTGCTGGACCGACGCGGAATCGCTTTCGTGCAGCCGGAACTGCTCCTGCGGGTAGTGCTGCCGCACGGCGATGCTCGACTGCTCCCCCGCCGGCGCCTCCACGCCGTCGCAGAGCTGGGCGAAATGCTGCAGCACGTCTTCCGCCGCGTCGTACAACGACTTCACCGACTGCTCGGTCTCGCGCAGCTGCGTACGTGAGCGGCTGACGCCACCGACGGGCAGCATCGCTGACTCCGACAGCAGGTCGGCCGAGTCCACCAGCACGTCGGTGGCATCGCCGACGATCTTGCGCAGCGATCCGGCCAGTTCCTCCAGCGCGCCCGCCAGCTCGTCGAGCGCGTCTTCGACGCCTTCGCTCGCCGACCGGATTTCACCCAGGTAGGTGACGAACGCGTCGGCGTCCTCACCGGACCACGACGCGTCGAGCCGGCCCAGCTCGTCGGCCAGGTCGGCGGAAACGCCGCCGGCCGTCTTCGCCGCGGTGCGCAGGCGTTGGGCTTCCTCGTCGAGCTCGGTCCAGCGGCCGACGAGCGGCCGGTAGTACGTCTCGACGGGGTCGGTCACGCCGAGCTCACCCGCAAGCTCGGACACGAACGTCAGCGACGGCTCCGTCACGACAGCCCCCCGGCTCGCTTGATCTGCTCCGCCGCGTCGGCGTCACGCTGCGCGTGGCCGGCGGTGAGCTGGTCCAGCGCCTCCGCGGCCGAACGCAGCGCGGCCGCGCCCACCTGCAGCTGCTGGCGCAACGCACCGGACGCCCGCGCGTACGACCGGTCCAGACCGAGCCGGCCACCGAGCTCGCCGTACGCCTGGCCCGTGGTCGCTCCCGCACCGACGCCGCCCGCGGCTGTGTCCAGCTCGTCGGCGGCCAGCGCCACCTTGGCCGCGTAGCCGCCGACGACTTCGCCGTCGATGTTCAGCGCGTTGTTCCCCGCTGCCACGACATCCCTCCGCTCACCCGACTGTCTTCGAGTGTGACGGACGCGAGCCCGCTTCAGTTCCCCGCGGGCTGCCCGGCCTGCTGGTTGGGCGGCGACTGGAACGAACCCGCGTTCGGGTCGATCGGCACGGAGTCGAACTGCTTCATCACGTTCTGCGTGTTCAGCGACGAACCCGTGGGCAGCAGGCCGATGATCGACTCCGGCGCGGGCAGCGCGTCGGTCAGGCCGAGCGCGCCTGCCGTCGCCTGGTCCGGCACGCCGTAGCGGAGGCCGCGGTCGCTGATCAGCTGGATCGGGCCCTTGAAGAACGTCGCGCTCGACTCGGTGGCCGACTGCACCACGGCGCCGAAGCCCGGCGGCATGTAGAACCCGGTGATCGGCAGGCCGTTCGGGCCGGTGTTGCTGATGCTCTGGACCTTGCTCGAGCCGTCGGCGTTCGTCGTCTCGGCCGGCAGGCCCTTGCTCACGTACACCGACGTGTGGGCCGTCTTCTTGTTGACGTCGAACGACCAGCCCAGGCACGCCACCGGCGAGCCCTGCGTGGCGTCGAGCACCGTCGGGGCCTTCTCGGGGTAGTTGGCCACGTTCACGAAGCCCGGGTCGTTCGGCTGCAGCAGCTTGACGTTGTTGATCTTCGCCAGGCCGAGGTCGGTGATCCTGCTGCCGCTGCCGTTCTTCGCCGTGCGCACGATGTCCGCGACCGCGGAGGACACCTTTTCGATGCCGGTCTGGGTGATCAGCCAGAAATCGGGCTGGGCACCGGACGGGGTCGTGGAGAACACGTCGCCGACGGTGAGGCCGTCGAAGTCCTGCGGCGGCGTCTCACCGGCGCCCGGGACGACCGGCGGCACCAGCTTGCCGACGTCGGGGATCGCGTTGAGGAACGCCTGGGAAGCCTTGCGCGCCTTGGCCGGCAACTGCAGTGCCGCCCGCACGGGGTCGTTGTCGCCGAGGTCGACCTCGGCGCGCACGGTGTTGGCGTCGGGCCGCGCCTGCGTGGCCTGCAGGCGGTAGATCAGGTAGGTCTTGCCGTCGTCCGCGCGGCCGAGCAGCGCCTGGCCCGTGTCGAGTTCGGTGCCGACGTTCGCAACGCCACCGACCACGGTCGCGTCGGTGCGGTTCACGCTGTCGGGATCCGGCAGCCGCGTGTCGAGCGCCACCTGGTCGCAGACCGCCCAGTTGGGGGTTATGCGCTGGGTCCTATTGGGCAGAAGTTGCGGCCCATCGGGAATGCCGGTCAGCTTCTCGCGCGGAATATTCTTGAGCTGTTCATCGGAGACGACGGTCGGATTCACCGCCGCGGCCGGCGCCGCATTCCCCGCGGGCTGCGCGCCACCTTGTGCGCCTTGCGCCGCCTGCTGCGTTTGCGCGAGCAGGATCAGGCGCGCGGAAGCGAGGTTGAACGTCGGAATCAGTTTCTGCGGATTGCCCGTGACCACGTAAACGGTGCCGGACTGCTCACCGATCACGATGCCGCCCGACGCGGGCACCGCCGGAGCGGGGCTGAGCAGGGCGATCAACACAAAAACGACCGCACCCAGCACGCCGAGGATCACTCCGACGACGGTCGCCCGCGAGTGCGTGCGCATCGGGTCGTGAAGCATCACCGCGTCGCGGCGGACGAGCGCCGACTGCATCCGGCGCATGACGAACTTGTAGGCCTGAACCTGTGACTTAGTCGTGGGTGTTGATGGCATTCTCGACCTACAGTCCTCCCCGTCGCGGTACGGTTCCGCAGGATAGCCGTACGGGGACCGTCTGGTGTGGGGTTTCTACCAACTCAAGCTAGGGTCGGACACCTCGGGACCGGCTTTCCGGGAACGTAGCACTCACGAGGGGAAGAGAACGCGCGGATGTCCGTCACCACGCCTCCACGTCCGCCAGGGCCCCCCGGGCCACCGCCGCCCGGAGGACGTCCTCCGGGCCCGCCGCAGCGGCCGGGCAGAGCAGGCGGACCGGGTGGACCTGGTGGCGTTCCGGGCGGTCCTGGCGGCCCCGGCGGAGTCCCGCGTGGACCCGGTGGTCCGAGCGGCCCCGGTGGTCCCGGTCCCCGTGGCGGCGGCCCGGGCGGACCCGGTGGTCCTGGCGGACCCGGTGGTCCTGGCGGTCCTGGCGGTCCGGGGGGACCCGGCGGGCCTGGTGGACCTGGCGGCGGTTCCGGCGGTCCCGGTCCTGACGGCCCCGGTTCCGGTGGCTCGCCGCAGGGCGGTGGCACCGCGACCGCGACGCGCATGGCCCCGCCTTCACGTCAGCGGTCCGGCGGCATCAACCTCGGCCCGCTGCCCGTGGCGAACCTCGTGCTCCTCGAGGTGGGTGTCGCGATCGGGCTCGTGCTGCTCGCCATCAACATGGAGCAGCTGAAGTACATCGCCATCGGCGTCGCGGCCGTTTTCCTCATCTTCGCGTTCCTGCGCTGGGGCGGGCGCTGGTTCACCCAGTGGCTCGGCCTCACGCTGCGCTACCGCTTCCGTTCGCACGACCGCGTCGCGACCCCGCCGCCGCCCAGCAGCCTCGAAGAGCTGGCCGCGGAGAACACCACGGTGACGGGTCCGGACGACGCGCGCGTGAACCTGCTGCGCCTGGCCGTGCCGGACCTCGTGGTGGCGCACGGCGTCGACCACGAGCGCCAGCAGGTCGGCCTCGCCTGGAACGACGGCACGTGGACGGCGGTGCTCCTCGTTGAGCCGACGCCCGCGCTGATCACCCAGGCCGGCGGCGCGCCGAGCCTGCCGCTGTCGGCGCTCGCGTCGTGCCTCGAGGACCGCGGTGTGGTGCTCGACTCGATCCAGATGATCTGGCACAGCTACCCGGGTTCCGCGGCGCTGCCGTCGGACTCGCCGGCGCTCAGCTCGTACATGGAGGTGCTCGGCCCACTGCCCGCGGCGGCCCGGCGCACCACGTGGATCGCGATCCGTCTCGACCCGCGCCGCTGCCCGGAGGCGATCCGGGAACGCGGTGGCGGCGTCGTCGGCGCCCACCGCGCGCTGATCGGTGCGCTCTCGCGCGTGCGCAACGCGCTGGAGTCACAGGGCGTGCCGACGCGGCCGCTGGACCCGGACGAGCTGCTGCGCGCCAGCATCTCCGCCGCGGAGCTCACCGCCGTTGCGGGCTCGTCGACGAAGGTCGCGCTGCAGGAGAGCTGGACGGGCGTCACGGCGGCCGGCATCGGGCACTCCAGCTACGCGATCACGAGCTGGCCCAAGGGCAAGATCACCGGCAGCCTCGACGCGCTCACGAGCGTGCGCGCGCTGTCGGCCACGGTCGCCATGTCGATTTCGCCCGCCACGGACGAGGGCCGCATCGGCCTGCGCGGCGTGGTGCGCGTGAGCGCCCGCAACCCGCGTGAGCTCGAAGCCGCCGACCAGCGGCTCAAGTCCATTTCGGAGCGGCTCGACGTCGACCTGACGCCGTTGCGGGGCCTGCAGATCTCCGCGTTCGCCGCCACCCTGCCGATCGGAGGTACGGCATGAGCACCCGCCTTCGCGACGCCGGGCAGAACCCCGGCGTGGCCCCGGAGTTCACCGTCGACCCTGCGATGCTCGACGCGATCAGCCCCTCCGGCGACCGCGGCGGCATCGTCCTCGGCTCGGGCCTGAAGGGCGAACCGCTCACCATCTCCGCCCTGCGCTCCACGCCGACGCGCATCGTGCTCGTGGGCGGGCTGTACCTGGCCCGTCAGGTGGCGCTGCGCGCGATGGCGGTGGGTGCGTGGGTGGTGGTGGCCACCGGGCGTCCCGCGGCCTGGCAGGTGCTCTCCCAGGCCGCCGGCAACCGCGACGGGCGACCCTCGCCCCTGGTGCAGATCCGGCGCCTGTCGCCGGTCGAGCTGCCGCGCCCGTCGGAGGACGCGCCCCTGCTCGTGGTCACCGACGGCGGCCCGACCCCGCAGGACCTCTTCCCGCCGCGTTCCCCGTGGCAGACGACCGTCTACGTCCTGCCCTACCTGCACCCGCAGGCCGGCGCGACGGCCAACGCCGCGGACCTCGTGCTGATGCAGCGCCTGCCCGCCGGCCAGGCCGAGCTGGCGGCCCGCATCTGGCGCCTGCCGCCGCAGATGATGCGCCAGCTGACCACCCTGAAGGACGACCAGGTCGTGGCCCTGGGCCGCAACCTGTGGCGCCCGCTGCGCCTGGTGACGACGCAGAAGGAACAGCAGCTGCTCGGCCCGGTGCGCCGGGGCGACTGAGCCGGTTTCGCTTGGGGTGAAGGCCTTCTCGACGGTTTCGAGGAGGCCTTCACTGTTTTCAGATCAGGAGCTCGGCGACGGCGCCCGGGGCCTCCCGCATCGCATTGTGGGCGGTGGGGAGGTCATGGACGCGCCAGCCCGGATCGGCTTGGAGCCGCGCGCGGAGTCCGGCGAAGGGAGTGCGGTCTTCCCAGCCTGAGCAGTACACGAAATCGCGCCGGGGCACCCGATCGACGACGCCGGTGAGCCGGATCGTTTGCACCAGGGAGGCGAGGGGGTGCGGACGGCGGCGGGGATCGCCGCCGTGCGGGCCGCGGGACGGCGGCCGGACGGCGCGGCCCGTGTCAGCCGCACCGGCCACGAACGACTGCCGGTACGCCTCGGTGGTCAACGACCAGCACGACTCGCCGTCGCGCGGAACGTACGCGTCGAGGTGAACCAGACGGGAGACACGGCCGCCCGCGCGGTCTGCGGCGGCCGAGATCACCATCCCGCCGTAGCTGTGGCCGACCAGCGTCGCGTCGGTGATCCGCGCGCGATCCAGGAGGCTCACGACGTCGTCGGCGTGGGTGTCGAGGTTGGCGCTCGCAACCGTCGCATCGTCATCGTTGGGCCGCAGTCCCGTGAGGGTCAGGGCGTGGACGGTGTGACCGGCCCGCTCCAGCAGCGGGATGACCGACTCGAACGCCCAGGAACCGTGCCACGCACCGGGCACGAGGACGAACGTCGCCATGGCAAATCTCCTTCTCGGCTCGCGATGGAGGACCACACCAGGTCATCACGCCCACGGCGTGGCTCACCACCGATACGCCGCCCCTTGATGCCGGTTCGCCGCCATCGGCCGTGCGCTACAGCTAGCGGCGGGCCAGCAGGTGCGCGTCGAGGAAACCCCGCTCGGATCGCGGGTCGTGGACGAGGCGGGCGGACTCGGCGAGGCCGGCGGTGGTGAGCAGGTCGGCGAAGTGGTCCACCGGCCAGCTGTAGGCGGGCGCGACCTTGTGGTCGAAGCGGACCGGCTCCGGGGCGTCGGTCGCGAAGAATGAGACCAGCGCCAGGCCGCCGGGGGCCAGGACGCGCGTCAGCTCGGCGAGCAGCGCGGGCAGTTCCGGCGGCGGGGTGTGGATCAGCGAGTAGTGGGCCACCACACCGCCGAGGGAGCCGTCCTCGAGCGGCAGGGCTTCCGTGCGCGCCTCGTCGAAGCGCAGGGCCGGGAAGGACTTCCGGGCGTGCTCGACCATGCCCGGCGAAAGGTCGAGGCCGCGGGCGGCCAGGCCCCGGTCGGCCAGAAACGCGGTGATGTGCCCGGGGCCGCAGCCGATGTCGGCCACCTGCGAATTCTCCGTCGCGGCTACCAGGTCGGCGAACGTGCGGACCATGGTCCGAGTGAACGGCATCGTCTCCAGCTGCCGGTCGGCGAAGAGCGACGCGTACAGCTCGACGACGCCGTCGTAGGCCGCCCTGGTCTGGTCCTGGTGCTCTGCCGTGTCTCCCACGCGGAGAGAAGCTACAGGTCCTCGGCGGAGCGGACGTTGCGCGTCTGCTCGGCGCGCGCGGCGAGTTCCGCGTCCGGCGGGTAGTCCACGGCGGTGAGCGTGAGGCCGTGGGCCGGGGCGACGGCGCTGTCCCGCGTGCCGCTGGAAAGGACCTCGGCGGGCCAGGAGCGGGAGCGGCGGCCGTCGCCGACCATCAGCAGCACGCCGACGAGGCTGCGGACCATGGAGTGGCAGAAGGCGTCGGCGGACACCCGGACTTCCAGCAGGTGCTCGTCGAGCCGGGTCCACTCCAGCTGCTGCAGCTCGCGGATCGTGGTGCCGCCCTCGCGCTGCTTGCAGTAAGCGGCGAAGTCCTGCAGGCCCAGCAGGTCCGCGGCGGCCTCGTTCATGGCGTCCGTCGACAGTGGCCGACCCCAGGCGAGGGTTTCGTTGCGGCGCAGCGGATCGACGCCCCACGGCGCATCCGAGACGCGGTAGCGGTAGTGGCGGCGGATGGCCGAGAAGCGGGCATCGAAGCCCGCCGGGGCGATACGGGCACCCAGCACGCGCACGTCGGCGGGCATCAGCTTGTTCCAGCGGCCCGTCATGCGCGTCAGGTCCGGGATGCCGTGCGCGTCAACCGGCACACGGCCGGGAGCGCTCGGCTCCAGTGGGACGACGTCGACGTGCACGACCTGACCCGTCGCGTGCACTCCGGCGTCCGTGCGGCCGGCGACGACCACGGACTTCGGCACGGACGCGCCCGGTGGCTGACGCTGCAGGGCCGCTTCCAGCTCGGCCTGCACCGTGCGCCGGCCCGGCTGACGAGCCCAGCCCGAGAAGTCCGTGCCGTCGTAGGAGACGTCCAGACGCAGACGAACGAGCCCGCCCTCCCCGGAGGGAGTGGCGGGCTCGTCCGGTGTCGACTGTGCCGTCAGGACTTCAGTCCTTCTTGGCGTCCGCGTCGTCGGCGGCAGCCTCGTCCGCAGCGACCTCAGCGGTCTCGGCGGTCTCCTCGGCCGGAGCCTCGGTGGCGGCCTCTTCGGCGACGGCTTCGTCAGCAGTGGTCTCTTCGACCACGGCGGTCTCAGCCGGCTTCTCGTCCTTCGCGAACTTCGTGTTGCGAGCCCGCTCGGCTTCCGACGTCACGGTCTTCTCCGCGACCAGTTCGATGACGGCCATGGCGGCGTTGTCGCCCTTGCGCGGCATCGTCTTGGTGATGCGGGTGTAACCGCCGGCGCGCTCCGCGAAGTGCGGACCGATCTCGGCGAAGAGCTTGTGCACGACGTCCTTGTCACGCACGACCTTCTGCACCTGGCGACGGTTGTGCAGGTCGCCCCGCTTCGCCTTGGTGATCAGCTTCTCGGCCAGCGGGCGCACCCGGCGGGCCTTCGCCTCGGTCGTGGTGATCTTGCCGTGCTCGAACAGCTGCGTGGCCAGGTTGGCCAGGATCAGCCGCTCGTGCGCGGACGACCCGCCGAGCCGGGCTCCCTTGGTAGGGGTGGGCATTGGTTCTCCTAGTTCAGCTGCACAGCTCCAGGCCTACGCGGCCTTACAGCTGCTCCGTCTCTGCGTAGTCCTGGCCATCGTCGTGGCCCTCGTCCGAAATCCCGCCACCGATGCCGGCGACGCTTCCCGACCAGCCCTCACCGTCGTAGCTGGAGGCAGCCGCGGTCGGGTCGAACCCGGGCGGGCTGTCCTTGAGCGCCAGGCCGAGACCGACCAGCTTCAGCTTGACCTCGTCGATCGACTTCGCACCGAAGTTGCGGATGTCGAGCAGGTCCGCCTCGCTGCGCGAGACGAGCTCGCCCACCGTGTGGATGCCTTCGCGCTTCAGGCAGTTGTACGACCGGACGGTGAGGTCCAGGTCCTCGATCGGCATCGCGTAGGCGGCGATGGTGTCCGCTTCCTGCGGCGACGGGCCGATCTCGATGCCCTCGGCGTCGACGTTCAGCTCGCGAGCGAGACCGAACAGCTCCACCAGCGTCTTGCCCGCCGAGGCGACCGCGTCGCGCGGCGTGATCGACGGCTTGGTCTCGACGTCCAGGATCAGCTTGTCGAAGTCGGTGCGCTGCTCGACGCGAGTGGCCTCGACCTTGTACGTCACCTTCAGCACCGGCGAGTAGATCGAGTCGACCGGGATGCGGCCGATCTCGGCGCCGGCCTGCTTGTTCTGCAGGGCCGGAACGTAACCGCGGCCGCGCTCGACGACGAGCTCGATCTCGAGCTTGCCCTTGCCGTTCAGGGCCGCGATGTGAAGGTCCGGGTTGTGCACGGTGACGCCGGCCGGGGGCACGATGTCGGCAGCCGTGACCTCACCGGGGCCCTGCTTGCGCAGGTACATGGTGACCGGCTCGTCCTCTTCCGAGGACACCACGAGCTCCTTGAGGTTCAGGATGATGTCGGTGACGTCTTCCTTCACCCCCGGAACGGTGGTGAACTCGTGCAGCACGCCGTCGATGCGGATGCTCGTCACGGCCGCGCCCGGAATGGACGACAGCAGCGTGCGCCGCAGCGAGTTGCCGAGCGTGTAGCCGAAGCCGGGCTCCAGCGGTTCGATGGTGAACCGGGAGCGGGTCTCGTTGACCGTCTCTTCGCCGAGAGCCGGCCGCTGGGAAATCAGCATTTTTCCTAATTCCTTTCCAGACGACGCCCGCCATATGACGTCGAAGGGATGGCGCGGCGGCGGCGCACCTGTTGCGCCGCCGCCCATATCCGGACCAGGCACGAGGCCTGGGCACGGATTACTTCGAGTAGAGCTCGACGATCAGCTGTTCCTGGACCGGAACGTCGATCTGCGCGCGCTCCGGCAGCTGGTGGACCAGCACGCGGAGGTTGGACTGGACGACCTGCAGCCACGCCGGGATGGGGCGCTCGCCGAAGGACTCCTTCGCCACCACGAAGGGCAGCATCGCGAACGACTTCGGCCGCACGTCGATGATGTCCCACTTGGAGACCTGGAAGGACGGGACGTTGACCTTGACGCCGTTGACCAGGAAGTGGCCGTGGCTCACCAGCTGACGCGCCTGACGGCGGGTGCGGGCGATGCCGGCGCGGTAGATCACGTTGTCCAGCCGGGACTCGAGGATCTGCAGCAGGTTCTCACCGGTCTTACCCGGACGCCGCACGGCTTCCTTGTAGTACCGGACGAACTGGCGCTCGAGAACGCCGTAGGTGTAGCGAGCCTTCTGCTTCTCCTGCGACTGCAGGAGGTACTCGGACTCCTTGATGCGCCCGCGGCCGTGCTGGCCCGGCGGGTAGGGGCGACGCTCGAAAGCCTGGTCGCCGCCGATGAGGTCAACCTTGAGGCGACGCGAAATACGCGTCGCGGGGCCGGTGTAACGAGCCATTTCTTCTTACTCCTCCCCGTTCCTCAGACCCGGCGCCGCTTGGGCGGGCGGCAGCCGTTGTGAGGCTGCGGGGTCACGTCCTGGATGGTGCCGACCTCGAGACCGGCGGCCTGCAGCGAGCGGATCGCCGTCTCGCGGCCCGAACCCGGGCCCTTCACGAAGACGTCGACCTTCTTCATGCCGTGCTCGGCAGCCTTGCGGGCAGCGTTCTCGGCGGCCATCTGCGCGGCGAACGGGGTGGACTTACGCGAGCCCTTGAAGCCCACGTGACCACTCGACGCCCACGCGATCACGGCGCCCGTGGGGTCCGTGATCGAGACGATGGTGTTGTTGAACGTGCTCTTGATGTGCGCGTGACCGTGCGCGACGTTCTTCTTTTCCTTGCGGCGGACCTTCTTGGCCCCCGCCGCAGTACGAGACTTCGGTGGCATGTTCTGAGGGTTCTCCTGTTAGCGCGCGTTCTCTTGGTGAGCGGCAACCGCTTCGGCCTGACCGCGTCGGATGATCGATCCGGCGTCGGTGTACAGGTTCCGCAGCGCCATCGGGCGGGCGTAGAGCGCCTTGGGCGAGACACAAGCCGTGCCGCGACGGTTCCCGCCGCCCATCTGCACGACCTTCTTGCCCTTGACGCTCACTTCTTGCCAGCCTTCTTCTTGCCGGCGACCGTCTTCTTCGGACCCTTGCGGGTGCGGGCGTTGGTCTTGGTCCGCTGACCGCGGACGGGCAGACCACGACGCCAGCGCAGGCCCTGGTAGGTGCCGATCTCGATCTTGCGACGGATGTCGGCGTTCACCTCGCGACGCAGGTCACCCTCGACCTTGAAGTGCTCGTCGATGTAGTCACGAAGCTTGATGAGGTCCTCATCGCTGAGGTCCTTCACGCGGGTGTCCGCGTTGAGCTCGGCAGCAACGATCATCTGCTTCGAGCGCGTACGGCCGATGCCGTAGATGTAGGTCAGCGCGATCTCCAACCGCTTTTCGCGGGGGAGGTCTACGCCAGCGAGTCGTGCCATGGGCGCTGTAGCTCCTTCTTCGATTTCGTCTTCAGGTCTTCTCCCCGTCCGGTTCCGGAACCGACTCGCCTGTCGTGCCCGCGGCTTGCGCTGCGGGTGTCCCGGCCCCGGCCTGAAGTCCGGGGGTGAACCGGACCGCTCACGCGGCCCGGCAGGTGCGGGGAGGGTGTGTAGCCGTCAATCCACTCTGCTGGAGTGCGGTGCTCAGCCCTGACGCTGCTTGTGACGCAGGTTCTCGCAGATCACCATGATCCGGCCGTGGCGGCGGATCACCTTGCACTTGTCGCAGATCTTCTTGACGCTCGGCTGGACCTTCACGTCTCCGACTCTCCTGCTTCTTCTCAGCTCTTCGTGATCACTTGTAGCGGTAGACGATGCGACCACGAGACAAGTCGTAGGGCGAAAGCTCCACGACGACCCTGTCCTCGGGCAGGATGCGGATGTAGTGCTGCCGCATCTTGCCGCTGATGTGGGCAAGAACTTTGTGGCCGTTCTCCAACTCGACGCGGAACATCGCGTTGGGGAGCGGCTCGACCACGCGGCCTTCGACCTCGATGGCCCCGTCTTTCTTAGCCATGTCCTCCGCAATCCCTGAATGCACGCTTGATGCACACAGCGTGATCGGTTTGAGCTCGAGTCCCTTGCTTACTGGGGTGCTGCTCCGGCACACTCCACCCCGACTCCGAGTGTTCGCGAGAGTTCACGAGCGCGCAGGAACCGGCGCGATGAGTACGCCGACTTGACAGTGTACGCAACTCGTGTCGCGACCCCCAAACGGGGGGTAACTGTGCTACAAGCCGACGGTGGGGCGCCAGGGTTCCAGTATGCCTGAAAACGAGCCGACCTGCGAGAATCGCCTGGTCAGGTGAACATTGCCGGCGGGGTGAGCGGCGGTGTCAGTCCTGCTCGGGCGCGGTGAGCACCCAGGGACCGTCCTCGGTGATGGCGACGGTGTGCTCCCAGTGCGAGGCGCGGGAGCCGTCGGCCGTGACCACGGTCCAGCCGTCCTCGAGCTCCACGGTCTCGCCGCCGCCGCCGGTGAGCATGGGCTCGATCGCGAGCGCCATGCCGACCTTGAGCCGCGGGCCCTTGCCGGGCTTGCCGACGTTCGGCAGGAACGGGTCCATGTGCATCTGGCGGCCGATGCCGTGGCCGCCGTACTCGAGGATCATCCCGTACTCGACGCCGTTGTCGCGGCCCGCGTTCTCGGCCGCCGTCTGCACCGCGAACGAGATGTCGGTCAGCCGGCCGCCCGCGCGCACGGCCTCGATGCCGGCCCACATGGACTTCTCCGTGGCCGCGGACAGCGCGAGGTCCTTCTCGCTGACGGCGCCGATCGCGAGTGTCACGGCGGAGTCGCCGTGCCAGCCGTCGAGGATGGCGCCGCAGTCGACCGAGATCAGGTCACCGTCGGCCAGCACCTGCCGGCTCGACGGGATGCCGTGGACGATCTGTTCGTTCACCGACGCGCAGATCGACGCGGGGAAACCGTGGTAGCCCTTGAAGGACGGCACGGCCCCCGCGTCGCGGATCGTCTGCTCGGCCAGCTCGTCGAGCTCGGCGGTGCTGACACCCACCTGCGCACGCTCGCGCACGGCGGCCAGCGTCCTCGCGACGACCAGCCCGGCCGCCCGCATCGCCTGCAGCTCGCCTGACGTCTTGACCTCGATCATGCGCCCACGGCGGAGCACTTGCAGAACACGCAACCCTCCGAGATTCACGTGCGGTCGCGCAGCGCTTCCAGCACGCGGTCCGAGATCTCCTGCACATCGCCCACGCCGTCGACAGCCACCAGGATATCGGCGTAGTACTCCAGCAGCGGAGCCGTCTCGGACCAGTAGATCTGCTGGCGGCGGCGGATGACCTCTTCGGTGTCGTCGGCGCGACCACGGGCCATCAGCCGGGACACGACCACGTCCTCGGGCACCTGCAGCTGGATCACCGACTCGAGCGCGCAGTCGGCTTCCTTCAGCATCTCGCCGAGGACCTCGGCCTGCTTCGTGTTGCGGGGGAAGCCGTCGAGCAGGAAGCCGGCCTTCGCGTCGGGCTCGGCGAGCCGCTCGCGGACCATCTCGTTGGTCACCGAGTCGGGGACGAGCTCACCCGAGTCGAGGTAGCGCTTGGCCTCCTGGCCGAGCGGCGTCTCCTGACCGACGTGCGCGCGGAACAGGTCGCCCGTCGAGATGTGCGGAACCCGCAGCTGCTCCGACAGGGCCACCGCCTGCGTACCTTTACCCGCGCCGGGCGGGCCGACGAGAACCACTCGCGTCACTTCAAGAACCCTTCGTAGTTGCGCTGCATCAGCTGGCTTTCGATCTGCTTCACGGTGTCGAGCCCGACACCCACCATGATCAGCACAGCCGTGCCACCGAACGGGAAGTTCTGATTGTTCCCGCTGCCGGTGAGGGACAGGAAGAAGTTCGGGAGGATCGCGATGATGCCCAGGTACAGCGAGCCCGGCAGGGTGATCCGGCCGAGGACGTAGCTCAGGTATTCGGCGGTGGGACGGCCCGGGCGGATACCCGGGATGAAGCCACCGAACTTCTTCATCTCGTCCGCACGCTCGTCGACGTTGAACGTGATCGTGATGTAGAAGTACGTGAAGAAGATGATCAACGCGAAGTACAGCAGGATGTGCACCCAGCTGCTCTGGTTGACCAGGTAGTTCTGGATGAAGGACTGCCAGCCGGAGTTGCTGTTCGGATCGCCGATGAGCTGGCTGAGCAGCTGCGGCAGGTACAGCAGCGACGACGCGAAGATGACCGGGATGACACCGGCCTGGTTCACCTTGATCGGCAGGTACGTCGACGTGCCGCCGTACATCCGGCGGCCGATCATGCGCTTGGCGTACTGCACCGGGATCCGGCGCTGCCCCTGCTCCACGAAGATGACGCTCGCGATGATCACCAAACCGAAGATGACGATCATGACCAGGGCGATGCCGCCGCCGTTGCTCAGGATGTTGGCGCCCTCGGTGGGGATGCGGGCCGCGATGTTCAGGAAGATCAGGACGGACATGCCGTTGCCGACGCCGCGCTCGGTGATGAGCTCACCCAGCCACATCATGACCGCGGTGCCCGCGGTCATCGTGCAGACGATCAGGGCCAGCGAGTAGACGCTGTTGTCCGGGATGATCTGCTGCTGGCAGCCCTGGAACAGGGTGCCGCGGTCGGCCAGCGCGACAACGCCGGTGGCCTGCAGGATCGCCAGGGCGATCGTGAGGTACCGGGTGTACTGCGTGAGCTTGTTCTGGCCGGCCTGGCCTTCCTTCTTCAGCTCTTCGAACCGCGGGATCACCACGGTCAGCAGCTGGATGATGATGCTCGCCGTGATGTACGGCATGATGCCGGTCGAGAACAGCGACAGCTGGAGCAGCGCACCACCGCTGAACAGGTTCAGCAGCTGGTAGACGCCCTGCTGGTCGGCCTGAGAGCTACAGGCCTGCACGGCGGAGAACGAGATCCCCGGGGCCGGGATGGCGGCACCGATCCGGTAGACCGCGACGATGGCTAGCGTGAACAGGATCTTCTTGCGTAGATCCGGCGTCGCGAGAGCCGAGCGGAAGGCGCTGAGCACGCGGGGGACCTCCTCGGCGTCGTCGGCTGTCCTACCGACGATCGGCTTGGCCGGCACGAGGCCGGCGGGAACACAGCTCACTGGCAGGCAAGCCAGGAACGCCTCAGGGCACACTGGTCCCGAAGCGTGTGGCCGACTCTAACAGCTTCACAGGGGGCGTCCGCAGCGCGTGTGCGTTTTCCGTCTCAGTCGGTCCCGAGAGGTCTGGGGCGATGCCGCAGGTTGGACCGTTCGCAGGCGAAATGATCACCTGTTCGGCCCCGGTCTTCAGTCGTGTCCCGATGGCCGCTACACGGTGGACGCACGGGCAAGGTGGGGGTTGCTCCGTTGCGGGGCAACGGATCCCCGGCTTGGGTACCGCGCCGGATGTTGATCGACTTTGGGTCGCGCAGGACGGTTGTCCACAACTCGGCTCGCCTGTGGACAGTTGCAGCGGCCGGCCGACTTTGTCGGTGCTCTCCGATGGAATGGGACCGGGGACGCCCCCTGGGAGGGCGGGGGTTTGTCTCCGCCGTGGGGGTGTGGAGCAAGAGCCCGTCCGTGGGCGCGCAGCGGATGCAAGCCCTCGGGGCCACCCGGCAGAAACGACTCGGGCCCACCCAGCTGTGCGCTGGATGGGCCCGAGTCGTTGTCAGGTACTGCGATTGCCTCAGTTGGCGGTGGCGGAACCACCGGCAGCTTCGAGCTTCTCCTTGGCAGAGCCGGAGAAACCGTCCGCGGTGACGTCCAGCTTCACGCCGTTGACGTCGCCGTTGCCGAGGACCTTCACGAGGCTGCCCTTGCGGACGAGACCGCCCGCGACGAGCTCCTCGACGCCGATCTTGCCGCCGTCCGGGAACACGCGGGCGATGTCGCCCACGTTCACCGGCTGGTACTCGGTGCGGAAGCGGTTCTTGAAGCCACGCAGCTTCGGCAGCCGCATGTGGATGGGCATCTGCCCACCCTCGAAGCCGGCGGGCACGTTCTTGCGGGCCTTGGTGCCCTTCGTACCGCGACCGGCGGTCTTGCCCTTGGAACCTTCACCACGACCGACGCGCATCTTCTCGCGCTTCGAGCCCGGAGCCGGGCGCAGGTGGTGGATCTTGATGGCCGTCATGCCTGGACCTCCTCGACCTCCACCAGGTGGCGGACGGTGTGGATCAGGCCGCGCACCTGGGGGGTGTCTTCACGCACGACGCTCTGGCGGATCTTGCGCAGCCCGAGGGTGCGCAGCGACTCGCGGTGAGCGTGCTTCGTGCCGATCTTGCTCTTGACCTGGGTGACCTTGAGCTGAGTCATGTCAGACCCCCTGGCCCGCGCGCTGGCGCAGCATCCGGGCCGGAGCGACGTCCTCGAGCGGGAGACCGCGGCGGGCCGCGACCTCTTCGGGACGCTGCAGACCCTTCAGAGCCGCAACGGTCGCGTGCACGATGTTGATCGCGTTGTCGGAGCCGAGCGACTTCGACAGCACGTCGTGGACACCGGCGCACTCCAGCACCGCGCGCACCGGGCCACCGGCGATGACACCGGTACCGGCCGAAGCCGGACGCAGCAGCACGACACCGGCGGCTTCCTCACCCTGGATCGGGTGGGGAATCGTGCCGCCGACGCGAGGCACGCGGAAGAAGTTCTTCTTCGCTTCCTCGACGCCCTTGGCGATGGCCGCGGGAACTTCCTTGGCCTTGCCGTAGCCGACGCCGACCTGGCCGTCACCGTCGCCGACGACGACGAGGGCGGTGAAGCTGAAGCGACGACCACCCTTCACGACCTTCGCGACGCGGTTGATCGTCACGACCTTCTCGAGGTGCGGGGTCTTGTCCTGGCCGGCCCCGCCACGGCCGCTGTCGCGCCGGTCCCGGCCGCCACCGCGACGGTCATTGCGGTCGTTGCCGCCCTGACCGCCGGGTCCGCCCTGGCCGCCGCCGAATTGCCGCGTACGTCCCGGCATCAGGCATTCCTTCCATTAACGAGCATCTGCATCAGAACTCCAACCCCGCCTCACGGGCGGCGTCGGCGAGCGCGGCGATGCGGCCGTGGTAGGCGTTGCCGCCACGGTCGAACACCACAGCCGAGATCCCGGCCGCCTTGGCGCGCGAGGCGACGAGTTCGCCGACCTTCGCGGCCTTGGCCTTCTTGTCGCCGTCGGCCGCGCGGACGTCCGCCTCGAGGGTGGACGCCGACACCAGGGTGTGGCCGGCGAGGTCGTCGATCACCTGCACGGCGATGTGCCGCGAGGAACGCTTGACGACCAGCCGCGGACGAACCGGCGTGCCACTGACCTTCTTGCGCAGGCGGAAGTGCCGACGGGCCTTCGCGACGCGGCGGCGGGTCGAGATGTCCTTGCCGACCGGCTTGCGCTTCGTCGTAGTCGTGTCGCTCATGATCACTTACCCGTCTTTCCGACCTTGCGGCGGATCTTCTCACCCTCGTAGCGCAGGCCCTTGCCCTTGTACGGGTCGGGACGGCGCAGCTTGCGGATGACCGCGGCGATCTGGCCGACCTTCTGCTTGTCGATGCCCGACACCGAGAACCGCGTGGGGGTCTCCACCTTGAAGGTGATGCCCTCCGGGGCTTCGATCTTCACCGGGTGGCTGTAGCCGAGGGCGAACTCGAGGTCCGAGCCCTTGGCCTGCACGCGGTAACCGACGCCGTGGATTTCCATCTTCTTCTCGTAGCCCTGGGTCACACCCACCACGAGGTTGTTCACCAGTGTACGGGTGAGACCGTGCAGGGCACGGCTCGTGCGCTCGTCGTCCGGACGCTTCACCAGCAGAGCGCCTTCGTCACCGCGCTCGACGACGATGGGCTCCGCGATGGTGTGCTCCAGGGTGCCCTTGGGCCCCTTGACCTGAATGTGCTGACCGTTGATGGTCACCTCGACCCCGGAAGGGACGGCGACCGGCAGCTTTCCGATGCGTGACATGTCTGTGCCCCCTTCCTTACCAGACGTAGGCGAGGACTTCGCCGCCCACGTTGTTGCGCTTGGCCTGACGGTCGGTCTGCAGGCCACCGGACGTCGAGATGATCGCGACGCCGAGGCCACCCAGCACGGACGGCAGTTCGGTCGATTTTGCGTACACCCGCAGACCCGGCTTGGACACGCGCCGGAGGCCGGCGATGCTGCGCTCACGGTTGGGGCCGTACTTCAGCTCCACGATGAGGTTCTTGTGCTTCTCGCCCGGCTCGTCGCGGTAGCCCGCGATGTAGCCCTCGCGCTTGAGGATCTCGGCGATGTTCGCCTTGATCTTCGAGTGGGGAAGCACGACCTCGTCGTGGTACGCCGAGTTCGCGTTACGCAGACGCGTCAAGAAGTCTGCGATGGGGTCGGTCATCGTCATGGTGACCTGTCAACCTTTCTCGCCTGGTTCCCCGCCCTGTCTGGGTCCGGGTATCCCGGAGAACTCAGTGGGCGGGGCCTGTGGCGAACTGGGAAATAGTTTCGAGCCTCTTACCAGCTGGACTTGCGGACACCGGGCAGCTCGCCCGCGTGTGCCATCTCCCGGAGACAGATCCGGCAGAGCCCGAACTTGCGGTACACCGAGTGCGGCCGACCACAACGGTTGCAGCGGGTGTAACCCCGCACGGCGAACTTCGGCTTCTTGGCGGCCTTGTGGACCAGCGCTTTCTTGGCCATCGGCTCAGTTCTCCTTGAACGGGAAACCGAGCTTGCGCAGCAGCGCCCGGCCCTCGTCGTCGGTGGTGGCGGTGGTGACGACCGTGACGTCCATGCCGCGCGGACGGTCGATGGCGTCGGGGTCGATCTCGTGGAACATCGACTGCTCGTTGAGACCGAACGTGTAGTTGCCGTTGCCGTCGAACTGCTTGCCGGACAGACCGCGGAAGTCGCGGATACGGGGCAGCGCGATGGTGAGCAGCCGGTCCAGGAACTCCCACATCCGGTCGCCGCGCAGCGTCACGCGCGCACCGATCGGCTGGCCCTCACGCAGCTTGAACTGCGCGATGGACTTGCGGGCCTTGCGGACCTCCGGCTTCTGGCCGGTGATCAGCGACAGGTCGCGGACAGCACCCTCGATGAGCTTGCTGTCGCGGGCCGCGTCGCCCACACCCATGTTCACGACGACCTTCACGACGCCGGGAATCTGGTGCACGTTGGGGATGGAGAACTCCTTCTGGAGCTCGCCCTTGATCTCTTCGCGGTACCGGGTCTTCAGACGCGGCGCGATCTTCTCTGCGGTGGTCATGTCAGATGTCCTTGCCGTTCCGGCGCGAGACCCGGACCTTCTTGCCGTCCTCGCCGATGCGGTAGCCCACGCGGGTCGGCTTGCCGTCCGAATCCACGACCATCACGTTCGACACGTGGATGGGCGCTTCCTGGGTCACGATGCCCCCGGACTGCGCGCCACGCTGGGTCTGGGTGATCCGGGTGTGCTTCTTGATCCGGTTCACGCCTTCGACCAGCACGCGGTCCCGCTCCGGGTAGGCCTGGATGACCTTGCCCTTGGCGCCCTTGTCCTTGCCGGCGATGACGACGACCGTGTCGCCCTTCTTCACCTTCATGGCTTACAACACCTCCGGCGCGAGCGAAATGATCTTCATGAACTTTCGGTCGCGCAGCTCGCGGCCCACCGGGCCGAAGATGCGGGTGCCACGGGGCTCGTTGTCGTTCTTGATGAGCACAGCGGCGTTCTCGTCGAAGCGGATGTAGGAACCGTCCGGACGCCGGCGTTCCTTCACCGTGCGGACGATGACCGCCTTGACGACGTCGCCCTTCTTCACCCCGGCAGCCGGGATGGCGTCCTTAACGGTGGCGACGATGATGTCGCCGATACCCGCGTAGCGCCGCCCGGAGCCACCGAGAACACGGATGCAAAGGATCTCCTTCGCACCGGTGTTGTCGGCAACCCGAAGCCGCGACTCCTGCTGGATCACGTCAACTCCTGTATGTCGCGCTGGTTCTCGCTCGCGCGAGCCTTGCGGAACCAAGGACTCCGAAGAGCCCTGCTTACTTGGCCTTCTCCACGACCTGCACGAGGCGCCAGCGCTTCGTCGCCGACAGCGGCCGGGTCTCCATCAGGGTGACCCGGTCGCCCACGCCCGCCTCGTTGTTCTCGTCGTGCACCTTGACCTTGGTGGTGCTGCGCAGAACCTTCGAGTAGCGCGGGTGCTTCTTGCGGTCCTCGAGCTCGACCACGATCGTCTTGTCCATCTTGTCCGAGACGACGTAGCCCTCGCGCACCTTGCGATAGTTGCGCGCGAGCTTCTCGGTGGTGGGCTCGCTCATGCGGCACCTTCACTCTCGCTGTCGGGGGCCACGGACAGGCCGAGCTCGCGCTCACGCATGACCGTGTAGATCCGCGCGATGTCCGTGCGGACGGTGCGCAGCCGACGGTTGTTGTCCAGCTGCCCGGTCGCCATCTGGAAGCGGAGGTTGAAGAGCTCCTCCTTGTATTCCTTCAGACGCAGCACGAGCTCTTCCGCGGTGAGCTCACGAAGCTCCGAAGCCTGGGCGGCGCCGTTGGCCATCAGAACTCACCACCTTCACGGGTCACGATGCGGCACTTCATGGGCAGCTTGTGGATCGCGCGACGGAGGGCCTCACGGGCCGTCTCCTCGTTCGGGAAGCTGATCTCGAACATCACGCGACCCGGCTTCACGTTGGCGATCCACCACTCGGGCGAACCCTTACCGGAACCCATGCGGGTTTCGGCCGGCTTCTTCGTCAGCGGGCGGTCCGGGTAGATCGTCGTCCACACCTTGCCGCCACGCTTGATGTGACGGGTCATGGCGATACGAGCGGACTCGATCTGCCGGTTAGTCACGTAGCTGTGCTCAAGCGCCTGGATGCCGAACTCGCCGAAGCTGACCTTCGTACCGCCCTTGGCGGCGCCGTGGCGCTTCGGGGAGTGCTGCTTCCGGTGCTTGACCCTGCGCGGGATGAGCACGTCTCAGCCCTCCGTCTTTTCTGCGGTCTCGGCAGCCGGGGCCGCTTCGGTCGCCACGGGTGCCACGTCTTCGGTCTTCGCGGCGGCGGCGGCACGGCCGGCTTCGGTCGAGGTGGCCGTCGTGCCCGAGGCGCCGGAGCGGCGCGGACGGGACGGACGGTCGCCACGGTCGCGGCGCGGGGCCCGCTCGGCAGCCGCGGCGGCGTCGCGCGCCTCGCGGGCCTTGAGGCCACCGACCAGCTCACCCTTGTAGATCCACACCTTCACGCCGATGCGACCGAACGTCGTCTTGGCCTCGAAGAAGCCGTAGTCGATGTCGGCGCGCAGCGTGTGCAGCGGGACGCGGCCGTCGCGGTAGTGCTCGGAGCGGGACATCTCGGCACCGCCGAGACGACCGCCGCACTGCACGCGAATGCCCTTGACCTGCGGCGAGCGCATGGAGGTCTGGATCGCCTTGCGCATCGCGCGGCGGAACGCCACGCGGTTGCTCAGCTGCTCCGCGACACCCTGCGCAACGAGCTGGGCGTCGGACTCGGGGTTCTTGACCTCGAGGATGTTCAGCTGGACCTGCTTGGCGGTCAGCTTCTCCAGCGCGCCACGGATCCGGTCGGCCTCCGCGCCGCGACGGCCGATGACGATGCCCGGCCGGGCGGTGTGGATGTCGACGCGGACGCGGTCACGGGTGCGCTCGATCTCGACCTTGGAGATGCCGGCGCGCTCCATGCCCGTGGACAGCAGCTTGCGGATCTTCACGTCCTCGGCCACGTACTCCGAGTACTGCTTGTCGGCGTACCAGCGCGACTTCCAGTCCGTGGTGATACCCAGGCGGAAGCCGTGCGGGTTGATCTTCTGGCCCACTACCGGCCACCTGCCTTCTTCTTGCTCTGAGCCTTCTTCACGTCGGCCTTCGGACGCGACTCCACCTCGACGGTGATGTGGCTCGTCCGCTTGCGGATCCGGTACGCGCGGCCCTGGGCCCGCGGGCGGATGCGCTTGAGGGTCGGGCCCTCGTCGGCGTACGCGTTCTTGACCCAGAGCGTCTCCGGGTCCAGCTGAAGGTTGTTCTCGGCGTTGGCCACAGCGCTGGCAAGCACCTTCGCGACCGGCTCGCTGGCCGCCTGCGGGGCGAACCGGAGCACGGCCAAGGCGTCGGCGGCGCTACGTCCCTTGATGAGCTCGATCACCCGGCGCACCTTGGTCGGCGAGTCCCGGACGAAGCGAGCCCGCGCGTAAGCCGTAGGCAGAGCCTCGACCGTCGCGTCGTTCTGGGCGTTCATCGCTACTTCCCTTGTCTTGTTTCGTGCCCGCTCAGCGGCGGCGCGACTTGCGGTCGTCCTTGATGTGACCCTTGAAGGTCCGCGTCGGGGCGAACTCGCCCAGCTTGTGACCCACCATGGCCTCGGTGACGAACACCGGGACGTGCTTGCGGCCGTCGTGCACGGCGATCGTGTGACCCAGGAAATCCGGGATGATCGTCGAGCGACGCGACCAGGTCTTGATCACGGTCTTCTTGTTGGCCTCGTTGAGCGCGTCCACCTTCTTGAGCAGGTGGTCGTCCACGAAGGGCCCCTTCTTAAGGCTGCGTGGCATGTTCTTCTACCTCCCTGCTCAGCGCTTGTTCTTGCCGGTACGCCGGCGGCGGACGATCATGGCGTCGCTCGCCTTGCGGCGGCGGGTGCGACCCTCGGGCTTACCGTTCGGGTTGACCGGGTGGCGACCACCGGAGGTCTTGCCCTCACCACCACCGTGCGGGTGGTCGACCGGGTTCATGACGACACCACGGACGGTGGGGCGCTTGCCGCGCCAGCGGTTACGACCCGCCTTGCCCCAGTTGATGTTGGCGTGCTCGGAGTTGCCCACCTCGCCGACGGTCGCGCGGTTGCGCACGTCGACGTTGCGGATCTCGCCCGAGGGCAGCCGGAGCTGGGCGTAAGGCCCGTCCTTGGCCACCAGCTGCACCTTGGCGCCGGCGGAGCGCGCCATCTTCGCGCCGCCACCGGGGCGGAGCTCGATCGCGTGGACCACGGTGCCGACCGGGATGTTGCGCAGCGGCAGGTTGTTGCCGGGCTTGATGTCGGCGCGCGGGCCGTTCTCGACGGTGTCGCCCTGCTTCAGCTTCTCCGGCGCGATGATGTAGCGCTTCTCGCCGTCGGCGTAGTGCAGCAGCGCGATACGCGCGGTGCGGTTGGGGTCGTACTCGATGTGCGCGACCTTGGCCGGCACGCCGTCCTTGTCGTTACGACGGAAGTCGATGACGCGGTAGGCGCGCTTGTGGCCACCACCCTTGTGCCGGGTGGTGATCTTGCCCGACGAGTTACGACCGCCCGAACCGCTCAGCGGACGCAGCAGCGACTTCTCCGGCGTGGAGCGCGTGATCTCGGCGAAGTCCGAGACGCTCGAACCGCGACGACCCGGGGTCGTCGGCTTGTACTTGCGGATGCCCATTGTCAGCTCAGTCCTTTACGCGGTGGGTCCGCCGAAGATCTCGATCGCCTTGCTCTCAGGCGAAAGAGTCACGATGGCGCGCTTGGTGTCCTTGCGCTTGCCGAAGCCTGCGCGAGTCCGCTTCCGCTTGCCCTGACGGTTGGCCGTGTTGACGCTGACCACCTTGACACCGAACACCTTCTCGACCGCGATCTTGATCTGGGTCTTGTTGGCGTCCGGGCGGACGATGAACGTGTACTTGTGGTCCTCGAGCAGCCCGTAGGACTTCTCGGAGATGACCGGCGCGAGCAGGATGTCGCGGTGGTCCGGAATGGCGACCGAGCTCACTTCTCGTCACTCCCTTCCGTAACCTCGCCCGACCGCGCGGAGGCCTTCACGGCCTTGCCACGGACGGGGCCTGCGACGAACGCGTCGTACGCGGCCTTGGTGAACACGACGTCGTCGTTGACCAGCACGTCGTAGGTGTTGAGCTGGTCCGCCCAGAGGATGTGCACCTCGGGCAGGTTCCGCAGCGAAACCCAGGACAGCTCGTCGTCCCGGTGCAGCACCACGAGAACGCGCTTCGCCTGCGTCACAGCGGCGATCGCGGTCTTGGCGGCCTTGGTCGACGGCTTCTCACCGGAGACCAGTTCGGTCACGACGTGCAGCTGGCCGGCGCGGGCCCGGTCCGAGAGGGCGCCACGCAGAGCGGCGGCCTTCATCTTCTTCGGGGTGCGCTGCGTGTAGTCGCGCGGCGTGGGGCCGTGGACGACGCCACCGCCGGCGAACTGCGGCGCGCGGGTCGAACCCTGGCGGGCACGACCGGTGCCCTTCTGCCGGTACGGCTTCTTGCCGCCACCGGAGACCTCACCACGGGTCTTCGTGTCGTGCGTGCCCTGGCGCGCGGCGGCCAGCTGGCCCACCACCACCTGGTGCATCAGCGCGACATTGGCCTGCACGTCGAAGATCTCCTCGGGGAGATCCACGGTGCCGTCGGCTTTACCGGCCGGGGTCTTCAGCTCGACGCTTGTCATTCGGAGTTACCACCCTTCGCGGCGCTGCGCACGAACAGCAGGCCGCCCTTGGGACCGGGCACGGCGCCCTTGATCAGCAGCAGGCCGTCCTCGGCACGCACGGCGTGCACGGTGAGGCCCTGCGTGGTGACCCGGTCCGAGCCCATACGACCCGCCATGCGCAGGCCCTTGAAGACGCGACCGGGGGTGGCGCAGCCACCGATGGAACCCGGCTTGCGGTGCACGGCCTGGGCACCGTGGCTCGCGCCCTGGCCCTTGAAGCCGTGGCGCTTCATGACACCGGCGTAGCCCTTGCCCTTGCTGGTACCCGTGACGTCGACCTCGGCGCCGGCGGCGAACACCTCGGCGGTGATCTCCTGACCGACCTCGTAGGTGTCCGCGTCGGTGGTACGCAGCTCGGCGAGGAAGCGCCGCGGCGTCACGCCCGCCTTGTCGAAGTGACCGGTGCGCGGCTTGTTCACCCGGCGCGGGTCGACCGCGCCGAACGCCAGCTGCACGGCCACGTAGCCGTCCTTGTCCTGGGTCCGAACCTGGGTGACCACGTTCGGACCGGCCTTCACGACGGTGACCGGGACAACCCGGTTCTGCTCGTCGAAGACCTGGGTCATGCCGAGCTTGGTGCCCAGGATGCCCTTCATCTGCCTGTCAGACATGAGTCTCTTACTCTCCGCCGCTCGCCAGCCGCTACTGGATGTTGACGTCGACGCTCGCCGGCAGGTCGATGCGCATGAGCGCGTCGACCGTCTTCGGCGTCGGGTCGAGGATGTCGATCAGACGCTTGTGCGTGCGCATCTCGAAGTGCTCGCGCGAGTCCTTGTACTTGTGCGGCGAGCGGATGACGCAGTAAACGTTCTTCTCGGTGGGCAGCGGCACCGGCCCGACAACACGGGCGCCGGTACGCGTGACCGTCTCCACGATCTTGCGCGCCGAGGTGTCGATCGCCTCGTGGTCGTAGGCCTTGAGCCGGATGCGGATCTTCTGTCCCGCCATGGTGGCTGCTCGTTCCTTCGTCGTCTCGTGCCGCTTGTCTCGTCAACCCGGGCCTGAGCCCCGGTTTCAGCAGTTCAACGGCCCTGTCCCCGGTCCACGCGGTCGGGCGTGTCGCGCCCGACGCACAGACGGATCCCGTGGGATCGTCCTGCCTGGTCTTCCTCAACGTGAGGAGGCCGCGAGCCGGCAAGCACAACCGCCGGCCACTTGGCCTTTGCCCGCTAGCCTCACCCCGAAGGAAGAGCTGGACGGACCGTGGCTGCTCGTACAGAGGCGGCCGGAACCCGCTGAGTCAATCGAGCAACTCTGGGATTCGGCCGCCCCGGAACGAGCAACCTGAATAGTGTCGCACACGTGAGTTGACGCCCCCGACCCGGGGGTGTAGTGCCCTCAGGTCGGAGGCGTCGACATCACTTGATGATCTTGGTGACCTGGCCGGCGCCCACGGTCCGACCACCCTCGCGGATGGCGAAACGCAGGTTCACGTCCATGGCGACCGGCTGGATCAGCGCCACCGAAATGTCGGTGTTGTCGCCCGGCATGACCATCTCGGTGCCCTCGGGGAGGGTCACGACGCCGGTCACGTCGGTGGTGCGGAAGTAGAACTGCGGGCGGTAGTTGTTGAAGAACGGGGTGTGACGGCCACCCTCGTCCTTCGACAGGATGTAGACCCGGCCCTCGAAGTCGGTGTGCGGGGTGGTGGTACCCGGCTTCACGACAACCTGGCCGCGCTCGACGTCCTCGCGCTTGATACCGCGGACGAGGAGGCCGACGTTGTCGCCCGCCTGGCCCTGGTCCAGCAGCTTGCGGAACATCTCGACACCGGTGACAGTCGTCTTCGTCGACTTCTCCTTGATGCCGACGATCTCGACCTCTTCGTTCACGTTGACCACGCCACGCTCGACGCGGCCGGTGACGACGGTGCCGCGACCGGTGATGGTGAAGACGTCCTCGATCGGCATGAGGAACGGCTTGTCGAGCTCGCGCACCGGGTCCGGCACGTTGTCGTCGACGGCGGTCATGAGCTCGAGGACAGCCTCGGCCCACTTCTCGTCACCCTCGAGAGCCTTCAGGCCCGACACGCGCACGACCGGCGCGTCGTCGCCCGGGAACTCCTGCGAGGACAGCAGCTCGCGGACCTCCAGCTCGACGAGCTCGAGGATTTCCTCGTCGTCGACCATGTCGGCCTTGTTCAGCGCGACCACGATGTAGGGCACGCCGACCTGGCGGGCGAGCAGCACGTGCTCGCGGGTCTGCGGCATCGGGCCGTCGGTCGCCGCGACCACGAGGATCGCACCGTCCATCTGGGCCGCACCGGTGATCATGTTCTTGATGTAGTCCGCGTGACCGGGGGCGTCCACGTGGGCGTAGTGGCGCTTCTCGGTCTGGTACTCGACGTGCGAGATGTTGATCGTGATACCGCGCTGGCGCTCTTCGGGCGCGTTGTCGATCTGGTCGAACGCACGCGACTCGTTGAGCTCCGGGTACTTGTCGTGCAGAACCTTGGTGATCGCCGCGGTCAGAGTCGTCTTACCGTGGTCGACGTGACCGATGGTCCCGATGTTGACGTGCGGCTTGCTCCGCTCGAACTTCGCCTTCGCCACTGGAATGTCCTCCTGGACTGATTTCGCTTTGTGCTCACTGGCCGGCGTGGCTGCCAACCGGTGATGGTTTCTCGTCTGTGCTGCGGACGTTCAGGAGTGTTCCTTATGCCCGCGAGCGAAGGGGAACTACTCCCCCGTCGCCTTCGCGATGATTTCCTTCGCGACGTTCGCGGGAACCTCGGCGTAGGAGTCGAACACCATGGAGTAGTTCGCGCGACCCTGGGTACGAGACCGCAGGTCGCCGACATAACCGAACATCTCCGACAGCGGCACCAGTGCCTTCACGACACGGGTACCGGCGCGCTCCTCCATGGCCTGGATCTGGCCACGGCGGGAGTTGAGGTCACCGATCACGTCACCCATGTAGTCCTCGGGAGTCGTGACCTCGACGGCCATCAGCGGTTCGAGGATGACCGGGCCGGCCTTCTTCGCGGCTTCCTTCATCGCCATGGAACCGGCGATCTTGAACGCCATCTCCGAAGAGTCGACCTCGTGGTACGCGCCATCCAACAAGGTGAACTTCAACCCGACGAGCGGGTAGCCGGCCAGCACGCCGTACTGCATGGCGTCCTGCGCGCCCGCGTCGACCGACGGGATGTACTCCCGCGGCACGCGGCCACCGGAGACCTTGTTGTCGAACTCGTAGAGTGCACCGTCGGTCGTCTGCAGCGGCTCCAGCTTCACGATGACCTTCGCGAACTGGCCGGAACCACCGGTCTGCTTCTTGTGCACGTAGTCGAGCTTGTCGACCGTCTTCTTGATCGTCTCGCGGTAGGCGACCTGCGGCTTACCGATGTTCGCCTCGACCTTGTAGTCGGACTTCATGCGGTTCACCAGCACCTCGAGGTGCAGCTCGCCCATGCCCGCGATGATCGTCTGGCCCGTGTCCTCGTCGAGCTGGACCTGGAAGGTGGGGTCCTCCTCGGCCAGCTTCTGGATCGCGAGCGACAGCTTCTCCTGGTCGGCCTTCGTCTTCGGCTCGATGGCCACCCGGATAACCGGGTCCGGGAAGGTCATCGACTCGAGGACGACCGGGTTCTGCGGGTCGGCCAGCGTGTCACCGGTCGTGGTGTCCTTCAGGCCGATGACCGCGTAGATGTGGCCGGCCTGGGCCTCCTCGACCGGGTTCTCCTTGTTGGAGTGCATCTGGAAGAGCTTCCCGATGCGCTCCTTGCGCTCCTTGGTCGCGTTGACGACCTGGGTGCCCGCGGAGACCTTGCCCGAGTAGACCCGGATGTAGGTCAGCTTGCCGAAGAACGGGTGCGCGGCGATCTTGAAGGCGAGCGCGGAGAACGGCTCGTCGACAGACGGCTTGCGCAGGGCCGGGGTCTCACCGTCGGGCAGCGTGCCCTCGACGGCCGGCACGTCCAGCGGGGACGGCAGGTAGTCGATGACCGCGTCCAGCATCGGCTGCACGCCCTTGTTCTTGAACGCGGAGCCGGTGAGCACCGGGTACGCCTCGCGCGCGACGGTGAGCTTGCGGATGCCGGACTTGATCTCGGCTTCCGAGAGCTCCTCGCCCTCGAGGAACTTCTCCATCATGGCGTCGTCGGTCTCGGCGACGGCCTCGACGAGCTTCTCGCGGTACTCGGCAGCGCGGTCGGCGAGCTCGGCCGGGATCTCCTCGACGGAGTAGTCCTCGCCCTTGCTCACTTCGCCACGCCAGGTCAGCGCCTTCATGCGGACCAGGTCGATGACACCCTCGAAGTCGTTCTCGGCGCCGATCGGCAGCTGGATGACCAGCGGCCGGGCCCCGAGGCGCTCCTCGATCGTGCGCACGGTGAAGTAGAAGTCGGCACCCAGCTTGTCCATCTTGTTGACGAAGCAGATGCGCGGAACTTCGTACTTGTCCGCCTGCCGCCAGACCTGCTCGGACTGCGGCTCGACGCCTTCCTTGCCGTCGAAGACGGCCACGGCGCCGTCGAGCACGCGGAGCGAGCGCTCCACCTCGACGGTGAAGTCGACGTGCCCGGGGGTGTCGATGATGTTGATCTGGTGATCGGCCCAGAACGTGGTGGTGGCAGCCGAGGTGATGGTGATACCCCGCTTCTGCTCCTCCTCCATCCAGTCCATGGTGGCGGCGCCGTCGTGGACTTCGCCGATCTTGTAGTTGATCCCGGTGTAGAACAGGATCCGCTCGGTGGTGGTGGTCTTACCGGCGTCGATGTGCGCCATGATCCCGATGTTGCGGACCTTGTTCAGGTCGGTCAGCACTTCACGTGCCACGAGAGTGTTCCCCTGTCTCGAACGTGGGGCCCGGCATGGCTTGGATCGGCAGCCGGGCGGTCATCACCAGCGGTAGTGCGCGAAGGCCTTGTTGGACTCGGCCATCTTGTGCGTGTCTTCACGGCGCTTGACGCTGGCGCCAAGACCGTTGCTCGCGTCGAGCAGCTCGTTCTGCAGCCGCTCGATCATGGTCTTCTCGCGGCGAGCCTGCGAGAAGGAGACCAGCCAGCGCAGCGCCAGCGTGGTGGAGCGCCCGGGCTTGACCTCGATCGGCACCTGGTAGGTGGCGCCACCGACACGGCGGCTCTTCACCTCGATGGTGGGCTTCACGTTGTCGAGCGCGCGCTTCAGCGTGACGACCGGGTCGGTGCCGGTCTTCTCGCGAGCACCTTCCAGCGCGCCGTACACGATGCGCTCGGCCAGCGACCGCTTCCCGTCCTTCAGCACCTTGTTCACCAGCTGGGTGACCAGCGGGGAGGCGTAGACCGGGTCGGAGATCAGCGGCCGTTTCGGGGCCGGACCCTTGCGGGGCATTAGCTCTTCTCCTTCTTCGCGCCGTAGCGGCTGCGCGCCTGCTTGCGGTTCTTCACACCCTGGGTGTCGAGTGAACCGCGGATGATCTTGTAGCGAACGCCCGGCAGGTCCTTCACCCGGCCACCGCGCACGAGCACCATCGAGTGCTCCTGCAGGTTGTGGCCCTCACCGGGGATGTACGCCGTGACCTCGATGCCGCTCGTCAGCTTCACACGCGCAACCTTGCGCAGCGCCGAGTTCGGCTTCTTCGGGGTCGTGGTGTACACGCGGGTGCACACGCCACGACGCTGCGGGCTCCCCTTGAGGGCCGCGGTCTTCTGCTTGGCAGCCTTGTCCTGGCGGCCCTTGCGGACCAGCTGCTGGATCGTGGGCAATGGACCAGCTTTCTGTCGCGATCTTGCTGCTTCTTCGTGTCTTCACCGGCCCCCGCGGTCGGGCGTGTCGGCCCGCGTCACGGTCTCTCGACCGGTACTTTCCCGAAGGGGTTTTCCGTCGGAACCCCACGTGGACGAGGCCGGTGAACCGGGTGCGCGAGCACCCCGCTCATGCCGTACGGCACGCGGAGCGGCCCGACGCCTGCCGGGCACGGTCTCCAAAGATACCCGGCCACTTGACGGCCGGTCCGGGCGGGGGGTCCGAAGTGACGGTGACCGCCCATCGTAACCCCAGATGAGGGCTCTGCGGCCAAAGCCGCGCTGAGTCCCACCAAGCGGGTCCCGGCATTTACAACGTGACGGACGTCCCCGCTATTCCTCGCTTATTCCTCGTCCGGCTTCGCGTGGTCGGGCCGCCCCGGGTGGGGGTCGCGCGACAGGTCGATCAGCGGGTGGACGCCGGCCCCCTCAGGCGCGGCGTGGCTCCCCTTGGTGTCCTTCTGCCCCTCTTCAGGCCGGTCGGCGGTGCCGTTGCCGTCCATGACGCACTCCTCAAGTCGGTTTCCCTGCGGCTCGCACGCTACCCATTTCCACGAACGGGTGACACACGGGGATCGAACGTCGCTTTCCTCAGGTGATCGACTTATCCGTTAACCAGTGGACGAACCGGTCACGATGATTTCGTGACCGGTCACTGGAGCATCACGCCAATCCCCGTCGATCACCCTGACGCGCGCGCGATCCTGCGCGAATACCTCACCGACGTCGCGAGCCGCTACTGGCGCCGCCCGGCCACGGAGACGGAGGTCGACCAGGCCCTGGCCGACGCGCCGGGCGACGACCTCGTCGTCCCGACCGGCACGTTCCTCGTCGCCCGCCTGCCCGACGGCACCGTGACCGGCTGCGCCGGCACCCGGGTGGTGCGGCCCGGGGTGAACGAGCTCACGAAGGTGTACGTGCGCCCCGCCCACCGCGGCCAGGGCGGCGGCGCGCGCCTCGTCGCGGCGGCCGAGGAGGCGGCGCGGTCGCTGGGCGCCGAGACGCTGCGGCTCGACACCCGCCACGACCTCGTTGAGGCCCGGGCGCTGTACGCGCGGACCGGGTACACGGAGGTCGAGCCGTTCAACGACGACAAGTACGCGGAGCACTGGTTCTCGAAAGCGCTCGGGTGAGGCGGTTCCACACTGTCCACACCGGATTTGTGAAGTCCACTAAGGACTTTCGAGCACGACCGGCCACCACGGCCGCGTCGCCGCCCCTTCCGGGAAAAGATTCACGACTTCGCAGCGCGAACGCGACAGAAGCGGCATAATCCGCACGTCCGTACACCCGCATGCGCACGTGAGGGGGCCGCCGTGTCGGCTGAGATGGATCGGCTCGTCGCCGAGTTCGAGAAGTTCCAGAGCAAGATCAAACAGGCCGAGGCGAACTTCGCGAAGGTCGGCGACCTGCAGGACGAGGTGGTCGCGCTCGAGGCGACGGCGGTGTCGCCCGACCGCGCCGTGACCGTCGTCGCAGGCCCCGGCGGCTCCGTGAAGGACATCCGGCTCACCGCCGACGCCCTGAAGCAACAGCCCCAGCAGCTGGCCTCGACCATCCTGTCGACGCTGCACCGCGCGGTCGCCGACGCGGCCGTCCAGCAGGCCGGCATCGTCGACGCGCACGTGGGCGCCGCCTTCGGCCTCGACGTCTCCGGCCAGGTCCTCGAGGCCCAGGCCGAAGCCATGGGAACCACGGCGGAAGAGCTGAAGTCCAAAGCGGCAGAGGCGCAGCCGGCCCCGCCGGCTCACGGACGAGGACCTCGAACACGGCGACATCCTGCGCCGCGACGAGCCCCCGGCCGCGGCCCCGCCGCCGCCTCCCCCAGCCCGTCCCGTCGACGACGGCGTCCGGCGCCTGTGGGACCACGAGGAGGACCGATGAGCCACGACGTAGACCCCCAGATCCTGAAGACCTACGCCTCCGGCACGTTGCCGCATTACAAGGACGAGGCCACGAAGTTCGGCAACCTCGTCAGCCAGGCCGACGTCACGGACAAGTCGTGGGGCCTGATCGGGCTGGCGGTGAAGCAGACGTACACGAGCAAGCTCGAAGACCTCCGCCAGATGCTCGACCTGATGAAAACCGGCGTCGACACGCTGGGCGGGAAGATGAACCGGGCCGCGGAGATCTACGACGGTCACGAGAAGGACACCGTCATGACCTTCGGCAAGTTCAAGGCGAACATCGACGGACCGCTCTGAGCAGGGGGAGATCGAAATGGCCGACAGCATCGCCGACGGCGTCAAGCTCGAACACGAGGGCGAGGGTTTCCTCCACGACGCCAACGAAGCCGCCAAGAAGGCGCCGATCATCGGCAAGGGCGTCGAGGGCGTCGAACGAGGCATCAAGGGCTTCGGCGAAGCCGATGACGCCGGCGAGTTCGCGGCGGCCACCGGGCAGATGCTCCAGGACGGCGCCGGCTTCGTCGCCGGCGCCGCGGTGGACGTGGCGAGCTTCGCGCTCGACCCCGTCGGCTGGCTGGTCAGCAACGGCCTGAACATGCTCCTGGAGCTGATCTCACCGTTGCAGGACGCGCTGCACTTCGTGACGGGCGACGGCCCCGCGCTCAAGGAGGCGGCCGGCAACTTCAGCGAGATCGGCGTCGGCTTCGTCAAGCTCGGCGACGACTTCGCCAAGAAGGGCAAGGAGGAGCTGCGGACCTGGCAGGGCGACGGCGGCAACGCGGCCCGCAGTTCGCTGGACCAGTTCTCCGAGGGCATCAAGGGCATCGGCTCGACCACCGGCGGGGTCGGCGAGACGCTCCAGATGTGGTCGATGGTCATGACCGTCATCGAAGAGGTCGTGAAGGCGATCATCAGCGAGCTGGTCAGCTGGCTGATCTACATCTGGTTGCCGGCGCTCGCCGCGTCGATCGTGAGCCTCGGCTCGTCGGTCGCCGCCGCGATGACCGCCTCGATCGCCAAGGCGGCCAGTGCGTTCACCAGGATCACCTCGAAACTGGGGAAACTGGGCGAGCTGCTCCAGAAGTTCATGACCTTCCTCTCGAAGTGGACCGACGACCTGATCAAGCAGGGCCGCAAGCTCACCCCGTCGGGCGCCCCGGGCATGACCCCCGGGATGGAGAAAGCCGCCACCGGCGCGCTCGCCTCGGCGACGAACTCTCGCGGCATGGCGACGGTCGAGGCGCTGAAGGAGTCGGTCAAAGCCGGCGGCGAAGAGGCCCTCAAGGGCGTGACCGGGGTCAAGATCGGCGACCTCGACAAGGGCTCGGCCTACAGCGGCAAGGCCGGCTTCGACTTCGCCAACAAGGCGGTCGACAACACCCGCGACATCCTGAAGTCCCGCGGCGGCAGCGACGCGGCCGGCTACCACTCCGAAGAGGACACCCGCGAGAACCTGGACATGGACCAGTAGATGGATCTGTTCGAGCCGTGGTTCATCGTCGGCGGTTTCGCGTTGGGGTTCGTCCTGCTGTGGCTGGGAAACTGGTTCGAGCGGCGGAGCGCTGTCGCAGCGACGGTCTGTTTCGTGTTGTGCGGTGCGGCGTTTTCGGAGACGTCGCTGTACTGGCTCTCCGCCGGCACCGGAAGCAACGTGCCGCAGCTGCTGTGGATCGTGTTCCCGGTGGCCTTCGCCGCGCTCGTGGCGTGGCGGGGCTGGCGGCAGCGCACGTGGATCGCGCGCACGGCCTCGACCGGGCACCAGACGTTCGGCGTGCTCCCCCACCTCGGCCGAGGTGTGCCGCTGGACCACCCGGAGCCCGACCCGGTGCGCACCACGGTCGAGTTCGACCAGCAGGGTCACCGCGTGCTGGGCATCGAGTACTCGACCACGCCGCGCCGCGAAGACGAGCGGTTCGCCGAGGTCACCAAGGTCGCCGAGCAGATCGACTCGATCTACTCCGGGGTCGAGCTGCGGATCCCCGCCGTGCCGGCGCTGACGATCTCGCCGAAGACCGGGGCGTTCGAACCCGAGCACTTCACCCCGCTGGAAGACGCCCGGATCACCCGCAACGCGTTCGGCTGGCTGCGGCCCGACACGGCGCTGGACTCCTTCGAGGTCGACGCCGAGTTCGACCGCCGGTTCTCGGTGACCACCTCGGACCCCGAGTTCGCCGCGGCCGTGCTCACCGACGAGGTCCGCGCGCTACTCCTCGGCGACCTGTGGTTCCGCGTGCACGCGGTGGCCTTCCACGGCGACGCGGTATGGACGAGCGAGTCGGGTGGGCTGACCGAGGACCGCATGTTCGGCAACTCACGCCGGCTCGCGATCCTGGCCGCCACGGTTCCGGTCTCGGTGTGGGAGGTCTGGGGCGGTGACCACGGGTTCGCTTCGGTGACCACCGGCTCGGACGCGAGCTACCTCGCCTGGAACGGCGGCCGCGGCGGTGCCGTGCGCACGCCGGTGAACCGCTTCCGCGAGGCGGCGGACCGGCAGCCGGTCACCTCGGTGTCGCTGACCACGCGCACGACGATCGCACTGGCGCTGGCGGTGATCGGGCTGCTGCCGATCGTCAACTCGCTGTCCGCGCTCGCCAACGTGGCGCCCCAGACACAGCTGACCGTCCGCGAAGCCCACGAAGGCTTTGCGGGCAGCTGCTCTCCAGGGCGCGGCAGCTGCACCGGCAGCAACGACTGGGTCCGCGGCACCTACGTCCTCGACGGCGAGACCCACGACGTCTCGACCGAATGGATCGACACCCTGCCGGCCAAGGGCGCCGTGGTCGACGTGGAGATCGGTCCGCTGTGGTGGCATCCGGTCTTGGAGAGCAGCCTCGCCGCCGTGGTCACCCTGCTCATCGGCCTGTTGCCGCTTCTGGCGGGCGCGCTGCTCGCGAAGGCCACTTACCGGCCGAGGCCGCCCCGGCGCGTCAGGAAGCTACGCAGGGCGCAGGAAACCACCGTCTCGTAGCTACAGCAGCTACAGGCGGGTGCCGCAGTCGCCGCAGAAGATCGCGCCGGCGGTGGAGGGCTTGCCGCATTCGGTGCAGTGGACGGCGGGGGCCAGGGACGAGCCGCAGGAGGCGCAGAACTTGCCGCCCTCGGCTTTCACGCCGCAGCTCGGGCAAGTCAGGTGGGCGCGGGTGTCGAGGTCGAGGTCGCGGGTCCAGTCGCGGTCGCGGGCGCGGTCCCAGATCTGGTCGCGTTGCGCGGAGGCCTGGGCGCGCGAGATCTCCTCCGCGACGCTCGGCGAGCATCGCAGGCACTGCCCGATCTCGGTGTTCCAGCACTGGTCCGCGCACATCCAGTCGCTGCAGCCCCGGCACTGGCGGAAGCTCGGCGAGATCTCCTTCACGGCGGCCGCGAGCGCGCGGTCCTTCGCGGAGGAGTTCGTGGCGCGGTCGTAGCGCCACTGGTCGGCCGAATAGCTCAGGTCCTGCAGCTTGCCGCCGAAGAACGAGCCCACCGCGCGCAGGACACCGCGGCCCGTTTCGACCGCGTCGCGCTGGAAGGCCGACCGGTAGCCGTTCCCGCAGCGTTCACAGCGGAACTCGAACTGGTAGCCCTGGGTGTTGGAGATATCCGAGAAGTTGTCCGTGAACGGCACGACGTCAGCCACGGCTGCCAAGGTAGGCGCGCTTCCCCGGCGCGGGGACCGTAGAAGTGCCGACAACAATGCGACTACCCAACGCATCCATCTCAGCTAACGTCGACCGCGCAGGCACCTGGCACCAATAGAAAGGCCCCCGCCCCGGAAACCCGGGACGGGGGCCTTCTCAGCTACTCAGACGATCAGCGGAAGTCGCGACCGAAGTCGTAGTCGTCGAGCGGAACAGCGGCACCGGTGCCCGAACCGAACACGTCCGGGGTGTAGTAACCGTCGTCGTAGGACGGGATCGCGTAAGCCGCGACCCGGGCCTCCTCGGTCGGCTGCACCTGGATGTTCCGGTACTTGTTGATGCCCGTACCGGCCGGGATCAGCTTACCGATGATCACGTTCTCCTTGAGGCCCACGAGCCGGTCCGAGCGGCCGTTGATGGCCGCGTCGGTCAGGACTCGCGTGGTCTCCTGGAACGAGGCCGCCGACAGCCACGAGTCCGTGGTCAGCGAGGCCTTCGTGATGCCCATCAGCACCGGGCGACCCGAAGCCGGCTCGCCGCCTTCGGAGACCGTCGAGCGGTTGCGCGCCTCGAACTTCGTCCGCTCGGGCAGCTCGCCCGGCAGGAAGTCCGTGCCACCCGAATCGATGACCGTCACCCGGCGCAGCATCTGCCGGACGATGACCTCGATGTGCTTGTCGTGGATCGACACACCCTGCGCGCGGTACACCTTCTGGACCTCGTCGGTGAGGTGCATCTGCGCCTCACGCGGGCCCATCACGCGGAGCACCTCGTGCGGGTCGGGCGTGCCCTCGAGCAGCTGCTGACCGACGTTGACGTGGTCACCGTCGCCCAGCGGGCCGTTCGGGGTGTTGGCGAGCCGCTGCCGCTTGGACAGCTTGTCGAAGACGATCTCCTCCGACCCGTCGTCCGGGATCAGGGTGATCTTCCAGAACCGCTCGCTCTCCTCGATCCGCACGCGGCCGTCGACGTCCGCGATCGGCGCCTTGCCCTTCGGCACGCGAGCTTCGAAGAGCTCGGTGACACGGGGCAGACCGGTCGTGATGTCGTCACCGGCGACACCACCCTGGTGGAACGTACGCATCGTCAGCTGCGTACCCGGCTCACCGATCGACTGGGCGGCGACGATGCCGACAGCCTCGCCGACGTCGACGAGCTCGCCCGTCGCCATCGAACGCCCGTAGCAGGTCGCGCACACACCGACCGCCGACTCACACGTCAGGACCGAGCGGACCTTGACCTTCGTGATGCCACTGGAGAGCAGCTTCTCGATGGCCGGGTCGCCCACGTCGTCGCCCGCGTTGAGCACGACGTTGCCCTTGGCGTCCACCGCGTCCGTCGCGAGGTTCCGCGCGTACACGCTGGTCTCCACGTGCTGGTCGGGGACCACCTTGCCGTCGCCGACGTCCTCGCCGACGATCATGGAGATACCGCGGGTGGTGCCGCAGTCGACCTCGCGGACGATGACGTCCTGCGAGACGTCCACCAGACGACGGGTCAGGTAACCCGAGTCGGCGGTACGGAGAGCCGTGTCCGCCAGACCCTTCCGGGCACCGTGCGTCGCGATGAAGTACTCCGCCACCGACAGGCCTTCACGGAAGTTGGCCTTGATCGGACGCGGGATGTACTCACCCTTCGGGTTCGACACCAGACCACGCATACCGGCCAGCGACCGGACCTGCGTCATGTTGCCCGCCGCGCCCGACTTCACGATCATCGCGATCGGGTTGTCGTCCGGCAGCGCCGTCTCCATGATCTTGTGGACCTCTTCGGTGGCCTGCGTCCACACCTTGACGAGCTCGTTGTTGCGCTCGGTGTGGGACAGCTGACCACGCTGGTACCGCTTCTCGACCTGGTCGGCCTTGCCCTCGTACTCGTCGAGAATGGCCTTCTTGCCCTCGGGCACGAGCACGTCGGAGATGGCCACCGTGACGCCCGAGCGGGTCGCCCAGTAGAAACCGGCGTCCTTGAGCTTGTCCAGCGTCTGCGCCACCTGCGTCATCGAGTACCGCTCGGCGAGGTCGTTCACGATCGCGGCCTGACGCTTCTTCGGCATCGGCTCGTTGATGAACGGGTAGTCCGCCGGCAGCAGGTCGTTGAACAGCACGCGACCCAGCGTCGTCTCGGCCAGCCACATCTTGCCCGGCTCCCAGCCCGCCTCGGCGAGACGAGCTTCGTCGGCCTTGGCCGGCTGGCGGTCGGTGATGCGGATCTTGATCGGGGCGTGCAGGCTCAGCGCCTTGAGGTCGAAGGCCATGATGGCCTCGGCCGGCGAGGAGTACGCGTTGCCCGCGCCGTCGGCCTTCTCGTTGAGACGCGTCAGGTGGAACAGGCCCGTGACCATGTCCAGACGCGGCATGGCGAGCGGTCGGCCCGACGCCGGCGACAGGATGTTGTTCGCCGACAGCATCAGGATGCGGGCCTCGGCCTGGGCCTCGGCCGACAGCGGCAGGTGCACCGCCATCTGGTCACCGTCGAAGTCCGCGTTGAACGCCTCACAGACCAGCGGGTGCAGCTGGATGGCCTTGCCTTCCACCAGCTGCGGCTCGAAGGCCTGGATGCCGAGGCGGTGCAGGGTCGGTGCGCGGTTCAGCATCACCGGGTGGCCGGTGATGACCTCTTCGAGCACGTCCCACACCTGCGGGCGCGAGCGCTCCACCATCCGCTTGGCGGACTTGATGTTCTGCGCGTGGTTCAGGTCGACCAGCCGCTTCATGACGAACGGCTTGAACAGCTCGAGCGCCATGTCCTTCGGCAGACCGCACTGGTGCAGCTTCAGCTGCGGGCCGACGATGATGACCGAACGGCCCGAGTAGTCCACGCGCTTGCCGAGCAGGTTCTGGCGGAACCGGCCCTGCTTGCCCTTGAGCAGGTCGGACAGCGACTTCAGCGGCCGGTTGCCCGGGCCGGTGACGGGACGGCCGCGGCGGCCGTTGTCGAACAGCGCGTCGACGGCCTCCTGCAGCATCCGCTTCTCGTTGTTCACGATGATCTCGGGCGCGCCGAGGTCGATGAGCCGCTTGAGGCGGTTGTTGCGGTTGATCACGCGGCGGTACAGGTCGTTCAGGTCCGACGTCGCGAACCGGCCACCGTCGAGCTGCACCATCGGGCGCAGGTCCGGCGGGATGACCGGCACGGCGTCGAGCACCATGCCGCGCGGGTCGTTGCCGGTCGCCTGGAAGGCGGCCACGACCTTGAGGCGCTTGAGCGCGCGCAGCTTCTTCTGGCCCTTGCCGTTGCGGATGGTGTCGCGCAGGTTGTCGGCCTCGGCGGCGACGTCGAACTCGGCGGCCAGCTTCTGGATGGCCTCCGCGCCCATGCCGCCGGTGAAGTACTCGCCGTAGCGGTCGACCAGCTCGCGGTAGAGCAGCTCGTCGGCGATCAGCTGACGCGCGTCGAGCTTCGTGAAGGTCGTCCAGACCTCCTCGAGGCGGTCGAGCTCGCGGCCGGCGCGGTCGCGCAGCTGACGCATCTCGCGCTCGCCGCCTTCCTTGACCTTGCGGCGCACGTCGGACTTGGCGCCCTCCGCCTCCAGCTCGGCCAGGTCGGCTTCCAGCTTCTGCGCGCGAGCCTCGATGTCCGCGTCACGCTTCGTCTCGAGGTTCTTGCGCTCGACGCCGATCTCGTTCTCGAGGGTCGGCAGGTCGTTGTGGCGCAGCTCCGCGTTCACGCCCGTGATGACGTAGGCGGCGAAGTAGATGATCTTCTCGAGGTCCTTCGGCGCCAGGTCCAGCAGGTAGCCCAGGCGGGAAGGAACACCCTTGAAGTACCAGATGTGGGTGACGGGCGCGGCCAGCTCGATGTGGCCCATCCGCTCACGGCGCACCTTGGCGCGAGTCACCTCGACGCCGCAGCGCTCACAGATGATGCCCTTGAAGCGGACGCGCTTGTACTTGCCGCAGTAGCACTCCCAGTCCCGGGTCGGACCGAAGATCTTCTCGCAGAAGAGGCCGTCCTTCTCGGGCTTGAGCGTCCGGTAGTTGATGGTCTCCGGCTTCTTGACCTCGCCGTAAGACCACTGACGGATGTCGTCAGCCGTGGCGAGACCAATGCGGAGCTCATCGAAGAAATTGACGTCCAGCACGTCTAAGTCCCCTTGGGGTTGTTTCGGCTAGAGGGGTCGGCGGTGGAGCGGGGACCCACGGGAGGCAGGTCCCCGCTCGACACCGGTCAGTGCACGACGTCGTCCACGCTGGGCGACTCGTTGCGGGACAGGTTGATGCCGAGGTTGGCCGCGGCGCGCTCGAGGTCCTCGTCGTCGGAGTCGCGCATCTCGATGGCCGCACCGTCGCTGGAGAGCACCTCGACGTTCAGGCACAGCGACTGGAGCTCCTTCAGGAGCACCTTGAACGACTCCGGGATACCCGGCTCGGGGATGTTCTCCCCCTTGACGATGGCCTCGTACACCTTCACGCGGCCGACCACGTCGTCCGACTTGATCGTGAGCAGCTCCTGCAGCGTGTAGGCAGCGCCGTACGCCTGCATCGCCCAGCACTCCATCTCACCGAAGCGCTGGCCACCGAACTGCGCCTTACCACCCAGCGGCTGCTGCGTGATCATCGAGTACGGGCCGGTGGAGCGGGCGTGGATCTTGTCGTCGACCAGGTGGTGCAGCTTCAGGATGTACATGTAGCCGACCGCGACCGGGTACGGGTACGGCTCGCCGGAGCGGCCGTCCAGCAGGGTCGCCTTGCCGTTCTCCTTGACCATGCGCTCGCCGTCGCGGTTCGGCTTGGTCGCCCCGAGCAGCCCGGTGAGCTCCTCTTCCTTCGCGCCGTCGAACACCGGAGTGGCGGTGTTCGTGTTCGGCGCGACGTCGTAGAGCTCCTCGGACAGGTTCTTCGCCCAATCCGGGTTGCCCTCGATCGTCCAGCCCTGCGAGGCCAGCCAGCCCAGGTGGAGCTCGAGGATCTGGCCGATGTTCATCCGTCGCGGAACACCGTGGGTGTTCAGGATGATGTCGACCGGCGTGCCGTCCTCCATGAAGGGCATGTCCTCGGCGGGCAGGATCTTGCCGATGACGCCCTTGTTGCCGTGGCGGCCGGCGAGCTTGTCGCCCGGCTGGATCTTGCGCTTCTGGGCCACGTAGACGCGGACCAGCTCGTTGACGCCCGGGGGCAGCTCGTCGTCGTCCTCGCGAGAGAACACGCGGATGCCGATGACCTTGCCGGTCTCGCCGTGCGGCACCTTCAGCGAGGTGTCGCGGACTTCGCGGGCCTTCTCACCGAAGATCGCGCGGAGCAGGCGCTCTTCCGGCGTCAGCTCGGTCTCGCCCTTCGGCGTGACCTTGCCGACCAGGATGTCGCCGTCGCGGACCTCGGCGCCGATGCGGATGATGCCGCGCTCGTCGAGGTCGGCGAGCACCTCCTCGGAGACGTTCGGGATGTCCCGGGTGATCTCCTCGGCGCCCAGCTTGGTGTCGCGGGCGTCGATCTCGTGCTCCTCGATGTGGATCGACGTGAGCACGTCGTCCTGCACCAGGCGCTCGGAGAGGATGATCGCGTCCTCGTAGTTGTGGCCCTCCCACGGCATGACCGCCACGAGCAGGTTCTTGCCCAGCGCCATCTCACCGTTCTCGGTGGACGGGCCGTCGGCGATGACCTGGCCCTTCTCGACGCGGTCACCCTCGTCGACGATCGGGCGGTGGTTGAAGCACGTGCCGTGGTTGGAGCGGCGGAACTTGTACAGTCCGTAGCTCTTCCGCGTGCCGTCGTCGTGCATGATCGTGATGATGTCCGCGGACAGCTCCTCGACCACGCCGGCCTGCTCGGCCACGAGGACGTCACCGGCGTCGACCGCGGCGCGCAGCTCCACACCCGTGCCCACGTACGGGGCCTGGTTGCGCAGCAGCGGCACGGCCTGGCGCTGCATGTTCGCGCCCATCAGCGCGCGGTTCGCGTCGTCGTGCTCCAGGAACGGGATCATCGCCGTCGCGACGGAGACCATCTGCCGCGGCGACACGTCCATGTAGTCGATCTCGAGCGGGTCGATCAGCTCGACCTCGCCGCCCTTGCGGCGACCCAGGACCTTGTTCTCGACGAAGTGGCCGTCGTCGGTGATCGGCGCGTTGGCCTGCGCCTTGACGAAGCGGTCTTCCTCGTCGGCCGTGAGGTAGTCGACCTGGTCGGTGACCTGGCCCTCGACGACCTTGCGGTACGGCGTCTCGATGAAACCGAACGGGTTGACCCGCGCGTAGGAGCAGAGCGAACCGATCAGGCCGATGTTCGGGCCTTCCGGCGTCTCGATCGGGCACATGCGGCCGTAGTGCGACGGGTGGACGTCGCGGACCTCCATGCCGGCGCGCTCACGGGACAGACCACCGGGGCCCAGCGCCGAGAGGCGGCGCTTGTGGGTCAGGCCCGACAGCGGGTTGTTCTGGTCCATGAACTGCGACAGCTGCGAGGTGCCGAAGAACTCCTTGATCGCCGCGCCGATGGGGCGGATGTTGATCAGGGTCTGCGGCGTGATCGCCTCGACGTCCTGCGTGGTCATGCGCTCACGCACGACACGCTCGGTGCGGGAGAGGCCGACCCGGATCTGGTTCTGGATCAGCTCGCCCACCGTGCGCAGGCGGCGGTTGCCGAAGTGGTCGATGTCGTCGGTCTCGACCGGCACCTCGACGTTCGACACGCTCGTCATCTTGTCCTCGCCGGCGTGGAGCCGGACCAGGTACTCGATGGCCGAGACGATGTCCTCTTCGGTCAGCGTGCCGGTGTCGTACGGGGTGTCGAGACCGAGCTTCTTGTTGACCTTGTAGCGGCCGACCTTGGCCAGGTCGTAGCGCTTCGGCTTGAAGAACAGGTTCTCCAGCAGCGTCTGCGCGCTCTCCTTCGTGGGCGGCTCGCCCGGACGGAGCTTGCGGTAGATGTCGAGCAGCGCCTCGTCGGTGCCGGCGGTGTGGTCCTTCTCGAGGGTGGCCAGCAGCGTCTCCGAGAAGGAGAAGCGCTCGCGGATCGCCTCGGTGGTCCAGCCCAGCGCCTTCAGCAGCACGGTGACCGGCTGGCGGCGCTTGCGGTCGATGCGCACACCGACGGTGTCGCGCTTGTCGACGTCGAACTCGAGCCACGCGCCGCGGCTCGGGATCACGCGCACGCTGAAGACGTCCTTGTCGGTCGTCTTGTCGACACTGCTGTCGAAGTACACGCCCGGAGAACGCACGAGCTGGGACACGACGACCCGCTCCGTGCCGTTGATGATGAAGGTGCCCTTGTCCGTCATCACCGGGAAGTCGCCGAGGAAGACCGTCTGGCTCTTGATCTCACCGGTGTTGTTGTTGACGAACTCCGCCGTGACGAACAGCGGGGCCGCGTAGGTCATGTCCTTGTCCTTGCACTCCTCGATCGAGGCCTTGACCTCGTCGAAGCGCGGGGCGGAGAAGGACAGCGACATGGAACCCGAGAAGTCCTCGATCGGGGAGATCTCGTTGAGGACCTCTTCCAGGCCGCCGACCGGGTTCTCGTCACCTTCGTTGACGCGGCGCTCGAACCACGCCTCGTCGCCGGTGAACCACTGGAACGACTGGAGCTGCACGTCCAGCAGGTTGGGGGTGTTAAGGGGCTCGCGAATCTTTGCGAAGGAGACCCGCTTGGGCGCGCCGGGGATACCCGTGGACTCCGAGCGGGATACAGCCGAGGTGGTCGCAGCAGTGGCCTGGTTCGCGGGAGAGACTGCCAAGATGCGTCCTTCCGGGGACAATGAGCGGTGAGCAGCCGTGATGGCAACAGGTGCCATTGCGACTGTCAGGGGTGCCGTGTGCCCACTATCCTAACTACCGGCTCCGGGCAGCCTGAAAGAGGGCAGCGCAAAGAGGCAGTCTAGCTTGAACGGCGCGGTCTGTCCAGGGGGCGCTCCTGATGGGGCCCAGCCTGCCTCGCGGCGTTGTAGCAATGCCTCCGGCCTGCCCGGGTTCTGCGTCCCTCCCGCAAGGTTCGCGCTCCCGGCCGTGACCGTTGGCAGTAAGCCTGAACCCACGACGCCTTCGAGTCAAGATGCCACTCGGGGGTCCGACCGGTTGGCGCAGCGTCGACCGGGGCATGCGGAGGGTGACAAGCGGGATGATCATCCCGGTTACCCGCCGGTACCTGCGGAATCGTGGCCGAGGGAGATTCCGGGGCGGGTTCAAACGGTGTCCTGCGTCACGAACAGGGCCGTGGGCGAGTGGGCCAATCGGCCCGGGGGCGTGGTGTGGCGCGCGGTTGAGGGGCCGGCGGCGGGCTGCTCGCGGCGGGCCGGGGCTGGTATGTGGCTCGCGGAGCCGGGTGCGGCGGTACGTCCGGGCAGATAAATCGGACATCGGCACGATTGCGTGTCCATCCGGCGAGATTGTCCGGGTTTCGTGAATTCCCCACCGCTAAAATCGGATCCGATCCTGGTCGCCGGCCACGACGGAGTGCTCATGTTCGGGAACGAGACTGCTCGCCGCTCCACCGTGATCCTCGCCGTCCCGCTGGCCGCACTCACCGTCGGAGGCACTCAGGCCATGGCCGCATCCGAAAAGACCGTCACGGACACTGCCGGCCACGCGTTCGGCCGGCTCGGGCCGCTCAGCGACCTCGTGGTCGAGCGCCTACGGGTGGGCGATCGCGTGGCGGCGTCGAAGTTCGGCACCGACAAGCCCATCGACGACCCGGCACGCGAGGAACAGGAGCTAGCCTCGGTGCGCACGCGCGCGTTCGCGCTGGGGTTGGACCCCGAGCGCACGGCCGCGTTCTTCTCCGACCAGATCACCGCGAGCAAGGTCGTGCAGCGCGGGCTGTTCGACCGGTGGACCGCGCACCCCGAGCAGGCGCCCACCACGCGCCCGGACCTCACCGAGATCCGTGCCGAGCTGGACGAGCTGACGACGTCGCTGCTGACCGAGCTGGCGGCCACGAACGACGCCCGCGAGCCCGGCGCCCCGTGCCGCGTCGACGTGCTCGAGGCACAGATCTCGGCCGACGTCGTCGACCACCTCGACGAGCTGCACCGCACGGCGCTGCGCACGGCCCTTCAGTCGCTCTGCTGAGGCCCCGAACACCGAGGGCCGAAAGCAAGGGAGGCCCGGCACCCGCTCAAGCGGGCACCGGGCCGTCTGCGTCCCTCGCTTCGACTTACTTCGAGGGCGGCGGCGAGGCCGGGGCCGACGAGGCGGGCGCCTTGGCCGCGGGCGGCGCCGGGGCCTTGTACGTGTCGAGGTCGGTGATCTTCCACGTGTCGCCCTGCAGCTGGGCGTCGACGTGCAGCTGGGCCGAGCCGGCGGTGGTCTGTTTGGTGTCGGTGCGCGTGGAGGTCTGGTCGACGAACACCATCACGCGCGCGAGGTCGCCGTTGAGCATGATCACGGCGCTGCGGGTGACCTTGCAGGTCACCACCATCTTCTGCTGCGGCGCGAGGCGCTTCACCTCGCCCATGAGCGAGTTGTACTTGGCCTTGACGTCGTCGTTGGCCAGCAGGCTGTTGGCCGCGTCCTCGGTCTTCTTGATGTTGTTGTAGTCGTAGGAGAACAGGGTCTCGGTGGCCTTGGAGACCTGGTCCTTGACCTGCGCCGTCTTCGCGACGTCGAGCAGTGCGGCATTGCTCGTGGAGTCGGAGACGTCGTCGAACTTCAGCTTGAAGAACACCGCGCCCCCGGCGAACACCAGGCCCACCACGAGCAGCACCACGACCAGCGCGGTCGAGCGGTCCTGGCGCGGCTCCCGCCTCGCCCACGGCGGCGGCGCGGCAGGAGCGCCGGCGGCCTCCTGCTCGGCCTCGTCGACGTCCACGGGCTTCGCACGGCCCGAGTCGCGACGCTTGCGGCGGGGAGCGGCGTGGGCCGGCCCCGCGGTCTTCTCCGGAGCTTCGGTGTCCACGGCCTCGCCGGTGAGGGCGTCGACCTCGGCTTCGTCCTCGACGGAGGCAGCGGTGTCCTCCGGCTCCTCGGGCTCCAGTCCGCGTGACCGCGAGATCCCCGCGCTCTTCGGGAACCGGATCTCCTGGGTGACCTCAGCCGGGTCCGCGCTGGTCAGCGGGCCGGGCCGCGGCACCGGACGCGAGCGCGGCTTGGCCGGGGCCGGGGTGGCGGCGGGAGTCGGCCGCTCGTCGGTGGACGCGGGTGCGCCGTCCGCGCTCGACGGCTTGCGCAGCCCGGCGACCCTCGGCCGGCGGGCCGGCGGGGTGCTGCTGCGGGGCGGCTGGCGGCGGGAGGGGGGCACTGGGAGAACTCCGTTCTGCGGTGAAACTACTGGCCGGAGGCGACGAGGGGGACGCTGTCGATGCCGGACAGCTTCCATTCGCTCCCGACGCGGGTCATCGAGGCCTCCAAGCGCAGCGCCTTCGAACTGGTCTGGCCGCCCGCGCTGTTCGTCGTGGTGATCGCGGCCAGGAAGCTCGCCTTGCCCTCGTGGTCGTCGAGCTCCTCGACGGCGATGTCCTGCACCGTCGCGGTGACCTTCACCTTCGAGTCGGTCAGCGCCTTCGAGTAGGTTGTCCGGCCCGCGTCGATCTGCTGGGCCATGTTGGTGTCCGACACGTCCTTCTGGTGGTCGAAGTACTCGTTGAGGTTGGTGTAGTCCACGTTGGTGTAGGCCTCGACCGCCGCGGCGCCCGCCTTCGCGACGTCGTCGCGGGACTTCGCGAGGTCGGCGTTCTCCCCCGTGCCCGCGACCCACCACATGATCCCGAAGACCACGGCGACCACGAACGCGGCGAGCGCGAACGCCCCGGCGCCGAAGAGCCACACGCGCGGCGAGCCCGGCAGGGACCGCTTGGCCGGCGAGGCGGCACCGGTCGAAGCGGTCTCCGAAGCGGAATCCGAAGCTTCCGGCGGCGACGAGGTCACCTCTTCCTCGGCGGCGGCCTGTTCGGAACTCATATCACTCCAGGGTAGGTAACGGTCATCAAATCCAGGTCAGGACGCTCAGCCCGCGAGGCCGAGCAGCGCTCCCAGGCTGTTCAACGAGACACCCGGGCTTCCGGCTACGCCCGGCACGGCGGCGTCGCGCACGTCCTGCAGTTCCTGGGCCGGACGGTCGGCATTGGCGTCCACGTCGGCCTGCGACGGCGCGACCGGAGCCCCGCCGTACGGCGCGTTCTGCGAGCCGCGGACGTTGATGGGGCTGCCCTTGGGCTCGGCACAGTACACGTTGTCGTCGGCCGGCCGCGGTGACGTGTCGGCGCCCGTGCGGTACTGGCTGTAGGGCAGGTAGCCCTTCGTGCAGGCCGGCGGGTTGAACAGGTTCAGCACGAGCCCGAGGTGCGCGGTGCCGTCGCCCGGCGCCACGCTCGAGGCCGCGCCGGCCAGCGCCGGGTAGGTCACCAGGCCCTGCTCGATGCCGTCGAGCCGGGTCACGGTGAGGTTGGCCGTGGTCAGCAGGTTCGCCGTCAGCGCGCCCAGGCCCGGCCCGGTCTCGTTGACGACCTGGTTGATCTGCGCCGCGACCTGCGGCGTGACGCCGATGAGCTTGCGCAGGTCACCGTCGGAGTTCTTCAGCGTGCCCGTGAGCTCGTTGAGGTTCTTGGAGAAGTCCGCGAAGTTCGACGCCTCGTGGTTCTGCGTGTCCAGCGCCTGGCCGCCGGCGTCGAGCAGCTGCACGGTCTGCGGCAGGTACTGCTGGGCCGTGGCCGTGAAGCTCTGCGCGGTGTCGAGCAGCTGCTGCAGGTCGCCGCCGGTGCCGCGGAACGCGTCGTAGGACTCGTCCACGACGGTGCGCAGCGAGTCGGTGGGCACCGAGGCCGCCAGCGAGTCGAGGTCGGACAGCAGCCGGTCGGTGCTGACCGGCACCGTCGTCTTCGACGCCGGGATCACCGAGCCGCCCGCGAGATACGGACCCTTGTCGTTCTTCGGCCGCAGGTCCACGTATTGCTCACCCACGGCCGAGCGGTTGGCGACCACGGCGTCGAGGTCCGCGGGCACCTGGGGCGCCGACGGGTCGATGTTGAGGTCGGCCTCCAGACCGGTCTGCGTGAGCCGCAGCTGGCCGACGCGGCCGATGTTGAAGCCGCGGTAGGTCACCTCGGCGTTGGTGAAGATGCCGCCCGACTCGTTGAGCTGCAGCTTCACCGTGTAGCCGCTGTCCCCGAACACCGAACCGAGGCCGGCGAAGCGGACCAGGGCGTAGACGAGCGCCACGATCGAGATGATCGCGAAGGCCACGAGCTGGAACTTCGTCTTGCGCAGCAACATCAGCCCGCACCTCCCGAGAGGATCCCGAAGAGCCCGGACAGCCCGCCCTGCGACGGCTGTCCGCCGCCCTGGCCGCCGGTCGAGTTCGGCTGCTTCGAGCCGGAGCCGGACTGGTCGGGGAACGACAGCGGCGGCGGCTGGTCGCCCGGCGTGCCGCTGACCCCACCGGTCAGGCCGGGCACCGGCAGCAGGTTCGACAGCGGGTTGTCCCGGCTGCGGCCCAGGTTGTCGATGATGTCCTTGAGGTTCAGGTCGACCTTCGCGAAGAGGTTGAAGTAGTCGCCCTTCACGTCGTTGTAGGCCTGGTCGGTGAACGGGAAGGTCAGCAGGATCTGCAACGCCTGCGGCAGGTCGTTGCCGGCCTCGCCGAGCTTCTGCAGCGTCGGCGTGAGGGCCTTGAGGTCGGCCACGAGGTCCGCCTTGCTCTTGTTCACCGTGTCGGTGGCGACGCCGGAGAGGTTGTTCAGCGCGTTGAGCATGGTCACGAGCTGGCCGCGCTGATGCTCCAGCACACCGATGCCGGGGCCGAGGTTGTCGACGGCGCCCACCAGCTTGTCTTTCTGGTCCTTCAGCGTCATCGACAGCCGGTCGAGCCCGTCGAGCGCACGCGTGATGTTGCGCGACTGCTCGTCGAGGTTCGTCACGAGCTCGTTGGCGTTGTCCAGCAACGCCTTGATGTCGGGCTCCTTGCCCGCCGTCGCGTTGTTGAGCTCCTTGGTGATGGTGTTGAGCTGCTCGACCCCACCACCGTTGAGCAGCAGCGACAGCGCGCCGAGCACCTCTTCGACCTCGACGTCGCGGCCGGTGCGCGCGAGCGGGATCGTGGCGTTGTTCGCGAGCGTGCCCTGCGCCTGGCCGTCGCCGGGCGAGGAGAGCTCCACGTACTTCTCGCCGAGCAGGCTCGACTGCTTCACGTTGGCCAGCGCGTTGGCCGGCAGCTTCACGTCACCGTTGATCTCCACGGTGACCTCGGCGTGCCAGCCGTCGGGGGTGAGCCCGACGGACTCGACCTGGCCGACGGGCACCTCGTTGACCTTCACACCGGCCTGCGGCACGAGGTCGAGCACGTCGGAGAACTGCACCTTGACCTTGTACGGGTGGTTGCCGAGATCGGCGCCGCCGGGCAGCGGCACGTCATAGATGCCGGTGAACCCGCAGCCGGACAGCACCAGCGCGGACACCGTGGTGACCACGCCGGCGGCGGCGAACCTCCTGAGGCGCTTCATGCTCAGCTCCCCGTTCCGTAGACCTGGCCCGCGAGCGGGAGCGGCAGTGGCGGCAGCTTGCCGTTCTGCAGTGCCTGCACCACCTGCGCGGTGGACGGCAGCGGCACGGCGCCGTCGACCACGCCGGCGATCGAGCCGCACGTGTCGCCGAGCAGCTTGAGCGCGTCGGGCGTCTCCTTGAGCAGGTTGCAGACCATCACCAGTGGCGGCTGCGTGAGCTCGTTGAGGTTCGGTCGCGCGTCGAGCGTGCCCGAGGAGCCGTTGTAGACGTTGACGAGGTTCGAAAGCGCCACCGGCGCCACGTCGAGGATCTCGGCGAGCGCGCTGCGCTGGTCCACGAGCACCTTCGTGACACTGGCCAGCTTGTCCACATTGGACTTGAGCCGACCGCGGTTCTGCTCGATGAAGCCCTGCACCGACTGCAGCGTGGTGCTGAGCTGCTGCACGGTGGCGGCGAGGTCGTCCTTCTCCCCCGCCAGGTACCCGCTCACGTCGGCGAGCTGGCTCTCGAACTGGCGCACCTGGCTGTCGCTGTTGACCAACGTCTGGGAGAACTGGCCGAGGTTCTGCACGGTCTGGAACAGGTCGTCCTTGTTGCCGGCGAGCGTGCCGGACGCCAGGCCGAGCTTGGCGATCGTGTCGTGCAGGGCCTGGCCGTTGCCGTCCACGTTCTTGGCGACGGTGTTGAGCAGGTCCGAGAGCGAGCCGTTCTTGTTGGCACCGTTGGGGCCGAGGGTCTCGCTGACCTTCGCGAGGCTCGCGGCGAGCTGGTCGACCTCGAGCGGCACCTCGGTGCGGTTGAGCGGGATCACGGCGCCGTCGGAGATCTTCGGGCCGCCGGTGTACGCGGGCGCGAGCTGGATGTAGCGGTCGCTGACCAGCGACGGCGAGACGATCAGCGCCTTCGCGTCGGCCGGCACAGCCACGGTGCGGTCGTACTCGAAGTCCACGCGTACCTGGTTGCCCATGGGCTGGACCTTGGTGACCGTGCCGAGGTCGACACCGAGCATCCGCACGCTGTTGCCCTCGTAGAGGCCGACGGCGCCGGAGAAGTACGCGGTGAGGTGGTTGCGCCCCGCGTCCTTGAGCGTCCACCAGATGCCGCCCGCGACCACGAGCGCGAGGACGACGGCGATGGACGCGCCGCGCAGGAGCGACTGGCCGAACCGGGTGTCACTCATTTCGTGTAGCACCCCTCTTGGTTGATCGGGCCGAAGGAGGGCGCCACCAGGCCGCAGATGTAGTTGTCGAACCAGTGGCCGGTGCCGATGGTGTTGGTGAACACGCGCACGAACGGGGCGAACTTCGCGATGCCCTGCGCGAGCGAGTCCTGGTTGCGCTGCAGCATCGACGTCAGCTGGTCCAGCTGCGTGAGCACGGGGTCGAGCTGCTTGTCGTTGTCGTCGACGAGCCCCTGCAGCTGCGTGGCGAGCTCCTTGGAACCGTCGAGCAGCGCGGTGATGGCCTGCTCGCGCTTGGAGATCTCGTCGAGCAGCTGGTTGCCGTCGGTGATCAGCTTCTGCACCTCGGCGTCGCGGTCGACGAGCGTCTGCGACACCTCGCGGGTGTTGGCCAGCAGGTTCGACAGCTGCGCGTCGCGCGAGGCGATGGTGTCCGAGAGCTTCGACAGGCCCGAGAGCGCGCCCTTCACGTCCTCGGGCGTGTTGGCGAAGGTCTGCGTGATGGTGTCGAAGCTCTTCGCCAGCTGGTCGGTGTTGATGTCGTCGACGGTCTGGGACAGGCCGCGGAACGCGTCGAGCACGTCGTAGGGCGACATCGTGCGATCGCGCGGGATCGGCTGGCCCGGGTTGAGCGTGCCGACGCCCTGCGGGTCCAGCGACAGGTACTTCTGGCCCAGCAGCGTCTTGATCTTGATCGCCGCCGAGGTCTTGTCGCCGAGCCAGGCGTCCTTGACCTTGAACGACACCTTCACGCTGGCGCCGTCGAGCTTGATCTCGGAGACCTTGCCGACCTTCACGCCGGCGATGCGCACGTCGTTGTCGGTCGTGAGCCCGGCGGCCTCGGAGAACTCGGCGCTGTAGGTCGTGCCGCCGCCGATCACCGGCAGGTCGTCGGAGTTGAGCGCGGCGACGAAGCCGAGCACGAGCACCGCGAGCCCGACCAGCGCGATCGGGACGGGGTTGCGCTTCTGGAAGGACTTCATCCGCTGCACCTCTCCCGGTTGGACGGCAGCAGCGGCACGTCGATCGGCTGGTTGACCAGTGGCGGCAGGGCGACGCTGCCCTTGAGCTCGCAGGCGTAGAAGTTGAACCAGGAGCCGTAGTCGGCGGTGCGGGTCAGCGCGCTCACCTTCTGCGGCAGGAACTGGATGAAGTGCTCCAGCGTCGGCTCGTTCTTGTTCAGCTTCGTGGTGAGGTCACCCAGCGCGCCGATGTCGTCCTTCAGCGGCTGGCGCGCGTCGCCGAGCAGGCCGGCCGTGGTCTGGGCCAGGTTGCCGAGGCTGTCGATCGCGTCGCCGATGGGCTTGCGGTCGGCGGCCAGGCCGGACACCAGCTGCTGCAGCTTCACGATCAGGTCGCTCAGCTGCGGTGTGTGCGCGTTGACCGTGTCGAGCACCGAGTTGATGTTGTCGATGACCTCGCCGATCACCTTGTCCTTGTCGGCGATCGTCGTGGCCAGCGAAGCCGTGTGCGACAGCAGGCTCTCGACGGTGCCGCCCTCGCCCTGCAGGACCTGGATGACCTCGTAGGAGAGCTTGTTGACGTCGTCGGGGTTGAGCGCGGTGAACAGCGGCTTGAACCCGTTGAACAGCTCGGTCAGGTCCAGCGCGGGTGTGGTGCGCTCGAGCGGGATCGAACCGCCCGGGGGCAGCGTCTTGCCGGAGGTGTCGCTGCCCTCGCCGAGGGAGAGGTAGCGCTGGCCGACGAGGTTGCGGAACTTGATCTGCGCGGTGACACCCGCCGGCAGCTGCCGCCCGGCGTCGACGGTGAAGTCGACCTGCGCCTGACGCTTGTCGACGATCTTCACGTCCTTCACCGTGCCCACGCGGACACCTGCGATGCGGACGTCGTCGCCGTTGAGCAGCAGCGTCGCGTCGGTGAAGCGCGCCGAGTAGTCCTTCGTACTGGTGGTGTTGATGTTCGCGATGCTGATGCCGAGGACGGCGGTGAACAACACGGTGATCACCACGAAGATCGACAGCTTGATCAGCGGTGCGGCCAGTCCCCTCACTTCACCGTCACCTCCGCACCCCGGTAGAGCGGGCCGACGAGCAGCGAGCCCCAGCCCGGGAAGTCACCTTGTGACATGCCGACCTGCGGGGCCACGAGCTGGCCGAGGAAGTCGTTCTCCGCGCCCGAGTACGCCGGGTCGCCCCCGCCCGTACCGCCGCCGAGGCCCGCGGCGTCGGCGATGAGGTTGCCGGGGTTGAGCCCGGTGCTGTGGGAGTTCGGCGAGTTCGTGTGAGTGGTGCCGTCCATGAACGCACCGTCCGGTGGCTCCTGCGGGAACGGGTTCGGCAGGTTCTTGAGGTCGTAACAGCGCGGGCCGCGCTTGTCCTCGTAACGCGGTTCGTCCTGGCCCGCCTTGTAGGGACCGCGGTTCACAACCACCTCGATCGTCGCGTGCAACCCGGGCTCCTTCGTGCCCTTGCCCAGCGCCTTGTCGACGACCGGCACGAGCTTCGACATCTGCCCGATCACGCACGGGTACTCCGGCGCGTACTTGGCGAGCAGCTCGGCCGTCGGCCGCGCGGTGTCGGCGAGGCTGATGATGTTCTGGGAGTTGGCTTCCAGGAACGACTGCAGGTTCTGCGAAGCCGTGGTCAGGTTCCCGTAGAGGCTCGCGAGGTTCTGTTGCTCGTCCACCACGGTGCGGGTGGTCGTGCTCAGGTTGTCGAGGCTCTGCACCAGGTCCGGCGCCGACGCGCTCAGGTTGTCGGAGAAGTCCGCGAGCGCCTTGAGGTTGTGCTGCAGCTGCGGCTCGTGCGGATTGAGCTTGCCGATGTAGTCACCCAGCTGCGAGAGCGTGTCGCCGAGCGGTTTGCCGCGGCCCTGCAGCGCGGTGGAAATCGCGGTGAGCGTGCTCGACAGCTTCTGCGGCTGCACCGCCTGGAGCACCGGCAGCAAGTGCTGCAGCGCCTGCTCCAGCTCGATCGCGCCCGACGTGCGGTCCTGCGGGATCACGTCGCCGTCGGTGAGCGTCTTGGCCGACGGGTTCTTCGGGATCTCGAGCGAGACGTAGCGCTCGCCGAAGAGCGTCTTGGGCAGGAAGCGCGCCGAGACGTTCTCCGGGATCAGCTTCACGTAGTCCGGCTGGAGGTCCAGCGTGAGCTCGGCCCCGTCGGTGGTGGCCGCGATGGTCTTGACCGACCCCACGATCAGGCCGCGCACCTTCACGTCCGACTGCTCCAGCAGCTGGTTGCCGATGCTGTCGGCCTCGAGCTTCACCGTCACGAACTTGGTGAACGCCTTGTTGTACAAGGCGATGCTCAGGGCCACACCTCCCACGAGCAGCGCCACGAGCAACAGGCCCAGGAGCCTGCGCCGGAGTGTGATCATCCCGCAATCCTCACCGTGACGTCGGTTCCCCAGATGGCGAAACCGATGAAGAAGTTCACGATCGAAACCGTGACGATGGAAAGGCGCACCGCGCGGCCCACGGCCACACCCACGCCGGCCGGCCCACCGGAGGCGCGGTAGCCGAAGTAGCAGTGCGAGAGAATGATCAAGATGCTGAAGATGAGCACCTTGATGAACGAGTACAAGACGTCTTGCGGCGGTAGGAAAAGATCGAAGTAGTGGTCGTAGGTGCCCGCCGACTGGCCGTAGATGTAGATGACCACCAGCCGGGACGCGAGGTAAGAGCTCAGCAGGCCGATGATGTAGAGGGGGATCACGGCCACGAACCCGGCGATGATCCGCGTGGTCACCAGGTACGGCAGGCTCGGCACGCCCATGACTTCCAGCGCGTCGATCTCCTCGGAGATCCGCATGGCACCCAGCTGCGCGGTGAAGCCGGCGCCGACCGTGGCCGACAGGGCCAGGCCCGCGACGAGCGGCGCGATCTCGCGGGTGTTGAAGAACGCGGTGAGGAAGCCGGTGAACGCCGAGGTGCCGATGGAGTTCAGGGCCGAGTAGCCCTGCAGGCCCACGAGGACACCGGTGAAAAGCGTGAGGCCGACCATCACGCCGACCGTGCCGCCGATGACCGCGAGCGAGCCGGAGCCGAAGCTCACCTCGGCGAGCAGGCGCAGGACTTCCTTCATGTAGCGGCGCAGCGTGCGTGGCGTCCACAGCAGCGCGCGGCCGTAGAAGGACATCTGGTCGCCGAGGGTGTCCAGGGTCTCCAGCGGACGGTGGGCGACGCGTTTGGCACCCGAGATGAACGTCATGTCAGTCCAGCTTTCCGGGCACGATCTGCAGGTAGATCAGCGTGATCACGAAGTTCACGACGAAGAGCAGCAGGAACGTGATGACCACCGACTGGTTCACCGCGTCGCCCACTCCCTTCGGGCCGCCGCTGGGGTGCAGGCCCCGGTAGGCCGCCACGACCGCGGCGATGAAGCCGAAGATGAGGGCCTTGAGCTCGCCGACCCAGAGGTCGGGCAGCTGCGCCAGCGCCGAGAAGCTCGCCAGGTAGGCGCCGGGCGTGCCGCCTTGGAGCACGACGTTGAAGAAGTAGCCGCCGAGCACGCCGATGACGCTGACCATGCCGTTGAGCAAGAGTGCGACGAGCATCATCGCGAGCGTGCGCGGCACGATCAGGCGCTGGACCGCGGAGACGCCCAGCACCTCCATCGCGTCGATCTCCTCGCGGATGGTGCGGGCGCCGATATCGGCACAGACCGCGCTTCCTCCCGCGCCGGCCACCAGCAGCGCGGTGACGAGCGGGCTGGCCTGCTGCACCGTGGCGAGCACGGAACCGGCGCCGGTGTAGGACTGCGCGCCGAGCTGGCGGGCGAGCGCGCCGAACTGCAGCGAGATGACCGCGCCGAACGGGATCGCGACGAGCGCCGTCGGCAGGATCGTGACGCTGGCGACGAACCAGGCCTGCTGGATGAACTCCCGCAGCTGGAACGGGCGCTGGAACATGCCGCGGATGATGTCGAGACCGAGGGCGAACAGGTTCCCGGTCTCGCGGAGCATGCCGTGCCCGGGGATTTTCCTCGCCGGTGCTGTCGAGCTCACGCGCCACCCGGCCCGTTGCCGCCGGGGCCGAAGTAGCCACCGCCTGGCCCTTGCGGATTGGAACCGCCGGGGATCCGGGCGACTTGCTCGGCGGGCAGCTGGCCCTGGTGCTGGTTCGGCACGGGGCCACGGTCGGAGATTCGCGGGATCTGCTGCGTGTCCTCGGGGCCGGGCCGGCGAGCCGGCGCGTGGGCGGCGTGCACGTTGTAGTGCCGCTGCTCCTCCGGGCTGAGGGACTCGATGATGCCCTCCTGCGCGGCCGGCGGGAGCGTGTGGAGGATCCGCATCACGCGGTCCATCCGGCGACGGGCCCCCGCGCGCTCCGGCAGGCCGGGGCTGGGCTGCATCTGCGGCACGACCCCGCGGACGTCCTCGTCGGGCGAACCGTCCGAGTGCCCCGCGGCGGCTTCGGCTTCCTCGCGCGCCATCGTGGCGGTGTCCTTCTCCTCGGACATGCCGATGGGGCCGCGCTTGCGGCCGTTGAGGAACTGCTCGACCACGGGCTCGTCGCTCGTGAGCAGCACCTCGCGGGGGCCGAACATCACGAGCTCCTTGCGGAACAGCATGCCCAGGTTGTCGGGCACCGTGCGCGCGAGGTTGATGTTGTGGGAGACGATGAGGATCGTCGCGTCGATCTGCGTGTTGAGGTCGATGAGCAGCTGCGAGATGTACGCGGTGCGCACGGGGTCCAGACCGGAGTCCGGCTCGTCGACCAGGATGATCTGCGGGTCGAGCACCAGCGCCCGCGCGAGGCCCGCGCGCTTGCGCATACCGCCGGAGATCTCGCCGGGCAGCTTCTTGTCCGCGCCGGCCAGGCCCGTCATCTCCAGCTTCTCACCGACGATGCGGCGGATCTCCGACTCGGACTTCTTGGTGTGCTCGCGCAGCGGGAAGGCGACGTTGTCGTAAAGGTTCATCGACCCGAACAGCGCGCCGTCCTGGAACAGGACACCGAAGAGCTTGCGGATCTCGTAGAGCTTGTGCTCGGAGCACGTGACGATGTCCACGCCGTTGATCACGCAGCGGCCCTTGTCGGGCTTCAGCAGGCCGATCATGGACTTGAGGAACACCGACTTGCCGGTTCCCGACGGGCCGAGCATCGCGGACACTTCACCCGGGGGCAGCGTCAGCGTCACGTCCCGCCAGATGGTCTGCCTGCCGAAGGACTTCGTCAGACCTTCGATGACCACCTCGGCGCCCATCACACCTCCAGGAGCTGTTCCGCGTCGTCGCGCACCGCCGCCCCGCCGCAACTGGCAGCGGAGCCCGCGCCGATGCGCGCCGCGATCTCCGCGTCAACCAGGTGCAACGAGCTGAGTGCGAACAGGTTACTCACCAGTTTTCCGCCCTGGCGAGGCCGGTGAGGACCTCACCCGTTCGTGGCCTTGTCCGGTGACCGCTGGCAGCACGGTAGTGCACGTCACTTAGTGACGCAGATCCAGATGGCCCAACGATCGGGTTACGGCTGGTCCGACCGGGCGAATCGGACACGAACGGTGATCAGTCGGTCGCCGAGCCGGCGAACGAGAAAGGGGCGGGCATCCACGTGGATGCCCGCCCCTTCACGAGGTGGTGCGGTAGGCGCTTGCGCGCCCGGGATCACTTGATGGTGATCTTGGCGCCGGCGGCCTCGAGCTTCTCCTTGGCGGCCTCGGCGGCCTCCTTGTCGACCTTCTCCAGGAGGGCCTTGGGAGCGGCCTCGACCAGCTCCTTGGCCTCCTTCAGGCCCAGGCCCGAGACGACCTCGCGGACGACCTTGATGACCTGGATCTTCTTGTCACCGGCGGACTCGAGGACGACGTCGAACTCGTCCTGCTCCTCGGCGGCGGCGGCCGGGGCAGCGCCCGGGGCGGCGGCGACGACCGCGGCCGGGGCGGCGGCGGTGACGTCGAAGGTGGTCTCGAACTCCTTCACGAAGTCCGACAGCTCAAGAAGGGTGAGCTCCTTGAAGGCGTCGATCAGCTCGGCGGTGCTCAGCTTCGCCATGATGGCTTCCTCTCAGAAAAACGAACTCGACGTTCGGGGTGGGGGTGATCAGCTCTCGGCGGGTGCTTCGGCTGCTTCGGTACCGGTGGCGTTTCGCTGCTTGTCCTCCAGCGCGGCAGCCAGGCGGGCGACCTGGGACGCCGGCGCCTGGAACAGCGCGGCGGCCTGGGACAGCTTCGCCTTGAACGCGCCCGCTGCCTTGGAGAGCAGGACCTCACGGCTGTCGAGATCGGCGATCTTGCTGATCTCGTCCACGGACAGCGCTTTGCCGTCCATGTAGCCGCCCTTGATGACAAGCGCGTTGTTGTCCTTCGCGAAGTCGCGAAGCGCCTTCGCGGCGTCGACCGGCTCACCTTCGACGAAGGCGATCGCGGTGGCACCGACGAACAGGTCGTCCAGACCCTGGACACCGGCGTCCTCGGCGGCACGCTTCACGAGGGTGTTCTTCGCGACCCGGTACTTGGCACTGGTGCCGAGAGCGCGGCGCAGCTGGGACAGCTGGGACACGGAGAGGCCGGTGTACTGGGTAACGACGGTGGCCGAGCTGCTGCGGAAGCTCTCCGCGATCTCGGCGACGGCCGCCACCTTGTCGGGCTTCGCCATGGTCGCCTCCTCTCTTGGCTAGTGGATTCCACTGGTCCTTCGAGAGCCCTCTGAGACGAAAAAACGCCCACGCGCAGTCAGCACGGGGCGTTACACGGCGTTCCCTCACGGGAGCCGAACCTCGTTCCTCCTGCGCGGGCCGCCCGCTCATCTCGCGGGACCTTCGTTCCGGGCGCCGTGGAGCACCCGGAAAACCAGCGGTCTTCGGTAGAACCGTGAATGAATGTACAGGACGGTTCTGACGGTTCTGCCGGGACCCCCTGCCTGACCAGCGACAAGCCGCCCGGACTCGGGGATACGCCGACGAGCGGGCATCATTGGTGACGTGGCGGAGCAGCGTGATCACGGACAGCCGGACAACCCCACCGGCCCCGGCCCCCGACCTGCCGACGGCACGCAACCGGTTCCGGGCGGGTTGCCGCAGCCCTCGGGGCAGTCGGGTTCTGGGCAGAACGGCCTGACTCCAGCGCAGGGTTCGCAGCTGCCGCAACCGTCCGGGCAACAGCCGCCCACCGCGTCGCCGCAAGGTTCGCAGCCACCCGCCGTGGATTCGTCGCACCTTCCCGCGTTGCCCCAGCCTTCCCAGCCCACGGCGCCTGGGCAGCCACCGCTGGACGCCGCACAGCTGGAACAGTTCCGCCAGTTCCAGCAGTTCCAGGACTACCTCCGCTTCACCCAAGCCCAGCAAGGCAACCAACCCGCCCCCATGCCCGACGCCGGCCTGGTCCCCGCGGGCTCCCGCCAACCGCAGACCCAGCAGGGCTGGCAGCCGCCCGTGCCCCCGGGCCCGCCCGGAGCGCTGGCGCCCTACGAAGAGCCGCGGCGCAAACGCCCGGTCCCGCGCTGGCTCAAGCGCCTCGGCGGGAAGATCCTGGGCTGGGTGATCGTGCTGGTGGTCCTCGGCATCGCGGCCACGTGGGCCTACCGCCACTACTTCCCCAGCGAAGACGGCAAGTCCTCGGCCCAGATCGCGGCCGAGGGCGGCGGGACCTACCACACGAACCACATCTTCTCGACGAACCCGTACGAGGCCGTCCGCTTCGTCTTCCACAACATCGCGCAGGGCCGGGTTCAAGACGCGTGCGGCCGGTTCGACGAGCCCGTGCAGACCAAGTTCGCCCAGGACGTCGGCCAGCCCGACTGCAAGGTGGCCGTCGAGAAGCTGCACGCGCAGGTCACCAACCAGAACGACTACGCCGAATCGCTGCCCTCGTACGTCTCCGGCGCTCCGCCGGCGGGTGTGGTGACCATTGACTCGTGCGACTACACCATTTCCGGCGGCCCGGCCCTCGGCGTCTTCACCGTGTCGCAAGTGGACAAGGGTCAGTGGCTGATCACGGGCCACTCGCCGGGCCCGGAGAAGTGCGGCCCTCCGTCAGCTTCGAACTCCACTCCCCCAACGTCCTGACCAGCTCCGGCAGCCGCGCCGCGACCACTTCGGACGGTGCGGCCAGCGCCGCGGCCACCACCACCGCACGGAGGTCGGCTTCGGGCAGCGAAGGGAGCAGCACGCGCGCCTCGCCGCCGTACGCGGAAGCGCGGAGCGAAGGGACCGGGAGAGCGCGTAGTCGAACGGCTCGTCCGTGGCGGCCCAGTCGACGTACACCGCGTTGTCGCCCGCCTGCACCGCGAGCAACGCCGCAAACCCGGCGGCCGCGCTCAGCTCGACGACGGCATGGGCGCGCTCGCGCTCAACGTCAACCGCAACAAGCGCAGAATCGAGCTCGACCTCAAGTCGGCCGCGGGCCACGAGGCCTTCCTGCGCCTGGTGAAGACCGCCGACGTGCTGGTCACCAACATGCGCCCCGGCGCGCTACAGCGCCTCGGCCTCGGCTACGAGCAGTGGGCGAGCGAGAACCCGCGGCTCGTCTACTGCAACGCCCAGGGCTTCCGCACCGACTCTGACCGCGCCGGCCGCCTACGACGAGATCGTCCAGGCATCCTCCGGCATGGCCGACCTGATGCGCCGCGCGACCGGGAAGCCGACGAGCGGCCTCGTTTCCCTCGCCGAGCACCCGACGGAAGGCACGTACTGCCAAGTCGGGCCGTCGATGATCCTGTCGGACACGCCGGCGTCAGTCCGCCGCCACACCCCCGCGCGCGGTGAGCACACGAGCGAGCTGCTCGCGGAGATCGGCTACGCCGGCGACGAGATCGCGAACCTCGTCTCCCCCGTGTCCGCGTAGGCGAAGAAGTCGGCCAGCGCCAGGGCGAACGCGGGGTCCGCGACGGCCGTCATGTGGTCGCCCGGGACGCGGACCAGGCGGGCGCCCGCGATGCCGATGGCGAGGCGCTCGGGCTGGGCCGCGAGCTGGTCGCGTTCGCCGGCGAGGATCAGGGTGGGGACGGTGATCTCGGTCAGGGGGATGGACGTGCGGCGGGAGGCGCGCAGGACGGCGGCCAGGGCGTCGACGTCGCCGCCGGTGCGGCGGGCGAGGCGGCGGAAGGGGCGGACCTGGGCGGGGACGTTGGCGTGGTCGTCGGCGAGGAGGCCGTCGGCGAGCTGTTCGGGCTCGACCACGCGCGTGTCGACGCCGCCGAAGTCGATGATGCCCGCGCCGACGCCGCCGGTGGCCAGGCAGCGCACGCGCTTGTCCGCAGTGGCCACGAGGAGGGCGACGATCGCGCCCATCGAGTAGCCGGCGAGGGAGACCTCGTCGAGGCCCAGCTCGTCGAGCAGGGCCGACACGTCGCGGGCCATCACGTCCTGGCCGTAGCAGGCCGAGTCGTGGGGTTTGTCCGACGCGCCGTGGCCGCGGGCGTCGAGGCCGATCACGGTGAACCCGGCCTCGACCAGGGTGCGGACGACGCCGGTGCCGACCCAGTTCACGTGGGCGTCCGCCGCGAAGCCGTGTTGCAGCACGACGGGGCGACGGTGCCGGCCGTCGCCCTCCCACACCGTGTAGCTCAGGCGGAGCCCGTCGGGAGCGGTGAATGTCGTCGTCGGCATGTGTCCATGAGACACGAAAAAAGGGCGGTCACGCACATTGCGTGACCGCCCTTTCGCGTGATGTGCGACTCAGACGCCGGCGTCCTCGCTGAGGAGGTTGCGCGTGCGCAGCGGGTCGACCGGGATGCCCGGGCCCATCGTGGTGGTGAAGGTGATCTTCTTGACGTAGCGACCCTTGGCCGAAGACGGCTTGGCGCGCAGGATCTCGTCCAGCGCGGCCGCGTAGTTCTCCACCAGCTTCTCGGTGTCGAACGACGCCTTGCCGATCACCAGGTGCAGGTTGGCCTGCTTGTCGACGCGGAAGTTGATCTTACCGCCCTTGATGTCCTGCACGGCCTTCGTGACCGCGGGGGTCACCGTGCCGGTCTTCGGGTTCGGCATCAGACCACGCGGGCCGAGGATGCGGGCGATGCGGCCCACCTTGGCCATCTGGTCCGGCGTCGCGATGGCGGCGTCGAAGTCGAGCCAGCCACCCTGGATGCGCTCGATCAGCTCGTCCGTGCCCACCGCGTCCGCACCGGCGGCCTCGGCCTCGGCGGCCTTGTCGCCGACGGCGAACACGATGACGCGGGCGGTCTTACCGGTACCGTGCGGCAGGTTCACGGTGCCGCGGACCATCTGGTCGGCCTTGCGCGGGTCGACACCGAGACGCATCGCGACCTCGACGGTCGCGTCCATCTTGGTCTTGGAGGTTTCCTTCGCCAGCTTCGCGGCCTCGAGCGGGGCGTAGAGACGCTCCTTGTCGATGAGCTCCGCAGCCTGGCGGTAAGCCTTGCTGTGCTTGGTCATGCTTCTGTCCTTAACTTCGAAAACGGATCAGCTGTGGTGACGAGCCAGCACTTGGCTCTCCCACGGATGCTGCTGGTGCTGAAACTCAGTCCCCGACCGTGATGCCCATGGAGCGGGCGGTGCCGGCGATGATCTTCGCCGCCTGGTCGATGTCGTGGGCGTTGAGGTCGCTCTCCTTGGTCTTGGCGATCTCGCGGACCTGGTCCCAGGTGACCTTGGCGACCTTGGTCTTGTGCGGCTCGCCGGAGCCCTTCTCCACGCCCGCGGCCTTGAGCAGCAGCTTGGCGGCCGGCGGCGTCTTCAGCTTGAAGTCGAACGACCGGTCTTCGTACACGGAGATCTCGACCGGGACGACGTCCCCGCGCTGCGACTCGGTCGCGGCGTTGTAGGCCTTGCAGAACTCCATGATGTTGACGCCGTGCTGGCCCAGCGCCGGGCCGACCGGCGGGGCCGGGTTGGCCTGACCCGCCTTGATCTGCAGCTTGATGATCGCCGCAAGCTTCTTCTTCTTGGGTGGCATTACCTTGTGTCCTTCTTACTGACGTGAGTCCCCCGCACACCTGCCAGTACGCGGGGACTGCCGGTCGGTATTCCCGACCGTCAGATCTTGGAGACCTGGGTGAACGAGAGCTCGACCGGGGTCTCCCGGCCGAAGATCGACACCAGGACCTTCAGCTTCTGTCCGTCGACGTTGACCTCGGAGATCGTCGCGGGCAGCGTGGCGAACGGGCCGTCCATGACGGTGACCGACTCGCCGACCTCGAAGTCGACCTCGACGGCGCCGCCACCGGACGGCGTGGACGCCGCGGCGGCCTCGCCCTTGCCGGCCTTCGCCGGGGCTTCCTTCTCGACCTGCGGCGCGAGGAACTTCAGCACCTCGTCCACGGTGAGCGGCGACGGGCGCGAGGTCGCGCCGACGAACCCGGTGACGCCCGGCGTGTTGCGCACCGCGCTCCACGAGGCGTCGTTCAGGTCCATCCGGACCAGGATGTAACCGGGCAGCACCTTGCGCTGCACCTGCTTGCGCTGGCCGTTCTTGATCTCGGTGACCTCTTCGGTCGGAACCTCGATCTGGAAGATGTAGTCCTCGACGTCCAGCGTCGTGGTGCGGGTCTCGAGGTTGGTCTTGACCTTGTTCTCGTACCCGGCGTAGCTGTGCACGACGTACCACTCGCCGGGCGCGGCCATCAGCTCGGCGCGCAGCGCGGCGACGGGGTCGTCGGACTCGGCGGCCGGCTCGGACTCGACGGCGGCCGCGTCGGCTTCGTCGGCCACGGCGTCGGCTTCGCTGTCGTCAGCCGCTTCGGCGTCGTCGGCCTCATCGGCTTCGGTGTCCGAGGCCTCGGCGTCGTCAGCGCTGTCTTCGACGGCTGCGTCGACCTCTTCGCCGGCGTCGGGCACCTCGACGGGCTCGAGGTGAGCGGACTCCTCGTCGCCGAGTGCCGCGTGCACCTGCTCGTCTGAAAGCTCGGTCAGGTCGCGACCGGCTCCTGTGCCGTTGTCGGAGGTCACGTTCCGTCCTCTCAGTTGATCACTTGCCGGGCTCGGGCAGGCCCCGCGCGGCGCACGGTGGCACGCCTCTTCGGCGTCAGCCGAAGACCAGCCCGATGACCTGCTTGAAGGCCAGGTCGAGGCCGCTCACGAGGGCCACCATGAACACCACGAACACCAGCACGACCGCGGTGTAGGTGACCATCTGCTTGCGGTTGGGCCAGATGACCTTGCGCAGCTCCGCCCAGACCTCGCGGACGAACCGCATGATCCGCGCGAAAACCGACGCCTTCTTCGGCTTCTGGTCCCGCTTCGGGGTCGGCGCACCCTTGGCGTCGGCGGGCTTCGCGACCTTGTCGCCCGCCTTGCCGGACGGCCTGGTGCCACCCGAACGCGCCTCGGACTTGCCGGACGGGCGGGCGGAAGCGCGGCGCTCACGCCGAGCCGCGGCGGTCGCCGGGCGGGACTCGACCCCGGGCTTCTCGCCCGACGTGTCCTGCTCGTGCTCGCCGCTGGCGTCGCTGTCGCTCACGACCACTCCTCCGCTCCACCAGTACCCGTACGCAGGGGTGACAGGACTTGAACCTGCAACCTGCGGTTTTGGAGACCGCTGCTCTGCCAATTGAGCTACACCCCTGTGGAACCTGGTCACCCAGGCTCCGGAGGACGCATTCCATCATCCCCACCATCCGGCGGAGATGACCGTAGTGCGTTCCGAGTTCCGAAGTCTACGGCAAGCCGGATCGAGGCCCGCAACCGCGCCCCCCTCGTTGGTCGGGCGCCCTCGCACCGACCCCCGGCACCCTGCTCCAGCCCGCCGGGAACGTGACCGGCGGGCGCCGCCGGGCCGTGCCAGGATGGCCGCATGCGCCCGTCCGCGATTAATCGGGAAACTACCATCCGCGCGGTGGTCAACGCCGATTCCATGGTCGTTCATCCCATACTCGCGAGGCACTTCGGAAGCCGCCGGAAAACCTTGCCGCACCGGGGAAATTCCGGCGCCCCGGCGGAGAACCCGATAATCCCCAGCGAGGTCGCCGGTTCGGCGCGTGATCTTCGTTCTCCCGCAAGGAAAGTCGTCCCCGAGGAGGCCCGGTGACCGTGTTGCGACTAGGACTCGCCCTGCCGCAGTACGGCAAGCTCGCCGACCCCACTGCCATTGCCGGATTCGCCGCCGCGGCCGAAGAGCTCGGTTACGCTTCGCTGTGGGTCGGTGACCGAGTGCTCACCCCGCTCGAGCCCTCGGACCTGTACCCGGGAGGCGGGACGCCGGAGCGCCCGTACCCGCCGGAGTTCATCCACTTCGTTGACCCGATCGTCGCGCTGACAGCCGCCGCCGGCGCCACGAAGACCGCACGGCTGGGCATGAGCACGCTCTCGGCGCCCGTCTACGCGCCCGTCCTGCTCGCCCGGACGCTCACGTCGCTCGACCTGCTCTCCGGCGGCCGCCTCGACGCCGGGTTCGGTCTCGGCTGGCTGCGTGACGAGTACACCGCCGCCGGCGTGCCGTGGGCCGGGCGCGGCGGACGCCTCGACGAGCTGATCGAGGTCCTGCGCACGCTCTGGACCGCCGACCCCGCCGGCCACGACGGCGCGCGCTGGCAGATCCCCGAGTCGCACGTCGGCCTGCGGCCGGCGCAGAACCCGCACCCGCCGATCCTGCTCGGCGGCATGTCCGAACGCGCCCTGCGCCGCGTCGGCGCGAGCGCCGACGGCTGGCTCCCGACGCTGCTGCCCGCGCACTACCTGCGCCGGATGTGGGCGGTGATCGCCGACGCGGCCACCGCAGCCGGCCGCGACCCGGCGACGCTGCGGCGTCCGCTGCGCGTCAACCCACGCGAGGGCACGCCCGTGGTGACCGTGACCGACCTCGCGTCGGCACTGAAGGGTGCCGCCGACGAGGGGTTCACCGAGGCGTTCGTGGACCTGCACTACATCGCCGACGGCGTCGAGCACGCGCTGGAGCTGGCCGACCAGTTGCGCGCCGCCGTCGACCGGTAGGGGTCTCACCCGGATACCCGTCGTCACGCGGGGCCGCGAGCTGTAGAAACGATCAGGTGGCGGCGAAGAAGAGCGGCGGATGCGGGTTGCTGATCCTGGTGGTCGTGGTCGCGCTGCTCGGGGTGGGGTACTACAAGTCGAAACACGGGTCGTCGACCGAGCCGCCGGCCGGCGCCGGCACCGGGGGCGGCACCGGCCGCTACGTGGCGCTCGGCGACTCGTACACCTCCGCGCCGCGCACGGGGAAGGCGGCAGGCACGCCCGCGGGCTGCGACCGTTCGGACAACAACTACCCGCACCTGGTGGCCGCGAAGATCAAGCCCGCGCAGTTCGTGGACGTCAGCTGCAGCGGCGCCACCACAGCCGACCTCACGGACTCCCAGTCGACCCACAACGGTACGAACCCGCCGCAGCTGGACTCCGTGACGTCGGCGACCACGCTGGTGACCCTGGGCATCGGGGGCAACGACGTCGGGTTCATCGCGCTGGCCCCCAGCTGCGCCACCTCGCACCGCGACGGCGCGCCCTGCCACGACCGGCTCACCGCGGGCGGACACGACCAGCTCTCCGACCGCATCGACGCCGTGGCGGGCAAGCTCGGCGCCGTGCTCGACAAGATCCACGCCCAGGCGCCGAAGGCCCGGGTGGTCGTGGTCGGCTACCCCACCGTGCTGCCCGACGGCGACGGCTGCTGGCCCGCGATCCCCGTCGGTTCCGGCGATGTCGCGTACTTGCGTGATTCGCTGAAGCACCTTGACGACGTGCTCGAAGAGCAGGCCAAGACCCACGACGCGGGCTACGCCGACACGGCCGGGCCGAGCAAGGGCCACGACGTGTGCACGAGCTCGGGCACACGCTGGGTGGAGGGCCTGGTGCCGACCTCGGCCGCGGCCCCGCTGCACCCCAACGCGCGGGGTGAAGCGGGGATGGCGACGGCCGTCGAGTCGGTGGTGAGCTGAGCGCAACCAACGCCACGTTGGGGTGCTTGGGGCCAGGGGCTCAGGCGCGGATGAGCGCCTGCGGCTTGCCCAGCACGGTCTTGCCGTCGAACTTCACAACCAGGTCGAGGCGGGCGACGCCGTCTTCGGAGATCGCGCCGACCTTGCCCGTCATCTCCACGAGGGCGCCCTCGGCGTCGTCGGGGACGGCGACGGGGCGGGTGAAGCGGGCGCTGAAGTCCAGCAGGCGCGAGGGGTCGCCGAGCCAGTCGGTGACGACGCGGCCGGCCAGGGCCATGGTGAGCATGCCGTGGGCGATCACGTCGGGCAGGCCGACTTCCTTGGCGAAGCGCTCGTTCCAGTGGATCGGGTTGAAGTCCAGCGCGGCGCCCGCGTAGCGGACCAGCTGCTCGCGCGTGACGCGCACCTGCAGCGAGGGCAGTTCGTCGCCGACGTTCACGCGTCCTCCCCTCGCACCACGAGCTGCGCGCGGGTGGTGCAGACCAGCTTGCCGTCGGCGTCGGTGATCCGGGCGCTGACGTTGATGAAGTCGTTGCCGGCGCGGGCCATGATGTTCTCGATGGTCGCGCCGATCTCCAGCACGTCGCCCGCGTGCACGGGGCGCTCGTAGGTGAAGCCCTGGTCGCCGTGGACCATGCGCGAGTAGTCGAGCCCGAGCTCCGGGTCGGCCACGATCCCGTTGACCTTGGGCAGGTTCAGGAGCGTGAGGAATGTCGGGGGCGCGACCACGTCCGGGAAACCGGCCGCGCGGGCCGCCTCCGGGTCGCGGTAGATCGGGTTGGGGTCCCCGATCGCCTCGGCGAACTCGAGGATCTTCTCGCGGCTCACCGCGTACTTTCCGGCGGGCGGATAGCTCCGCCCGGCGAACGACTGGTCCAAAGGCACCCGCTGAGGCTAGCCGACCCGAGCCGGTTGCCCGAGGGGTCCCCGGACCTGCTCCGAACCTGCCCTGAACTGGCCCTGATCTGGCCCTGAACAGCGAAAAGCCGCCCCGGCGCTGGGCCGGGACGGCTGTTCGAAGCTGGACGAGAACCGCTAACGTCAGCGGGTCTCTTTGTGAGTCCGGTGCGTACCGCAGTTCGGGCAGAACTTCTTCATCTCCAAGCGGTCCGGGTCGTTGCGCCGGTTCTTCTTGGTGATGTAGTTGCGGTGCTTGCACTCCTCGCACGCCAGCGTGATCTTGGGTCGCACGTCGGTGGCAGCCACAGCGTTTCCTTCTCTCTCAGTACCGAACCCGCACCCTCGCCGCTAGCCGCACGGCGCGGGGGTCCAGGGGGCTTGCCCCCTGGCGGGGGTCTGGGGGTTCGACCCCCAGGGTTCAAGCGGAGCGGCTGTGGCTCGCGCGTTCTGCGAGCACAATCCCCTCAGCTGCGTAGCGGTGGCCGGACTTGAACCGGCGACACAGCGATTATGAGCCGCTTGCTCTGCCAACTGAGCTACACCGCCCTTACATGACCCAAGCCGCGACACGCTTACGTGACGCGGCTAGCGGTCGAGAGCCCCTTTACGGAATCGAACCGTAGACCTTCTCCTTACCATGGAGACGCTCTGCCGACTGAGCTAAAGGGGCCTGCCTCTGTGAGGACTTGGAAAGATTAGCAAGGGGGTTCACCCGGCCGTGCACGAGGGGTCCCCTTTGCACAAAACCTCAGGTCAGCAGGGTCAAGACCGTCTCCGAGTGCCGGCCCGGCGACCGCGCCGTACGGGCCTGCAGCCAGGCCTCCAGCCGGTCCTCGGGCAGCGGCCGTGAGATCAAGTACCCCTGGGCAACGTCACACCCCATCGCCTCCAGCTGGTCGCGCGCGACGTCCTCTTCGACGCCCTCCGCGACCACCGTGAGGCCCAGCGAGTGACCCAGCTCGACGATCGAGCGCACCACGGCGAGGTCGCCGAGGTCGGTGCCCATGCCGAGCACGAAGCTCTTGTCGATCTTCACCTGGTCCACCGGCAGCTGCCGCAGGTACGCGAGTGACGAGTAGCCCGTGCCGAAGTCGTCCACGGCCAGCACGATGCCCAGCGAGTGCAGCTCGCGCAGGATCGGCAGGGCCTTCTGCGGGTCGGACATCACGCCGGACTCGGTGAGCTCGAACGTGAGCAGCTCGGGGGGCACGTCGTAGCGCTCCAGCTCGCGCTGGACCTTCGCCGGGAAGTCCTCGTCCGCCAGGTTGCGCACGGACAGGTTCACCGCGGCGGAGATGCGCAGGCCCTCGTCGAGCCACTTGCGCACGCGCTTGAGCGACGCCTCCAGCACGAACGACGTCAGCACCCCGATGAGGCCGGCCGCCTCGATGGCGGGCACGAACTCGTCGGGGCCGAGCCGGCCGAACTCCGGGTGCACCCAGCGCACGAGCGCCTCGACACCCTGCACCTGACGATTCGGCAGCGTGATCTTCGGCTGGTAGTGCACGGACACGTGCCCGTCCTCCAGCGACTGCCGGAACTGCGTCACCATCTGGAAGCGGCGCAGGAAGATCTGACCCATGCTCGGCACGTAGCCGCGCACTTCTTCGCCGCCGCGGGTGGCGCGGACGGCGACGTCCGCGCGCTGCAGCAGGCCGTCGACGTCCACGGGCTCGCCGCCGTCCTCGGTGGAGGTGGTGGCGTAGCCGATCATCGCGTTGGCCTCGACCGAAAGCCGGTCGACGGGGTAGGGCGCCGAGAGCTGCACGCGCAGGCGTTCGGCCGCGGCGTGGGCGTTTTCCGGCGTGCAGCCCACGAGCAGGGCGGCGAACGACGCGCCCTCCAGCCGGGCGAGCGGCACGTCCGGGCCCAGTGCGTCGCGGATCCGGCGGCCGGCGGCGATCACCATGCGGTCGGCCCACGAGTAGCCAAGGGCGTCGCTGACGGTGGAGAACACGTCGAGGTCGATGCGCAGCACCACGGCGTTGGCGAAGTCGCGCAGCGGCTCCTTGGCGACCTGCTGGAAGCCCGGCCGGTTGAGGTGGCCGGTGAGCGGGTCGTGGTAGGCGTCGTGGCGCAGGGTCGCGAGCAGGCGCCGGTTGTCGAGCGACGTCGCGAGGTGGCTGGCCATCGTGCCGAGCAGCTGCACGTCGTACTTGCCGAAGCCGCGCCAGCGGGAGAGCCGGTCGTGGGCCTCGACGACGCCGAGTAGCTGGTTGGCGCTGCGCAGCGGCACCACGAGCGCCTCCTGCGCGCCGCGGTTGAGCAGCGCCGCGCGGACGTCGGGGTTGGCTTCGGTGATGCGGAAGTGGCGCACGTGGGCGCCGGGCAGGCGCTGCAGCGGGTCGTCGGCGTTCGGGTCGACGGGCGGCAGCTCGTCGCCGGCGACGACCACGCGCATGGTGTCCTTGGCTTCCAGTCGCAGCCGCAGCACGACGCGGCCGGCGGCCAGCTGGTCCTTGATCCGCTCGGCGATCGTGGCCCACTCGCGCACGTCGACGCCGCCCACGAGCTCGTCGGCGCGCCCGGCCGGACGCGCGGCCGCCTGCTGGCCCGAGCGCGCGACCATGAGGCTCACGTCGGACAGCGCCTCCATGTCCCGCTGCTCGCGCAGCAGGTCGGAGTAGGCCCAGTACAGCGCGGTCAGCCCGAGGAACACGGCCAGCACCAACGGCCACGCCTGCGGGGTGTTCGCGATCACGAGGTAGCCGCTCAGGCCCACCGACGCGTTCACGAAGCCCACCACGAGGATGCGGCCGGTGAGGCGGATGGCGGTGCTCACGCGCATGCGACGGCGCAGCACGCGCACGGCGGCCAGCGCCAGCAACGTGCTGACCAGCGGCGCGGTGAGCGTGCCCGCCAGCGCGGCGACCCACGGCATGGCCTCGCCGCCGCCCACGGCCTGCTTCACGAGACCGGCGACGGCGAACGCGCCCGTGATCTCGAGCAGGAACGCGCCGGCGTTGTAAAGGACGCGCCCGGCGACCTTGCGGGCCAGCAGCGTGCCGATGCCCGCGACCAGGTGCGCGGCCAGCACGACCTCGAACGGAGCAACGAAGAAACCGATTACCAGCGGAATTTCTGTGAACGAGATCGTCCACGAAATGCCGCTTCGGACGTCGACGTTGATGCCCAGCTGTTCGGCGAGCAGGAACGCGAGCGCCAGCACTGGTCCGATCCACCAGAGCTTGGCAGAGCCGTGAAAAGGTAACCAGGAACCGACCGCGAACGCGGTGATCAGACCCAGGCCGAGGACGGCGAAGGTGTATATGCGGAACCGGCGTTCGTCCGTGCGGGCCTCGGTGAAGGTCCCGGAAACGGCGCCCCCCTTGGCCTGTTTCGCCGCTGGGGCGGCATCAGGCCTGCCGTTGCTGTCCGGCATCCGACCTTCCTTCCCGGCTGCCCACCGGTCGCGCTCGTCAGTGACGTCAGGTGTGGACAAGGGCCATACCGTACCCCGGAGGGCGTACCCGTGTCCCTTTCGAGACAGTAGGAGATCACCCCAGGGTTAACAATGGGCTTGTGGCGCTGACCTGCGTGGACCAAGGAGTGAAACTCCCCGTTCGTGCCTGATTCGGCGGCCCAGGGTGTGTTCAGGGGTTCTGCCGAGTCCAGCGGGGCGACAATGAAAGACATGCACAACGACGTGACAGCCACCGGGCACGCGGCGCGGATCGCCACGGTGGACGCGCTGCTCCCCGCGCCCCTCCCCTTCGAAGTCCACGACGACGCCACCCTCCTGTCGGCGCAGGTCGGCGACACGACGGCCGCCGGTCTGGCCACCAGCACCGAGCTCGGCCCCGACAGCTCCCAGTCCATCTGGCGCGCCCTGACCGAGCACCGGCTCGAGGTCCAGCTTGCCGGTCCGGACCCCGCCGCCGGCCTCGACGCGTTGCTCACTCGATGGGATGAACACCTGTCGACCATCGCCCGTCCGGGGGATCCCGAGTGCTCGGCCGTGGTCTCCCGGCCCAGCCGGGACACCGCCGGCGTGACCGAAATGCTGCGCCACGGCTTCGCCCCCGTCGGCGTGATCGCCGTCCGCCCGGCCCAGCGCATGGCCGCCTCGGGCCCCACGACGACCCCCGGCGTCTGCATCCGCCACGCCACGCCGGACGACCTCGAAACCGCCGTGCACCTCATGCTCGAACTCCAGCGCTACGACGCGCAGTTCGGCCGCGTGACGGTGCGGCCGGGCATCGACGAGCTCGTGGGCAAGGAGCTCCTGCGGTTGCTGGAGCGCCCGGAGCCGCAGGTGTGGATCGCCGAGCTGTACGGGCAGGCGCTCGGCCTGGCCGTGCTGCAGATGCCCGACGAGACGGCCTGGATCCAGCACCGCGTGGCGGCTTCGCGGATCGGGTACCTGTCTTCGCTGGCCGTCGCGGAGGCCGCGCGGTCGGCGGGTGTGGGTACGGCGCTGGCGGCCCACGCGCACCAGGTGTTCGACGAGGCCGGTGCGGATGTCGTGCTGCTGCACACGGCGGTGCTGAACCCGCGGTCGACGCCGTTTTGGTACGCGCAGGGGTATCGGCCGCTGTGGACGGGGTGGCAGCGGAGGCCTGCGGTCCGCTAGCTCAGCTGGCCCATGGCGTGGTGGTGGACGAGTGGGAGGAAGAGCTCGTCCACCGGGCTGCGGAGGCTTTCGGCATCAGGCGCAGGTGGTCACGCAGCCAAGGGCCCCAGTTGTCCACAAGTCGGTTTGGCTGTGGACAACTCGATCTTCAGCCAGGATTCGAGCCAGGGTGGCGGCAAAGGCACCGATCGAGCAACGACCGAGCCTGCCGCCCAGTGGGCTGCGGGATCACGCCGATCGCGGCAACGCGGAGCTGCGGGATGATCCTCGCGCTGCAGGGTGTGGGATCGCTGCTGACGCGGTGGGTCGGCGCAGTTGTGGACCGCGTCGGCGCGCGTGATCGCGGTTGCCGGGATCGCCGGTTGTGCGGCCGCGACGGTGCCCGTCGTGTTCGCCGGGGCGTCGATGAGCTTCGTGGTGCGCGGCAGGGCGTTGAGCGTGGCCGACATCGCGATCACGCCGGCGTTCACGTGGCTGCCCCGGGAGGACGTGCCGTCGGGATCGGCCGTGGTGCGGCTGGTGCACCAGCTCGGCGGTTCGGCCGGCACGGCGGTGCTCGCGTCGATCGCCGCCTCGGGTGCGTTCCGCCCGGCGTTCCTGCTGAGTGGGGTGCTCGCGTTCGTCGCGCTCTTCCCCGCGTTCTTCCTCGGCCGTCGGAAGATCGTCGCCGCTGCTCGCTAGGCTTGGCCTTCGGCGACGAGGGGAGTTCCGACGTGAGCGAGCAGCCGGCGTCCGCACCGAAGGCGCCCGAGGGCGTGGACACCGAGAAGCCCTCGGCGGCGCGGATCTACGACTGGTACCTCGGCGGCACGCAGAACTGGGCCGTCGACCGCGAGTTCGGCCGGCGCGTGGAGCAGCAGTGGCCGCTGGTGCGGCCGGGCGCGAAGCAGAACCGCGAGTTCATGAACCGCACGGTGCGCGCCGCGCTGAAGGCGGGGATCCGGCAGTTCATCGACCTCGGCTCGGGGGTGCCGACGGCCGGCAACGTCCACGAGGTCATCGAGGCCGAACTGGACGACGACGACCGCGCGACCGTGTTGTACGTGGACTACGAGCCCGTGGCCGTGGCCCACGCGACGCTGATCCTCGAAGAGGAGGCCGCCACCGACTGGGCCGGCATCCTGCAGGCCGACATGCGCGACCCCAAGTCGGTGCTGCACTCGCCGACCACCCGCGAGTTCATCGACTTCGGCAAGCCCGTGTGCCTGCTGATGATGGCGGTGCTGCACTTCGTCGGCCCGGACGACGACCCCGAGGGCCTCGTCAAGGTCTACCGCGACGCGCTCGCGCCGGGCAGCTGGCTGTCGATCTCGCAGATGAGCGAGGGCGACGGCGACGGCCCGGCACTCGAAGGCCTGCGTTGGTTCGTGGAGCAGTACCGCAAGACCAGCAACCCCGTCTGGATGCGCGATCGCGACGACATCGTGCCGTTCTTCGGTGGCTGGCCGTTGCTGGAGCCGGGGATCGTGCACCTGCCGGACTGGCGGCCGGAGCGGGAGCTGAACGCGGTGGAGGCCGAGGCCAGACCGTTCGCGTGGTGCGGGGTCGCGGAGAAGCCGTGACCGCGCCGGACGCGCCGGCCGGGGTGGACGTCGAGAAGCCGTCGGCCGCGCGTGTCTACGACTGGTACCTCGGTGGTTCGCAGAACTGGGCCGTCGACCGCGAGTTCGGCCGGCGCGTGGAGAAGGTGTGGCCGCTGATCCGGCCCATCTCGCGGCAGAACCGGGCGTTCATGAACCGCGTGGTGCGCGCCGCGCTCGACGCCGGGATCCGGCAGTTCGTGGACCTCGGCTCGGGTGTGCCGACGGCGGGGAACGTCCACGAGATCGTGCGCGAGCGGCTGCCGGCCGACGAGCGCGCGTCCGTCGTGTACGTGGACTACGAGCCGGTGGCCGCCGCGCACTCGCGCGTGATCCTCGAACGCGAGCACGCGAGCGACTGGGCCGGCCTCGTGCAGCGCGACATCCGCGACCCGAAGGCGCTGTTCGCCGACGAGACCACGCGACGGCTGGTGGACTGGTCCGAGCCCGTGTGCCTGCTGATGATCACCGTGCTGCACTTCATCGGCCCCGACGACGACCCCGACGGGCTCATGGCGACCTACCGCGCGAAGCTCGCCCCCGGCTCGTGGCTGGCCGTGACGCACGGCACGTGCCGCGACGACGCGCCGCCGGACCGCGCTGCCGAAGTGAAGTCCTTCATCGACGCCTACCGCGACACGTCCAACCCCGCCTACCTGCGCTCGGACGCCGAGATCCGGCCGTGGTTCGGCGGCTGGCCCCTGCTGGATCCGGGCCTGTCCGCACTGCCGGACTGGCGGCCGGACCGGCCGGTGTCGGCGCTGGAGGCGGAGACGCGGCCGTTCGCGTGGTGCGGGGTGGCGGAGAAGCCGTGACCGGGCCCACGTACCCCTGACCTGCGCAGGTGCCGTCGCCGTGGGGCCGGGCGCGACGAACCCGGCTTCGACGGGGGCTGGCCTGCGGTTGCATCGGCACCACCGGATCCCACCCGGCTGCCAACAGGGGCCGGTCGTGGGCCAGGGCATCGCCGGGTTACGGGGTCCCACGCTTCCGCCTCGCTGATGCGACGTCGGTACGTCTTGAGCCATTCCGTCGCCGTGCTCGCACACTCGGGATCCCCGGATTCGATCGCGAGCCGGAACGCCGAGATGACCTCCTCACGTGGTTGTGAGGTTCCCCAGAGCATCAACGCGAGACCGAGCGCCGCGTTCGGGGCCAGGTCTCGGCCGCCCGAGCGAATCGTTTCCTCGAAGGCGCCGCGAGCGGCGCTTATCCCGGGGAGGCTCGAGTACCGCGCGCCGATCAGGTCACCGATGTGGACACACGCCTGGCCGACGGCGGCCGATTCGGCCGTGGCCGCCAGCCGCACCGCGTCGCGGAACGCCTCGTGCGAGCGCGACCCGACCCGACCCGACCCGACCTGCCCCGACCTGACGTGCAGTACCCACAGGTGCAGCGCCGCCTTGAGCCCGTCATGAGTGTCAGAGGAGTCCACGACAAGCTGGAAAGCAACGTTCGCACCGCGCACATCACCTGCCGCCGCCCGAAGCCGGCCCAGTTCAGTCAGTTCCCGGGTCTCACGCAGCCGTGCGAGCCAGAGTCGCATAACCATCATGGGGTCAAGAACTACTACCGGGTTCGCGGGACAGGTCCCATCGTGGCCTCAACCGGACACGCTGCCCGCCACCAGCACGGACCGCGCTGGGGGGGTCGCACAGCCGCCGTGACCGGGCCCACGTACCCCTGACCTGCGCAGATGCCTGATCGCTGCCAGCGAACACTCCTCGGGAAACAAACCCGCCCCACAGATAGTTGAGCAAGGCAGACTCAACTAATCGAGGAGTGCACATGTCAGATCCCCGCCTCCTGCCCGTTCTCCCGCTCGATGACGACGTCGTGCTGCCGGGCATGGTGGTCCCGCTCGACCTCACCGACGCCGAGACCCGGGGCGCAGTGGAGTCCGCTCAGGCCAAGACGCCCGCGACGGCGTCGTTCCCCGGCATCCGCTCCGGCGCGGCCACCAAGGCCGAAGTGCTGATCGTCCCCCGCATCCACGGCGAGTACGCCGAGATGGGCACGGTCGCCACCGTCGAGCGCATCGGCCGGGTTCCCGGCGGCAAGGCCGCCGTTCTGCTGCGCGGCACCGGCCGCGCCGTGGTGGGCCGCATCGCGGACGGTCCCGGCGCCGCGCGCTGGGTCCACGCCGACGAGGCCACCGAGTTCACCGACGACCGCTCCACGCAGCTCGCGTCGGAGTACAAGGCCGTGGTCATCTCGCTGCTCCAGCAGCGTGGTGGCTGGCAGATGATCGACGCTGTCCAGCAGGTCGAAGAGCCCTCCGCGATCGCGGACTTGTCGGGCAACGCGCCGTACCTGGCCACGGAGCAGAAGATCGAGCTGCTCACCACGCTCGACGTGAGCAAGCGGCTCGAGAGGGCCATGGAGTGGAGCAAGGAGTACCTCGCCGAGCTCGAAGTGACCGACACCATCCGCAAGGACGTCCAGGAGGGCATGGACAAGCAGCAGAAGGAATTCCTGCTGCGCCGCCAGCTCGAGGCGATCCGCAAGGAGCTCGGTGAGCTCGACGGCACCGCCGAGGACGACGACTACCGCGCCCGCGTCGAGGCCGCCGACCTGCCCGACAACGTGAAGAAGGCCGCGCTGGCCGAGGTCGACAAGCTGGAGCGCACCTCCGAGCAGTCGCCCGAGGGCGGCTGGATCCGGACCTGGCTCGACACCGTCCTGGAGCTGCCCTGGAACGAGCGCACCGAGGACGTCTACGACATCGCCGCCGCGCGCGCCGTGCTCGACGCGGACCACGCGGGCCTCGACGACGTCAAGGAACGCATCATCGAGTACTTGGCCGTGCGCAAGCGCCGCGCGGAGTCGGGGCTCGGCCCGGTCGGCGGACGCCGTTCGGGTGCCGTGCTCGCCCTCGCGGGCCCTCCCGGGGTCGGCAAGACGTCGCTGGGCGAGTCCGTGGCGAAGGCCATGGGACGCAAGTTCGTGCGCGTCGCCCTCGGTGGCATCCGGGACGAGGCGGAGATCCGCGGGCACCGGCGTACGTACGTCGGCGCGCTGCCGGGCCGCATCGTGCGGGCCATCAAGGAGGCCGGCTCGATGAACCCGGTCGTGCTGCTCGACGAGATCGACAAGGTCGGCGCCGACTACCGCGGCGACCCGACGGCCGCCCTGCTGGAGGTGCTGGACCCGGAGCAGAACCACACGTTCCGTGACCACTACCTCGAGGTGGAGCTCGACCTGTCCGACGTCGTGTTCCTCGCGACGGCCAACGCGCTGGAGACCATCCCCGGCCCGCTGCTCGACCGCATGGAGCTCGTCACCCTCGACGGCTACACCGAGCACGAGAAGGTGACGATCGCCCGTGACCACCTGCTCCCGCGCGAGCTGGAGCGCGCCGGCCTCACGACCGGCGACGTGGTGATCACCGACGCGGCGTTCAGCCGGATCGCCGCCGAGTACACCCGCGAGGCGGGCGTGCGCGACGTGAACCGGACGATCGCCAAGCTGCTGAGGAAGATCGCGACGAAGGTGGCTCTGGACGAGGCCGCGCTGCCGGTTTCCCTGGACGCGGCCGACCTGGAGACCTACCTGGGCCGCCCGCGCCACGTGCCGGAGTCCTCGCTGCCGACCTCGACCCAGCGCACGTCCATTCCGGGCGTCGCAACGGGTCTGGCCGTGACCGGCGCCGGCGGTGACGTGCTCTACATCGAGGCGTCGCTGGCCGACCCGGAGAGCGGCTCGACGGGCCTTCAGCTCACCGGCCAGCTCGGCGAAGTGATGAAGGAGTCGGTGCAGATCGCGCTCTCGTACCTGCGCTCGCACGGCGCGGAGCTCGAACTGCCCGTCAGCGATCTGAAGGACCGCGGCATCCACGTCCACGTCCCCGCGGGCGCGGTGCCGAAGGACGGCCCCTCGGCCGGCGTCACCATGACGACGGCTCTGGCCTCGCTGCTGTCCGGCCGCGTGGTTCGCGCGGACGTGGCGATGACCGGCGAGGTCTCGTTGACCGGCCGCGTGCTGCCGATCGGTGGCGTGAAGCAGAAGCTGCTCGCCGCCCACCGGGCCGGGATGAAGACGGTGATCATCCCGCAGCGCAACGAGCCGGACCTGGACGACGTGCCGGCGGAGGTGCTGTCGCAGCTGGATGTGCACGCTGTGGCGAACGTCCGTGAGGTGCTGGAGCTGGCGTTGACGCCTGCTTCTTCGGAGGTTCCGCAGGCTGCGTGAGTGGTTGCGTGACTGGCCCCCGTTTCCGTTGGGAACGGGGGCTTTTCACTGTTCGAAGCCCTCCACGACCACTTGTTCTTCTCGGCCTCGGAAAGCTCCCGCTCGCCGCTCGATGTCGGCGAGCTGCGCCGCCGCCCGTAAGCACGGGAAGCCGAACCGCGCGAGCACCCGCTCCGACGCGAGCGTCAACGCCGCCCGCGACCGCTCGACGAACTCCGCGACGGGGTACGCCTCCCCAGCGGTGAAGTGCTCTTCGACCACAGTGGACGGTGAGTAGCACCGCTGCACCGAGGAATCCGGCCAGCGCACTCGGAACACGACCTCGGGCATGAGTCCTCCTCGATGTTGCGTCGAGTGGACAGCACGCACGTTTCGCTGGTGTTGCGTGAAGGCGGGTGTGTGAGGAGGGCGACAGTGTTCAATCGGCACTCCCTCCCCAGGCGCCGTGATGCCTACGTCGCCTCGACGCGGCCGAGCATGGAGCCGAGTTTGGTGAGGGCGTAGTAGATGTCGATGTCGATCACGACCTGGCGGTGGCGCTCCAGCGATTCCGGCAGGCGGGCGAGCAGGGTGGGCGCGGTGGCGGGGTCGAGGAGGAGCTCGTCGAGCCGCGACTGGCCGCCGAGGGCGTCGATGAGGGCTTGGACGTCCCAGTCGTCCCAGGCCTCGTAGGTGGGGTCCTCGACGTCCACGTCGGACGGCACCGCCGCGCGGCACACGTAGATCATGAGGTGGTCGAACTCGTCGAGGGCGCCGGCGTGGGCGTCGTGCCAGCCCGGCGGCGGTGCGGGGAAGCTGCTGCGGAACGAATGGAACCCGATGACCTCGCCCATGTCCGGAAGTCTGCCATCCCACCCGGGTGTGAATCCCCTGGTCCGGCGTTTGATCACCCGAAATTGTCGGACGTCGCCGTTAGCCTCACGGGGCACCCACTGTGGAGGGACCGCTGTGGAACTTACGACGCACCTGCCACTCGCCGATCGCGAACGGGTCGAGGCGCGGCTGGACCACAACCTGATGGCGTGGCTCTCCACCGTGCGCCCGGACGGGCAGCCGGTCACCGTGCCCGTGTGGTTCCTCGCGCGCGACGACGAGACCTTCCTTCTCTACAGCCGCCCCGGCACGGCGAAGCTGCGCAACATCGCCAGCAACCCGAAGGTCAGTCTGGTGCTCGACGTCACCGACGTCGGCCGCAACGTCGTACGGATCGAAGGCCTGGCCGCGCCCGCGACGGCCCCGCCGGCCGACCGGAACCCCGAGTACCTAGCCAAGTACACCGAGCGCATCGCGGCACTGTTTGACACGCCTGAGCGATTCGCGGAGTTGTTCTCCGTCGCGGTGGTGGTGACCCCGACGAAGCTGAGCACCTAGCAAAGAACAAACCCTCGCGAATCTTCGCGAGGGTTGGTGTGGCAGGTGAGGGATTCGAACCCCCGAAGGCTGAGCCGTCTGATTTACAGTCAGATCCCTTTGGCCGCTTGGGTAACCTGCCATGGCCGGGTGACCGGCCGCGTAGAAGGATACCCAACCGCCCGACGCGCCGATCAACCGGGGACCCCACCAGGGTGACAGGGGCTAGGCTGGTGGCCCCTGACGAGCGAGTACGAGGTGTGAGGACACGTGGCGGATCCCTCTTTCGACGTGGTGAGCAAGGTCGACCGCCAGGAGGTGGACAACGCGCTGAACCAGGCGAGCAAGGAGCTGGGCACGCGGTTCGACTTCCGCGGCACGGGCACGACCATCGACTGGGCCGGCGAGGAAGCGCTCACGATCGAGTCGGAGACCGAGGAGCGGGCGCTCGCCGCCGTGGAGGTCTTCAAGGAGAAGTTGATCAAGCGCAACATCTCGCTGAAGGCGTTCGAAGCCGGCGAGCCCGCGCTGTCCGGCAAGATCTACAAGATCGGCGGCAAGATCCTGCAGGGCATCGCGTCGGACAAGGCGAAGCAGATCGCCAAGTTCATCCGCGACGAAGGCCCGAAGGGCGTCCAGGCCCAGATCCAGGGCGACCAGCTGCGGGTGTCGGGCAAGAAGAAGGACCAGCTGCAGGACGTGATCGCGTTGCTGAAGGGCAAGGACTTCGAGATCGCGTTGCAGTTCACGAACTACCGCTGAGCCGACCTCACGAACTGCGTCGGCGTCATGCCGTAGCGCGATTTGAACGCGCGGATGAAATGGCTGCTGTCCGCGAACTGCCAGCGTGCCGCGACCTCGGACACCGTGACGTGCGAGGTGAGGTCCAGGCGGGCCCGCTCGAGGCGGCGACGGCGGACGTAGGCGCCGAGCGGTTCGCCCGTCGCGGACAAGGCGCGCTGCAGGGTGCGGGACGAGACGTTCAGGCGCGCGGCCACCACGGCGGGGCTGAGCTCCGGGTCGGCCGGCAGTGAGTCGGCGAGGTCGCGCGCGGCGGCGGCCAGGGTGGGGGCGAGCTGGGGCTCCGTGGCGTCCACGTGGCCGCACACGACGCCGCGCGTGAGCTCCACCAGGGCGGCGCGCGCGGCCTGCAGGCCGGCCGGGCCGAGGGTGTCGACGGACGCCTCGATGGCGCGGGTCTGGGCCACGAGCAGGCGAAGCTCGGGCGCCTCGACACTGCCGGCCACGTGCCGGTCGGCCGGATAAGGGCGCAGGGGCTCCACGGGCAGCTGCAGGACCAGCGCCGTGGTGCGCGGCTCGACCTCGAACGTCCACGAGGGATCGTTGAGCCGCACGATGAACTGTCCACCAGAAACGGTCGTGGTGGTACGGCGCGGGCCGGTGAAGCGCCACTCGCCGTGGCGGACGATGCGGAGCACGACCCGGTTGTTGAGTGGTTGAAGTCACCGCCCGTGCCGCCGGCGACGGACTCGCTGTAGAGGCGCTCGATGACGGCGTCGTCCACTTTGGCGTGGCGGATGCGCACGCGGTAGTCGTCGGCGCCGACGGGTTTCGCGGGCGGCAGGGGGATCACGCGCCCGACCTGGGAGTCCCATCCCTGGCGCAGCACTTCGGGCCAGTCGCGCGCGTGCGCGGGCACCGTCACGTCCACGGAGTACTTCCGACGGGTTTGCACACCCGTGCCACGAACACCATGGCGCGCAGATTCAACGAACGCGGCGGCGAAGTCCAATCGGGCAGACCCGCGCGATTTCTAGCGTGACCTCGGCACCGCCGGAAGCACCGGCACTCGCCGAGGGAGGACCCGCCATGCCCACCGACCCGCTCGCGACCACCGACTCGGCGGACGACGCCGAGTTGATGCTGCACCTGCTCACCGGCGGCTGGGTCGCCCAGATCCTGCGCACCACGGCCACGCTGAACATCGCCGACCACCTCGCCGACGGCCCCGCCAACGCCGCGGAAGTCGCCGAGCGGGTGAGCAGCGACCCGCGCACGACGTACCGGCTGATGCGCGCCGCGGCGTCGCTCGGGGTTCTGAGCCACGAAGGCGAGCGCAGGTTCGGGCTGACGCCGCTGGGCGGGCTGCTGCGCTCCGACGTGCCGGGGTCGATGCGGTCGCTCGTGATGGTCCAGAACGAGCACGCCCACTGGCAGGCGTGGGAGCGGCTGCCCGACGCCGTGCGCACCGGACGCACCCAGATGCGCGAAACCCACGGCACGGACCTGTTCGGTTACTTCGGCCGTCCCGAAAACGCGGGGGAAGCGGCACTTTTCGCGCGCGCCATGGGAGATCTGTCCGGTTTGGTCACGCAGGGCGCGATTGCTGCGGTCGACACCACGGGCGTGACCACGGTCGTCGACGCCGGCGGCGCGGACGGCGACTTCGTGCTCGGCCTGATGGCCTCGAACCCGCAGCTGCGCGGGCAGGTGCTCGAACTGCCGCACGCCGTGCCGGGCGCCCGCGCGGAGGCCGAGCGGCGTGGCCTGGCCGACCGCTTCACCGCCGTCGAGGGCGACTTCTTCGACGCCGTCCCGCCCGCGGACTTGTACCTGCTGAAGATGATCCTCCACGACTGGTCCGACGAGAGCTGCCTCACGATCCTGCGCAACTGCCGCGCGGCCGTGACCGAAGGCGGCCGGCTGCTCGTCGTCGAGATGGTGATCGGCGAACTCGGCAAACCCGACTTCGCGACGCGCGCCGACACGGACATGCTCACCGCGACCGAGGGCATGGAACGCGACCTCGACGAGTACGACGCGTTGTTCGCGGCGTCGGGTTGGCGGCGCGAGAAGACGTATCCCGTGGGTGGGGGCCACTCGGTGCTGGAGCTCGTCACGAAGCCGTGAACGTCCACTGGCCCTCGTACGCCTGGACCTCCACGAGCGTCGGGCCCGGCACGGGGAAGTCGGCCGTGGTGGCGCCGATCTCGTTGACCGCCAGGTCCATGGTGCCGCCGCCCTGGACCCAGACGGCGGAGTTGCCCCGGGAGGCGGTCTTGAAGGTCGCGTGGGTGACGCCGGCGGGGATCGACAGCACCGCGTCGCCCTTGGCGGAGTAGGGCTTGCCCGCGGTGAGGGTGGGCAGGGTGCGGTGGTCGGACAGGGTGGCGGTCCACGAGGAGTTCGCGGTGATCGTGAGGGTGCGGGACGGGTCGCGGCCTTCGGTGACGTTGAACCAGACCGTGCCGTGATACGCGCCGATGGCGTTGATGAGCGAGTTCTCGTCGCCGTCGGTGTGGACGAAGATGTTGGAGTCGCAGCGCGGGCAGTCGAAGGTGAGGTAGCCGGGGACGTCGGTGGGCCACGACAACTGAACCGTGGCGTCGCCCTTGCCGGTGTGGGTTTCCGTCGGGGCTTCCAGGCGACGCGGCGGCGGGGGCGGCGCGACCGAAGTCGGCGAAGGCGCGTCGAGACCCGGCGACCCCAGAAGCACCCCGTGCCCCGACGGCTGAACGCTGCACGAGGCCGTGACCAGGCCCGCGAGCAGCAGCACCGCAACACGCCCGCGGACGCGCGTCATCCGACATTCCCCCTCGTGAGCCGCCGCGCGGCTCTCTCGTGATCTTTCGTCACCCTTTGACAATCCGTTACCTCCACCTGACACCCGAACGGGCGGGCCAAACCCCTCGACCGGGTGGAGTCCCGGCGCTGACCTGCGGAAGCGCCCCAAAGCGGGCCGGACCGGGCGCGGTTGCGTGGTGTAATCGCGCGGCCCGCCCGCGAGAGAGGTTCGTCGATGCGCCGTTGGACACCCGTGATCGCCTTCCTCACGTCACTGGTGGTGCTGGCCGCCGGGCTCACGCCCGCGTCGGCCGTGGTCGACAAGCAGCAGCTCGTGCCGGGATACGGCTCGTACGCGCGGCTGATCCGGCTGCAGTACTCGCCGTTCGGCAAGGGCCACATCCTCGCGTCGGTCACGAGTGAGGACGGGAACGGCAAGTTCACGCCCATCATGGAGAGCACCGACGAGGGCGCGAGCTTCCACAAGATCGGCGAGATCCGCGACCCCGACGGCAAGCTCGGCGAATGCTGCGGCACCCTCTACGAGCTGCCCCAACGCGTCGGCCGGCTGCGCGCGGGCACGGTGCTGTGGGCCGCGAGCTACCGGCAGGACGCGGGCGCGCAGCGGCGCATCGGCATCAAGGTCTGGGCCAGCTCCGACGGCGGGAAGCGCTGGACGTACCTGTCCGAGGCCGCGATCTCGCACAACCACGACGGCATCTGGGAGCCCGAGTTCACCGTCGACGCCGGCGGCACGCTCTGGCTGCACTACGCCGACGAGACGCAAGCCCCGAAGTACGCGCAGGTGCTCAACCGCGTCGCGTCCACCGACGGGATCCACTGGGGCACCAAGCAGCTCACGCTGGCCATCCCGCCCGACCGCGTCCGCCCGGGCATGCCGATCATCCGGCGCCTGCCCGACGGCCGCTACTGGTTCAGCTACGAGATCTGCAACTACGGCGACCGCTACTGCGACCCGTATTACAAGATCTCCACGGACGGCGCGAACTGGGGCGATCCGGCCGATCCGGGCACACGCGTGAACACCGCCAGCGGCAACTACTTCCAGCACGCGCAGACCGTCACGCTCTTCCCGGGCGGGCCGAACGGTGTGCGGCTCGTGATGGTCGGGCAGATCTACACCAACGCCAAGGGCACACCCGTGGCCGGCAACGGCCAGACCTTGCTCGCCAACGACAACCTCGGCGCCGGCAACTGGTACCCGCTGCCCGCCCCCATCCTCATCACCGGCATCTACAACAACTTCTGCCCCAACTACTCGTCGACGCTGCTGCCGGTCGACGGCGGCAAGAACGTGGTGGAGATCGCCACCGAGTACAACCTCGGCTGCAAGGCCTACTTCGGCAAAGGTCCGATGGGCTGACACACTCACTCGGTACGGTGAATCGCCACGAGTGAGGAGACGGATGAAGGGCATCGTGCTGGCGGGGGGCAGCGGAACGCGTCTGCACCCGATCACGCAGGCCGTGTCGAAGCAGCTGCTGCCGGTCTACGACAAGCCGATGATCTACTACCCGATCTCGGTGCTCATGCTGGCGGGGATCCGGGAGATCCTGGTGATCTCCACGCCGGCCGACCTGCCGAACTTCCGGCGCCTGCTGGGCGACGGCAGCCAGTTCGGGCTGTCGTTCAGCTTCGCCGAGCAGCCCAGCCCCAACGGCCTGGCCGAGGCCTTCGTCATCGGCGCCGACTTCGTGGGTGACGACTCCGTGGCCCTGGTCCTGGGCGACAACATCTTCTACGGCCAGGGTTTCTCGCACACCCTGCAGGACGCGTCGACCGACCTCGACGGCTGCGTGCTCTTCGGCTATCGCGTCAAGGACCCCGAGCGCTACGGCGTCGGCGAGATCGACGGGGCCGGCAAGCTCGTGTCGATCGAGGAGAAGCCGGTTTCGCCGCGGTCCAACAACGCGATCACCGGGCTCTACTTCTACGACAACGGGGTCGTCGACATCTCGCGCGCGCTCAAGCCGTCGCACCGCGGCGAGCTGGAGATCACGGACGTCAACCTCACCTACCTGCGCGAAGGCCGCGCCACCCTCATCGAGCTCAGCCGCGGCTTCGCCTGGCTCGACACAGGCACGCACGACTCGCTGCTGGAAGCCGGGCAGTTCGTGCAGGTGCTGGAACACCGCACGGGCGTGCGCATCGCCTGCCTGGAGGAGATCGCGGCCCGGATGGGCTTCATCAGCGCGGACGAGTGTTACGCGCTGGGCACGAAGCTGGCGAAGTCGGGGTATGGGGACTACGTGATGAGCGTGGCGCAGTCGTTGGGTTCGACGGGAGCCTAGGGACGGGGGCGCTAGCTCAGAAGCCCCGCGCCATGGCTTCCAGGCGGCGGATGCGGTCCTCGATCGGCGGGTGCGTGGAGAACAGCTTCGACAGGCCCGCGCCCGGGCGGAACGGGTTGGCGATCATCAGGTGGGACTGCGAGACGACCGCCGGTTCGGGGGCCAGCGGCGCCGCGCGGGTGCCGCTGTCCAGTTTGCGCAGGGCCGAGGCCAGGGCGAGCGGGTCGCCCGTCAGCTCGGCGCCCGAGGCGTCCGCCTGGTACTCGCGGGAGCGGCTGACGGCGAGCTTGATCACCGACGCCGCGATGGGGCCGACGAGGACGAGCAGCAGGGACACGAACGGGTTGCCGTCGCGGCTGTTGCCGCCGAAGAAGAAGGCCAGGTTGGCGAGCACGCTGATCACGCTGGCGAGCGCGCCGGCGACGCAGGAGATCAGAATGTCCCGGTTGTAGACGTGCGACAGCTCGTGGCCGAGGACGGCGCGCAGCTCGCGCTCGTTGAGCAGGTCGAGGATGCCCGTGGTGCAGCACACGGCGGCGTGCTGCGGGCTGCGGCCGGTGGCGAACGCGTTGGGCGCGACCGTCGGGCTGAGGTAGAGCGCGGGCATCGGCTGGCGCGCGGTGGTGGCCAGCTCGCGCACGATGCGGTACATCGCGGGCTGCTCGACCTCCGACACGGGCCGCGCGCGCATCGCACGCAGCGCGAGCTTCTCGGAGTTGAAGTACGCGAACGCGTTGACCCCGAGCGCCAGGAGCAGGCCGATGATCAGGGCGCCGCGGCCGAAGAGGCCGCTGATCGCGATGATGATCGCCGACAGCAGACCGAGCAGCAACGCCGTCTTCAGCCCGTTCTGGTGCTTGTGCACGCGGCCCGCCTCCGTCCGCTCTCAGGGGTGATTACTCATCGGAAACAACGCGATCGGGCGACCCGAAGTTCCTTCACATGATCCACCGGCGGGTTAGGGTCGGGAAAGTTTTCCCAGGTGATCATCCTCGGCGGAGGTGGGCGATGCACGGTCCCGAACTGAGCCGACGAGGGCTGTTCGCCCTGGCCATGGCAGGTGTAGCTGGTGTTTGTCTGCCCATGCTCCCCGCGACCGCGTGGGCGGAGCAGGTGAGCGTGGTCGACGTCGGCGGGGCGCTCACGGCCGTCGCGGTGAATCCGGTCACGGGGCTGGTGTACGTGACCGACTCGAACTCCGGCTCCGTCGCCGTGATCGACCCGGCCGCGGGGCGCGTGACCACGATCATCACCGTCGGCGGCAAGCCCAGCGACGTGGCCGTGGACTCGGCCGCCAACCGCGTGTACGTGGCCAACCCGCCGGGCGGCACCGTGATCGCGCTCGACGCGCTGAGCCACCAGACGGTGAGCGTGGTCGGCGCGGGCGCCGGTGCGTCGTCGCTCGCGGTGGACTCGGCGGCGAACAAGGTCTACGCCGTGAGCGGCACCAAGGGGACGCTCGCCGTCCTCGACACCCTCAGCCTCACCACGCAGCAGATGGTGGCCGCGCCGAAGCCGAGCCTCGCGGGGATCGCGCTCGACACCGGGCGCCGCATCGCCTTCTGCACGAGCCCCACCACCGACTCGGTCGAGGTGTACGACATCGACGCCGGCAAGTTCACGAGCAGCGCCGCGGTCGGGGCGTCGCCCACGGGTGTGGTGGTGCACGAGGCGAGCGGCACCGTGTTCGTGGCCAACTCGGCGATCCACCACATGTCCATTGTGGACGCAGTGACGCGCAAGCAGAGCAAGACGGTATTGCTGCGCAGCGAAGCGTCGGCGATCGCCGTGCACCAAGGCACCGACACGATCTACACCAACGGCGGCCAGAACGGACTGTCCCGCGTGGACGGCAAAGCCGGTGTGCTGACGGGCGAGCTGAGCCTCGGCGTGAACCCGGGTGACGTGGCCGTCGACGAGCGTTCGCGAGCTGTTTACGTGACGGATCCCTTGCACGGAACCGTTTCCGTCATCCGCAATTTCTGACCGAGCAGCTGGTGTAACTCCAGGTATACGTTCGGTTTTATGAAACTCGGACTTCAGCTTCCCAATTTCACCTGGCCGAACGGTCCGTCGAAGCTCGGCGCCGACCTGGCCTCCGTGGCGCGCTCGGCCGACCAGGCCGGCTTCGAGTACCTGGCGGTGATGGACCACTTCTTCCAGATCCGCGGCGTCGGGCCGAGCGAGAACGAGATGCTCGAGGCCTACACGGCGCTGGGCTTCCTCGCGGCGCACACCGAGCGCGCGAAGCTGCTCACGGTGATCACCGGCGTGATCTACCGCCACCCGGGCCTGCTCGCGAAGGCCATCACGACCCTCGACGTGCTCTCCGGCGGCCGCGCGATCCTCGGCATCGGCGCCGGCTGGAACGAGGAGGAGTCGAAGGGCCTCGGCTTCCCGTTCCCGTCCACCGCCGAGCGCTTCGAGCTGCTCGAGGAGAACCTGCAGTACATCCTGCAGATGTGGGCCGAGGGCGACGCCGCGTTCTCCAGCAAGCACTTCGAGGCCGAGCGCCTGCTCAACTCGCCCCAGCCGATCACGCGCCCCCACCCGCCGATCATGATCGGCGGCGGCGGTGAGAAGAAGACGCTGCGCTTCGTCGCGAAGTACGGCGATGCGTGCAACATCTTCAACGCCCCCGACGTGGAGCACAAGCTCGACGTGCTGAAGCAGCACTGCGAGAACGAGGGCCGCGACTACGACGAGATCACCAAGACCGTCTACCACACCCTCGACATCGGCCCCAACGGCGAGAAGACGGGCGAGCTCGTGGCCGAGCTGGAGCGCCTCCACGGCCTCGGCTTCCACGCGGCGATCGGCACCATCCCGACGTTGCCGGATGTTTCGGCGATCGAGAAGTTCGGGACCGACGTGATCCCGGCGATCGAGAAGCTGAGCTGAAGCTCTAGACCAGGTTCGTCATCGGATCACCCTTCGCCGCCGGGGTGCGGGAAAAACCCACGCACCCCGGCGCGAAGTTACTCTCCGCACACGGCACCGGGGTTCGGTAAAGACCACCCCAATCCCCCTCTCCCACCAGGAGAACAGGCCGGGAAGAAGCTCCCGGAACCGGTACAGCACATCTCATTCAGAAAACGGTGGTCCACCCCTCACACGCTCACTGTAACGACCCCCCGCTGGTCATCGACGTGTCTAGCACGCAAGCCGCGAGCCGAGGAGCCCGTTGATGACCACATGCCGACTCTGCGGTTCGACAGCCCTGGTGAGTGTCGTCGATCTCGGAGCGACCCCGCCGTGTGAGCGGTTCCTGACCGCGGAACAGCTGGCCGAGCCCGAGAACACCTACCCGCTGCACCTGCAGGTCTGCACGGAGTGCTGGCTGGCGCAGATCCCGCCGCTGATCACTCCCGAGGACACGTTCACCGACTACGCGTACTTCTCGTCGTACTCGACGTCGTGGGTGGAGCACGCGCGCCAGTACGTCACCGAGTCGGCCGGGCGGCTGGGGCTGGGGCCTGGCTCGTTCGTGGTCGAGGTGGCGAGCAACGACGGTTACCTGCTGCAGCACGTCGTCGAGCGGGGCATCCGGTGCCTGGGCATCGAGCCGTCGGTGAACGTCGGGCAGGCGGCGCGCGACAAGGGTGTGCCGACGAAGACGGCGTTCCTCAGTCCCGAGACGGGGCGCGACGTGCGTGAGGAACACGGGCCGGCGGACCTCGTCGCGGCGAACAACGTGTACGCACACATCCCCGACATCATCGGCTTCACCCACGGCCTGCGCGCCCTGGTGGCCGACGACGGCTGGGTCAGCATCGAGGTGCAGCACCTGCTCACGCTGATCAGCGAGAACCAGTACGACACGATCTACCACGAGCACTTCCAGTACTACACCGTGGAATCCGCACGCCGGGCGCTCGCGGTCGGCGGACTGTCCGTTGTGGACGTCGAGCTGCTGCCGACGCACGGCGGCTCGATCCGGCTGTGGGCGCGGCCCACCGCGGTCGCCGGCGAGCCGAGTGCGCGGATGGTCGACGTGCTGGCGCGCGAGAAGGCCGCGGGCCTGCACGAGCTGTCGGGCTACACCGAGTTCGCCGAGCGCGTCACGCGCGTGCGCCTCGACCTGCTGGAGTTCCTGGTCAAGGCGGCCAAGGAGGGCAAGACCGTGGTGGGCTACGGCGCGCCTGGCAAGGGCAACACGCTGCTGAACCACTGCGGCATCCGCCCCGACCTGCTCGCCTACACCGTCGACCGCAACCCGTACAAGCACGGCCGGTTCACCCCGGGCACGCGCGTGCCGATCCTCGAACCCGAGCGGATCGCGGCCGACAAGCCCGACTACGTCCTCGTCCTTCCCTGGAACCTCAGGAAGGAACTCACCGAACAGCTGTCCTATGTAGACGACTGGGGCGGGCGGCTCGTGTTCCCGATCCCCCGTCTCGAGATCGTCGAGGTGAAGCAGTGAAGGTAGTCCTGTTCTGCGGCGGCTACGGCATGCGGATGCGCAACGGAGACCCCTCCGACGTGCCCAAGCCGATGGCCATGGTCGGCCCGAGACCGCTGATCTGGCACGTGATGCGCTACTACGCGCACTTCGGCCACACCGAGTTCGTGCTGTGCCTGGGCTACGGAGCCCACCACATCAAGGAGTTCTTCCTCAACTACAAGGAGACGACGTCCAACGACTTCGTCCTCCGCGACGGCAAGCCGGAGCTGCTCTCCACCGACATCTCCGACTGGACCATCTCGTTCGTGCAGACCGGCATCGAGTCGCCGATCGGCGAGCGCCTGCGCCGCGTGCGCGAGTACCTCGACGGCGACGAGATGTTCCTCGCCAACTACGCCGACGTGCTCACCGACGCACCGCTGGACAAGATGGTCGAGCGCTTCGAGCAGACCGACGCCGGCGCGTCGATGATGGTCGTGCCGCCGCAGTCCTCGTTCCACTGCGTGGAGATGGACGAGGGCGGGCTCATCGGCTCGATCACCCCCGTCAGCGACATGCCGCTGTGGGAGAACGGCGGGTACTTCGTGCTGCGCCAGGAGATCTTCGACCACATCCCGGAGAACGGCGACCTGGTCGCGGACGGCTGTGGCGAGCTCGCCAAGCGCGGCCGGCTGCTGGCCTACCCGTACCGCGGCTTCTGGAAGCCGACCGACACCGTGAAGGAACGCTTCGCGCTTGACGAGGGCTACACCCGCGGCGACCGGCCGTGGGCCTTGTGGGAACGGGACCGGGTGCACGCGTGATCAACCTGCTTCCGCAGCGGCTCGGCAGCGTCGTGGTGCTGGGTGCGCACTGCGACGACATCGCCATCGGCGCCGGCGGGACGCTGCTCACGCTCTGCGGGCAGCGGCCCGGCCTCCGCGTCGACGCGCTGGTGCTCTCGGGCGGCGGCACCGAACGTGAGGCCGAGGAACGGGCGGCGCTCGCCGCGTTCTGCCCGGGCGCGAACCTCGACGTCACGGTGCTGAAGCTCCCCGACGGCCGCCTCCCGGCCCATTGGGACGAGGCCAAGAACGCGCTGGAAGAGCTCAAGCAGCGCACCGACCCGGACGTGGTCTTCGCACCGCGCACGGTCGACGCGCACCAGGACCACTGCGGCCTCGCGCAGCTGGTGCCCACGGTCTTCCGCGGGTACCTGGCGCTGGGCTACGAAATCGTGAAGTGGGACGGCGACCTCGGCCGGCTGGCGGCCTACGTCCCGCTCGCGGACGAGCTGGCCGAGCGGAAGGTGCGGCTGCTGCAGGAGCATTACGCCTCCCAGCGGCACCGTCCCTGGTACGACCGCGAGGCCTTCCTCGGCCTCGCCCGCATCCGCGGCATCGAGTGCCAGCAGCGGTACGCGGAAGCGTTCGAAGTGAACAAACTCATTCTCGACTTGAGGGGCTGACTGACATGCGGGTGTTGCTGACCGGGCACACGGGATATCTCGGCACGGTGATGGCGCCGGTGCTCACCGAAGCCGGGCACGACGTCGTCGGCCTCGACTCCGGGCTCTTCGCGGGCTGTCTCCTGGGGCCGGCGCCGAAGGAGGTGCCGTCGATCACCGTCGACCTGCGCGACGTGCGGCCCGAGCACCTCGAGGGCTTCGACGCGGTGATCCACCTGGCGGCGCTGTCGAACGACCCGCTGGGCTCGCTCGCGCCGGAGCTCACCTACGACATCAACCACCACGCGTCGGTCCGGCTCGCGGAGCTGGCCAAGGACGCCGGCGTCGGCCGGTACCTCTACGCGTCCACGTGCTCGGTCTACGGTGCCTCGGGCGGCGGCGGCCTGGTCGACGAGGACGCGCCGCTGCGGCCGGTGACGCCGTACGCGGAGTCGAAGGTGCGCGTGGAGGACGAGGTTTCGAAGCTCGCCGACTCCTCGTTTTCGCCCGTGTATCTGCGCAACGCCACCGCGTTCGGCTTCTCGCCGCGGCTGCGCGCCGACATCGTGCTCAACAACCTCGTGGGCCACGCCTACCTCTCCGGCGAGGTGCTCGTGCTGTCCGACGGCACGCCGTGGCGCCCGCTGGTCCACGCGCGGGACATCGCCCGCGCCTTCACGGCCGCGCTCGAGGCGCCGCGCGAGGCCGTGCACAACAAGGCGTTCAACATCGGCACCGAGCGCAACAACGTGACGGTGGCGGAGATCGCGCAGGAGGTCGTGGAGGCCGTGCCCGGCTCGAAGCTGCGGATCACCGGCGAGGCCGGCGCCGACCCGCGCTCGTACCGCGTGGACTTCTCGCGTTTCCGCGAGGCGATCCCGGGCTTCGAGTGCGAGTGGGGTGTTAAGGACGGCGCGCTGCAGTTGATCGACGCCTACCGCGCCTACGAGCTCACCAAGCAGCAGTTCGAGCGGCGCTTCACGCGGCTCAACTGGCTGTCCGACCGCCAGGCCGCGGGGGCCGTCGACGACACGCTGCGGCAGCGCTGATGCTCACGGGGGGCGAGATGCACGCGCTGGTGGAGCGGCTTTACCCGCTCTGCCGCAGCATCACGGGGGACGGCGTCCGGCAGACGCTGGCGATCGTCGGTGAGCACCTGGGCCTGCAGGTCCACGAGGTGCCCACCGGCACGCAGGTGCTGGACTGGACCGTGCCGCAGGAGTGGAACATCCGCGACGCGTTCGTCGCGGATGCCTCCGGCCGGCGCGTGATCGACTTCCGCGCGTCGAACCTGCACGTGGTCGGCTACAGCGTGCCGGTGGACGAGACCATGAGCCTCGCCGAGCTGCGCGGACGTCTGCACACGCTGCCCGAAAGCCCCTCCTGGGTCCCGTACCGCACCAGCTACTACTCGCCCACCTGGGGTTTCTGCGTCGCGCAGGACGTGCTCGACGCGTTGCCCGAAGGCGATTACCACGTGAAGATCGACTCGACGCTGGCCGACGGCTCGCTGACCTACGGCGAGCACGTGGTGCCCGGCGAGGTGAGCGACGAGGTGATCGTTTCGTGCCACGTCTGCCACCCGTCGCTGGCCAACGACAACCTCGCGGGCATCGCGGTCGCGGTGTCGCTGGCGCAGCAGCTGGCTGAAGAGAAGCCGCACTTCACGTACCGCTTCCTGTTCATGCCGGGCACGATCGGCGCGATCACGTGGCTCGCGCGCAACGCCGAGCACGTGGATCGCGTGAAGCACGGCGTGGTGCTGGCCTGCGCCGGCGACCGCGGCTCGTTGACGTACAAGCAAAGCCGCCGCGGTGACGCGGACATCGACCGCGTGATGGCCCACGTGCTCAAGGACAAGCCGCACGAGATCCGCGAGTTCTCGCCGTACGGCTACGACGAGCGGCAGTTCTGCTCCCCCGGCTTCAACCTCGGCGTCGGGTCCCTCACGCGCACGCCGTACGCGGGTTACCCCGAGTACCACACGTCGGCCGACAACCCGGCCTTCGTTTCACCGGAGGCCATGGAGGACACGCTCGACACGCTGCAGACGGCGTTCGCCGTGCTGGAGCGCAACCGTCGCTACGTGAACCTCAGCCCCTACGGCGAGCCGCAGCTCGGCAAGCGCGGGCTGTACGACTCGCTCGGCGGCCGCAGCGACGCCAAGGAAGCGCAGCTGGCGATGCTGTGGGTGCTGTCCTACTCCGACGGCGAGCACAGCCTCCTCGACATCGCCGAACGCGCGGGCCTGCCGTTCGGCGCCGTGGCCACCGCGGCCCAGGCCCTGCAGGTCGCCGGCCTGCTCAAGGAGTGAGGCCGGTGCCCGGGATCCTGCGTTCACGGGCCGTCCGCGCCATGGCGGGGCGGCTGAGCTGGGGCCTGGGCGACCAGGCCGTGTCGAGCCTGACCAACTTCGTGGTTGGCCTCTACGTCGCGCGGTCTCTGGGCGCGGCGGCGTTCGGCCTGTTCAGCATCGCGTGGGTCACCTACGGCGTGATCCTCAACGTCTCGCGCGGCGTGGCCACCGACCCGCTGATGGTGCGGTTCTCCGGCGTCGCCAAGGCGCGCTGGCGCGAGGCGCTCGGCCAGGCGGTGGGCACGGCGCTGCTCGTGGGTGTCGCGAGCGGCGTGGTGAGTGTCCTTTTCGGACTGCTCGTGGGCGGGTCGCTGGGCGGCGCGTTCGTGGCGCTCGGGGTGGTGCTGCCGTTCCTGCTGGTGCAGGACTCGTGGCGGTTCGGCTTCTTCGCCGCGGGCACCGGGCAGAAGGCGTTCGTGAACGACGGGATCCAGGCCGTGGCGCTGTTCCCGGCACTGGTGATCGGCGCGCGCTACGGCACCGTGGTCGCGTTCCTGCTGGCCTGGGGCTGTTCGGCCGGCGTCGCGGCGGCATTCGGGTGGGTGCAGACGAGCGTGCTGCCGCGGCTGGGCGGGGTGCGCGCGTGGCTGCGCGACCACCGCGAGCTGGGCGTGCGCTACCTGCTGGAGAACGTGAGCAACAGCGGGTCTTCGCAACTGCGCGCGTACGGGCTGGGCGCGCTCGCCGGCCTCGCCGCCGTGGGCACGGTGCGCGGTGCGGAGCAGCTGCTCGGGCCGTTCCTCGCGTTGCTGATGGGGCTGTCGCTGGTCACGGTCGCGGAGGGCGCGCGGGTGCTGCAGCGCTCGCCGCACCGGCTGTGGCACTTCTGCGTGATCCTCGGCGGCGTGCAGGCCGCAGCCGCACTGGTGTGGGGCCTCGGGTTGCTGCTGCTCATCCCCGCCGAGGCGGGCCGGTTCGTGCTCGGTTCGCTGTGGGACACCTCGTCACTGCTCATCCTGCCGGTCACGTTCGCCGTGGTCGGCGCGAGCTTCACGACCGGCGCGACGGCGGGTCTGCGGGCGCTGGGCACGGCGAAGCGCAGCCTGCGTTCACAGCTGATCGCCTCGGTGTTGTACGTCGTGTTCGGCCTGATCGGGGCCGCGCTGGGTGGTGCGGCCGGGTCGGAGTGGGGCGTCGCGATCGCGACGATCACCGGTTCGGCCGTGTGGTGGTGGCAGCTGCGGATCGCGCTGCGCGACCACTTCGCCATCGCCGACAACGTGCCCGCGACGCCGGCGCCACGCACGGGCGAGCATTCCCTCGAGTTCCACCCGGTGTCGGGTTCGTTCAGCCATGAAGAGCTTCATTCGGCGTCAGACGGAATGACAGAAATGAGAACGGGATGAGCACGGTTCCCCGGCTGACCATCGGTCTGCCCGTGTACAACGGCGAGGAGTTCCTGGGCGAGGCGCTTGACGCGTTGCTCGGTCAGACGTACGAGGACTTCGAACTGGTCATCTCCGACAACGCGTCGGCCGACGGCACCGAAGAGATCTGCCGCCAGTACGCGGAGAAGGACTCGCGCATCCGCTACGTGCGCCAGGCCCGCAACATCGGCGCGACGCCCAACCACAACGTCCTGCTCGACCTCGCGCGCGGCGAGCTGTTCAAGTGGGCCTCGCACGACGACCTCTACGGACGCGAGCTGCTGGCCAAGTGCGTCGCGGTGCTCGACGAGCGGCCCGAGGTGATCCTGGCGCACTCGCACCAGGCGATCATCGACGAGATCGGCGCCGTGACCGTGCCGCTGGACTACGTGCACAAGACCGACGCGCCCCGGCCGTCGACGCGGTTCAAGAGCCTGCTGTTCGAACCCGGCGGCGACGACTTCTACGGCGTGATGCGCACCGACGTGCTGCGCCGTGTGACGCCGATGGACAGCTACCACCACGCCGACCGCACGTACGTGGCCGAGCTGGCGCTGCACGGGCCCTTCCACCAGGTGCCGGAGCTGCTGTACTTCCGCCGCGACCACCCGGACCGCGCCGAGCGCGCGAACCCGAGCAAACGTTCGCGGTGCGCGAACCTCGACCCGAAGCGCGGCAACCCGATCACGAACCCGACGGCGCGGCTGCTGGCCGAGTACGTGTGGGGTTACGTGCACGGCATCCGCAAGGCGCCGCTGTCCTCGCGCGAACGCCGGGCTTGTTACCTCGCGCTGGTCGAGTGGTTCACGAGCCGGGCCCGCCCGGGCGGCGGCGGGGAGCGGGTGGAGGACCGCGCGCCGGTGGCGGCCGACGAGCTGTCGCTGACCGTCGACCTGGTCGTGGCCGGCCGCGAACGGCGGGTTTCGTGACCACACGCGTCGGCGTGTTCGGGCTCCTGGGCTCGGGCAACCTCGGCAACGACGGGTCGCTGGAAGCCGTGCTCGGTTTCCTGCGCGCGGAACACCCGGACGCCGCGGTGACGGCGTTCTGCGGCGGGCCGGATGTCGTGCAGGCCCGCTACGGCGTGCCCGCGGTGCGGCTGAACTGGTACTCCGACGAGTACCGCACGGCGGTCGGCGTGCGCGCGATCGCCACGAAGGCGCTGGGCAAGCTCGTCGACCTGGTGCGCACGGCGCTCTGGGTGCGCCGCCAGCACGTGGTGATCGTGCCGGGCATGGGCGTGCTGGAGGCGACGCTCCCGTTACGGCCGTGGGGTTTCCCCTACTCGTTGTTCCTGCTTTCGCTGCTGGGTCGGCTGTTCGGCACGAAGGTCGCGCTCGTCAGCGTGGGCGCCGACCGGATCACGATGCCGGCCACGCGGTTCCTGGTGCGGCAGGCGGCGCAGCTCGCCGCGTACCGGTCCTACCGCGACGAGCTGTCGCGCTCGGCCATGGCGGGCATGGGCGTGCGGACCGCGGGTGACGGCGTGTACCCGGACCTCGCGTTCGCGCTGCCGACGCCGGTCGCGGACGAGGATCCCCGGGCCGTGGGGGTCGGCGTGATGGCCTACTACGGCGGGAACGACGACCGCGCGCGCGGCGAGGAGATCTACCGGTCCTATGTGGACTCCCTGACGGAGTTCGTGCGGTACCTCGTGGCCGACGGGCGGCCGGTGCGGCTGTTCATCGGCGACCGGGCCGACCTCGCCGTGGTGGACGAGATCGTGGCCACGGTCGACTCACCGCTGGTCACGGCCGAGCCGCCGGGGTCGCTGGGCGAGCTGATGACCGCGATGGCCGGCGTGGGCACCGTGGTGGCCACGCGCTACCACAACGTGTTGTGCGCGTTGAAGGCCGGAAAACCGACGGTTGCGATGGGTTACGCGAAGAAGAATGACGTGCTGATGGCGGAAATGGGCCTCGGCGAGTTCTGCCAGGAGGCGCGGTCGGTGGACGTGCCACGGCTGATCGCGCAGTTCGAGGAGCTGGAAAGCCGCGCGCCGGAACTGAAAGCGACGCTGGACGAGCGCAACGAGGGCAACAAGCAACGCCTGAAATCCCAGTTCGCCGTGCTGTCATCCATCCTGTTCCCCATTTCGGAGGCCCGATGAAAGCCATTCCCGTGCCGGCGATCTCCGGCCTGATCCTCTTCCAGCCGACCCCGCACCGCGACGAGCGCGGGTTCTTCTCGCGCACGTTCGACGCGGACGTCGCGCGGTCTGTCGGCATCGACCCGGACGCGTTTGTGCAGGACAGCGTGTCGCGGTCCGTGCGGGGCGTGGTGCGCGCGATGCACCTGCGCTCGGGCGACGGCGAGGCGAAGCTGGTGCGGTGCTCGTTCGGCGAGGTGTTCGACGTGGTCGTGGACCTGCGGCCGGAGTCGCCGACTTTCCGGGCCATGGAGACGTTCCGGCTTTCCGGCGACACCCAGGTGAGCGTTTACATCCCCGCCGGGTGCGCGCACGGGTTTCAGGCACTTTCCGATCTCGCTGACGTCTCGTATCGCATCGACCGCGTGCACAATCCGGACGAAGACGTCAGTATCGCCTACAACGATCCCGAACTCGCCATTCCGTGGCCACTGCCGGCCACGCTGATGTCCGAACGCGACAAGTCGGCGCCGTCGCTGGCCGATGCCTTGCGCACTTGAGACCCTAGAAGGTGACCACAATGGACCTGCCCCGCTCCCGTGCCGCGAACGAGCGGCTGCACCGGGTGATCCCCGGCGGCGCGCACACCTACGCCAAGGGTGAGGACCAGTACCCCGAGCACCTCGCGCCCGTGATCTCCCACGGCCGCGGCGCGCACGTGTGGGACGTCGACGGCAACGAGTACGTGGAGTACGGCTCGGGCCTGCGGTCGGTGAGCCTCGGGCACGCCCACCCACGCGTGACCGAGGCCGTGCGCCGCGAGATCGAGCGCGGCAGCAACTTCGCGCGTCCGTCCATTGTGGAAGCCGAGGCTGCGGAGCGGTTCCTCGAGAACGTGCCGACCTCGGACATGGTCAAGTTCACCAAGAACGGCTCCGACGCGACGACGGCCGGCGTGCGGCTCGCGCGCGCCGTGACCGGCCGGCCGCTGGTCGCGTTGTGCGCCGACCACGCGTTCTTCTCCACCGACGACTGGTTCATCGGCACCACGGCGATGGCGGCCGGCATCCCGGGTGAGATCACCTCGTTGACCGTGCGCTTCCCGTACGGCGACCTCGCCGCGGCCGAAGCCTTGCTGCAGCAGCACGACGGGCAGATCGCGTGCCTGATCCTGGAGGCCGCCACGCAGCAGGACCCGCCGGACGGGTATCTCGCGGGCCTGCGCGACCTCGCCCACCGCTACGGCGCGCTGCTGGTCTTCGACGAGATGATCACCGGCTTCCGCTTCTCCGAGCACGGTGCGCAGGGCCTGTTCGGCGTGACACCGGACCTCTCGACGTTCGGCAAGGCGCTCGGCAACGGCTTCGCCGTGTCCGCGCTGGCGGGCCGCCGCGAGTTCATGGAGCTCGGCGGCCTGCGCGACCCGCGCGACCGCGTGTTCCTCCTGTCCACCACCCACGGCGCCGAGACGCACTCGCTTGCCGCGGCGATGGCCGTGATGGACACGTACGAAGCCGAGGACGTCACCGCCCGGCTGCACGCGCTGGGCGCGCGGCTGGCCGCCGGCGTCCGCGAGGTGGCGGCGTCGCACGGCGTGGCCGACCACGTGGTGGTCCGCGGCCGCGACAGCAACCTGGTCTTCGGCACGCTCGACGCGTCCGGCGCGCCGTCCCAGGACTACCGGACGTTGTTCCTGCGCCAGCTCGTGACGGGCGGCGTGCTGGGGCCGTCGTTCGTGGTCAGCGCGGCCCTGACGGACGCGGACATCGACCACACCGTCGAGGTCGTCGCCGCGGCCTGCGTGGTTTACCGCAAGGCACTGGACGCGGGCGACCCGTCGCCGTGGCTGGGCGGGCGGCCAGTGAAGCCGGTGTTCCGGCGCAAGGCCTGATCAACGCAGGGCCTGAGCTACTTGACGAGCACCAGGTAGGCGAACCCGAGCACACCCCGATAGGCGCTGACGTACTCGCGTTCGCGGGTGTCGAGCCACTCGCGCGTCTCGGTGGCGCGCGGGTCGTCGGGGTTGGCCAGCAGCCACCGCAGCCGGCCGGCGCGGGCGGTGGACTCGAAGTCGTCCCACTCGCGCTGGTCGGCGGTGGACAGGTGGAGCACGCGCCAGCCCGTGTCGCGGCAGGCTTCGAGGAGGGTGGGCAGCGAGAGGACCTCGTCGCCGAAGATTCCGTGGGCGGCGGGCGTGGGTTCGGTTGACCAGCAGCCGTCGCCGTAGAGCAGGTGGTCGGTGACCCCGCCGAGGGCGGCCAGGGCCTGGCGGGTGCCGCCGAAGGCGTGGGACGCGCCGATGCAGAGCGCGCGGTCGGCGTGGCCCTGCCAGCCGGCGGCGTCCTGTTCGACGAACTCGACCCGGACGCCGCGTTGCTTCGCCGCGCGGCGGCCGCGTTCGATCGCCACTTCGTCGGTGTCCACGGCGATGCCTCGCGCGGCCGTGCCGTCGACCGCGTGGATCAGCAGCTCACCCCAGCCGGCGCCGAGGTCGACCACGGTGCCGTCGGTGACGTCGAGGCGTTCGAGCAGCAAGGCGGCGTGGGATTCGTCGAGCGGGGCGTTCCAGCGCATGGCGGAACGGCGGGAGAGCGTGAAGTCGTCGGGCACGGGCGACAGCCTCGCGGCCGGACCGCGGAGTTGTCACACGGTTTTCCTCGGCCTAAGTGATCGACATCTCGGTTGAACGGGCGGTGAACCGCCGGGGTTTCTGGCACGGTGTCTCAGTCATGAGCAACCCCTTGATCGCGCCGACGCAGGACTCGACGAAGGCGTATTCGGGCATTTCGTTGTTGGAGTCGGCGAACGACTTGTCGACGGCGATCAAGTCGGGTGACTGGGCGTCGGTGGCGATGGGGGCGGTCGGGACGGCGCTGGATGCGTTGTCGATGGCGATGGACCCGTTCGGCGCGATCCTCGCGGCCGGGGTGTCGTGGTTGATGGAACACGTCGGCCCGTTGAAGGACGCGCTCAACGGGCTCACCGGCAACGCCGACCAGATCAAGGCGCAGTCGGAGACCTGGGCGAATGTCGCCAAGGAACTGGGCAGTGTCGCCTCGGATCTGACGGACGCGGTGTCGGCGGATCTGCAGTCGTGGTCGGGATCGGCCTCCGATGCCTATCGGCAGCGGGCGCAGGATCTGAGCACGTCGTTGCAAGCCGCACAGAAGGGCTGCGAGGGCGCCTCAAGTGGCGTGAAGACCGCGGGTGAGGTCGTGGCGGCGGTCCGCACCCTGGTGCGGGACATCATCTCCGAGCTGATCGGGCATTTGATCAGCTGGGCGCTGCAGGTGATCTTCACCCTCGGGATCGGGCTGGCGTGGGTGGTGCCGCAGGTCGTGAGCGCGGTGGCCAAGACCGCCTCACAGATCACCGGGCTCGTGACGAAGCTGGTGAAGGCCCTCAAGGCGTTGGTGCCGTTGCTGAAGAAGGCCGGGACGTTGTTCGAGGACGCCGGCAAGGCGTTCAAGAGCCTCAAGGGCGGCAAGGTCGCCCCACCACCGAAGACCAAAGACCTCTCCGGCACCCCGAAAGCCCCGCCGGGCAAATCCGGCGGCGCCGACAGCGGGGGCACCAAAGCCTCGGGTTACGAGGGCACTCCCAAGGACTACACCCCGCCACCCGCATCCAAGGGCGCCGACGACGGGACACACGCGTCCGGCTACGAGGGCACCCCCAAGGACTACACCCCGCCACCCGGTTCGAAGGGCGCCGACGACGGCGGCTCCGGAGGGTCGGGGTACTCCGGCGGCCCCACGGACTACACACCACCGGCGGGCAAGGCGGGCAAATCGGGCGACGACGCGACACGCGTCCAGCGCCGGGGACCCGCCGCCGGCCAAGAGCAGCCCGCCGCCGAAGGACCCACCGCCGGTGAAGAGCGACCCGCCGCCGTTCGACCCGCCGCCGGCCGACCGCGGCGTCTCGGGTGGCGGCGCGGGCAAGAGCGGTGGTGCCAAGGACACCACCACGAAGCAGAGCTCCATCAAGGACAGCAACACCACCCCGCGCTCGAACGACACCCCGACGGCCGACCGCCTCGCCTGTGGTGACCCGATCGACGTGTCCACGGGCCGGGTCATGCTCACGCAGGAGGACGTCCGGCTGGACGCGGCGCTGCCGCTGGTCCTCTCCCGCACGCACTTGTCGTCGTACCGGATCGGGCGGGCCTTCGGCGCGTCGTGGGCCTCGACCCTCGACCAGCGGCTCGAAGCCGACGGCGACGCCGTGCACTTCGCGCCGAAGACGGCACCTTCCTCGAGTACCCGAAGCCCGTGGTCGGCGGCGAGGTGCTGCCCGTGACCGGCGCGGCGTGGCCGCTGACGCGCGCCATCGACGGCTCCTACGTGCTCACCCAGCCCGATCTCGGCCGCGCGCTGCTGTTCTCCGGCGCGACCGGGCGTCTGGTCACGGTGAGCACCATGACCGGCGACCAGCACTTCCGCCTCTCCTACGACGACGCGGGCACGCTGACCGACCTCACGCACTCGGCGGGCCACCACGTCGGTGTGACCACCGACGACGGCCGCGTCACCGAACTGACGCTGCTCAGCGGCGGCGCGCCGGTCGTTCTCGTGCGCTACGCCTACGACGAGCGCGCGAACCTGGCCGAGGTCCGCAACTCCTCGGACCTCCCGCTGCGCTTCGGTTACGACGCCGAGGGCCGGCTCGCGAGCTGGGAAGACCGCAACGGCATGTGGTACCGCTACTCCTACGACGCGCAGGGCCGCTGCGTACGCGCCGAAGGCCGCGACGGCGACCTGCGCTACAGCCTCGCGTACGAGCCGCGCCGCACCACGGCCGTCGACTCGCTCGGCGCCACCACGGTGTTCGACCTCAACGACGCGTTCCAGGTCGTCGCGGTCACCGACCCGCTCGGCTTCACCACGCGCATGGAATGGGACGACCGCGACCGGCTGCTCTCGAGCACCGACGCGCTGGGCGCCACCACCCGCAACCACTACGACGAGGCCGGCGACCTCGTGGAGATCGTCGCCGCCGACGGCTCCCGCACCACCGCCGAGTACGACGACGAGCACCGCCCGGTGAAGGTCGTCGAGGCCGACGGCGCGGTGTGGCTGCGGGAATACACGGAGGACGGTGACGTCGCGGCGGCCGTCGACCCGCTCGGCGCCCGCACGCGCTTCGAGTACGTGCGACCGGGGCTGCCCGCCACCGTCACCGGGCCGCTCGGCGAGGTGACCCGCTACGAGTACGACGCCGCGGGGCTCCCGGTCGCGGTGACCGACGCCGTCGGCGCGACACAGCGCACGGTGTTCGACCGCTTCGGCCGGCCCGCCGCCGAAACCACCGCGCTGGGCGCGGTCACGCGCACCGCGTGGACCGTCGAGGGCGAGCGGCTGAACGTCACGCGCCCGGACGGCACGAGCGTGTCCTACCGCCACGACGGCGAAGGCAACCTCCGCGAAACCCGCGAAGCCACCACCGTCTCGCGCACGGAGTACTCCGGGTTCGACCGGCCCGTCGCGATGACCGCGGTCGACGGCTCGCGCGTGGAACTGAGCTACGACACCGAAACCCGCGTCACGGGCGTGCGCAACGAGCTGGGCGCGCAGTGGCGCTACGAGTACGACGCCGCCGGGCGGCTCGCCGCCGACACCGACTACGACGGCCGCCGCCGCGCCTTCCGCTACGACGCCGCGGGCCGGCTGGTCGAGCAGACCTCGGCCGGCGGCCGGGTGCTGCGCTTCGGCTACGACGCGCTGGGCCGGATCGTGCGGCTCGACGCCGACGGCGTCGTCGCCACCTACGAGTACGACGCCGCCGGCCGGCTCGTCCGGGCCGTCAACGAGGACGCGGACCTGCGCCGCACCTACGACCAGGCCGGCCGGCTGGTCGAGGAGTCGGTGAACGGCCGCGTGCTGTCGTCCGCTTTCGACGCTTCGGGCCGGCGCACCTCGCGCACGACGCCGACCGGCGCCCGCGCCGAATGGCGCCACGACGCCGCGGGCCGGCCGATCGCGCTGCTCACCGCGGGCCGCGAGCTCACCTTCGTGCGTGACCTCGAAGGCCGCGAGGTCGAGCGACGGCTGGGGAACGTGCAGCTGCGCCAGGCGTGGGACGCCCGCGACCGGCTCGTCATGCAGACCCTCGCCGACGGGCGGCCGCTGCAGCAGCGCTCGCTGCACTACCGCCACGACGACACCGTGACCGCGGTCGACGACGCCCTGGCCGGGCGGCGGCAGCTGCGGCTGGACCCGATCGGCCGTCCGCTGGCCGTCGAGGGCCCGGCGAGCCGCGAGGCCTACGGCTACGACGCGGCGGGCAACCTCCTGCAGCCGGGAAACCGCGTTTACGCCGGCAGCCTGCTCAAGCGCGACGACACCGCGGAGTACGAGTACGACCCGGACGGCAAGCTCGTGCTGCGCCGGACCGCAGATCATTCGGAATGGCGATACGAGTGGGACGGTCACGAGCGGCTCGTCGCCGTGCACACCACGGCCGGCCACCACTGGCGCTACCGCTACGACGCACTCGGCCGCCGCGTCGCCAAGGAACTCCTCGACGCCGCCGGCGCCCTGCGCACCCGCACCGAGTTCACCTGGGACGGTGAGCAGCTCGCCGAGCAGGTCACCGACGGCGTGCGCGCGCTCGTCTGGCACACCGAACCCGGCGGCGGCCGCGTGCTCACGCAGACCGAACGCGTGCTGCACCAGGCGAGCGGCGAATGGCGCGACCACAGCCTGCGCGGCGTGGTCACCGACCTCGCCGGCGCCCCGACCGAGCTGCTCGACGCCGAGCAGGGCCTGGTCTGGCACGGCACGCTCACCGTGTGGGGCGCCGCGACCGGTCCGATGCCGACGCCGCTGCGCTTCGCCGGGCAGTACCACGACGACGAAACGGGCCTGCACTACAACTTCCACCGCTACTACGACCCGAACGCGGCCCGCTACCTCAGCCCCGACCCGTCGGGCCTGAGCCCGGCGACGAACCCGTACGCCTACGTCGCCGACCCGGTCGGCTGGACCGACCCGCTCGGGCTGGCGCCGTGCAAGCTGTCGTTCGACCAGGCGCACAGCACCCCGGACGGGCCCTCGCTGAACCTGCGCGGACCACGCAAGTCGGACAAGACGGGCCGGACGCCGAACAAGATCCGCGACGAGGACAAGTTCAACGACATCGCGCAGACGGCCGGCGTGCCGAACCCGCACAAGCAGCGCCTGACGCTCAACGGCGACGCCCAGACGATGGTGGAGAACAACCGCGGGCTTGGCGGGAAGCTGCACCAGCACGCGCGTGATGAAGGTCTGGTCAACCCGGTGTCCAAGGACCGCCAGGCCGTCGAGGCGCTGGGCCGCAACGACCCCGACACAAAAGACTTCTGGGCGCAGCAGGACCGCCGCGACCAGCACACCGCGAACCAGGTGGTCGAGAACAACAAGCAGGGCCACAACGATCTCGGCCGCGACCAGGAAGTGGACGACCGGCTGCGGCCCGTCATGGACAAGCACGAGGCCACCGGCTCGTTGCTGGACAAGTACGACGGTGTGGTCGTCGGCGGCAGGCACGACGGCAAGCACCCGGGCCTGGAGATGATGCGCGACAACATGGGCGACCTGAAGAACAACGGCGTCAACAAGGTCTACCTGGAAAGCCTGCGCGACGACGCGCACAACGGCATGGTCAAGGACTACTTGAACTCGCCGCCAGGCAGCGAGATGCACCCGGATTTGAAGAAGTACCTCGACTCCAGCCCGAACGGCAAGCTGGTGGGCCAGGTCATCGACTCGGCGAAAAAGGAGGGCGTCGACGTGATCGGCATCGGCGGCAACCCCGCCCGGCGCGACCTCGACGGCACCGCCGGGCTCTTCCAGCGCCACGCGATGTTCAACTCCTACGGCGCCGAGTCGGTGGCGCACCACCAGGCGGCCAACCCGGGCAAGTACGTGATGGAGATCGGCGAGGCGCACGGCAAACCGCACACGTGGAACGGGGCCGCACCGGTCAAAGTCGGTGGCGTCGACCTGCCGCCGAGGTCGGCGGGGATCGGCGACCTGCTCGGCGTGCCGCAGGTGAAAGGCGACGGCCCGGGTGGCACGCTGCAGCGGATCGACGGTTCGACCGACCTGAGCTGATCAGTCCACTTCGGAAATGGTCCACTAAGTGCGCAACTTCGCGGAAATGTGTTGTCGGGCAAGGAAGATTCACTCGTCGGGGCAGTCGGCGAACCCCATCAGGGAAGTTACGGGGGTACCGGCGGACCGTAGCGTTGGGCCATGGGTAGATCCGTGGCCGTCGTGGTGGGGCTCGTATTACTGACGAGCGGCCTTTCTGGAGCGACGGCCTCGGCCGGGACCGCCGCGGTGTGCGGCACGACGGTGACGGAGTACGCGTCGGCGCCATCGGGGGCCGTGGTGGTGGATCCGGCGCACGACAGCGAGCTCGCGCAGCGCACGTCGGACAGCCCGGCCGGCACCACGTTCTGGCTCAAGCCCGGCACGCACACGCTCGGCACCGACGCGTTCGGCCAGGTCCAGCCCAAGGACGGCGACACCTACCTCGGCGCGCCGGGCGCGATCCTCGACGGCCGCGGCGTCAACCAGGCGGCGTTCACCGGGCAGGCCAAGGACGTGACGATCCGCGGCCTCACCGTGCGGGGCTTCGCCGCGCCGCAGGACCAGGGTGTGGTCAACCACGACTCCGGCACGCACTGGGTGATCGAGGACAGCACCATCGAGGACAACCGCGGCGCCGCGTTGATGGCCGGCGACCGGCAGGAGGTCCGGCGCAGCTGCCTGAAGGACAACGGCCAGTACGGCATGAACGCCTACCGCGCCGGCGACGGCATCACCGGGCTCGTGCTGGAGGGCAACGAGATCACCGGCAACAACACCGACGACTGGGAGACCAAGTCCCCGGGCTGCGGCTGCAGCGGCGGGGTGAAGTTCTGGGCCGTGAATGGCGCCGACGTCACCGGCAACTGGGTCCACGGCAACCACGGCCCCGGCCTGTGGGCCGACACGAACGACAACGACTTCCTCTTGCGGGACAACGTGATCGAGGACAACGACGCCGAGGCGCTGTCCTACGAGATCAGCCACAACCTCACCGTCAGCGACAACGTGTTCCGCCGCAACGGCCTCGTCGCCGGCCGCGCCCGCGCCGCCAAGGACGACAACTTCCCCGTCGCCACCATCTACCTCTCCGAGTCCGGCGGCGAACCCCGCCTCGGCGCGCGCACGCACCAGATCGACATCGGCGGCAACACCTTCGAGGACAACTGGGGCGGCGTCGCCCTGTGGGAGAACGCCGACCGCTACTGCAACAGCCCGGCCAACACGTCCACGGGCTACTGCACGCCGTTCGCCACGAAGACCCAGTGCACCGCGCCGGGCATCACGCAGAAGCCGCTGTACGACGACTGCCGCTGGAAAACGCAGAACGTGACCGTGCACGACAACACGTTCACCTTCGACCCGGCACACCTGGGCTGCACGCAGTTCTGCGGCCGCATGGCGGTGCTGTCCAACTACGGCAGCTACCCCGACTGGTCCCCGTACAAGGGCGACGTGGTGCAGCAGGCCATCACCTTCGGCCAGAACAACCACTTCAGCGACAACACGTACTCGGGGCCGTGGACGTTCGTCGCCCATGACACCAGCCGGGTGCTCACGCCGGAGCAGTGGCAGGCGGGGCCGTACGGGCAGGATCAGGGCAGCAAGTTCTAGGCGGGCGCGACAGCTAGAGCCGGGTGGCGATCTTGTCGATGGCGAACGCCGTGGCCGGCATGACGACGAGCGCCGCGGCGAAGCCGCCGATGGTGTCGGTCGGGTAGTGGGCGCCGAGGCCGACTTCGGCCCAGGCCATCACCGCGCCGCACACCAGGGCCAGCCCGAACGTCCACGCGAGAGCGGCGGCGCGGCCCAGGCGGTCGGCCAGGACGAAGCCGGCGATCAATGCCAGCGCCGTCGCGAAGGCGGTGTGGCCGCTCGGGTAGGACAGGAAGTGGCCGTGGATGGTGCGGCCGGTGATGGGCTTGAGCAGCGACGTCACCGCGACCGTGAGGCCAGAGCCGACCAGGATGAGCACGGCCGTGCGGGAGCGGCGGGCGAGCAGCGCGCCGCCGGTGACGATCACGATCACGATCGCCGAGCCCACCGGCTCCCCGACGAAGTCGACGGCGGTGGCGAGGTACCACCACGGGTCGGGCAGCAAGTCGGGGCCGGGCAGCAGCGGCACGTCGAACGCCGTCGGCTCCGACTTCCCCGCGAACAGCACGGCGAGCACCACCAGCACCACGAGCCCGAGCCCGGCCACCACGAACGACGGCGTACGCACTGAGACCGGCAACGCGGGCGGTGCGGTGCGGACGGCGGATCTCATCGAGCGGATCTCAGCAGCGTGGGATTCCTCATCGAGCCGAATGCCCTCTCACCCGCGGAACTCGTCGATCCGACCACAGCCGGCAACTCCATCGAACCCGAACCGCCGTCATTTCGGCGTCAAGCGGTGCGATGGGCGGCGATCGCGGCTTCGTAGCCCTCGACCAACCGGCGGAGGCCGACTTCCGGGGTGAAGTCCTCGTCGTAGCGTTGGCGGGCGGCCTCGCCCATCTTGCGGTTGCGTTCGGGGTCCGCGACGACATCGCGCAGCGCGTCGGCCAAGGCCACGGCGGAACCCGGCTCGTGCAGCAGGCCCGTGACGCCGTCGGAGATCAGTTCCGGGAAAGCGCCGTGGGCGGGGGCAACGGTGGGCACGCCGGCGGCCATGGCCTCGACCACGACGAGGCCGAACGCCTCCAGCCACGCCGAAGGGGCGACCACCGCCGCAGCCGAAGCCGTCAGCGCCTGGCACGCCGCCTTGTCCTGCAGGCCCACATACGAGACGTCCGTGCGCGAAGCGGCCCAAGCATCGACCTCGTCCGAAAGCGGCCCGGTGCCCGCGATCACCAGCGGCAGGCCGAGCGAACCGCCGAGCCGGTCCCAAGCCGCCATCAGCAGCGGCACGCCCTTCTCCTCCGTCAGCCGGCCGAGGAACAGCACGTGGGCACCGTCGCCCACCCGCCGCACGCCCGGGTCGGTCACGAAGTTGTGCTTCACCGTCATCCGCGAAGCCGGCATTCCCGCGTCCACCAGCAAGCGCCGCTGGGCATCGGAGATGCAGAAGAAGCGCGTCACGGATGAACGCCACCGGGAGCGGTTCAGCAGGAGGTTCGCGGCCATCGGCACCGTCGCCGCGGCCGAACCCCGGTAACACCCGTGCTTCACCGCGGGAACGGGCGCGCCGCCCACGCAGTCCGTGCAGATCCGCCCGTCGCGGTAGAGCGTGCCGGGCGGGCAGACCATGCCGTAGTTGTGCAGCGTCGCCACGACCGGCACTCGCGCGTCCGCACAAGCCGCCAGCACCGAGGGCGACAGCAGCGGGAACGTGTTGTGGATGTGCACCACGTCCGGCCGCTCGACCTGCAACCGAGCCGTCAGCTCAGCTCGCGCCGCCCGGTTCCACGGCACCCGCCCCGGCACCAAAGCCTTGCGCGGCAACGACATGGCCGCGATGTCGTCACTCCGCCGCTCGAACAACGACACGCGAACGCCGCCGGCGGCCAGCAAGGCCGTCTCCGCGTCGACCACGTTGTTCTCCCCGCTCGGCTGCTCCGAGCGGTAGCGGTTGTGGACCACGAGCACCTTCATGCGGGCTGCCCCCTCGGAATGAACTCTTCGTCGGCAGCGGGCCGCACTGTGCCCTGGGCCAGCAGCGACGCGGCCAGCGCCAGGTGCAGCAGGTACGGCGACGCGTCACCGAGCCCGGCCTCGGTGTAGGACGCGGCAACGCAGTACGTGATCAGGAAGATCGCACACGCGCGCGCCAGCGACGGGGGCCGCAGCACCGCCACAGCGATCAGCACCACCAGGAACGCCGCGACGATCGCGATGCCCGTGAACCCCTGCTCGTGGTACACGGCGAGCCAGCTGTTGTCGATCGGCAAGCCGTCGTAGGACTTGTCGGTGAGCCCGACGCCGAAGATGTACTCGTTGACCGTGCGCGGCGCGGCCAGCAGCGCGTCCCACACCTTCGCGCGGCCGGTGAGGCTGGAGAAGTTTTCCTCGCTCTGCCCGCGCAGGAACCACGCTTGCAGCAGCCCGCCGAGCACCACCACGGCGAAGCCCGCCACCAGCACGAACGTGGTGAACACCTTGCGAGCACGGGCGTTCGTCATGGCCAGCGACAGCAGCGCGACCACAAGCCCGGCCACGAGACCCAGCGTCGCCGTGCGCGTGTGCGAGAGCAGGAGCAGCCCGAGCGAGGGCACGATCACGATCAACGCGCTCGTCATCGTCGTGCGCTTGCCGAGCCACAGCAGTGCCGCCAGGCCCGCGATCACGGCCGCGTACTGCCCGACCTGCGGCGGCGTCAGCGGCCACACCGCGCCCGCGAGCCGGCCGCCGTAGCTCTCCGGCATGGCCTTGCCCGGGGCGATCACGAGCCCGATCGCCACCGACACCAGCACGGCGCTGAACATCTTGATGTGGTGGCGCACGAACGTGAACGACCCGTTCCACCAGCGCGTGAGCAGCCACAACGTCGCGAGGAACACCCCGAACCGGAAGCACCGGAACAGCGACCCGAACCCGGCCTCCAGGTGCAGGCTCGCGACGGTGCTCGAGACCAGCAGCAGCGTGAGCAGCAGCAGGTATGCGCTCGGCCGGATCCGCAGTCGCGGGTTCAGCGCCAGCGCGATCACGAACGCGGTCATCAGCGCGCCCATGGTCACGAGCTGGCTCACCGCGCGCGGCAGCGGGATCACGGTCTCCGCGCCGGTCGAGCCGAGCGTGTTGAGGATCAGCAGCGCCCACGCGGCGCCGACGAGCTTCGGGGTCCGCTCGCCCGTCTCAGCCGGTGTCGGCTGCCGGATGTCGGCCAGTATCGCCATGTCACCCTCCCCCGCCGCGCTCATACGTCGTGCGCGCGTCCTGGTTGTACGGCGCGCCCTCCCACTCGCCGATGTCGAGGACGTGGCTCATGTCGGTGGCGATGAACGTCCACGGCCCCACATACGCGTTGTCGTGCCAGCTGTTGCCCTGCTTGAAAGTGATGGCGTTCTGCACCACGTCACCCTTGTACGGCGACCAGTCCGGGTAGGTGCCGAAGTTCGACAGCAGGCCCATGCGCCCGCACGTCTCCTCGCAGCCGATCGCCGAGGGCTGCAGCGTGAAGCGGTTGTCGTGCACGTCCACGCGCTGGGTTTTCCAGCGGCAGTCGTCGTACAGCGGCTTCTGCGCGATCGCCGGCGCCGCGCATTTCGCGGTGTCGGGCACGAGCTTCGTGCAGACGCCGCTGGAGGTGTTGGCCGGGCTGTTGCAGAAGCGGTCGGCGTTCTCCCACAGGGTGATGCCGTTCCAGTTGTTCTCGAACACGTTGCCGTAGATCTCGAGCTTCGACGTGCGGGCCTTCACCCGCGGCTCGCCACCGGACTCGGAGATGTAGATCGTCGCGGTCGGGAACGAGTCGCCACGGTCGGCGTAGTCGCGGCCGTCCACGAGGTTGTTGCGCCGGATCGTGTTGTTCCGGATCACGGCGTTGTAGCTGGTCTCGTAGATGATCGCCGCGCTGTCGTTGTTCTCGATGAGGTTGCCCTCGATGAGGAAGTCGTTGTCATTCGTGTCGGCCCACAGGCCGGTGCCGCGGTTGTCGTGCACCCAGTTGCCGGTCACGTCGGCGCCGTTGACGGCCCAGAACTTGATGCCGCCGGTGCAGCCGCAGCCGTCGACCTTCTTCTCCCAGTCACCGGTGTTGTTGCCCGTGATCTCGTTGCCGCGCACCACCAGCCCGGTGATGTCGTCGCCGGCGGAGAAGGCGTTCATGCCGTACTGGCCGTTGCGGCGCAGGCAGCTGTCGAGCACCTGCTGCTTGTTGCCCGCCATCAGGGCCGCGCCGTCGTTGTCCTGCAGCGTGGCGTGCTGGACCACCCAGCCGTCGCCGGAGTCGTGGTTCACCACGCCCTCGTCGCGCGGCGCGACGAAGTTCTGCACGGTGAGGTTGCTGATCTTCACGTTCTTGGCGTGGCCGGTGAACGCGTACTGGTTGAGCTTGCGCCCGTCGAGCACCGCGCCCGGGCCGCCGATGAAAACGTCGCCATCCTCGGGCTGGACCTGGTCGAACCGGTCGTCACCGAGGTGGTGGCTGCCCGGCGCGAGCCAGAACGTGGTGCCGGCCGCGGCGCCCCGGACTTTCGCGGCGAAGTCGTCGGTCACGGCCACCGCCACCGCACCCGCGGGGGCGGTGGCGGGTCCGGGCGGCATCTTGTCGCACACCGCCGCCACCGGCCCGGACGGCGCCCCCGACGTCGCCGCGGTCTGGCTCGACGCGGCGTCGTCGTCGGGCGCGCTTGTGCACCCGGCGAGGACGAGCGGGCACAGCAGACCCAGGAACAGCAAAAGCCTGCTGGTCGATCGCACCGGGTGGATCCTCTCGATCGGTCAGAAACTCAACGTGGTGGTCAAGGGTTCCGCGGCGGTACCGGCGCCGAGCAGCGTGGTCGACGGTTCGCGCCGGCCGAAACCGGCGGAGTACCAGCCGAGCGGCGGGCTCGTCTCGCCGCGGTGCGCGGTCCAGCTCAACGCCGGCGGCAGCGCCAGCGTCGCCGTGTGGCCGGGCCAGCTCAGCCGCGCCGTGCTGCCGTCGAGGGTGACCTCGACGAGCGGACCGAGGTGGAAGGCGAGCTGCGCCGGCAGCGTCAGGTCGCCGTCGACCTCGTCGAGGATCGTCAGCGTCCGGTCCGCCAGCTCCACGCAACGGCGGTGCACGGCCGGCGCGTAGCCGTCGTGCTCGGCGCGCCAGCGCACCGGGCCCACGGCCAGCGTGCGGGTCTGCGCGTGCCGGGTCCACAGGAACGGCCCGCCCGACGCCGAGGAGTCGGTGCCGCCGAGCTGCAACGTGTTGTGGCCGAGCGTCGAGCGGAAGTAGGAGCGCCACTCGGGTTCGCCGTGGTAGCAGTACGTGCCCGGGTCGGCGAGGATGTCGACGCCGTCGTGGCGGACCTCCAGCGCCAGCGCGTCCGCGTGGGCGTGGGCGGCGATGGCGAGGAAGCCATGGGGGCCACCGTCGCAGCGGACCCAGATCTCCTCGGACTCCTGCGCCGGGGTCCGCAGGATGGTCATGCCGGCGTCGAAGAGGTCGTCGATCCGCCGAGGGGGTCGCGGATCGGTGAGCTCTGCCGAGGAGCCACTGCCGCCGCCGAGCGAAGCGAACAGCGCGGTGCGCACGTCACCGCCCGGCACCTTCGGCCACCACTCCTGCCGGCCGAACAACGCGTCGCCGGTGGCCAGCAGCGAGGCCCAGCGGCTGGTGCCGGTGCCGTCGACGATCAGGCCGTAGCCGTCGTCGGCGTCGCCCTGCCGCGGCGGCCGCAAGTGGGAGTCCACAATGGACGCCAGCGCGTCACACATCCGCCGGAGCACGAGCCAGGTGGACGTCGGCACCAGCGGCCCGGCCTCCAGCGCGGCCGCGAGACCCAGTTCGAGCACCAGGCCGTGGTACTCGGTGGCCAGCTCGCGGTTGAGCCCGGACGCGAACGTGTTGGCCTGCAGCTGCGTGTCCAGCGACTTCAGCGCGGCGTCGCGCCAGGCGGGCGACTCCGGGAACCAGCCGAACGCGCACGCGGCCGCCAACTGCCCGGCGTCCTCGGCGATCACGTGGTTGTTGGCCGACGAGCCGCGGCTCGGGAACGCCGCCAGCCAGCGCTGGTGGTGCCAGATCTGGTGCAGCGCCTCGGGATTGTCCTCGAACAGGCCGGGCGCGCCCGCCCAGCCGTCGAGCAGGCGGCGCACCCACACCCACGACAGCAGGCGGACGCCGAGCTCGATGCCGCTCACCCAGTGCACGCCACGCATCGGCGGGTTGGCCGCCCACCAGGACTTCAGGTGGTCGGCCACGCGGTGGGCGTAGCGGTCTTCGCCGGTGAGCGCGTACGCGGCGGCCAGCACGGTGAGGTGCTGGTGGCGCGAGGGCTCCCAGATCTGCTTGATGTCGCCGACCGCGTCTTCGCTGCGGTAGGCGATGTCGAAGGAGTACGCGTCGGCCGGCGCGCGGCGACCGGTCTTCGGGTCGAACGACCAGTCCGGCGTCACGAGGTCAGCGCGTGCCACGCCGAAGTACTCGGCGTGGCCGTCCATCAGCCGCTCGGCCGTGGCCAGCAGCTCCGCGCGGGCCTCGGCCGACACCCCGTCGACGCTCGCCGGCCCGGCGAACGCGCGGTGCGACAGCCACGTGGCCTTCTGCTTCGCGACCCCACGCCACTGCTGCTTGCGCAGCACGTCCGTGGCGCGCCCGGCGACCTCGGCCGGGCTCATGGCCGAAAGTCTTCGCAGGTACCAGGCGGGATCCATCAGCCGAGCACCTCTTTCGGCTCCAGCCGCACCGGCGCGCCGGTCTCGAGGCTGCGGTTCACGGCGAGCGTGGCCAGCGTCGTGTTCACCAGCGACTCGACGCCGATCGGCATCGCGACGCCGGTGGTCAGCGCCGTGACGAACGCGTCGATCTCGGCCTTCTGGCCCTTGTCGCGGCCCTTCGGGATGCGCGAGCTGGCCCAGCGCTTCTTGCCGTACACGCTGGCGCGGGCGAAGTCGTCGAACTTCAGCACCTTGCCGTCGGCCAGCACCTCCAGCGTCTCCTTCTGGAACGCCGTGGAGCCGCTGGTCACGTAGCTGATGGCCGCGGTGGACCCGTCGGCGTAGCGCAGCAGCACCTGCAGGTCGTCGTTGCCCGGCGTCGCGGTGGCGTAGACGGAGATCGGGTCGCTGCCGAGGAACCAGCTCACCGTGTCGATGAAGTGGCCGCCCTCGCCGACGAACCGGGAGCCCTCGGAGTCGGCCTGGTTGTACCAGCTGTTGGACTCCAGGCGGCCCGCGTTCACGAGGTACCGCACCGACGCCGGGCCCAACCGGGGGCCGAACTGCACCTTGGCCTCGTTGAGCAGCGGCGCGAATCGGCGGTTGAAGCCCACCTGAAGCCGGTTGTTGCCCGACTCCTCGATGGCCTCGACGATTCCGCGCAGCTCCTTCTCCGACAGCGCCAGCGGCTTCTCCACGAACACGGCCTTGCCCGCCAGCAGCGCGCGCCGCGTGAGCTCCGCGTGGGAGCTGTGGCGCGTCACCACGAACAGGGTGTCCACGGACTCGTCGGCGAGCAGCGCGTCGAGGTCCGTGGTGGCGCGAGCGAAACCGAACTTGCGCTTGGCGTTGGCGCCCGAGAGCGCCGACGTGGTGACCACTTCGGACAGTGCCACGCGGTCGTGGACCACCAGGTGCGGCAGCAGCATCGACGACGCGTAGTTGCCGGCTCCCACGAACCCGACGCGCAGGCGCCCGCGCGGGGTCGCCCGCGTGGTCAACGCGGCCGGCGGCGCGACCGACGAAACCACCGGTTCGGCCCCACCCTCCGGACCGGCCGGGTACTGGAACAGCACCGCGACGGCCTTGAGCTCACCGTCCTGCAGCGACTTGTACGTCTCCACGGCCGTCGAGAAGTCGGCGGTGTGCGTGATCAGCGGCTCGACGTCGAGCTTGTCGCGCGCGGCCAGGTCGAGGAAGCACTCGATGTTGCGGCGCTCGGTCCAGCGCACGTAACCGATCGGGTAGTCGCGGCCTTCGAGCTCGTACTCCGGGTCGTAGCGGCCCGGCCCGTACGAACGCGAGAAGCGAACGTCGAGCTCCTTCTCGTAGTAGGCGTTCCACGGCAGGTTGAGCGAGATCTTGCCGATGTCGACCACGCGGCCGCGGTCGCGCGCGAGCCGCGCGGCCAGCTCCACCGGGTCGTTCGAGGCACCGCCCGCGGCCAGGTAGACCTGGTCCACGCCGTGGCCGCCGGACAGCTCCGCGACGGCGTTGTCGACCGTGCCCGAACCCGGGTGCGCGCAGGTCAGCGCGCCGAGCCGCTCGGCCAGCTCGCACCGCGACGGGTCCGGGTCCACCCCGACCACGCGCACGCCGGAGGCGACCAGCAACTGCACCACGAGCTGCCCGATCAGGCCGAGCCCGATCACCAGAGCCAAATCGCCCAGCTGCGGCTCACCGCGGCGCACGCCCTGCATCGCGATCGAGCCGACCGTGCCGAACGCCGCGTGCCGCGGTTCGAGGCCGGCGGGCACGCGGGCGTAGAGGTTCTTGGGCACCCAGTTGAGCTCGGAGTGCAGCGCGTGCTCGTTGCCGGCGCACGCGACGAGATCTCCAACGGCGACGTCGCCTGCGCCATCCAACCCCGAACCGACCTCCACGACCACGCCGGACAGCGAGTAGCCGAGCGGGGTGTAGGAGTCGAGCTTGCTGGTGACCTTGCGGTAGGTGGCGGAGAGGCCGTTGGTGGCGACGCTCTGCATCACCTTCGCGACCTGGTCCGGCCGCGAACGCGCCTTGCCGATCATCGACATGCTCGCCTCGGACACCTTCATCATCTCGGTGCCGGTCGAGATCAGCGAGTACACCGTGCGCACGAGCACGCCACCCGGCTTGCACGCCGGGACCGGGACGTCGAGAAGGGCCAGCTCCCCGCTCTTGTAGTTCTGCACTACCTGCTTCACAGCACTCCTAGCTGCTCGGAATAGTCGTCGAAGAAGCGGCGCGGTACCAGTACTCGAGGGTCAAGACGTGCCAGAGGTGCTTCGCGCGGTCCTGCTGCCCGGCGGCGTCCTCGGCCACGAGCTTCTGCAGCGCCTCGCGGCGCAGGAACCCCGATTCGACGAGCACGCCCTCGTTCACGACCTCCCGCACCAGCGGGGCCAGGTCGCGGCTCATCCAGGCCCGCAGCGGGGCGCTGAAGAGACCCTTCGGGCGGTAGACGATCTCCTTCGGCAGGATCGCCAGCGCGGCTTCCTTGAGCGCCGCTTTGCCCTGGCGGCCGACGATCTTGCGATTGCCCGGCACCCGGAACGCCGCCTTGACCACCTCGACGTCGACGAACGGAGTGCGCACCTCGGTGGAGGCGGCCATCGTCGAGCGGTCGGTGTAGGCGAGGTTGAGGCCGGGCAGGAACATCCGCGTGTCGGCCAGGCACATGCGGTTGACGTAGTCGCGCAGGTTCTGGTCGTGGTAGGTGTCGGCGTGTTCGGTGAGCACATCGTCGACGTCGGCGGCCAGGTCCGGGTTCACGAGGTCGAGCAGCTCGCCGCGGTCGTACATCGTGTAGCTGCGCCGGAACGCCGTCTCCTCCGGCAGCTCCGCGAACGACAGGAACCGCTTGGCGAAGCGCACCGTGCGGTAGCCGCGGCTGGCGGAGGCGACCGGCAGGCGGTCCACGACGGTTTCGATCGGCTTGCGCACCAGACCCGGTACGCGTTGGTAGCGCAGGGCGAGCTGGTTCGCGTAGTGCTTGCGGTAGCCGGCGAACATCTCGTCGGCGCCCATGCCGGACAGCATCACCTTCACGCCGGCCTCGCGCGCGGCCGAGCAGATGAGGAACGAGTTGATGGCCGCGGGGTCGCCGATTGGCTCGTCGAGGTGATACGTCATGCGCGGCAACAGGTCGAGCACCTGGGGCGCGATCTCGATCTCGTGCAGGTCCACGCCGAACTGCTTGGCGACGATGCGCGCGTACTTGAGATCGTCCGGCATCGCCTCGAACTTGGCGTCCTCGGCACGGAAACCGATGGTGTACGCGGAGATCCCGGGCTGCTGGCGCGCGGCGAGCGCGGTGAGGTAGCTCGAGTCCAGGCCACCGGAGAGGAAGGTGGCGACCGGGACGTCGGAGAGCAGGTGCTTGCTCGTGGAGTCGGCGATCACCTGGTGGAGGTCGACGTCGCCGCGATAGGCCTCGCCTTCCTCGGCGACCTGACGCAGCGACCAGTAGGCGCCACGCTCGCTCGTGCCGTCGGGACGGAAGCGCACCCACGTGCCGGGCTGCAGCTTCTCGACTTCGCGGTAGGCGCAGCGGCTGTCGGGCACCCAGTAGTACAGGAGCGACGCGATGAGTGCCGCTTTGTCGACCTCCAGCGTGCCGCCGAGCTCCGTGGCCAGCGCCTTGAGCTCCGAGGAGAACGCGACGCCGCCGTTTCGCTGAACGAAGAACAGCGGCTTGATGCCCAGCTGGTCGCGCACCAGCGTGAGCTCACCGGTGCGTTCGTCGAAGACGCCGAACGCGAACATCCCGCGCAACCGCGGCAGGCAGTCGACGCCCCACTCGCGCCACGCGCGCAGCAGCACCTCGGTGTCGGACGTGCCGCGGAACCGCACGCCCTTGCCCTCCAGCTCGGCGCGCAGCTCCGGCGCGTTGTAGAGCTCACCGTTGTACGTCAGCGCGAGCCCCTCGGCCACCATCGGCTGCGCGCCCGTCTCGGACAGGTCGACGATCGACAGCCTGCGGTGTCCGAAGTGGACTTCCCCGGCGCCGGCCCGGTGGTCGTAGCGCCCCGAACCGTCGGGCCCGCGGTGCGCGAGGCACTTCGTGAGCCGATCGGTGAGCGGGCCGCCGTCCGGCCAGTGGTAGGCACCTGCGATGCCGCACATACGCGTGACCCTCTCTAGCTTTCCGGACCGGACTGGACGGGCGCAAACTTCTTGGTCGGCATCTCGGAGTCACCGGGTTCGGACTTGCGCTGTTCCGGCGCGCGCTCTTCGGGCTTGCGCGGCACCGGGCTCAGCCGGCGCGTCGGCGCATCGAGGTGGTCGCGCTTTGCCTCAACCGGCTTGGCCACCGGGCTCTCGACCGTCCTCTCGCCGGCGTGCTCCACCGGCCAGTCGATCGGCCGCTCGGGCTCCTGCTCGACGAACTTCCGCGGCGGCTCAACCGGCCCCAATCCCGCATCGGGGCGCTCGGTCTGCTTCGCCGCGACCACGGACGCGCGCCCGCGCAACGCGGTGTGCAGGCCGTCCCACAGCGTCCCGTCGGTCTGGTCCTTCGGGTCCGGGTCGACGAGCACCACACCCAGGATCGGGATGCCGCAGTCGGCGAGCTGCCGGGCCACGGTGTGCAGCCACAACGTGTTCGCGTGGCCCGAGCGCACGACCAGCACCGTCTCCGTGCCGAGGTATCCCAGGTCCGTCCACGCCGTGCCGGGTGCGACCGTGCCGACGCCGAGCCGGTAGACCGCGCGCTTGATCGACGGGTCCCCGACCTCGACCACCTTCACATCGCCGGCCGCGGTCAGCAGCTTCGCGTCGTGGCCCGGAAGGTCGTCGATCACCACGACCGGCCCGTCCTCCGCCAGCTCCGCCGCCATGTCCACCGCGAGCCCCGCGGCCACGCCGGGCGCGCCGAGCTCCAGCAACGACAGCGGCCCGCGTTCGCCCCGGGCCGCCCGCACGAGCGTCACGGCCACGCGCTTGCGTTCCACCACCGGCTTCGACTTTGCCCACAAGCGTTTCGGGCCACGCAGCTTCGACGGCAGCTGCGCGATCACCGACGCACCGAGGTGCTCGGAGACCTCGCGCCGCAGCACTGGCCGGTCGCGCACGAGCGCGGTGACCACCGCCAGGGCCAGCCCGAGGGCGAGCCCCAGCGCGAAGCCGATGGCGCCGTTGGTGGCGGCCGTCTTGAGGAACGACACCTTCTGGATCGCCGGCGCGTCCACGATCTGCGTGCCCGCGGACACCTGCGGCGTGCCGATGCCCGCCTCCTGCGCCTGGTTCTGCAGGTCGGCGATCTTCGACACGAGGTCCGCGCGCTGGGTGTACAGCTGCTCCAGCGTGCCCGCGTTGGCCCGGCTGCCCTTGTCCGCCTCGGTGGCGGCCTGCGTGTCGATCTGCGCCAGCTGCTGCTGCGCCTGCGTGCGCTGATCGGTCAGCGCCTTGGCCTGCGCGGTCGCTGCGGCCTGGTTGCGCTTCACGTGGTCGTCGATGAAGACGTCGGCGAGCGCCTTCGCCTTGGCCACGGCGTCTTCCTTGGTCTTGGCCGTGACCGTCACCTGCATGACGTTGTTGGTCAGGCCGAGGCCGGCGTAGTCCTTCAGGAAGTCTTCAGTTGCCTCGGTGCTGTGCGCCTTCTGCAGCGCGGCCGACGCGATCTTCGCGGTCTCCAGCACGGCAACGTCGGTGCGCATCAGCGTGCCGCTGTCGGTCGGCGAGTCGTCCGGGTGGATCACGATCACCTTGGTGACCGCGGTCGGCGGGGCCGGCAGCAGCACGGCCACCGCGCCGCCGACCACGAGGCCCAGCAACGCGAAGGTGACCCACAGCCGGCGGTGCCGGCGCACGGCGACGACGAGCCGCTGGAAGTCGATCAGCGGCGGCGAGGAGCTCTGCGAACTGGTCACGACGAACCTGCCATCACGTCACGGTCCACCGGGACCTGGGGTGGATCCGCCGAGGCGGGTTCTCTGCGCGGTTTCCCGGTGACGCGGACCTGACGCGTGAGCACGGCGCCGAGCACCTCGTGGCCCGCGTCGGCACACGCCTCGGCGATCGTCACGAGCTCCCACGCGCTGCGGCTGCCGACCGAAAGCACCACGAGCACGCCGGCGGTGCCGTCGGGCACGGTCGGCTGCACATCGGAGCCCACGGTGACCTCCGTGGTCGTCAGCTCCACCCGCACGCGCTCGGTCTCGGCGACCTTCGCGAACTGCGCCGCCGCGCGCCGGGCCGCGCTGTCGCCGGCGGCGACAAGCACGAGCAGCCGCAGCACGCCGTCGCGGTCGGTGCCCAGCCGGGCGAACACCCGGCGGTATCGCACCTCGCGGCTGGACGCGTCGGCCGAAGCCGGCACCTCCGGCAGGTTCCACGGCTTGTCGCTGCCCGTGATCCGGCGCAGCACGCCCCGGAAGCCGCCGACGCTCTCGCGCTCACCGGTCTCCGGCACGTCGACGCTCGCCAGCACCGGCGCGCCCAGCGCCGAGCCGATCTCCGTCTCGCTGCGCGGCCGGCGGTCGCTGCGCGCCCCGAAGAGGTAGCTGAGCAGGCCGATGAGGAAGAACAGGATCGCGCCGCCCCCGGCGAGCTGCGGCAACGTGGGCGGAGCCTGCGAGGTCGGCTTCTCCGACGGCCCCATCACGACCATGTTGCCGGCGCCCGTGGCCGCGTCGGCCGCGTCGAGGTTGTTCATCGCCTGCTCGATCGAGGTGCGCAACCCCTGCAGCTCCGTGCGGACCTGCACGCCCTCCACCGTCTGGCCGTCGGTCACCGAACGGGACAGGTCGAGGATGCGCTGGTTGGTCTGCGCCACCTGCTGGCGCAGCGCCTCCCGCTGCTCCTGCGCGAGCTGGGCCGACGAGCCCGCCGAATTGGAGAGCAGCTGCGTGGAGTACTTCACGAACTCCTTCGCCACCTGATCGGCCAGCTGCTGCGCGTGCTCCGGGCTGTCGCTGCTCGCGGTGATCGCCACGACGTTGCCCTGCGCCACCGAGGCCGTGACCTTTTTCTGGAGGTCCGGACCGGACTCACGCATGCCGAGCGCCGCGGCCGCACGGTCCAGGACCACCGAGCTGGTGGCCACCTGGGCCTGCGTCAGCAGCTCGTCGGCCTGGCGCGGGCCCTGCAGCAGCACGCTCGCCGTGGTCTCGTACCCGGGCGAAAGCACGGCAGAAGCCCCCGCACCGACGCCCGCCCCCACGACCACCAGGATCAGCAGCGCCCTCCAGCGTCTGCGCAGAACCTGTCCCACCATCGAAAGTCGTACCGTGTCGTCACTCAAAACCGGGGTCTCCCCTCCGAAAGTGGCGTACCGGTCACTGACCCCGTCGTCGTACTGGAGGCGTTGGTTACACCGAACGCACGAACCTTGTTCAAACCGCGATCAAGCACGCGGGCTCAGCGCACAGCCCGCTCGTACGCGGCGAGCAGCGCTTTCTGCGAGTTCGCCCAGGCCAGCGGCCCGCTGACCCGCGCCTTGCCGAGTTCGCCCATCCGGACGCGCTCGTCGGGATCGCCGAGCAGCACGGCGACGAGCTTCGCGAACTCGGTCACGTCGTTGGCCGGGGCGTAGAGCGCGGCGTCGCCCGCGGAAACCCGGGCCTCCCGCAGCTCGAACGAGACGATGGGCTTGCTCATCGCCATGTACTCCATGATCTTGTTCATGGTGGACACGTCGTTGAGCGGGTTGAGCGGATCGGGTGAAAGGCACACGTCGGCCGCGGACAGATAACGCAGCAGGTCGGCGTCGGACACGCGACCGGTGAACTCGACCTGGTTTTCCAGGCCCAGCTCCTTCGACAGCGCCACCACGTCGTCGAACGCGTCGCCGGCGCCCACGAACACGGCGTGCCAGTCGTCGCGGCCGATCTCGTCACGCAGGGAAGCCAGCGCGCGCAACGCGTAGTCCACGCCGTCCTGCGGCCCCATCACGCCGAGGTAGCAGAGCAGGTGCGGCTTGCCGCGTTTGAGCTCCGGCTCCGCCGGCACCTCGTGGAAGCGCTCGACCACGGGCGCGCTGCGGACCACGAACACGTCCTCGGGCCGCTTGCCGCCGCGGATGAGGGCGACCTGGCGGTAGCTCTCGTTGGTGGCGATCACGACGTCGGCCGCGCGGTAGGTGGAGCGCTCGAGCGCGCAGACGCCGCGGTAGAGCAGGTCCTGGCCGCGGTCGAAGCGAGACAAGTACAGCTCCGGCACGAGGTCGTGCTGGTCGAAGATGAACTTCGCGCCCTGGCGCTTGAGCATCCGCGCCACGAGGAACAGCAGGTCCGGCGGGTTGCAGGCGTGGACCACGTCGACCGGGCCGACCTTGCGGGCCAGCCGGAACGTGTGCCAGACGGCGGAGCCGTACTCCTGCAGGTAACCCGCGGGGCCGCCGGTCGCCGCCTTGAGCGGGTAGCGGTGGATGTGCACCTCGTCGACGACGGCTTCGGGTTCGGTGTCGCGTTTCGTGCCCTGCGGGCAGATCACGTGCACCTCCCAGCCGGCGTCGCGCAGCGTCTGGCACTCCTGCCACACGCGGCGGTCGAACGGGACCGAGAGGTTCTCGACCAGGATCAGGGCTTTTTTCTTGTCACCAGGCAAGGCCGACGTATCCCTCTTCGGCCCGGCGCGCTTCGGCGTCGGGGAGGCGGACGAGGTCGACGAGCGTCTGCTCGCCACCGTGGGGAAGAGCGGCCAGCACGGCCGGGTCGGCGGTGCCGACGAGGCACACCTCGGCGTGCTCCAGCACCTCTTCGACCGAACCCGCGAGCAGCGAGCCGAGGTGCGGCAGCCGGCTCTCGATGTACTCGCGGTTGGCGCCCATGAGGCGCGAAAGGCTCACGTTGGCGTCGTAGATCTTGAGGTCGAAGCCCTTGCCCAGCAGCCGCTCGGCCAGCTCGACGAGTGGGCTCTCACGCAGGTCGTCGGTGCCCGGCTTGAACGACAGACCGAACAGGCCCACCTTGCGCTTGCCGGTGCGCGCGACGAGGTCGAACGCGCGCTGCAGGTGATCTTCGTTCGACGGCAGCACGTGCTCGAGGATCGGCACCGACACGTCGGCGCGGCGCGCGGCGTAGACCAATCCGCGCAGGTCCTTCGGCAGGCAGGAACCGCCGAACGCGAAGCCCGGGCGCAGGTACGCCGGGCTCACGTTGAGCTTGCGGTCGGCGAGGAAGACGTCCATCACCTTGTGCGAATCGAGCCCCAGCGCGCGGCAGACGGCGCCGAGCTCGTTGGCGAAGCCGATCTTCAAGCCGTGGAAGGCGTTGTCGGCGTACTTGGTCATCTCCGCCACCGGGATCGGCACGCGGAAGACGTCGCCGGGCAGGCCCGTGTAGAGCTCGGCCACGATGTCGCCGCTGGCGCTGTCGAGCTCGCCGATCACGGTCTTGGGCGGGTCGAAGAAGTCGCGCACGCTGGTGCCCTCGCGCAGGAACTCCGGGTTCACCGCCACGCCGAAATCGACACCCGCGGTGCGACCGCTGGACTTCTCCAGGATCGGCACCAGCAGGTCGAGACAAGTGCCCGGCAGCATGGTGCTCCGGAAGACCACCGTGTGCCGGCGCTCTTTGGATGTCACAGCTTTCTGTGCCAACGCTTCGCCGATCTCGTCGGCCACGCGTTCGAGGTACTCGGTGGACAGGCTGCCGTTGGGCGCCGAAGGCGTGCCCACGCAGATCAGCGACACGTCGGTCGCCGCCACCGCCTCGGCCACGTCGGTGGTCGCGCGCAGCGCCCCCGACGCCACCACCTCGGCCGTCAGCTCACCGATGCGTTCCTCGACCACCGGCGCGTTGCCGCGCGTCACCAAGTCGACCTTCACCGGGTTCACGTCGACCCCGACGACCTCGTGCCCGTTGCCCGCCAGACAGGCCGCGGACACACACCCCACGTACCCCAGCCCGAAGACACTGATCCTCACGCTTGCACCTCCGCCCGCATTCGCTGATCCTTTGGTCGGCGCGCGGACGTGGTTCGTTACCCGTTCAGGCCAGTGGAGAAATGACAACCGGATTTGCGTATCGATTTTGTGCTGTTTCGGCCTCACGTAGTGGTCTCGACAACATTTTTCGTTGCGGTTGAGCGATTTCGGCCAAGAAGCGACGAAGCGCCGGGGAAGCTCGACAAAGCCTCCCCGGCGCCGTTGTCCGTCAGGTTCAGTTGTTGTTCACGAACGTGCCGGCGAGGTTCTGTCCGGTGCTCGTGGCCGTGCCGTGGTTCTCGATCGGCGAGACCTTCGAGTTCTTGAAGCAGATGTAGGTCACGCCGGAGTCGGTGCCGCCGTTGGACGGGTCGGGGTTGATGCCGAGATCCTTGGCCGTCGCGTATGAAGCCTCGCCGATGATCCCGGTCGGCCCGGTGTCACCGATGACGGTGTATTCGACTTTTCCGTTGTAGATCACCGCGCAAGAACCGCCGCCCTTGAGGCCGGAGGACGAATAGTTCCACGTGCCCGACGAGCTCGGCACGACGATGTAGGGCAATGTTGCGGCATTCAGCGGCTTTCCGTCGCTCTGGTGGAACGCCGTGTCACCCTGGTAGCAGCAGTCGGTGTCCTCGTTGCACTGCGACGTGCGCTGCCCGTCGCAGTCGATGTCCATGTCGGCCTTCCAGAACACGGCCCCGTCGGCGTCGCACACGGCAACGGTCTTGGCGCCCGCGTCCTCGTCGGTCTTGTACTTGCAGTTCGAGATCTGGTTGCAGCTGTTGGTCTTCGCCAGCAGCTGCGCCGCCGTCGGCCCGGCGGCCGGTGCCGCGGCGACCTGGGTATGACCCGGACCCGCCGCCGTCGCCGACGCCACCGCCGCCGGCATCACCGCGGCGGCGATCGCCATGGTCGCGAACAGGATCAGCTTCCTCATCGAGGCTCCCTGTCAGTCAAGAGAAACTGTTAGTTAGGAAAGTTTCCTTACTTGTACGGCGTAGCGCACAGGATGCACCCGGGCGCGCACGGTGACAAGACCTTCGCCGTCAGTGGTTTTCCCACCAGTACGGCGACATTGACGAAACCCCAGCTACCGACCGCCCCACGTGGGAAAACCCCGCCACACGGCTTCCCGCCGACCGGAACACCCCAACGCGGCATTGGGTGCGTTGAGCGCACCCAATGCGGCGTTCGGTGCGTTGAGCGCACCCAACGCCACATTGGGGTGGTTTGGCCCGGGCGAGAGGTGAGGAGGGGTCAGAAGGTGAGCAGCCCCGTCAGCCGGCCGGACCAACGGTGCCCGTATCGACCCACCAGCACACCCTCGGCCCACCGACGATCCAGATCCCGATGCACCTCGACGCGATGCTGCAGCCACTCCCCGCCGCGAACGCCCGAACCGCCGGGACCCGAGCCGACGTACACGCGCGTCGCGCCGGCGGCCCGCAGCCGGCCGAGCACGCGCCGGTCCACCCGGCGCCCGGACAACGAATAGCGGCACACCGCGCGTCCGCTCAGCTCACCCAGCAGCCGCGGCGCCGCGTCCAGCTCGCGTCGCAGCGCGCGTTCCTCGAAGCGCCGCGCGCCGAACCGGTCCCAGCCGTGTGACCCGACGTCCATCCCGGCCGCGACGAGCTCACGCAGCCCGGCGCGGTCCACGAACCCGCGCGACCCGACGCGGCCGGCGAGCGGGAAGAACTCCCCGCGCAGCCCCCGCTGCGCGAGCCGCGGCAAGGCGACCTCGACGTCGGAGACGTTGCCGTCGTCGAAGGTCAGCCGCGATTCAGGACACTTCGCGACGACGTCCAGCAAGGTCTCGAACTGCTCCACCGTGATCCAGCGCTCGTCTTCGCCCGGATCGAGCGCGCGCTGGGGCCTGCCGATGCCGTGCACGGCGAAGTTGACCATCGCACCCTCGTCCCGGTTCGGAGCGTCGGACCTCCTGTGTCTCGATTAATCGAATTGGCAAATGGAGTAGTTACACTATCTACACAAAGTTATTTGCGAATCTCCAAAGTGCAGCACTTCGGCCCGCCGCCGGCCTTCCGCAGTTCGGAAATGTCCAGGTAGACGGGCTCGTAGCCACGAGAAGCCAGCTCCGCACCCAGCCCGACGGCCTCCACGGGCAGCACGACGTTGCGCCCGTCGGAGACGCCGTTGAGGCCGAAGCACTCGGCGTCGGCGGCCGTGGCGATCACGGCGTCGGGGAACAGGCGCCGCAGCACGCGCTGCGAGCCGGGTGAGAAGGCCTCCGGGTAGTAGGCGATCTGCGCCGGCGTGGTGTCGGTCGCTTCGGTGAGCACGAACAGCGCCGTGTCGAGGTGGTAGTAGCGCGGGTCGACCAGGCTCAGCGACACCACGGGCACACCGAGCACCTCCTGCGCCTCCGCGTGGGCGGCCGGGTCGGTGCGGAAGCCGGTGCCGGCGAGCAGCAGCTTGCCCGTCCAGGCGAAGTCGCCCTCGGCCTCGTTGATGCGCTCGGGCATCGTCAGGTCGCGGTAGCCGTGCTCCACGAACCAGCGGCGGAAGTGCTCGGCCTCGGCCGCGCGCTGCGGCGCCCGGAAGCGCGAGCCGAGCACGCGCCCGTCCACGACGGTGCCGGAGTTCGCCGCGAACACCATGTCGGGCAGGCCCGGCTGCGGCTCGATCTCCTCGACGGTGTGGCCGAGGCGGCGGTAGGTGTCGCGCAGCTCGGTCCACTGCGCCACCGCGACGTCGGCGCTGACCGGCTTGGTCGGGTCCATCCAGGGGTTGATCACGTAGTCCACCGCGAAGAACCGCGGCGGGCACATCAGGTAACGCCGGGTGGTGGGCACTCGCTGCACAGACTCTGCCTGCATGGTTGAAGGGTAAGGTCGGCCTAACCGCGCAATCAATCGCTGTTCGCTGCGCACATACCTGCTAGACATTGCGTGTGAACACCATCGACCAGCGAATCGTTTCCTGCCTGGTGGCCAACGCGCGGTCCAGCTACGCCGAGATCGGCAAAGTCGTCGGGTTGTCCGCCCCGGCGGTCAAGCGCCGCGTCGACCGGCTGCTGGAAACGGGCGTGCTGCGCGGCTTCACGGCGGTCGTCGATCCGGAGGCGCTCGGCTGGGGCACCGAGGCCTTCGTGGAGGTGCACTGCCAGGGCAACGTCACACCCGCCCGCATCCGCGCGCGGCTCGAACCACTGCCGGAGGTCGTGGCCGCGTACACGGTCTCGGGCGCGGCCGACGCGATCGTGCACCTGCGCGCCGCCGACATCCACCACCTGGAAACGGCACTCGAACGGCTGCGCGGGCTGGAGATCATCGACCGCACCGTTTCCACGGTCGTCCTGTCGCGGCTGCTGGAACGGCCGCCGAACCCGCAGAGCTGACCGGAAGGACCGGACAACCGGCCCGGCCGTCATCGGGAACTCGAATGAACTTATCCACATGGCGGGATGCGGGTGCGGGACCAGTCCATCCGGTGGCATCGTCCATGCCACAGACCGGGAAATCCGGTTTGTGTGGCCCATCAGTGGGAGACGTGCGTCACTGCGGTTCCCCTGGAAATCCCGTTACCATCGGTTACAGGTAACAAAGGGCGCCCGCCGCCGGTGACGGGATGAAGGCCTCCACTCCGGGTACCCCACACTTCGGGAACTCCCGAGTCCTCGACGAGTAACCTCGGGGGTAGGCCTGGTGATCCAGCCGACATCGCCGGGCGGGCGTTTCCCCGGGGGCCGACCCGGGGTCGCAGCACGTCGGGAGAGAGGGATTCCCTGACCCATGAGCACGAGTGCGAACGGCGGTCCGGGAAGCACGGCGGCCGGCAACGGTCACAGCAGCGCTTCCCTGACCAGCTCGAGGTCGACCGAAGTCAGCAAGCTGGACCGGGTGGTCATCCGGTTCGCCGGTGACTCGGGCGACGGCATGCAGCTGACGGGCGACCGGTTCACGTCCGAGGCCGCGGCCTTCGGCAACGACCTGTCGACGATGCCGAACTTCCCCGCCGAGATCCGCGCGCCACAAGGCACGATCCCGGGTGTCTCCTCGTTTCAGGTGCACTTCGCCGACTATGACATCCTGACGCCCGGCGACCGGCCCGACGTGCTGGTGGCGATGAATCCCGCGGCGCTGAAGGCGAACCTGCGCGACGTCCCGCAGGGCGGCACGATCATCCTCAACACCGACGAGTTCTCCAAGCGCAACCTCGTGAAGGTCGGGTACGACAACGACCCGCTCGACGACGACACGCTGTCGGCCTTCCAGGTCCACCGGGTCGCCATGTCGACCCTGACGCAGGGCGCGCTCGCCGACACCGGCCTCGGCAAGAAGGACGCCGAGCGGTGCAAGAACATGTTCGCGCTCGGGCTGCTGTCGTGGATGTACCACCGGCCGACCGAGGGCACCGAGCGGTTCCTGCGCGAGAAGTTCGCCAAGAAGCCGGACATCGCCGAGGCCAACATCCTGGCCTTCCGCGCGGGCTGGAACTACGGCGAGACCACCGAGTCGTTCGCCACGACGTTCGAGGTCGCGCCCGCGAAGCTCAACCAGGGCACCTACCGGCAGATCACCGGCAACACGGCGCTCGCCTACGGAATTGTCGCAGCCGGGCAGCAGTCCGGGCTGCAGATCCTGCTGGGCACCTACCCGATCACCCCGGCGTCGGACGTCCTCCACGAGCTGTCCAAGCACAAGAACTTCGGCATCATCACGTTCCAGGCCGAGGACGAGATCGCCGGCATCGGCGCGGCGCTGGGCGCCTCGTACGGCGGCGCGCTGGGCGTGACCTCGACGTCGGGCCCGGGCATCGCGCTCAAGTCGGAGACCATCGGGCTCGGCGTGATGACGGAGCTGCCGCTCGTGGTCATCGACGTGCAGCGCGGCGGCCCGTCCACCGGCCTGCCGACCAAGACCGAGCAGGCCGACCTGCTGCAGGCGATGTTCGGCCGCAACGGCGAGTCGCCCGTGCCGATCGTCGCGCCGCTGTCGCCCGCCGACTGCTTCGACGCGGCGCTGGAGGCCACGCGGATCGCGCTGAAGTACCGCACGCCGGTGCTGCTGCTGTCCGACGGCGCGATCGCCAACGGCTCCGAGCCGTGGCTCATCCCCGACGTCGCGGACCTGCCCGACCTGCGCGTGGAGTTCGCGCAGGAACCCAACTCCGACAGCGACTCCGGCGAGTTCTGGCCCTACGTGCGCGACCCGGAGACACTGGCGCGCGCGTGGGCCGTGCCGGGCACGCCGGGGCTGCAGCACCGCATCGGCGGTCTCGAGAAGGCCGACCGCACCGGGCACATCTCTTACGACCCGGACAACCACGAGAAGATGGTGCGGCTGCGCCAAGCCAAGGTAGACGGCATCGACGTGCCCGACCTGGTGGTCGACGACCCGTCGGGCGGCAAGGCGCGCGTGCTCGCGCTCGGCTGGGGCTCGTCCTACGGCCCGATCGGCGCGGCCTGCCGGCGCGTGCGGAATTTGGGCATGCCGATCGCGCAGGCGCACCTGCGTCACCTCAACCCGCTGCCCGCGAACCTGGGCGACGTGCTCCGGGCCTACGACAAGGTCGTGGTGCCGGAGATGAACCTGGGCCAGCTCGCGCTGCTGCTGCGCGGGAAGTTCCTGGTGGACGTGCACTCGTATACCAAGGTGGCGGGGCTGCCGTTCAAGGCCGAAGAGCTGCAGAACGTGTTCGCCGACATCATCACCAGCACCGTTCCGGAGGGCGTCAAGTGACCGCCATCGATCTCGGACTGCCGCAGCTCGGTGGTCTGGACCTCGTTCCCACCACCGACGAACCGCAGAAGGCCAAGGACTACAAGTCCGACCAGGAAGTGCGCTGGTGCCCGGGCTGCGGTGACTACGTGGTGCTCAACGCCGTGCAGTCGTTCCTGCCGACGCTGGGCCTCAAGCGCGAGAACATCGTGTTCATCTCGGGCATCGGCTGCTCGTCGCGCTTCCCGTACTACCTCAACACCTACGGCATGCACTCGATCCACGGCCGCGCGCCGTCGATCGCGACCGGCCTGGCCACCACGCGCCCGGACCTGTCGGTGTGGGTCGTCACCGGCGACGGCGACGCGCTGTCCATCGGCGGCAACCACCTGATCCATGCGCTGCGCCGCAACGTGAACATCAAGATCCTGCTGTTCAACAACCGGATCTACGGCCTGACCAAGGGCCAGTACTCGCCGACCTCGGGCCAGGGCATGGTCACCAAGTCGACCCCGATGGGTTCGGTGGACACGCCGTTCAACCCGCTGTCGCTGGCGATCGGCGCTGAGGCGTCGTTCGTGGGCCGCGCGCTGGACTCCGACCGCAAGGGCCTCACCGAGGTGTTGGAGGCGGCGGCCCGCCACCGCGGCTCCGCGATCGTCGAGATCTACCAGAACTGCCCCATCTTCAACGACGGCGCCTTCGACGTTCTGAAGGACAAGGACGAGGCCGCCTCCCGGCTGATTCCTTTGAAGGCGGGCGAGCCCCTGCGCTTCGGCGCGGAAGGCGAGTTCGGCGTCCGCCGCGGCGAGTGGGGCGGCCTGGACATCGCCAAGGTGAGTGACATCGGCGAGGACAACCTGGTCGTCCACGACCCGACCATCGCCGACACGTCGTACGCCTTCGCCCTGACCCGCCTGGGCGACCAGAACCTGACGCACGTCCCCACGGGCATCCTGCGCCAGGTCGAACGCCCGACCTACGACGACGGTGCTCGGGCTCAGGTGGAAGAGGCCCGTGCGGCTCGCAAGCCGGACCTTCAGGGCCTGCTGCGCGGCAAGGACACCTGGACTGTCGTTTAAAGGGTTTCAACAAGAAGGCCGCTGCCCACAACGGGGCAGCGGCCTTTTTGGTCTGTCGACAGTGGGTTAGCTCAACGGCCTGAAACCGACTCGTTCGGCGTCAGCGGAAGTGCGGAACCAGACTTCGGCAACCATGCGCGGGAACTGCGGCGATTCCTCGGTGCAGTACCGCAAAGCTGTGACGCTGGCCTTGACCGTGAAGGCGTCCGACGGGCGGCCGCCGCCGGGGCGGGGCATGGCGGAGCCGGGGCCGAAGGGGCCGGGCGGCACGGAGTCCTCGCCGGTGTCGCGGGCCGGGGGTGGTTCCGGGGCGGCCATGGCGGCGACCTGGTTGGGCTGTACCGACGGCTCGAACAGCGAACCGCTGTGCGCGCCCGCGAGATCCGGGTCGCGGCGTTCGACCGGGCGCATCGACGGCTGGATCGGCCGCGGCGGGTCGAAGCCGCCGCGCGGGGATTCGCGGGGCTGGCGCTTGGGCAGGCCGCCGGGCTCCAGGGGTTCCTCTGTGGACTCTTCGGAATCCTCCGCGGCCGCGGCCGCTTCCGGGGCCACGGCCGGCGCCGGCGTCAGGTGCTCAGTGGACTCAGGCTCGTCGAGGTAGTCGCCGCCCGGCGCGTCCTCGAAGGGCGAGCGCTCCGGGAGTTCCTTCGAGAACCAGTCCGATTCGGACTGTTCCGCCGCGGGCGCGGGCTGGAACAGCGACACCGGCTCGTCGGGCACGACGGGCGGGTCAAGCCGGCTGTCGAACGACGAGGGCTCCAGTGAGCTCTCGAAGGGTTCGAGCTTGCTCTCGAACGGTTCCACCGCGCGGTGGTAGCCGCTGCCGTGGTCCTCGTGCTCGAGTTCGACTGCGTGGTGGTAACCGCTGTCCGTCTCGCGCGAGACCGGGCTGAGGTACTCCGTCGCGGCCGCGCGGTACACGTCGCCACTGTCCACGGAGGACGTCACGGCCGGCTCGTCCGCTTCGGGCGAAGCGTCCGGCTCCAGCGCGGTGCGGTACTCGGCGTCGTACTCCGCCTCCGGGTCGAACCCGGCGGGCGGCGCCGCGGCGATCAGCTCGGTCGGCGCGTGCTCACGCTCGTCGCGGGTCCACGCCGGCTCGCTGTCCGGCTCCGCGAAGGACGTGAAGCCCTGAGACCCCACCGGTTCCGGAGCTTCGGGAGCGTCGACCGGCGGCAGCACCGACGTCCGCCCGGACGCGGCGGCCAGCGCGGCCGCGTTGGCCGGGGTGCGCGCGTTCTCGGCGTGTGCGGACGCCAGCGCCTCTTCCAGCTCACGAATGCGCTTGCGCGCAGGCAACACGAGGACCAACCAGGCCACGAGCGCGCCGACGAAAAACGCCAACAGGCTCCACAGCCAGACTTGTCCGAAAATGGACATCTTCTCTGCCCCTTTTAGTGCGTCCGCGCGACGAGGTAGTCGGCGACCGACTCGCAAGCATCGCGCGCGGGGGAAGCGGGCAGCGCTGCGAGCTCGGCACGTGCTCGCGAAGCGTAGTCGGAAAGGGTGACGCGCGCGCGTTCGAGTCCAGTCGAGCGGCGCAGCAGCTCCAGGGCCTCGGCGACCACGTCGTCCTCGTCGATCGGGCCGGCCAGCAGCTCCACGAGCCGCGGGTCGGTGTCCGGGTCGGCCAGCGCGTAGAGCATGGGCAGCGTGCGCACGCCTTCGCGCAGGTCCGTGCCCTGCGCCTTGCCCAGCTCGTCGGACGGCGACGCGATGTCGATGATGTCGTCGGAGATCTGGAACGCGGTGCCGATGATGTCACCGAACCGGCGCAGCGCCTGGATGTACTCCTCCGGGGCGCCCGACATCATGCCGCCGAAGCGCCCGGACGTCGCGATCAGCGAGCCGGTCTTCTGCGCGATGACGGTGAGGTAGTGCTCCACGGGGTCGTCGCCGGGGCCGGGGCCGACCGTCTCGCGCATCTGGCCGGTCACGAGCTCGCCGAACGTCTCGGCAATGATCCGCGCCGCGTCCGTGCCGAGGTCGGCCACCAGGCGCGAAGCGTGGGCGAAGAGGAAGTCGCCGGTCAGGATCGCGACGGTGTTGTCCCAGCGCGCGTTGACGCTCTCCGCGCCGCGCCGCATGGTCGCCTCGTCCATCACGTCGTCGTGGTACAGCGTCGCCAGGTGCACCAGCTCCACCGCGGCGGCCGCGATGACCACGTGATCATCCTGGCGCGGCCCGAACTGCGCCGACAGCAGCGTGAACAGGGGACGAAAACGTTTGCCCCCCGCCTCGACCAGGTGCAACGCCGCGTCGTGCACCGCCTGCACATCGCTCTTCACGACGTCCCGCAGCATCGCCTCGACGTCCGCCAGCCCACCGGCGATCGCCCTCAGCAGCTTCTCGTCCTCGATCTGCAACCCGACGGTCGCGCGCAGGTCCTCGACAGCGCCATCCCGTGCAGCGGCGGCTCCCGCCCCCGGGGGTGGTGAAGACACAGACACGTCGGCTCCGCTCTCTCATGCGCCGGTCGGGTTATCCGACTTTCAGAGTAGTGGCTACCCCCGGTACGCCGTTTACCCGCTGTCCAGGGGAAACGGTGACGAACATGACACCGGAGGGCAACCCGGTCCCAGAAGTCAAGCCCGGGCCCCGAACGGGTTGATCCCCCGGCCCGGACGAGTGATCAACGCCCGGCAGCGCAACGGGCGAAACGGGCGCGCGGATATTCACTCAGTGGGAGTTCGCCGGCGCGGTCCGTGCGGCTTGAATGCAGGGAGGTCAGGACATGCTGAAGAACGTGAAGACGGGGCTCGTCGCGGCGGTGGTGATGGCGGGGAGCGTGGTGGCCGGCGGGGTGGCTCACGCGCAGACGCCCGCGGGGGTGGCCGACCTCGGTGAGGCGAGCTTCACCAAGGGCTCGACGACGGTCACGGTGCCGACGCTGGCGCCGTGCGCGGTTGAGGGCCCGACCAGCGCCTCGGCCGGCTCGCTCAGCAAAACCGGCCTGAGCTGGGGCGGCGGCACGTCGTCCTGCACGACGACGGTGGTCGACCCCGACAACGACACCACCAGCACCAAGTCGACGGCCACCGGCAAGAACTTCGAGCTCTCCGCCCTGGTCAGCGCCGGTGGCCCGCGTATCCGGCTCGCGAGCTACACCGTCACGTGCGACGCGGTGCAGCGGCAGACCAGCGCCAACTGGACGTTCAGCGGCCTGGCCGGCATCACCGGCCTGCCCTCGCCGGTGCCGGCGGGTTACACGAAGCCGATCACGAAGGCGGGCGGCATCGTGCTGGCCAACGCGGTGTTCAACACCCAAACGCTCCCGGGTGACGGCAGCATCAGCCTCACCATGCTGCGCATCGACTTCCTGCCCGCTTCGGGCATCACGGGTTCGGTCACCGTCGGCCGCGCGGCCTGCTCCCCCACGCCGTAATCGCAAGGTCCGTGAAGGGCGCCTTGGGCAACTCCAAGGCGTCCTTCACGGCGTTCCGGCCGACAATTCAGCCCGAAGCTCAGGATCACGCAACAGATCCAGCAGGGAAGCGTCCGTGAAGATTCGCGGGGCGCCCGGCAGCAGCGCCTGGCGGAGCATGGCGTGCAGGACGTCCGCGTGGGGCTGGTCGCGCAGGGTCCAGATGGCGCGGCGGCGGGTCTCGGCGTCGCCGTTCCACCAGTGGAACACCAGCGCCGCCACCTGGTCCACGGCAGCGGCGCGGCCGCGTTCCAGCAGTGGGCGGTTGAGGCCGCAGACCTCGATCGTCGCGCGGCCCTTGTCGGTCAGGGCGCGGTAAGTACCGATGGACAGCACCAGGAACAGGTGCTCCAGCGGGTCCTCGGCCGTCGGGTCGATCAGCAACGGCCGGCCCGCGAAATCCACCGGAAACCGGTCGCGCTTGTGGTGGCTGTTGCAGTACTCGCACGCCAGCAGGTGGTTGAGCCAGTCGAACGCGCGCCGCGGCGCCAGCGCCACCGGTTCGAAGTGGTCCACAGTGGACCCCAGGCCGTCGCCGCAGTACATGCAGTAGCCTCGGCCCGAGGCCATCGCGGCCAGGTGCGAGCGGATCGACCGGCGGGCCCCGCGGGCGGAAGTCCACAAGCGACGCGCGGTTTTGCTGTCGCCAGAAGGAATCCGCGAGGTCAGCCGTGCAAGCTCGAGAGCAACGGCCGCGGGCAGCGCCACCCGGCGCAGCGCGATCACCTTTCGTCGAAGTGGCGCGTGACGTCGTCGACGCGGCTGGGCGGTGAGCTGCTCAAGCGGTCGCGCAGCTGTTCCCACTCGCGCACGCCGTTGGCGTCCGCCTGGCCCGTCGCCACGAGCAGCTCCAGCTCGGCCAGGTGCTCACGCAGCTCCACGGCCCGCGGCGAGTACGGGCTGTCGAGCCCGAACAGGTCCGACAGCACGGCGTCGTCGCCGCTGCCGTAGACCACGCGCTGGTACAGCTCGTCCGACACCACCCGCGGCGGCTCCTGCTCGTCCGGCCCCGGCAGGCGGATCAAGCCACCGGGATCGGCGGCCTGGCAGACGTACGGGCTGTGCGTGCTCACCACGAACTGGATCCCCGGGAAATGCGCCTTCAACCACGGCCCGATGCGCTTCTGCCACGACACGTGCAGGTGCGCGTCGACCTCGTCGATCAGCACCACGCCCGACGCGTCCACCCCGAGCCCGGCGTCGGCGAGCTGACGCACCAGGTCGACGACCAAGGCCGTGACCGTCCGGTAGCCGTCGCTCATCTCGCGCAGCGGGAACCGGTCGCCGCGGTAGGAGACCCACAGGCCGTCGGAATCGACGTCGCGCACGCGGTAGCCGTCGGGCAGCAGACCGTCGCCCAGCAACGTCAGCACGGACTCCTTCAGCTCCCGCGCACCCGCCTTGCCCTCCAACGCGCGCAGGTGCTGGTTGATCAGCCATGCCACGCCTTCGGCCAGCGAAGCGTCTTCGCTGAACAGGCTCGCCACGCGCGCGAACTCGCCGCGCATCAGCGACTGCGCCTCGGGCGCGCCCCGGCCAGCCGCCGGAACGGCCCGTAGCCGGCGCAGAACGCGGGCCTCTCGCCCACCACCTCGACGTCGATGGAGCTGCCCTCGGCGACCAGGCTCTCGGCGAACGGCGGCTGCACGAGGGCCTGCGCCAGCGCCCGCAGGAAGGTCGTCTTGCCCGACCCGTTGCGGCCGGCCAGCACGGTCCAGCCCGGCCCCGGCAGCTTCAGGTCCACCGTGCGGGCACCACGGAACCCCAGGACGTCCGTGATCCGCACCCGCTCGATGTGCATGGCCTGAGCTTATCGGCCCGGACAAGCAGAAGGCCGCCACGGAAAGATCCCGTGGCGGCCTTCGAAAAGGAACCCTTACGACGCGAACCCACCCGAGCTCGCCCAGCTCAGCGCGAACGAGGGAACCAGGCCGAGCACCAGCGTCACCACCACGCCGAGCGTGATGGCCGCCGTGGTGAAGCCGCCCGGGATGGCGACGGTCGGGCCGTCGGCCGCCGGCTCGGAGAAGTACATCAGCACGATCACCCGCAGGTAGAAGAACGCGGCCACCGCGCTGAACACCAGCGCGATCACCACCAGCGGGGCCATGCCGTCGGACAGGGCCGCGGAGAACACCACGAACTTGCCCACGAACCCACTGGTCAACGGGATACCGGCCAACGCCAGCAGCAGGAACGTGAACACCCCGGCCAGCACCGGCGAGCGTTTCGCCAGCCCCGCCCAGGCGGACAGGTGCGTGGCCTCACCGCTGGCGTCGCGGACCAGGCTGATCACGCCGAACGCGGCGAGCGTGGTGAAGCCGTAGGCGAGCAGATAGAACAGCGTGCTCGACAGGCCATCCTCGGTCATCGCGATCGCGCCGACGAGCAGGAAGCCCGCGTGGGCAATCGAGGAGTACGCGATCATGCGCTTCACGTCGGTCTGCGTGAGGCCGAGGATCGCGCCGATCACCATCGAGATGATCGCCACGGCCCACAGCACCCCGCGCCACTCCCAGCTCGTGGAAGAGAACGCGACCGACAGCACGCGCAGGATGGCGCCGAACGCGGCGACCTTCGTGCACGCCGCCATGAAGGCCGTGACCGGGGTCGGCGCGCCCTGGTAGACGTCCGGCGTCCAGGTGTGGAACGGGCCGACCGAGCCCTTGAACAGCAGCCCCACCACGAGCAGGCCGAGGCCCGCGAACAGCAGCGTGTCGGAGCGGTCCGAGCCGGCCGCCGCGTTGGCGATGTCAGCGAGCTTCACGGAGTTCGCGTAGCCGTAGAGCAGCGCGAGGCCGTAGAGGAAAAACGCCGAGGAGAACGCACCGAGCAGGAAGTACTTGACCGCCGACTCCTGCGAGATGAGCCGGCGCCGCCGCGCCAGGCCGCACATGAGGTACAGCGGGAGGCTCAGCACCTCGAGCGCGATGAACATCGTCAGCAGATCGTTGGCCGCGGTGAAGGCCATCATGCCGCCGAGCGCGAAGAGCGTGAGCGGGAAGACCTCGGTCTGCGACGTCACCGTCCCGACCGCCTGCGCCCGGTCCTGCACGGTGCCGGGGCTGATCGCGGCCTGCGCCACGAACGCGCCGCCGGGCTCCACCTTGCGATCGGCGATGAGGAACACCGCGCCGAGGCCCAGCAGGAGCAGCGTGCCCCACAGGAACAGCGACGGGCGGTCCACCGAGATCGCGCCGGCGAACGTGGTCACGCCCGCCTTCGGTGCCGTCCGGGTGGCGTACATGATCAGCGAGACTCCGGACGCGAGGATCGCGATCACGGTCACGAAGACCTGCGCGTACCAGCGGGAGGCCTTCGGCGCGAACGCCTCCACCAGCACGCTGACACACGCCACACCGAAGATGATCAGCAACGGCAGCACGGCCGCGTAGTCGACCGAAGGTGTCGCCACCTGGGTCAACGGAGCCTGGGAGAGACCAGGCTCAATGAGACTGTCGAGCACGGTTTACTTGCCTCCCTGCACGGCAGACAGCGTCGCCTGCACCGACGGGGTGATCGTGTCGAGCACCGGCTTGGGGTAGAAACCCAGTCCGATGATCAGGATGACCATCGGGGCCAGGATCGCGATCTCCCGCCCGCCGAGGTCCTTGATGGCCTTCTTGGCCCCGAGCTCCGGCGCCATCGCCGTGCCCGGGCCACCGCCCACGCCGATGAGCGCGTCACCGCGCACCGGGCCCTGCATGATCCGCTGGTAGAGCCACAGCACGTAGGCCGCGGCGAGCACCATGCCGACCGTCGCGATGATCGTGTACACCGGCTGGTCCACATAGGACCCGATGAGCACCAGGAACTCGCTCACGAACGAGTTGGTGCCCGGCAGCGACAGCGCGGACAGACCGGCGATCAGCAGCATCCCGCCGAGCAGCGGGGTCACCTTCGCCATGCCGCCGTAGTCGGAGATCCGGGTGGACCCGCCGCGCATCACGATCAGGCCGATGACCACGATCAGCATCCCGGTCGAGAGGCTGTGGTTCAGCATGTACGACACCGAGCCGATCATCGCCTGCTCGTTGAAGGCGAAGATGCCCAGCGAGATGAACCCGAAGTGGGCGATCGAGACGTAGGCAATGAACCGCTTCATGTCGCTCTGCCCGGCCGCGAGGATCGACCCGTAGATCACGCCGATCACCGAGAGCACCAGCACCAGTGGTGCCAGCGCCTTGCTCGCCTCGGGGAACATCGGCAGGCAGTAGCGCAGGAAGCCGAACGTGCCGACCTTGTCCAGCACACCCACCAGCAGCACCGCGACGCCGATCGGGGCCTGGCTCGCGGCGTCCGGTAGCCAGGTGTGGAACGGCACCAGTGGCGCCTTGATCGCGAACGCGAGGAAGAAGCCGAGGAACAGCCAGATCTGCGTGCCCGTCGGCGCGTCGCGCACGACCGTGACCAGCGTGGCCCAGTCGAACGTGCCGTGGCCCAGCTTGTCCGACGCCAGCGAGTACGCGCCGATCGCCGAGGCCAGCATGATCAGGCCGCCGAGGAACGAGTAGAGGAAGAACTTCACGGCCGCGTACTGCCGGTTCGCGCCGCCGTAGCCGCCGATCAGGAAGTACATCGGGATCAGCATGATCTCGAACAGCACGTAGAAGAGGAACACATCGGTCGCCGCGAAGACGCCGATCGTGATCGCCTCCTGCAGCAGGATCAGCGACAGGAACCCGCCGGCGCTGCGGCCGGCCGGGAGCTTGTCGGTGAGCCCGAGCGCGCCCACGACGATCGGCACGAGCAGGGCGATCACCGCGATCATGATCAGCGAGATGCCGTCGGTGCCGAACGAGATGTGGATGCCGAAGGTGGGGATCCAGTCCATCGTGGTGGCCTGCTGGATCCGGTCTCCCGAGGGCGAGTAGCTCGCCCAGAACGGGATGATCAGCAGGAACTCCACAATGGACACGACGAGCGCGGTCGCGATCGCGGCCCGGTCGTTCCCCTTGAGGAACGCCAGCACCAGCGAGCCGACCAGCGGCAGCAGGATGAGCGCCAGGAGCCAAGTCATGTCAGGAGAACCTCACCAGCAGAAGGGCCGCCAGAAGCAGGAACGTGCCGCCGAGCATGGACAGCGCGTACGACCGGACGAAACCGGTCTGCAGGCGCCTGAGCCGGCCGGACCCGCCGCCGAGGGCCGCGGCGAGGCCGTTGACCGCCCCGTCGACCCCGCGGTTGTCGACGTACACCAGCGCCCGCGCGAGCCAGGTGCCCGGGCGGGCGACCAGCGTCTCGTTGAGCGCGTTGCCGTACAGGTCGTTGCGAGCCGCCCGGACGACCCAGGAGACGCGCTGCGGGCGCTCGACCGGGATGTCCCGGCCGGGCCGGAAGATCCAGACCGCGAGCAGCGCGCCGATCAGGGCGAGCGCGAGGGTCAGCCACGGGATCGCGGCGGCGGAGATCGGGGCGTGCTCGGCTTCGTGGTACGCGCCGACGGTCGGGGCCAGCCAGTTTTCGAACCGGTCGCCGATCGCGAAGAACGCACCGGAGCCCACCGACCCGATCGCCAGGATCGCCATGGGGATCCACATGATCGGCTTGGACTCGTGCGGGTGGAAGTCGCGCCCGTCGGTGCTCTTGATCTCCTTCCAGCGCGACTTGCCGAAGAAGGTCATCATCATCAGGCGCGTCATGTAGAACGCGGTGAGCCCGGCGCCGATGATGCCGGCGAGACCGAACACCCAGCCGCGCCAGCCCTCCTGGCCGAACGCCGCCTCGATGATCGCGTCCTTCGTGTAGTAGCCCGCGAGGAACGGGAAGCCGATCAGCGCGAGGTAACCGAGGCCGAAGGTGACGAACGTGATCGGCATCTTCTTGGCCAGGCCGCCGAACTTGCGCATGTCGACCTCGTCGTTCATGCCGTGCATGACCGACCCGGCCCCGAGGAAGAGCCCGGCCTTGAAGAAGCCGTGGGCCACGAGGTGCATGATGCCCAGCGCGTAGATGCCCGGGCCGAGGCCGACCGCCAGCATCATGTAGCCGATCTGGCTGACGGTGGAGTACGCGAGCACCTTCTTGATGTCGTCGTAAGCGCAACCGACGATGCACCCGATCAGCAGCGTGACCGCGCCGACGAGCGTGACGACCAGCCGGCCGTCCGGCGTCGCGGAGAAGATCACGTTGGAGCGAGCGACCAGGTAGACGCCCGCGGTGACCATGGTTGCCGCGTGGATGAGGGCCGAGACCGGGGTCGGGCCCTCCATCGCGTCGGGCAGCCAGGCCTGCAGCGGGAACTGGCCCGACTTACCGCAAGCGCCCAGCAGCAGCAGGATCGCGATCGCGGTGATCGCGCCCGGCGGGATCTGGCCGTTGGTCAGGCCCTCGAAGACCTGGGTGTACCCGGTCGAGCCGGTGTACTTGAACATCAGGAAGATCGCCAGCGCGAGCCCGACGTCACCGACGCGGTTCATCAGGAACGCCTTCTTCGCGGCCGTGGCCGCGGACGGGCGGTTCTGGTACCAGCCGATGAGCAGGTACGACGCGAGACCCACGCCTTCCCAGCCGAGGTACAGCGTCACGAAGCTGTTGCCCAGCACCAGGATCAGCATCGAGGCGACGAACAAGTTCAGGTACGCAAAGAATCGATACCGGCCCTCGTCGTCGGCCATGTAGCCGATCGAGTAGAAGTGGATCAGCATGCCGACGCCGGTGATCAGCAGGACGAACGTCAGCGACAGCGCGTCGATGCGCAGCCCGAAGTCCACCTGGAGCTGACCCGCCGGGATCCACGAGTACAGGTTGACGTTCTCGGTCGCGTTGCCCGCCGTCGAGAAGAACAGGATCACTGCGTAGACAAACGCCAGGGCGACGGTGGCGGTGCCGAGCAGGTGCCCCCAGGCCTTCGCCCGTTTCCCGGCGAGCAGGAGGATCAGGGCTCCGAGGGCCGGAAGGGCCACCAGCAGCCACGATGATGCGGTCACACTAGCCCTCTCAGTACTTCAGCAGGTTGGTGTCGTCGACCGAGGCCGAGCGCCGGGTGCGGAAGATCGACATGATGATCGCCAGGCCGACCACGACTTCGGCGGCGGCCACGACCATCACGAAGAACGCCATCACCTGGCCGTCGAGCCCGCCGTTGATGCGGGCGAACGTGACCAGGGTCAGGTTCACCGCGTTCAGCATCAGTTCGATGCACATGAACACGACGATCGCGTTGCGGCGGACCAGGACGCCCACGGCGCCGATGGAAAACAGCAACGCCGACAGCAGCAGGTAGTAGCTCGGGGTCACTTTCCTTCCCCTTCTTCGTCGGTGCCCGCGGCAACGCTGTCGCCACCGACCAGCGCGTGGGCGTCGGGCTTGGGGCCCTCGTCGGCGATGAGCTTGCGCTCGCGCATGAGCTGCAGTGCCGAGGTGGACTCGATGATCGCCGAGAGCGACTCCGGCGCGATCGAGCCGTCGGGCAGCAGGGCCGGCACGGCCACGGAGTTGGCGGTGGCGAACACACCCGGGCCGGGCAGCGGCGACGGGCGGTCGTGCTCGCCGCGGAAGCGCAGCTTCACGAGCTCGCGCTGCGGGAGCTTGCCGCCCTTCTTGTGGCGGTCGGTGAACGCCAGCACCATCGCGCCGAGCGCGGCGGTGATGAGCAGCGCCGACGTGAGCTCGAACGGGAAGAGGTACTGCGTGAAGATGATCCGCCCGAGGCCGCCCGCGCCACCGCCGTTGGCGGCGTACGGATCCAGCGCCGGGGCCGGGGTCACGTTCGCCACCGAGCGGAACACACCGGCGGCGATCAGCGCGGCGAGCCCGATGCCGAGGACCGTGGCCATGAACCGCTGTCCGCGAAGGACCTCCACCACGGAGTCGGAGCTCTCGCGGCCGACCAGCATCAGCACGAACAGGAACAACATCATGATCGCGCCGGTGTAGACGATGATCTGCGTGAACCCGAGGAACGGCGCCGACTGCGTCATGTACAGCGCGCCCAGGCTCAGCATCGTGAGCACCAGCCACAGCGCCGAGTGCACGGCGTTGCGCGAGAAGATCATCCCGAGCGCGCCGAGCAGCGAGAGCGGGCCGAGGATCCAGAACGCGATCGCCTCGCCCACCGACACCGAAGTCGAAGCGGGGGGCGGCGCCTGCGCCAGAAGGGCCGTGATCATTGCTTGGCCTCCTGCTGCTGCGCCTTGGCCAGTTCGGGACCGTTGACGTAGTAGTCCTGCTCGTTGTCGCCGAGGCGCATCGGGTGCGGCGGCTGCTCCATGCCGGGCAGCAGCGGGGCGAGCAGGTCTTCCTTGGTGTAGATGAGCCGCTGGCGGTCGTCGTCGGCGAGCTCGTAGAAGTTGATCATCGTCAGGGACCGCGTGGGGCAGGCCTCGATGCACAACCCGCAGCCGATGCAGCGCAGGTAGTTGATCTGGTAGTCCGCGCCGTACCGCTCACCCGGGGAGAAGCGCTCCTCCTCGGTGTTGTTGCCGCCCTCGACGAAGATCGCGTCGGCCGGGCAGGCCCAGGCGCACAGCTCGCAGCCGACGCACTTCTCGAGCCCGTCCGGGTGGCGGTTGAGCTGGTGGCGGCCGTGGTACCGCGGCGCGGCCGGGGCACCGGCCTCCGGGTACTCCTCGGTGGCGACCTTCTTGAACATCATCGCGAAGGTGACGCCGAAACCCTTGATGGGATTCAGGAAGTCAGTTGCCGCCATCTTCTGCCCCTTCCTGTGCTGCGGTGCCGACGGCCGCCGGCTTGCGCCGGGCCGCCCTCGCCTCCGCCTTGGCCAGCGCCTTCTGGCGCGGAGTGCTCTCGGGGACCTTCAGGTCCAGCGGGGGCACGGGGAACCCGCCACCCGTGAGGTCGACGTAGTCGCCTTCCGGCAGCTTCTTGTTCGGCACCGCCAGGCTGATCAGCACGAGCACCACCAGCACGATGCCGACGCCGACGAGGATCTGCGGCCAGCTCCACTGGATGGTCTTGATCGCGACGACCACGAGGATCCAGACCAGGTTGATCGGCACCAGGACCTTCCAGCCCAGGCGCATGAACTGGTCGTAACGCAGCCGCGGCAGCGTGCCGCGCAGCCAGATGAAGCAGAACAGCAGCACGAACAGCTTCGCGAAGAACCAGAGCATCGGCCACCAGTTCTGGTTCAGCGGCGAATCGTCGCCGACGAACGGGAACCGCCAGCCGCCGAGGAACAGCGTGGTGCAGAACGCCGAGACGATCACCATGTTCACGTACTCGGCGAGGAAGAACATCGCGAACTTCATCGAGCTGTACTCGGTGTGGAAACCGCCGACCAGTTCCGACTCGGCCTCGGGGAGGTCGAACGGCGCGCGGTTCGTCTCACCGACCATCGAGATCAGATAGATCACGAAGCTCGGGATCAGCATGTAGAAGTACCAGCCGTGGGCCTGCTGCGCCACGATCTCCGACGTCTGCAGCGAACCGGAGTAGAGGATCACCGCGACGATCGAGAGGCCCATCGCGATCTCGTAGGAGATCACCTGGGCCGCCGAGCGCAGACCGCCGAGCAGCGGGTACGGCGAGCCCGAGGACCAGCCGGCGAGCACGATGCCGTACACGCCGATCGACGAGCACGCGAGGATCACCAGCACGCCCACCGGCAGGTCCATCAGCTGCAACGTGGTCGTCTGGCCGAAGATCGACACCACCGGGCCGAACGGAATGGCCGACAGGGCGATCAGTGCGGGAACGGCGGCGAGCACCGGCGCGAGGAAGTACACCTTGCGGTCGGCGGTGTCCGGGATGATCTGCTCCTTGAACGGGAGCTTGATCGCGTCGGCCAGCGACTGCAGATATCCATTGGGACCGACCCGGTTCGGGCCGGGGCGGTTCTGCATCCGGCCGACCGCCTTGCGCTCCCACACGATCAGGAAGATCGTGAGGATCGGGCCGATCAGCAGGATGATGACCGCCTTGAACAGGACCAGCCACCACGGGTCGTCCGCGAGCAGGCGGGCCCGCTCGGCGGCATCCGGCATCTGCGCCAGGAACGGCATGAGCTGCGGGCTCACTGTTCACCTCCGGAGATCTGCACCAGCGCGCCGTGGCCCGCGGCCAGTGCGGCGCGGACGGCGGAGCCGTCGGAGTTGCCCGGGAGCCACACGACCCCGTCGGGCAGGTCGGCGACCTCGACGGGCAGCGTGATCGAGCCGCGCTCGGTGGACACGCGAACCGCGGCGCCGAGGCCTTCGGCGGTCTTCGCCGAGAGCCGGGCCACGGGCTTGCGCTGCGTGCCCTTGAGGTGCGGTTCGTCGTCCTGCAGCGAGCCGTTGTCGATCAGCTGCCGCCAGGTGGAAAGCACGGCCTGGCCCTCCCCCGGCACCGGCACCGACCGCCCCAATGTGGCGTTGGTTGCGTTGAGCGCACCCAATGTGGCGTTCGGTGCGCTCAACGCACCGAACGCCACATTGGGGTGCGTGCCGAGCTTGGCGAAGTCACCGGCCGCGGCGGCGGGGGTCTGCGTGAACAGGTCCACGTCCATCTCGACGGCGAGAGTGTCGAGCACCCGGCCGTCGCCGAGTGCGCCGGTACCTTCGACCGTGATGTCGAAGTCGCGGCGGCGGCCCTCCCAGTTGAGGTAGCTGCCCGCTTTCTCGACCGACGGCGCGATCGGGAGGACCACGTCGGCCCGTTCGGTGACCTCGCTCGTCCGCAGCTCCAGGCTCACCACGAAGCCCGCGTTGTCGAGCGCGCGGCGGGCCAGATCCGGGTCGGGCAGGTCGTTGGGGTCGAGGCCGCCGACGACCAAGCCATCGAGGTCGCCACCGGAAGCGGCTTCCAGGATGCCCGTGGTGTCACGGCCCTCTTCGGCGGGAAGCATGGTGCCCCAATGCTTTTCGACCTCGGCGCGAGCGTCGGCGTCGGTCACGTTGTAGCCACCCGGCAGCAGCGTCGGCACGCAGCCGGCGGCCAGCGCGCCCCGCTCACCCGCGCGACGCGGGATCCACGCGAGCCGGGCTCCCGTGCGGCGGACCAGCTCACTCAGCGAGTCGAACAGGCCCGGGATCTCGGCAGCACGTTCACCGACCAGAACCACGGCGCCCTCGGCACTCAGCGCGGAGTCGAGGTCCGGCGCGTGCTGCGTGATGCCGTCGACCGCGGCGGCTTCGCCACCCGGCACGCAGGCCAGCAGCTCACCGAAGGTCTTGCGCACCGACGAGGTGGTCCACTGTCCCAAGTGGACGACGCGGGTGCGGTTCTTGCGGGCCGCCTTGCGCAGCCGCAGGAACACGATCGGCGCCTCGTCCTCCGGTTCGAAGGCCACGCACAGGACCGTGCGGGCCCGCTCGATCTCACCGAAGGTCACGCCGGTCTCCGGCGTGGTGGCCAGCACGTTCGACGTGAGGAACGCCAGCTCCTCGGCCGAGTGCGCGCGGGCGCGGAAGTCGATGTCGTTGGTGCGCAAGGCAAGGCGCGCGAACTTCGAGTACGCGTAGGCGTCCTCGACGGTCAGCCGGCCGCCGGTGAGCACCCCGACGCCCTTGCCGTCCCGGGCCTTGGTGAGACCCTCGGCCGCGGCACGCAGCGCGTCGGTCCAGGAGGACTCCTCCAGCACGCCGACCTCGTTGCGGACCAGCGGGCGGCGGATGCGGTCGTCGGCCTGCACGTAGCGGAACCCGAACCGGCCCTTGTCGCAGAGCCACTCTTCGTTGACCTCGGGGTCGTCGCCGGCGAGCTTGCGCTGCACCTTGCCACGGCGGAAGTCGGTGCGCTCCGCGCAGCCCGAGGAGCAGTGCTCGCACACACCCGGCGCGGACACCAGGTCGAACGGCCGCGACCGGAACCGGTACGCGGCACTCGTGAGCGCGCCGACCGGGCAGATCTGGATGACGTTGCCGGAGAAGTACGACTGGAACGGCTGGCCCGACGTGGTGCGCGAGGCCAGGTCCAGTACGTCGGCCGTCTCGGCGGTGCCGATCTGCTGGTGGGCGCCGCGTTCGAGGAGCTCGATGAACGGGTCGCCCGCCACCTGCGCGGAGAAGCGCGTGCAGCGCTGGCAGAGGACGCAGCGCTCGCGGTCCAGCAGCACCTGCGTGGAGATCGGCAGCGGCTTCGGGAACGTGCGCTTGGTGTCCACGAACCGCGACTCCGTGCGGCCGTGCGCCAGCGCCTGGTTCTGCAGCGGGCACTCACCGCCCTTGTCGCAGATCGGGCAGTCGAGCGGGTGATTGATGAGCAGCAGCTCCATCACGCCCTGCTGCGCCTTGTCGGCGACGGGCGAGGTGAGCTGCGTCTTCACGACCATGCCGTCGGCGACCGTCATCGTGCAGGAGGCCTGCGGCTTCGGCATCGGCCGGCCGCCCATCTCCACCTCGACGAGGCACTGGCGGCAGGCGCCGGCCGGGTCGAGCAGCGGGTGGTCGCAGAAGCGCGGGATGACCGTGCCGAGCCGCTCGGCAGTGCGGATCAGCAGCTCACCCTTGGGCGCGATGACCTCTTCACCGTCGATGGTCAACTTCACGTGACCCTCAGGGACGGGAGTCTCCTGCGTGGCCGGCTTGTCGGGGGCGATCGTCATGCCTGAGCTCCCACCAATTCGGGCTGGGCGGCCTTGTTCTTCTCGCACAGGTCCAGGAACTCCTGGCGGAAGTACTTGATCCCGCTCTGGATCGGCGACACCGCGCCGTCACCCAGGGCGCAGAACGAGCGGCCGAGGATGTTGTCGCAGACGTCCAGCAGCGTGTCGATGTCCTCGGCGGTGCCGTGGCCCTCGACCATGCGCTCCAGGATCTGCGCGAGCCAGTACGTGCCTTCGCGGCACGGCGTGCACTTGCCGCAGGACTCGTGCTCGTAGAACTCGGTCCACTTCATCACGGCCCACGGCACGGACACGGTCTCGTTGAAAACCTGCACCGCGGTGGTGCCGAGCATCGAGCCGGCCTCGGCCGCACCCTCGAAGTCGAGCGGCACGTCGAGGTGCTCGGCCGTGAACATCGGCGTGGACGAGCCACCCGGCGTCCAGAACTTCAGCGGGATGCCGTCCTTCATGCCGCCGGCGAGCTCCAGCAGCTCGCGCAGCGTGGTGCCGAGCGGGCACTCGTACTGGCCGGGCTTCTCGACGTGGCCGGAGATCGAGTAGATCTTCGGGCCGGGCGACTTCTCGCGGCCCATCTCGCGGAACCAGTCGGAACCCGCGTTGATGATGAACGGCGCGCTCGCGATGGTCTCGACGTTGTTCACCGTGGTCGGCGCGGCGTAGAGGCCGGCGGCCGCGGGGAACGGCGGCTTGAGGCGGGGCTGGCCGCGGCGGCCTTCGAGCGAGTCGAGCAGCGCGGTCTCTTCGCCGCAGATGTACGCGCCGGCGCCGGCGTGCACGGTCAGCTCGAGGTCGAAACCGGTGCCGAAGATGTTCTTGCCGAGGTAGCCCTTGGCGTACGCCTCGCGCGCGGCCGCGTTGAGCCGGCGGATGCAGTGCAGGGCCTCACCGCGCACGTAGATGAAGCAGTGGTTCGACCGCATCGCGTACGAGGCGATGATGCAGCCCTCGATGAGCGAGTGCGGGTCGGCCATCATCAGCGGGATGTCCTTGCATGTGCCCGGCTCGCCCTCGTCGGCGTTGATCACCAGGTAGTGCGGCTTGTCGAAGTTCGGCGGCATGAACGACCACTTCACGCCGGCCGGGAACCCCGCGCCGCCGCGGCCGCGCAGGCCGGAGTCCTTGACGACCTGCACCAGCTGCTCGGGCGTGCCCGCGAGCGCCTTGCGCGCGGCGGTGTAGCCCTCGAGCTGCTCGTAGGTTTCGATGCGCCAGGAGTTCGGCGACAGCCAGCGCTTCGTGAGGACCGGAGTAATGGGATCGGGCATTACTTCTTCTCCAACTCAGGCAGCGGAACATCCTGCGTCGCGGGCGCCGTCCAGCCGCGGTCGGCCGCGATCTGGGCGCCGCGCAGGGTTTCGACGGCCTGCGACGGCCCGTCGACGTCCCCGCGATAGGTGAGCTCGTCCTCCGGGAAGAACCCGGCCAGCTGCAGCTCCGCGCCCTTGAAGTTCGTCAGCGGCGCGCCGCGAGTGGGGGCCGGCTTCTTGCCCGCCTGCAGCGCGTCGACCAGCGCCACCGCCTTCTCCGGCGTCTGGTTGTCGAAGTACTCGTAGTTGACCTGGATGACCGGCGCGAGGTCGCAGGCCGCGAGGCACTCGGCGTGCTCCAGCGTGATCGAGCCCGGCTCGTTCGGCGTGCCCGCCGTCTCCTCCTGGCCCAGCGGCGCGTCCTCGGAACCGAGATGCGTCTGGAGCTTCTTGTAGATGGCCTCGCCGCCCATCGCCGCGCACAGCGTGTTGGTGCAGACGCTCACCAGGTGCTCACCGCAGGGGCGGCGCTTGTACATGGTGTAGAACGTCGCGACCGCGCTGACCTCGGCGTCGGAGAGGTCGAGGTGCCTGGCGCAGAAGGAAATTCCCTCCTGGCTCACGTACCCCTGCACCGACTGCACGAGGTGCAGCATCGGCAGCAGCGCCGAGCGCGCCACCGGGTAGCGGGCGATGATCTCCTTCGCCCGCGTGTGCGTGTCCTCTTCGAACGGGTCCACCGGCGGGTTGTCGGCCAGGATGCCCTCGGCCGCGGCCGGGTCGGGCGCGATGCCGACCACGTCGGTGTCGGGGCCTGCCGCCATGTGCGTCGTCTTCGCGCCGTGCGGCCCCGGCTCCGGAACTGCCGTCGAGTACGTCATCGGTCCACTCCCCCCATCACCGGGTCGATCGACGCGACCGCGGCGATCACGTCGGCCACCAGCCCGCCCTCGGCCATCGCGGGCATCGACTGCAGGTTCACGAAACTCGGTTCCCGCACGTGCACGCGCAGCGGCCGGGTGCCACCGTCGGACACCAGGTGCGCCCCGAGCTCACCGCGCGGCGACTCGACCGGCGAGTACACCTGACCCGCCGGCACGTGGAAGCCCTCGGTGACGAGCTTGAAGTGGTGGATCAGCGATTCCATCGACTGGCCCATGATCTTCTTGACGTGCTCGAGCGAGTTGCCCATGCCGTCGCTGCCGATCGAGAGCTGCGCGGGCCACGCGACCTTCTTGTCCTCCACCATGACCGGGCCCGGCTCGAGCATCTTCAGAACCTGCTTGATGATGCGCAGGCTCTGGTGCATCTCCTCGACGCGGATGAGGTAGCGCGCCCAGCAGTCGGCGTCGGTCGACGTGGGGACGTCGAACTCGATCTCGTCGTAGCGCGAGTAGGGCTCGGTCTTGCGCAGGTCCCACGGCAGGCCGGCCGAACGCAGGATCGGGCCGGTGACGCCGAGCGCGAGGCACGCGTCGACCGGCAGGACACCCACACCCTTGAGCCGGTTGCGCCAGATCGGCTGACCGGTGAAGAGCTTGTCGTACAAGGGAAGACGGCTGTCCATCACCTTGCAGAACGCGGTGACCTTCTCCTCGAAGTCGGCCGGCATGTCCTGCGCGAGACCGCCGGGGCGGATGAACGCGTGGTTCATGCGCAGGCCGGTCAGGTGCTCCAGCAGGTGCAGC